>SUUT01000005.1 GCA_015062385.1 Alphaproteobacteria bacterium | reverse complement strand
GTAAAACAAATTGCACGGGTGGTAAAGAGTTTGATAGTACGGGAACCTGTGTGTGTCCGAGTGGAACAACAGAGTATAATAATGAATGTAAAACAAATTGTACGGGCAATTTTGCGTTTGACAGTGAAGGTAATTGTACAAAGTGTATTTCTAATTATTACGGCAACGATTGTACGTCATATTGTACAGAAACATGGAGCAATGGTACGTGTGTGTGTAATGATTCGGATTCGTATTGGAATGGCACGAGTTGTGTGAGTTGCGGAACGAATCAACAAGTGAATGAAACCCAAAACGGATGTGAATGTAAAACAAATTGGCACGGAGAAGGGTGTACAACATACTGCGATACAAGTGTAGCATCAATCAGTGGTGGCACATGTGTTTGTGAGGACAAGACAACCTATTGGAATGGGCAATCCTGTGAAAGTTGCGGCTCGAACAAAGAGTGGAACGGCAGTGATTGCGTATGTGATAGTTCATCATATAAGAGTGGCAATTCTTGTATCCAATGCCCGAGTGGTAGTACCCCGACCAGTGACGGTGACGGATGTAGTTGTTCGGGGACGAACACGCATTGGAACGGGAGTAGTTGTATAACATGCGATACAAACGCAACGTTTACGGATAATGCTTGTAAATGTAATGACGGATATTATAGAACAGGTACAAGTTGTACAGAATGTAAAAAGCCATTTCAAACGTTTGAAAATAATACGGTCTGTCGGTGTCCGGACGGCACGCATGAAGAAGAAGGACGATGTGAACCGAATGATGACGGTAGTGGTGGTGTGACGAATTTATGTGAAGCCGGTTGGGTATGGGATTCGGAAGCCGGTAAGTGTGTCACGAATAGTTGTAGCAATACAGAAAGCTGTCCGTATGGATATGTGTGTGATATAACGGACGGACAATGTATTAAAGATTGGGAATGCGAGAATCCGCATGCATTAGATGTGACACGAGAGGAATGCTCGGAATGTGCGAATCGGACTTGGTCGGAAGCCGATAAGTGTGTTAATTGTGACAGTAGAAAGGGATTAATCTTATCAAGCGGTAAATGTGTCTGTCCGGCAGTAAAAGTGATGAGATTAGATGAAACAACAGGCGAATATCGGTGTCAATGTCCGGAAAATAAACCCTACTGGGATGGTGTTGAATGTGTTGCCACATGTCCGACAGAAAAGGCATATGTTGCAGATAATGTTTGTGTAGAATCTTGTCCAATGGATAAACCATATGTAGATAACGCTTCTTGTGTTTCAGAATGTCCGAGTGAAATTTGTCAAGAATGTAAGATGAGGGATGATTGTGAATGTACAGCAGAATGTATTCCGTGTTTTGATACACCGTATGGAGGATATTGTCAATATGGAGAATCCTATGTTTCAACAGATTCATTTGAAACGTTAGATTTGGCAAAAGAGTTTTGTTCCAATATTGGTAAAGAAATTGCAGATGCAGGTAAATTTGATTGGGTATGTTTTTCTCCAAAGATAGTTGCACAAGTTGCATTTTGGGAAAAGATGGGTGTTTTTGTATCTGATATGATTTTCCCAAAAGCCTATGCAAAATATACTTCGTCTTGCGTGCAAGGCTCAATATTGTATGATGTGCCTCAAGATATTTCAGGATGGATCCTTTACAGTTGTCCGGAAGATTTAACGGCAACAGTAGCACAATATAAAGAATCGTTTAAATACACTGACTCTGATACAGGTAAAACAGGTGGTGTTGTTAAGTTTTGTGAAGTTCAAATTGAATTTGTTGGAGGCGTAATTACACAGACAGACGATGAATTAAGGAATATGCCGGCAATATGTATGGATAAAAATGTGTGTTATGGGGATACGCCATATTTAGATGGACTTGCCTGTGTATCTTCTTGTCCGGTTGGAAAATTTGTTACGGATGATGGTATTTGTGTTTCTGAATGTCCGAGTGATAAGCCGGTTCCAGATGTAAATAATATGTGTCAAACATGTGCAGAAATTGACAGTTCAATGCCGGTTTGGGATGCAACGAATGGGGCTTGTTCAACTTGTGAAGTCGTATATCCGGATACGCCTATTTGGGATGGAACAACGTGTGTTTCACTCAAAGAATATTGTACGGCAAAAATGTCCGGATATGATTCATCAACTTATACAGTTTCTGATGATGGTGTTATTACTTACACCGGTAATATGAGTGTTAATGGGGATTTGACATTGACATACTGTAATTTAACAGTGTCAGGAGATTTAATGGTATCATCAGGGACTTTAACAATTGGAGAAAATAGAATATTAAAAGCTCAGAATGTAACAGCGGAACATGCAAGTTTTGATGGCATTGTTAATAATGGTACAGTTGAGGTAAGCCAAAATATATCTGGAACAAGTGGTGGAGAATATTCAGGTATTGAAAATGATGGAATATTGCTGGCAAATGGAGATGTTGTCGGATTTAGTCTTGATGGTACAGCAATTATGAATTATGGCTCACTTACAGCAACAAATATGACTGGAACAGGATATGCCGGAATTTATAATGCATCTGATGGTTTCATTATAGCAAAAGAAAATATTAAAGGAACAGCTGGACCTAATGTAGGCGTTGCGAATGAAGGAACAATAAAAGCTAGAGGTAATCTTGTTGGTTCCAGTAATCAGGAGGCTGCAATTTCTAATTCTGGTACATTAGAGGTTTCAGGTGATGTTGTTGGAACAAATATATCTGAAAATACAATAGGTATCGGTAATGCAGGGTTAATAACAGCAACAAATGCTTACTATTGTAAACAAATTATTAATGAAGGACAAATTATCGGTAATATCAGTTGTAATTGTGAGGATACAACACAGTGTGGAACGGCTCCAACGGCTTGTTTGGCTCCGACACCGGTTTTATCGGGTAATTTAACAACGTGTGCTTCTTGTGAAACAGCTGATTCTACAAAACCATATTTTGACGGTACTTCTTGTGTGGCTGAATGTCCGACAGAAAGACCATATTTAGATGATGGTGTTTGTGTTGGAACGTGCCCGAGTGATAAATCTGTTGGAACAGATAATGTCTGTATAGATGTAACAACATGGTGTACACAACAGATGCAAAATGCTGGTTATAGTACAACTGATTTTACGGTCACAGATGAAACAATTACATATAATAAAGATATGACAGTTGCAAATGATTTAGATATTTCGAAATGTAATTTAACAGTAGAAGGCAAATTAACGGTTAATTTCGGAAAGAGTTTAAAGGCATTAGTTGTTTCGGCAACATCATCTTCATCACAAGGGATTAGTAATGCTGGTACGATAGAGGCGATTGGTGATATTGTTGGTACAAGTATAACAGGTAGTTATGGTATTTATAATAGTGGTACGGTAGTGACAAGCGGTGATGTTTCAGGTACAAGTATTTTTTATGGTATTAATAACCAAGGAACCGGAATAATAAGGGCAAAAAGTGTGACAGGTACGGGGGATAGTTATGGTATTTTTAATTTTGGCATGATAGAGGCGATTGACGATGTTACAGGGAGCAGTTCAGGTGCTAGTCCAGGTCTTTATAATAAATATGGTCTTTCTAATAGCGAATCCGGAACGATAATAGCGACAAATGTTTACTATTGCCAAACAATCAGTAACATCGGACAAATTATCGGTGCAATCGGTTGCGGTTGTCCGAATGGTACATCATGTACATCAACGGTCACACAATGCATAGCTCCGACACCGGTTTTATCGGGTAATTTAACAACTTGTGCTTCTTGTGAAACGGCGGATTCGACAAAGCCATATTGGAATGGGTTTGCTTGTGTGGCTGAACTCTGATAAATATGTCGTTTAAAAAGGATGTCGCATGTAAATATACGGAGAACTTAATACCGAACGATCATATTGAGAGGCAGACAGTGTTGTAACGAATGTTTCCTAACCTATTTGTTTTTAACGAAAGTTTATGTTAAAAACATCAAGTATTTCTTGTTTTTGACAGATAACAATACTTTATCATCTTTTTTCATTTATAAAGACTTCTTTTCTGTAAAATAGAAGTTTCTAAAATCTTTTTAGTCCTTGTTCGGTATCCGAATAAGATCGGTTACAACACCGTAGAGTGTTTTTATTTCTGAATGACTTAACGGCATACGGGTAAATATATTGCGTAAGTTGTGTCGCATTCTTTCTTCTTTATCCTTAAAGCGAAAATATCCCCGTTCTTTCAGTTTGCTTTCCAAATGGGTTAAAAAAGTATCAACTTCTTGTTTTGTGGCTAATGCTGAACCACCTGTTTCGTAATGTGTGTTTTCCTGAAAATGGGCTTTTTGAAACCATTCATATCCAACTAATAAGACGGCTTGTGATAAATTTAAAGAGGCGTGTTTGGGATTTAGCGGAATTTCAATAATTCCATTCGCACAAATAAGCTCATTGTTTTCTAATCCTGTTCGTTCGGCCCCGAATAAAATGGCTGTATTTGTATTTTTTTGTGTCACCGTGTAAATTAAATCAATCGCTTTTTGAGGGGCATAAACCGGTTTAGTCATATCCCGTTGACGAGCGGTTGTTGCCAAAACAAACTGTTTATCGGCTATTGCCTCATTTAAGGAAGAATAAACGGTTGCATCTTCTAAAATAGCCTGTGCTCCGGAAGCTGCTGAAATGGCTTTTTCCGATAAGTGATTGTCACGAGGACATACCAATCTTAGATCCGATAAGCAACAGTTCATCATTGCCCGAGCAACCATACCCATGTTTTCGGCTAATTGTGGTCGAACCAATATAATACTCGGGGCTTGATATTGAGGCGTATTGATGACTTTTTTCATTAATAAAAATTATCCGGATTTATATTATAACTTTTAACACCCAAACGTTTCGGTTCTTTCTTTTCTTCCGGTTTTGGTTTGTTAAACCGAATAATCCGAACAGAAGGGATATTATTTTTTTCTGTGGTTTCTGTTGTTTTTTGCTCGGCAGATGAATTTGTTTCAATAATGGTTGTCTCGTCACGGGTATCTGAATCCGTTGACACGATGACAGCTTCTGTTTTTCCTTCTGATGAAATTGAAATGCTCATTTCTGTAATCGCTTTGGCGTGTTCGTTTTTAATTTTTTGAGCCATATCCATTAAATCCGAATCAGAAACTGTTTTCCCCTGTTTTTCTAAAATTTGCCGATAAATCAGCTTCGTTTCATACGGGCTTAAATTCGGATCGTTTTCAAATTCTTTTTCTAATTCGGCGATAACCCGAGAATCAATTTCCCGTTCGCCGAATTTAACTGTTTTAGGAGTTTCATCCGTTGTTGAATTTTGCGAATCAGTGTTCGCCTGTTCCGTATTTGATGCTTGTTCGGATGAATTTTGAACAATTTCATCCATTGGAACCTGTTTAAACGGGTCTTGTTGTCCAACAGCCGAAATGCTTATTAAACTGCTGATAATCAGGCAAGATATAGATAACTTCATTTCTTATCTCCTAGGCATTTTTTTTGAATTTAAGAAAGTAAAAAATACAAACGGGAATGGATAATAAATAAAATACACCCACCAAACTTAATGTTAACCATGGTAAAGCGATTAATCCGGCAAGTGTAAGCATGGCAACAATTAATAAAACACTGGCATATGCAGTCGGAATATGTAAATGTTTTAAACACAATGTCGGAATTTTACTGGCCATCATAACACCGCTTAAAATAAGAAAGATGCTGACAAAAATCGGACATCTGAAAAACTCACAACCGGTTGCTAACCAAAAAATAAGCGGTAAGATGGTTAAATAAGCCCCTGCCGGAGCCGGAACGCCCATAAAAAAGTACTTCCAATAAGGTGGTTGTTCTGTATCCAGTAATGAGTTAAAACGTGCCAAACGAGCAGCACAACACATAGAAACAAATAAAACTAATGCCCAATAAATACCAATCGCATCAGCACGTCCGGCTTGATTTTGCAAAACACTGATGCGGGTAGAGGCATCCATTGTCCATAAATACATTAGAAAGGCAGGGGCAACACCAAAGCTGACAAAATCGGATAAAGAATCTAATTCCGCCCCAAATTTGGAAGATACATTCAGCATACGGGCAACTTTGCCGTCTAAAAAGTCAAATACGGCGGCTAATGCAATAAAAATAACAGCTAAATGCCAATTACCCCAAAAAGACATATTAATGGATGAAACACCAAATGCCAATGCGGCCATTGTGACACTGTTAGGCAGTAAGGGGCGTAAATTAATTTCTTTTTCAGTCATAAAATATCCTTATTTTTTTAATTCATTCATATCGGCTAAAATTGTTTCACCGGCAACGGAAACCTGTCCCAATAAAACTTTTGGTTCAACGCCTTTTGGTAAAAAGACATCTAATCGACTACCGAAGCGAATCATTCCGAAGATTTCGCCGGCTTTTAATTTATCACCAACTTTTAACGGACAATAAATTCGGCGAGCAACTAATCCGGCAATTTGAATAAATCCGATTCGTTGACCATTATCAGCAACCATACAAATCTCCTGACGTTCATTATCTTCACTGTCTTTATCGGCAACACTGACAAATTTTCCCGGACGATAATTTAAAGCATCAACCGTTCCACTGACCGGAGCCCGATTAACATGAACGCTGAATACGCTCATAAAAATACTGATACGCAATAATGGTTCATCTCCCAAAGATAATTCTTTCGGTGGAACAACATATTTAATATTACTGACAATACCGTCTGCCGGAGCAATAATCAAATTGGGCGTTTGCGGTGTTTCACGTGTCGGATTTCGGAAGAAATAGTAAGAAAAAACAAGCATCGGGAAACCGATGTACCAAGTTAAATCATCCGTAATTAAGCCTAACAAAGTAAAAATAACTGCCATAACGCCTAAAATGGGCCAACCCTGCGGATGAATAGCCGGTAAAAGATATCTTTTCCAAGATGTATCTACAATTTTTTCAGGTGTTTCGGTTGTGGTTGTTTCTGTTGAGGTGGATTGTGTTTGATTTTTTTCAGTCATAATATTCTCCTTTTCTTTTTTTTGTTACTTTAATGCATATTCATATAAAACACAAAGGTTTTTTTTCAAATATCGGAAAAAAGTGCTTTTATGGGTTGTTTTTAAAATAAATATTGACATTTAAATTCACCTTTTATATAATAATAGAAACTTTCGTTGCCCAGATGGCGAAATTGGTAGACGCGTCAGCTTCAGGTGCTGGTACTTTAATCGGTGTGGAGGTTCGAGTCCTCTTCTGGGCACCAAAAAAAGCCTTACTGTTGAGTAAGGCTTTTGTATTTTTATAAATAAGAAGTTTTTGAATCAATCGTTAATCCAGTGTATTGTTGAATGTATAAACAGATTTTAAATGTTTTGATAAAATGTAAAATTCTAAAAAAGACAAGCAATGTGTAAAGAAAACATGCTCCCCCCATATTGTAAGAATTGATTAAAAGTAAAAATCATTTGGATATGGTTTTGTTTTTTGAGAGATTTTTTGGACTTGTGTTTGTAGTTTTTTTGTTTGTCCGACTATTTTATTTTGCGAATGAATAATCTTTTGATAATTTTTTAACAGACGATGATGTTCTTTGATTAACAGTGTCATATTTTTGACGGATTGCTTCATTTTTTTCTTCCTCATTTTTATTGGGAAGAATATATTGGGTATTTTTGTTTTTATTTTCAAGTCAATCTGCTAATTTTTAAGGCATGCCGTTCCATTTAAATTTGTATGGCGTTGGTTGGGGCAAAACCGATGACAAAAATCAGGATTATATCGTGTATCAACAACAAGTTCGGTGTTGCAGGAGTGACAATTACCGTTTGCACCCATCAGTGGTCGTTCCGGTGGGCAATTCAGAATGCTTGTCGGATTTCCGCCGGCATCAGCAATAATTGTTCTGTTGGGACAGACTGATTCCAAAAGTGTTTTTTGGTCATCATAGAACGAACTGGATATTTGTATAGGATGAGGTGTATTGCATGAAAAACAAGTGTTTGTCCATTCTTGCAATGGCTTGTCAATCGGGCATTTTTGAGGTGGAACCGTTTTTATACTTTCATATTTGAGCGGCCGTTCATCTTTAAACCGACATCGCCCTTGTTTTTCATATCGGTTGGGGCAAGCACTGCAATTTTTAAAAAACGGTTCGGCGTTATCATCATCACAAGCGTAACAACCCCCATAGTTATCAGTTAACGGATGAGAATCGGGACAGGCGGGTAAAACGCAGTTGATGTTATAGTTGATTCCTGTTCCGGACCCGTAATAGTTGATAACTCGATTTGGGCAAATATCGGTACATTCTTTTTCGGAACCGACTGTAATGGAAACGGGCGTATTGCAAGAATGGCATTTTCCCATAAAAAGATAAGCACAATCATCTGATTGTTTGGCTGTTGCTGTCTGAATGATGCCATAACAGAGTATCGGAAGAAATAAACGGATAAGATTCATGGTTATTTCCTTTTGGGTATGATATATGGAAAATATACACCATACCGAAAAGAATAGCAATAAATTTAATTGATATATTAAAATTTTCATTGCTTGACAGAGAAAAATAAATGATGTACAAATAAAATTGACAAAATAAAGGAGGAAAAATGTATCACTATGAAAGTACCCCACCTCATTTAGTACCCGATTGCCGGTTGAATGAATATCGGCAATATCGTTCGGAAAGAGATGTTGTTCCGATGACGGTTATTTATCCGGATAGTGGGGAATATAACGAATCCATTCAAAATAAAAGCAATCAATCGGTATCAATTTGTTCTCCACAGCGGATTGATACAAAAAACAATGAAATAATAACAACGGCTTTATTTATGGAAAATGTAAAATTTCCCCATAGATAAGTAGGAGAGAGCCATGGTTTTACTTGTTCGGAAAGCACAATTAAATGATGTTGTTTCGATTGTACATTATGATGGAAGGATGTTTGTCAAAATGTTAATTATCTATTATAATTAATAAAAAATATAATTAATAAAAAAATGGTGATTGATGAAACAGAATATTCAAAAACAAAAAGAGATGCAATACTGGTTTGATTATATTGTTAATCAACTGACTATGGATGAATTGATTCGTTTTCATTTACATGAATCTGTTTCGGAAGATGTTAAATTAAATATTTCGGCATTTGCTCGTTGGATGGTAAGCGGACATGTCGGGTGGATTTTTTTTTCGGAAGAATTAAAAATTGCTTTTCGTCAGCAAGTAGTTAATTTGTATAGAACAGCTGATGCGATTTCTGATATGCAGGAACTTCATCGGGAATTGTTTCAGATTGTCTTAAAAACGATACCGGATGGTCATTGTTATGTTGCACCGCCAAATAACGGAATGTTGTTATCACCTGATGAAATTAAATCTATACCTCAATGTATTAACCGAATACCTGAAACAAGTGTCGGTATAAATTCTGCTTTTTATACTTCTGAACGGGAAAAGCATCAGTTGGTGGATTTGTTTCGGGGGTGTGTATCTAATAATGTCAATAAGCCAATAACAATTATGCAAATGAAAGATATTGGGATTTTGGGTGTTTCATCATTATCTCGGGATTCGTCTGCTTGGGCAGAATTTCAGCGTGTCTTTTATCAAAATGTTCAAAATTGGAAGTCGATAATTATTGATTTAAGAGGGAATCGGGGTGGCGAGGCAGGACCACTTTCGGAATTGTTGTGTTTTTTAGGCGGTATTAAAAATGGTTGGTTGCCATCTGCTCAAAAAAGTTTTATTCGTAATACACCGGAAGCTTTTTTTCTGCAAAAGCAAAAAGGGGAGTCTTTTGAAGATCCGATAGAACGGGAAGCATATTTTTCCGAATTGGAAATTTTACGACGAAAAATGTCTCGGGAAGTTAGCGGATGTATCGTTGTTGATAATTATAATGTTCAAAAATATAATAACAGTTCAATGCCGATTTGTATTTTAACCGATAGATTAACAGGGTCAGCGGCAGAAGCAATTGTGTATCAGTCAAAATATTTAACACATAGTGTGACAATAGGAGAAAATACTTGCGGAATGTGTCAATATGGCCGAACAACAAAAATTTGCTTGCCAAGCGGATATTTGTTGACATTGGGTACAATTTATTGGATATATGAAACAGAAAATGTTGAGGGTAATGGTTTTTTGCCCGATATAGTGGTACAGGGGAAAGATGCCTTTGTGTGTGCAAAAGAACGGATGCTAAAAAAAAGAGGAACAGTATTAAGAATATCGGATAAGCAGTATAGAGAGTAGGAATTATGGAAAGAATAGATGTTTTTTATGAAAATTTCACACCAAACGGAACGGCAACGATAGATGAAGTTCATCGGTTGGGTTTATGGCATCAAACCGTTGCTTATTGGTTGTTGGATGTGGAGCGTGAGGTTGTGTTTTTTCAATTAAGAGGGTCTCAAAATCGAGTCGGTCCAAATACATTTGATGCAACTGCATCAGGGCATTTAAGTGCCGGAGAAAGCCGTTTGGACGGATTGCGGGAGCTTCAAGAGGAATTGGGGCTTTCATTAATGCAAGAGGATATTCTTTATTGGGGTATTTACAAAAATCAAGTTCAGTTGCCAGATTATATTAATAATGAATTTTGTCATATCCATTTTGTTCCTGTTCGAAAAGAATTGACGGATTTTGTTTGTCAACAAGGGGAGGTTAGTGCTATTTTTGAATTGCAAATGGCTGATATGGATGATTTATTAGATGGCAAGCCTGTTTTTGTTGCATCATTAACGGAAAGTAAGGTCATAACGATTAAAAATTTGTGTGCATATCGGGAACGCTTGAAAAATGGTTATTATCAACAGGTTTTTAATGAAATAAAAAATATTTTTTCAAGGAGAATTATTGACAAAACAAAAAAATAATGGTATGGTTAAAAAAATAAAATTGTATGAGAAAGGAGTTTTTTATGAGTAATGCCCATTTCGGTCAAGAAGAGGTTAAAATCGGTGAATTAGTTAACAAAAAATTGTTTGGTAATGGAGCAACAAAAGGCTTGTTAAGCGATAAAACAGGAAAAGAAGCAAAAGAAGTTATTGAACATTTATCTAAAAAGGAATTGAATAGTACGGCATTGGTCACTGTTGCTTTGCATCGACCGGATGTTTTAGATGCATGGTTAGGTTCCTCACAACTTAAACAGGCAACGCTAGATGCAGCATTTGCATTGTATGCCGGTTATCATGTTGAAAGATTACCGGAAGAATCTGTTAAAGTGTATCAAAAGTTTTTCAAGGCCGGAGCAGCAAATCCATATACAATTCAAAACGGTGCAGAAAATGTTCCGGGGATTAAAATGATTCCGAATTTATATGCGGAAGGAAGATTTACTGCAAGTATTCCGGAAAATTTAGATGATGCTGTTTCGTTTGCCGATAAAGTGGCAGGTTCTTTAAAATCCCGTCATTTTATGCGAACAATTACACGAGAAGAACGAGATATGTAAAACCCGTGAAAGTTATAATAATCCCGAAAGACATTTAAAAGTTTTTCGGGATTTTTTTGTTAGTATTTGTAATTCAGTTGAACACAATTTGTTGTAAATAACCCTTTTTTTTAGAGGGTTGATTGAAACAAGTTTAGATTGACGGCAAGTGTAAAGATTTATCGTCTTTTAGGAGATGTTTTAACATTTTTTGTCACCACGGACTTGATTCGGAGTTTCGTCATGATAATGGCACATCATCCGTGCCACCTTTCCACCAAAAGCTGAAACGAGTTCAGCATGACGATGGATAGTGAAAATGCTACCCCGAACGGACCTCTTTTTATCTTTTTCATCATCAACCCAGTTTTAGGAAAAAAAGATATATATTTTACAAGTCCTTTTTATTCCCACCGTTACCTTGTACCCCTTTTTATCTTTTTCGTCAACAACTCTGGGTTTGACCCAAAGTCTCGTTACGAAACGGCAAAATATTTGTGCTACTTCTTCCCGAGATGTTAAAACAAGTTCAACGTGACGGTAAGTGCAAAAAGATGATGACAATAAATATAATAATTGTATAAAAGCCTCTATCTGTAATAAAAGGGACGTATAAATGCAACACTTTTTTTCACATTTTGGTATTTTTTTTGATTTTAACTAACCAATTCAATAAAAACAATAATCTTTCATTTTTTTTAGAAACCGATTTTTCCGATTCGCATAGGGAAAAAAAGGTCCCTTTTATTACACTCACTTTATAAATGCAACTTTATGATGTGAGGAGAAGATTATGCGAATCAAACTGAATGAACACGGACGGAGTATGGTAGAAATCCTAGGAGTTTTGGCAATTATCGGGATTCTATCAATTGGCGGAATGGCGGGTTATCAATATGCGTATTCATCGTATCAAGCGGGGCAGATTCAGGATGTTATCGGCAAGGCTAAATTATTGGCGGCACAAAATAATCGTTCTTCGCATGTAAAAGAAGTACGGCGTTTTGTGGAAAATATGTTATCCAAATATAAACCGGCTGATACGACACCAATGGTTACACACCGTGACGGGAAATATATTGTCGATTTATTTAACGTATCTGATTCGGTTTGTGAAAAACTCCAAAACAGACGGGATATATTCAATTCTATGCGAATTGGTATGACACCGGAAGCGTGTACAACAGCTGAAATGAGTATGCAATTTACGTTTGACAGTATTGTCATCGGGGGAAGCGGTTCTGGGGGAGCGGAAAGCGGATATGATGACCCGAACAATCCGGATATAGGACGATGTCCGGATAAACAAGTCTGGCGACAAAAGGAAGACGGAACATATGGTTGTGTTTGTCGGCATGATTATGAATATGGAGAAGATTGTACCCGATGTGAACCGCCTCGCAGTTGGAATCAAGGCAATCAGAGTTGTCAATGTCCGGCAGATAAACCAATATGGGAATATGGTGTCTGTAAATGTATAGCCGATACGGATTGTCAATACAGTGGCACGGGTTTTTGTTGTGATGATACGGAACAAGTGTGTCGACAATGTGATGAAACAGATTGTGATAAAACCAAAGGATTAATATTGGCAGACGGACGGTGTGTTTGTTCAGGACGGAAAGAATGGCGACAAGATGAGGGGGATTCGGAACCGAGTTGTAAGTGTCCCGTTAATACGCCGGCAGAAGCAAATCCTGAAACGTGCGAATGTCCGGACGGAAAAGATAATGTTGATGAAGACGGAGATGGGATAAACGAATGTGTCATATCTTGTCCGAGTGATACGGGATTTACGGGATTGAGAAATCGCACGACAGGGAATTGTTTATGTGATACAGGGGCAGGATATAAAGCCGAATCGGAAATGGTCGGAGGGGTACAAACGTGCGTGTGTGATGAATCAAAGAATTATTACTCTGCCCAAGGGAAATGTGTTAAATGTGATCCGGTGGATGAAGCATGGGTAGAAAAAAGGAAATCAACCATGATAGGTGGTGAAATCACAGATTTTAATTCCGTAATTTATACAGATGCTGAAAATCCACGTGTTTGGTATTGTGGTATAAAGTCATTTGATGGATCTGCCGTACAAAAAATTTTCAATCCTTCTACAAATGCTGCTTGTGCTGTTAATGATGTGTTAATTAAAGGAAGCGATGGAAAATTTAAATGCTCTGATCATTGTTATAAAACAGGTCAATGGAATACAAATTACAGAGGAACACCGTGGGGATGGTGTGGTTGTCGCTTTTTTAGAACTTGGCAAAATAAAAAATGTATTTCAACATGTCCTGCCGGTTATTATGAACGTAATGGGAAATGTGATCCTTGCGGTATCAATTCTTGGACATTTAATGGAACCACTTGTCGAGGACCAACCTGTAACGGAAAAGAACCATGGACGGATGGTTCAGAAAATTTCAACTATGAAACGTGGTTGAAAAAAACACCGGATTCATGTCATACCATTCAATCAAGCGGACGTGCATTACAAACAGAAACCGGAGCTTGTTCTTATAAATATGGTTGTGTTTTATCAACGCTTACCCCACCAAAATGTTCTATCGGTGTTGAAATAACTTCTGCTTGTGAATGTGCTAGTGGAGATAAAACAGGCATCTGTTGTTCAGTATCAACGTATCCGACATCAACAGGCTGTGTTTCATGCCCAGCGGGGCAAGTCCCTAATTCATCCCGTACAGGTTGTGAATCCTGTCCGAGAAACAAAATTACAAAAGACGGTAAATGTGTTAAATGTGATAAGGGCTATTATCCGAGCAGTCAGCAAAATCGGTGTTTGGCTTGTCCGGCAGACAGAACAACGGATGAAGATGGGTTAACATGCAGTATTTGTGTTGATTCAGATAAAATATTTAATATGATAACAAACAAATGTGAATGCAAAGATGGATATGAAGAAAATCCTGTCAACGGAAGTTGTATGTTGTTTGAGGATGAAATGCCTGAAAACACGGAAGAAGAAGCGGAAAACATAAACAGTATAGAGGAAAAAGATTAAACTTTAAAGTTGAATTGTTAACAGTGAAATATACGCTTGATGTAAAAAAAGGGACGTATAAATGCAACACTTTTTTTCACATTTTGGGATTTTTTTTGATTTTAACTAAATAATTCAACTCAAACAATAATCTCTCATTTTTGTAAAAATCAGATTTTGCCGATTCGAAGCGGGAAAAAAAGGTCCCTTTTATTACACTCATTTTATAACTAATATTTTATAAAAGGGGAAGTAATGCGAATCAAATTTAATGAAACCGGTCGTTCTATGATAGAAATTCTTGGTGTATTGACTCTTATCGGGCTTTTGTCTATTGGAGGAATGTGGGGTTATGAGTATGCCCATGCTTCTTATGAGGCCGGTGTTATTCAAGATGTTATTGCCAAAACAAAGGTGCTTGCATCTAAAAATAATCGAAAAAGTCGATTGACGGAGTTGAATCAGTTTGTTGAAGGTTCTTTAAAGCGGTACCGTTCTTCGGCAGAGGAAGGGGGGCAAACGATTAGAATGGTAACACGACCGGAAAAATCATATTTGGTAACGCTTTATCAGGTTAGTGAACCCATCTGTGAAAAATTACAAAATAGACGAGAATATTTTGCACAAATGGATATTGGTATGTTGCCGGAAACATGTTCCGAAACAACGGATGTTATTTTTAATTTAGGTGAAAAAAATATTATTACAAATCCGACGGATTTGGATAATGATGGCAAAAAAGATTGTATGTCTCCATATGTTGTATCGGATGATGGAACGAGTTGTGTTTGCCCGAGCGGTACACATGACATCGGGTGGGATTGTGTTGTTTGTCCGGCTAATCAAATTTGGAATGAAAACATGGAAACGTGTGTTTGTCCGGAAGGAGAAACGGAGGTGGATGATGGAGTATGTTGCCCCATTAAGAAGCCATATTATGATTCCGAACAAAAAATTTGTGTAGAATGCTATCGGAATGAAGATTGTGTCGGGGAAGAAGATGATTTATTCTGTGTATGTGATGTTAAATCGGAATGTGGAGAATGTTTAAATCCGACCTGTAAAAAATTATCATATACTTCGTTTGAGGATTCGGATGGTAATGTTTGGTATTATTCAACCGATAAAACATATTATTCTTGGTCAGCGGCTGAAAATTTCTGTCGGTCTTTGGGAAATCACGGTACCAGTGGTATTCGAATGGTTCGTATTACGGATTTTGATTGTACGAAATCAACCGTTGAAAAAGCCGTTGAAAAAGGAACGGTTGATATTACCTGTGGCAGTGCGGGGTTGATTCCGTTTTTAAAGAAGAATATGAAATCAGCCCCAAGTGTTTTATGGATTAATACGGCAACGGATGATTGTTCCAGAACAATGTGTTATCGTAATTCCTCTTCTGCCGCATTTAATGCCTCTAATTATGTGAAAAACCATACACCGAGTACGTCTAGACATGGTGCTTTTTGTATTTTGCCGAAAAAACCATTAAATTGTCCTTTCCCATGGGAAATCGGACCGGATGGTAAAAGTTGTACTTGTTCATCAGGAACGCATTATAATGGATTTTCCTGTATTACTTGCGAAACTTATCAAATATGGGATGAAGGGGCTCTTGTTTGTACATGTCCTGTCGGACAACATGATACAGGGGCTGCTTGTATAACCTGTCCAAGTGCTTCTACATGGAATGAAGAACAAAAAACATGCGTTTGTTCAGGAGAGGCTCATTATAATGGAAGGGACTGTATTACGTGTACGGCAGCTGAACCAATTTGGAGTGTTTCAGAAAATAAATGCTTATCTTGTTATACACTAGATGCATCTAAACCATATTGGAATGGTACAACGTGTACAACTTGTCCGACAGCAACGCCGGTGTGGAGCACAACACAAAATAAATGTGTGACCTGTTACGAGGCAAATAGTGCAAAGCCGTATTGGAATGGTACAATGTGTGAGGCTTGTCCGACAGCAACGCCGGTGTGGAGCACAACACAAAATAAATGTGTGACATGTTATACGGCAAATAGTGCAAAGCCATATTGGAATGGTACAATGTGTGAAGCTTGTCCGAATACACGTCCATATTATGATACCACAACAAATACATGTGGTTGTCCGGATGGTGGAACACTTATTAATAATGTTTGTACAATTGTTTTGCGTTCTGATGGGGGCTTTGATTCCTGTCCATGGGGACCGGCACCGGGGTGTATTCCGGTTGTCACAAAGTTTGGCCCCTATAACTACAATTATAAAGTGTATGTAGATGGTTATGTAGATGATGATCTTCGGTTTTATGTAAATAGTACTAATATGCCGTCTGAAAGTCATTATAATAGTTGGTGTGACTGGATTACCGGTACGATTGTTAAATCGGTTGGATATAATCATTATTGGCAAAATGAGTTAATGGGAACATTAAATGCCGGTGATCATGGTGGATTACTTGCTTATTCTTCCAGTGGGTGTTGCTATTGGAAAAATCCAGGGAAGGTATGGTTAGAATTAGCTCCTTAATGGATAAAAAAATTGTTGATTTTGATTAAAGTTGAAAGGACGGAAAAATTCCGTCCTTTTTTATAATTTAAGAGAATATTGTTATTTTTTTAGAGACATAAACAAAATAAATTTATCTGTCTGTAATAAAAGGGACGTATAAATGCAACACTTTTTTTCACTTTTTTGCATTTTTTTTGATTTTAACTAAATAATTCAACTCAAACAATAATCTCTCATTTTTGTAAAAATCAGATTTTGCCGATTCGAAGCGGGAAAAAAAGGTCCCTTTTATTACACTCATTTTATAATTCATATTTTATAAAAGGGGAAGTAATGCGAATCAAATTTAATGAAACCGGTCGTTCTATGATAGAAATTCTTGGGGTTTTGGCAATTATCGGGATTTTATCAATCGGCGGAATGGCTGGCTATCAATATGCGTATTCATCGTATCAAGCTGGGCAAATTCAGGATGTTGTTGGCAAGGCTAAATTATTGGCAACACAAAATAACCGTTCTTCGCATGTAAAAGAAGTACGGCGTTTTGTGGAAAATATGTTATCAAGATATAAGCCGGCTGATACGACACCAATGGTCACACATCGTGACGGGAAATACATTGTGGATTTGTTTAACGTATCTGATTCGATTTGTGATAAGCTCCAAAACAGACGTGATATACTCAATTCTATGCGAATTGGTATGACACCGGAAGTGTGTACAACAGCTGAAATGAATATGCAATTTACATTTGACAGCGTTATCATCGGAGGAAGTGTTTCCGGTGGCACAGGAGATAGATACGATGACCCGAACAATCCGGATATAGAACGGTGTCCCGATAAACAAGTATGGCGTCAAAAAGAAGACGGGACATATGGCTGTGTTTGTCGTCACGAATATGAATTTGGAGATAATTGCGAACGATGTTATCCACCCAAAGAATGGGTTGATACGGAAAATGCATGTCGTTGTCCGGATTATAAACCACATTGGTACAATGAGGATTGTGTAGAATGTGTTGAAAATACACATTGTCCATTGCTTATACCTGTTTGTAATGAAAGTTATTTTTGTGAATCTTGTCCATCTGAAAAACCATACTATAATGAAACAACAAAAGTTTGTGAAGCCTGTTCAACGAATTACCCTGTTTATGATGTAGATAATAATCAATGTATCACGTGTTATGCGGCAAATAGTGAAAAACCGTATTGGGACGGTACAATGTGTACAACTTGTTCGGCAGGAACAGGCTGGAGTATAACACAAAACAAATGTTTACCGCAATACGTTGTGACAATTAGAAATGTTAATACCGTTTCAACTCAAATTGTGTTACAAGGTGATAAAATTAACAGTCCGGCGACAGGTTATAACGGATTAGTTTTTTCACATTGGGCAGTGACGCCTAATGGTGGGGCTGTTTCTTTTCCATACACTGTTACGGAAGATACAGTATTGTATGCATATTACAATGTTTCGGGAAGTGTTTTGACAAATGAGTATAGTATTTATGGTGGAAATAAAAATGTAACAACAGAATATCAACCGGCGACAACAGATATTATATATAAGTTTACATTATATAGGGGAACTGGATGTGCCGGTGGTTGGCGTGGTTGTGGATACGGTAATGTAAAATATAGTTTAGATGGGGGAACTTACACAAGTATTACCTGTTATCAAAACTATGTATTGTATGGAAAACGTATTTCAATTTACAGAGATATAACCGGAATTAAAAACGGTGACGGATGTACAACCGGTACATTATCATACGAACCATATTCGGTTGATTATCCATATTAATAATATTTATCGAGTTTGCAAAAAAAGGGACGTATAAATGCAACACTTTTTTTCACTTTTTTGAATTTTTCTTGATTTTAAATAAATAATTCAATTAAAAGAGTTATCTTCTGGTTTCTCAAAAATTTGATTTTTCAAATTTGAATAGGGAAAAAAAGGTCCCTTTTATTACACTCATTTTATAATTCATATTTTATAAAAGGGGTGTATTATGAAACAAAGAATACAAAAAGAGCATCAAAAACAAGTAATTTCAAGTGAAAAAGCCGTTCAATCAAGTCCAAAGGAAAAAGGGCGTTCTATGGTGGAAATGCTGGGTGTGTTAGCAATTATCGGTGTGTTGAGTGTTGGTGGTATTATGGGTTATAAGTATGGTATGATGAAATATCGGGTCAATGAAACCATCAATGAGCTGAATATTATGGCAAATACATACGGTGTTCAAATGCAACAGATGTCAGAAGAACAAACATTGCCAAGTGAAGGGGAATTAGTTAGTGAAGAAAATTCCGTTACTCGTATGGGATATGGGTATGAAGTACTCGGCTTTGATAATCATTTTGAAATAGCGTTATTTAATGTGCCGAATCCGGAATGTGAGCAATTACAAAAAACAGGTTGGGAATTGCCGTATGAAATTAAAGCAGAAACAGTGACAGCAGAAAGTTGTGGAGAATTGGTATATTACATTGATAATGGTTTAACGGGAACATTAACGGAATATGTTGATTCGGATGAAGATGATAGTGCTGATGATGAAACTGATAAAAATCCGAATTTATGTAATCCGGCAGGAACGATAAATGGAACTGCCTGTATCTGTAAAGAGGGGTATAAAGGTGATTATTGCGAAAAATGTGATGTCTCAAAAGGATATAACAGTCAAAGTTCAACCGGTAAATGCTATCGGAAAAATGTTTCGGAAGAATGTAATAATGAAAATTATTGTAATGGAAAAGCAACTGCGATTTATTTTGAGGCTGGTCAATGTGTTTGCCAAACTTGTCAAGACGGATATTATGGAACACATTGCGAATTAAAATTGGAAGATGGAAAAACGATTTGTAATGGGCATGGAGTATATGGAATGGAACAATGGCGGAATGATCCATCATACGGTTATGGCAATGGGTGTGATTGTGAAGCAGGATATTACGGTCGTAATTGTGAATTGACAGATAAATCACAAGAATGTAGTGGAAACGGTACTAAAATCGGTTATGGATATTGTATGTGTTTAGAAGGTTTTTCCGGTGAAAATTGTGAAATTACGGATACACCTCGAAAATCGTGTGGTATTTATAGTGATGGAACTATCTATAACTTAACGGGTTATTTAACATATGTTGATGGGGAAGAAAAATGCGAATGTATGAGTGGATATTATGGTCCTAAATGTGATCAGAAATGTAATGCTTCTTGTAAAAACGGGGGAACTAGTGTTATGAAAGCGGATGGCTCATGTGGCTGTAACTGTTCTACGCAAGATCCTGATATGAGAATACATCGTGTTTATTACAATGATGATTGTTCGGGGGTTTGTTCTTGTGCAAATGGAGAGGCATATTATGACGGAACGGCCTGTACGTGTATTTGTGATAATGGAACATATGGTCCGAATTGCGAAAATTCCTGTCCGGATAATTTATGTCAAAATGGAGGAACAGCACGTTATAATGCTTATAAAAAAGTATGTGAATGTTCTTGTCCGTTTGGTGTATATGGTGAAAATTGCGAAAATAAATATCCGGACGATTATTGTGGTACCGGTGTGTTGGAGTTTGATAATTGGAGCCGTCGGTATTACTGCCAATGTCCTAGTGGATTTGCCGGTGAATTTTGTGAAGAGGAATGCATGCCTTGTGGGGAAAATGAACAGCGCAGTACAACATCATCTTGTCAATGTGAATGTAAATCAGGTTATGTTCGGGATGATGTCGGAAGTTGTATTTCTTATGATAATAATGAGGTTGGTTGTCAAAACGGAGCATCGGTTGTTTATCGAGACGGACAATTAAAATGTGCTTGCCCAATGGGTTATTATGGTGATAAATGTCAATATAATTGTGCAACGGAAAAAAGTTGTCCAAGCGGATATAAGGTGGATTATTTTGATACGGAAACACATAAAGGTTGTTTTTGTATTAGATAAAAATTTATTTTAGAACCGTTAAACGCCTTGTATCATGGTACAAGGCGTTAAAAAAATATAGCAGATTTAATCAGATATGAAATAAATGAAAAAAAATGGTGTTTTGTTAAAAAAATGCTTGTTCTTTTCTTGAAAAAAGGCTAATCTCACGAATGAATGTTTTTGTATAAAAGCAGGTTCAGTTATTTTGTTATTATGAAAGGATTATATTATGGCAGGAAGTATGAATAAAGTTATTTTGGTTGGTAATTTAGGTCGTGATCCGGAAATTCGGCACACCAATTCCGGTCAAAAAATTGCTAACTTGTCTGTTGCGACATCGGATACATGGAAAGATAAATCCGGTGAACGTCAAGAACGAACAGAATGGCATCGGGTTGTTGTTTTTAACTCAAATTTGGCCGATTTTGCCGAACGTTTTTTACGTAAAGGTTCAAAAGTTTATGTGGAAGGGGCTTTGCAAACACGCAAATTTACAGACCAAAGCGGTCAAGATAAATTTACAACAGAAGTTGTTTTGGGGGCTTTCCGTGGTGAATTGATTATTTTGGATAACAGAAATTCAGAAAGCGGTAGTTCTTCATTGGGTGGTTCATCTGATAGTAACGGTGGCGGTTGGGATACAACACCTCTTTCCGGTGGTAGTTCCGAATCATTTGATGATGAAATTCCGTTTTAATAAATGTGTGTGATAAAAGGCATGTGCCGATTATTGGCACAGCTTTTTGCGTAAAGTGATAAGTTTAATATATAGTTGGGAAAGAAAAGGAATGAGCGAAGAAAATATCATAAATGCAACACCGTCTGATGTATTGTCAACACCCATTGAAGAAGAAATGCGTAAATCCTATTTGGATTATGCAATGAGTGTTATTGTTTCTCGTGCCTTGCCGGATGTACGTGACGGTTTAAAACCCGTTCATCGGCGTATTTTGTTTTCAATGAATGAAAATGGCTATGATTACAATAAACCGTTCCGTAAATCAGCCCGTATCGTCGGGGATGTGATGGGTAAATACCATCCACATGGAGATAGTTCGATTTATGAAGCAATGGTGCGTATGGCTCAAACATTCTCTATGCGTGTGCCGTTAATCAGCTCGCAGGGAAATTTTGGGTCAATGGACGGTGATAAAGCTGCTGCTATGCGTTATACTGAGGCACGTTTGGCTCAAACGGCTCACTGGTTGTTGGAAGATATTGATCAGGATACGGTTGATTTCAGACCCAACTATGATGAAACCTGTCAGGAACCGGAAGTTTTGCCGGCACGTTTTCCGAATATTTTGGTTAATGGTTCGGGCGGTATTGCCGTTGGTATGGCAACCAATATGCCTCCTCACAATTTAGCCGAAGTTATTTCCGGTTGTATTGCAATGATTGATAATCCGGATATTACATCCGAAGAATTAATGGCATACATTCCTGCCCCTGATTTTCCGACCGGTGGTATCATTTTAGGACGGGGAGGGGCTCGTTCGGCTTATACAACGGGGCGTGGTTCCGTTATTATGCGGGGGCGTTGTGCTATTGAAGAAATTAAAAAGGATAAAACAGCCATTGTCGTAACGGAAATTCCATATCAGGTTAACAAAGCACAAATGATTGTGCGTATTGCCGAATTGGTTAAAGAAAAGGTGATTGAAGGGATTTCTGATTTACGGGATGAATCCGATAGACAAGGGGTGCGTGTTGTTATTGAATTAAAACGGGATGCACATCCGGAAGTTGTTTTAAATCAGTTGTATAAATATACACCGTTGCAAACAAGTTTCGGGATGAATATGTTGGCTTTGAACAACGGTCGTCCGGAATTGATGACATTACAGGGTATTTTATCGGCCTTTATTAAATTCCGTGAAGAAGTTGTCCGTCGCCGGACGGTATATCAATTAAACAAAGCCCGTGACAGAGCCCACGTTTTGGTCGGTTTGGCGATTGCCGTTGCCAATTTGGATAATGTGATTGAGATGATTAAAACATCAGCTGATTCTAACATTGCCCGTACACGTTTAATGGAAACAAAATGGGATGCATCTGATGTTGCCGGTTTAATTGAATTGATTGATGAACCAGGACGAAAAGTTGTTGACGGATGTTATATGTTATCCGAAGCACAGGCTCGGGCTATTTTAGATTTAAAATTACAGCGTTTAACGGGTTTGGAACGGGATAAAGTTCATGGTGAAGTCGGTGAGTTGGCCGGTTTGATTAAGGGATATTTATCAACCTTGGCTTCTCGTGAGAAAATTTATGCTATTATTCGTGAAGAATTGGAAATTTTAAAGGCTCAATATCCGGATGGTCGCAGAACAACGATTGAAGATGCCGAATTTGAACAAGATATGGAAGATTTAATTCCAAGAGAAACAATGGTTGTAACCGTTTCTAATAACGGTTATATCAAACGGGTACCGTTATCCACTTATCGGGCTCAACATCGGGGCGGTAAAGGGCGTGCCGGTATGTCCACTCGTGAAGAAGATCAGGTGTCGCAATTATTTGTTGCCTGTACACATAGTCCGTTATTGTTCTTCTCAACGAGGGGAATTGTGTATAAATTAAAAACATATCGCTTGCCGGAAGGTTCTCCGCAATCGTTAGGTAAGGCATTGATTAACTTGTTGCCATTGCAACAAGGGGAAACCATTTCAACCATTTTAACCTTGCCTGAACAAGAGGCTGATTGCGAAAATCAAACAGTTGTTTTTGCAACGGCTTCCGGTAATGTACGTCGTAATCGGTTGAGTGATTTCTACAATGTCAATGCAAACGGTAAAATTGCAATGAAGTTGGATGAAGGGGATGTCTTAATCGGTGTGCAGATTTGCAATGAAGAACACGATGTTTTATTATCGGCTGCCGGTGGTAAATGTGTACGTTTCCCAGTTGCTGATTTGCGTGTGTTTGAATCTCGGGCATCTACGGGTGTTCGGGGGATGAAATTAGCCGATGGTGATACGGTTATTTCCATGTCAGTTGTTAAACACGCAAAAGCCGATATTGACAAACGAGATGCTTACTTAAAAGAATCAGCGGCTCGTCGTCGGTTGGCCGGTCAGGCTGTTGACGGGGACGAAATTGAAACCGAAAGTTTGAATAATACGGTTTTAACGCCGGAAGAATTTGAAAAAATGGCACAGGATGAAGAATTTATCTTAACTATTACGGATAAAGGATACGGTAAACGGTCCAGTGCATATGAATATCGGATTACGGCTCGTGGCACATCCGGTGTTGTTAACATCAAAACAGATGAAGGCAAACGCAAAGCAGATGTTGTTGCTTCTATGCCGGTTCCGGATGATGCCCATATTATGTTGGTAACGGATGGCGGAAAACTCATTCGGATGAAAGTCAGTGATATTCGTATTGCCGGACGTAGTACAATGGGGGTTATTTTATTCCGTTTGGATAAAGAAGAAAAAGTTGTTTCCGCAACCTGTATTACGGATATTGAAGATGATATGCCGGCAGAAGAAGAAACAGCCGAAGCTCCGAAAACGGATATGATACTGTCAGAAACGATTGAAAGTGAAATAGTAACCGAAACGACAGTTGAAACCGTTGCCGAAACAGAATCAAACGATATATAACAAACCAAAAGAGGTGTTGCAAAAAAGTGATACCTCTTTAACTTTTTTTTAGGGGGAATAATGAAAAAGATTTTAGGTTTATTAACGGGAATTTTATTAACAACACAAGTAGGAGCACAAACAATGGATAAAGAAAACACACTCTATTTAGATACAGAATACGGCCGGACGGTTATTGAATTATATCCGGACGTTGCCCCAAATCATGTTAAACGGATTAAAGAATTAACACGCAAAGGGTTTTATAACGGGGTTAAATTCCACCGTGTTATCCCCGGTTTTATGGCACAAACAGGTGATCCGACGGGAACAGGTATGGGCGGATCCGGTCAAAAATTGAAACAGGAATTTAACAACAAACATCACGGACGTGGGACTGTTTCTATGGCACGGGCTCAGGATGTGAACAGTGCAGACAGTCAATTCTTTATTTGTTTTGATGATGCTGGATTTTTGGATGGACAATATACGGTTTTCGGACAGGTTGTTTCCGGTATGGAAGCCATTGATTCTTTAAAAGCCGGTACAAGTGCCAATAACGGAAAAGTATCCAATCCGGATATTATTGTCAAAATGCAAGTTGCTGCGGATGAATAATCTGCAATAATTGGCATTTAAAGAATAAAACACCATCGGTTTGTATCGGTGGTGTTTATTTATTTAAAGGTTGTTCAGCCTGATAATTTTGTGAATTTGGTGGCAAACAGGATTTTTTTCGTCTGCTTGTACATCGGGTGCTTTATGGTATTATACAGGTTATTTGTTGTTTACTGTAATGTAAAATTTGCTTTATAACAAAGAATGTATTTTCACAAAAGCAACTCAACCAGAATCGCCGTAGATGTTGCACAGTATAGAGAATATGCTACCAAACAGATGATACCCTCACAAAGGGGACTCAATCGGAGTAGGTGTTTTGTCATACAGTAGTGCTTTTTCATAGGGTTTCCCTATATTTGTTATTTCTCCTCTTTTTTTCAATAGGTTGTGTGTTTGTATAAACAGATATTCTATCTGAAAAAAACAACGGTTTTCCTGAATGTTAAAATTTTGATTGATTTAATTCGGAGAGTGTTATAATTTAACTTTAAAGAAATGGGTTAAAATTCCCGTTTGAGGGTTATTGTTTTGTTGGTGAAATAAATATTAAAAAATACAGGAGGGTATTATGCAAAAACAAGGTGTTTTAGACAGAACGGAAAACTATGTAGAAAAATCTTTATGGATGTATTTCATGGAATGTATTACTCAAAAATATTTCTGTTTTGAAGGACGGGCTCGTAGAAAAGAGTTTTTTGGATATTTGTTATTTCGGTTGTTAATTGTTTTTGGCATCGTTTTTGTTTTGAGTTTAATGGGTTTAAGTGAATCTATTGTTAGTGTGTTGACGACAGTTCTTTCATTTCTGTTTCTAATTCCTGATTTTGCCGTATTTGTTCGGCGTATTCATGATGTCGGTTTTTCGGCATGGTGGATTTCTATTCCGTATTTGGTTTTATTTGCTCTTGTTTCAACTCCTCTTATTTTTGATTATGTATTTCCAGGGCTCGTTTATGTTGTTGTCGGTGTTTTTATGATTGTGCCGATTATTGTGATTTTTATTAAGAGTGATTTGGAAAAAAATCAATATGGTCCTGTTCCTGATGGTATGTTAAAATAAAGGGAAATATGTTCCGTTATATACCGTATAGGCTTGATACAAAATAATCGGACAGTTTACTGTCCGATTATTTGTTGTTTGTATATTTTTACACCAATAATCCGTTTTGACACAGATGAGCAAAAATCGGTTTATCTAATCCGACAAAACGAATAATTTCACTTGGAATTAAATCAATATTGATTGTTTGGGTTTCCGTTATTCCGTTTTTGATTGTTTTGATAACCGCACTCGGTAGTTCGGCCTGTCCGATACAGGATGATAAATAAACAAAACATTCATCATTGTCTTTTAAGTGTTGGCAAGCGAGTTTTCGGGCATATAAATTAAGTGTTAAATCTGCTTTGGAAGCATCTTTTGTCCAAGGACTGCCTCCTCCGACAGGGCAGGCAAGCGAATAAAAATCACAAGCTAATTTTCGCCCCGTAATGCCACAATCGGCAATAGATGAGTGAACCGTGTAAGCCCCTGTTCCATTGATAATTAATTTATCCGGTTTTTGTCCGAGTGTTTGAATAATAAAATCCGTTAAATCGGTTTTTTCCAGCATCGGAATAGCAACAATCGCTGTATGAATATGTCCCGTTTCGTCTAATGTGATTTGTGTTTTAATATCTAATCCTAATGTGTCTGATTTTTTTGCTGTTTCATATAAGGCGGTGTTTAAGTGACGGGCAAGCGTTAATTCTAATGGCATATTGTCCGGTCCTTGACAGGCATATCCGGCAAAAACACCTTGGTCTCCCCAACCGTTTTGATTGACGCCTTGTAAAATTTCCCCCGATTGAACACCGATTAAATTAATCACGTTAATTTTGTGAATGTTAATGGCTTTATCCCCCCATAAAGAGGCATATCTTTCATCATAACCGATTGTTCGAAGGGCTTTTTTGACAATTTCCGTTAAATTGTCAGTACGAATGTTTCCGCTGATTTCTCCGCCTAACACAACCGTATTGTCTTTTATCATAACTTCTACGGCATATTTTAAATTTTTGTCTTGTAATAAAAGCGTATCCAATAAAACACAGGTTATAAAATCGGCGGTTTTATCCGGATGTCCGAGAGAGACGAATTCTGCTGTTTTTAACATTTTTTGTTCCTTTCATTTTTATTGTTTTTACTTGTATTTGAAAGGACATGAAGAAAAAATAAAATTTTAATATTCCCTGATAACGGGTAAAAAAATTATTTGCTCCTTTTAGTCCGCTTTTAAAGTGTTGATATGAACACTTCGAATCGGGACAAGTAGAGATAAATCCGATTCTTTATTAGATTAACATATATTTTTATTGAATGCAAGAGGTGTTATCCGAAAGAGAGCATATTTTTTTATGATATAAATCTGTTTTTTACACCTATCGTCAATCTGAACTTGTTTCAGATTCTCGGGGAAATGTGGCACAAATACTTTGCCCTATTCGTCACAAGCTCCTGTGTCGTGGTACAAGATTATTAAAAGGAAATTATATTAAACAGAATGGTAATTATTGTATGATGAAAATATTTTTCAAAAAATGTTGACAATAAATAAAAGCGGGTATATTATGAATATATTGGGTTTAAAATTTAAATAAAGGAGGAAATATGACCCCATTGGAAAATAAAGCATATCATGTTGCGAATCAATTACATGGGAATGTTAAATTCGGCAAAAGTTCAACAATGATTGCACAATTACAAAAAACAGCCGAACTTTTACGTAAAAATACAGAGTTAAGTGGAGAAGACAGAAATATTTTATTGGCGGCAGCTTACTTGAATAAATGTCATGAGTTGAAACGTATTGATGCGGAAAACGGACAAAAGCCAATGTCTTTGGCGGAGGTTGAAAAAATGTTTGGTGTAAAAGTTGCACGAGTTGTCGGGGAGTTGATGACGGAACCGGATGAACCTGAACATTTAACCAAAATGCAACAATGGGGAATTAAAGCCGAATGGGCTGCCGGATTATCTGTTCAGGCACAACAAATTTTATTGGCCGAAAAAATTATTAACTATCAACAAACAAGAGATGATCCGACACCGAAATGGTCTGTTGAACGTCATAAAGAATATTTGGCATCCCGACAGTTAATGGTTGATGCCGTTAAAGGGGCTTCTCCGAAATTATATGCATTAGCTTGTCAAACAAAAGATGAAGCAATGGAAACTTTAAATCGGCGTGCAGAGTGTGAAAAAATAGCATCTGCTCAAAACATACCGACACACACCGGTGGACGGGATGGGCGATAATCAGATTTGATTGTTTTTTTATTAAAGAGGGTATTGTTTCAATACCCTCCGTTTTTATCCGCCTGATTTTATTTTTAGAATTTATTTGCTGACATATTCAGAATAAAAATTTATAACTAAATACAGAAGTCGAATGAGAAAATAAAGAGAATATTAATACTAAAATAAGGCAAAATTCCTTCTTTCAATTATCATATAAGTGTGCTTTGAAATGAGAGGATTATGAATATCAAAAAAGACAATCATTTTATGCTTGTCCATATTCCATAGAGATGAATTTAGATTTTAACCCCAGTTTGTTCATACTGACTTCCCATCGTTTTTTATAGGGTGTGTTAAACATTATTTCAGAATCTGCCGGTAAATTTATCCACAGATTATCGGCAATTTCTTTTTCCAATTCTCCGCTTTCCCAAATAAAATGACCCAATGATATAATCTTATGTTTAGGCTTTTTCTTCCAAATGATTTCCGGTAAAATGTCATCCGATTCCGTTATCCCGAGATTATAATCTATTTTTTTTGTGGAGCTTACCGAAAAATCCAATGAATGCAAAACAAATCCGTTCCCTTGTTTGTCCGGACCGCCATCCATTAATATTGGTTCTTGATTGTGTTTATACAACATGTGTTCAATGTGCATTTCATCTAATAAGTCGGAATATGTTATTGCCGCCGGATAATTGATAATAATCCCACGAGCACCGTAAATGGAATGCTCATAAATGTACATAACTGCTTGATCGTAATCTAAATTTTTTGCATAAGGCATAGCAATAAGTAATTGCCCTTTTAAGGAATGAAAATTTTCAGTTTGATACAAATCAAGAAAAAAATTATTCTCGAGCATGATTTTCTTCGTCACTTTCCGTAAAACGACGCATATTGGAGAAATCGGCTTCATCCGTGTCAGTTAATTCCGAATCGTCATCTAAAATTTCCAATTCGTCCGGTCCTAAATCTTCGTCTGACAAAGGAACATCTTCCGTCATTTGCAAAAGTGTTTCTTCATCAATGTTTTCATCTTCAATACGTGCGGAATTTTTCTTCGCCATTTTTAACAGTTGTTTTGTTTTTTCTTCGTCAAAAGACATTTTTGTATGTGTGTCTTTACATTTTGGGCATGAAAAAGTTTCTTTATTCATATCATAGAAAAAAGTCCCACACTTTAAACACTTACGTTTTGTACCCCATTCTGGTTTTGCCATTGTATCCTCCGTTTGTTAAAAAAAAACTTGTTATTTGTGCCTTTTACATGTTATGGTAAATTTGTCAATAAAAATTTTATAAAAATAGGGAAAAATTTTACAATGAACATAATCGCAATAGACGGAAGTTCCGCAACCGGCAAAGGAACGTTGGGGAAAAGATTGGCACAAGCTCTTGATTTTTCTTATTTAGATACCGGTGCATTATATCGAGGTATTGCATATGAAGTGATAAATAATGGGGGTAATATTCATGATGAATCAACAGCCGTTTTGGTGGCAAAAGGGTTGTCCGGAGCTAAAATGATGGCCTTGCAGAGCGAATCGGCGATTCGCACGGAAGAATATGGTCGAGGGGCTTCTTTTGTAGCGGCAATGCCGGCAGTCAGACGAGTGCTGTTTGATTTCCAACGGCGATTCGCTGAAAATCCCGTATTGGCGGATGGAACACCGGCAAAAGGGGCTATTTTAGATGGTCGGGATATTGGCACGGTTGTGTGTCCGGAAGCCCCTGTGAAGTTATTTTTAACGGCTCGACCGGAAATTCGTGCAGAAAGACGATTTAAAGAGTTGCAATTAAAAGGATTATGTGTTATATATGAAGATGTTTTATCGGATATTCAATCACGGGATAAGCGGGATAGGGAGAGAACAACATCTCCATTAAAGCCGGCTGATGATGCGTTGATTTTGGATACATCTGATTTGACGGCGGATGATGTGTACGCTCAAGTCATTCGTTATATAAATGAGCGGATTAAATAAGTCCCTGAAAAGACAGTGTTGTTTTTTCGGTGGCCAACTAAAAATTTTTTTTAAGGATTATATATGAGTACAGTAGAAAACCAAACACCGGCTGAAGATTTCGGCGCTCTGTTAGATGAATTTATGGGAAAAGGCTCTTCACAGGGCAAAGTTATTTCCGGTAAAATTGTTGGTTTTGATGATGAAACAGTTATTGTTGATGTCGGTTTAAAATCAGAAGGTCGCATTCCGGTTTCAGAATTTGGTGTTCAAACATTAAATATAGGCGATGATGTTGATGTTTATGTTGAACGGTATGAAGATAAAAACGGTAATGTTGTTTTATCTCGTGAAAAAGCCCGCCGTGAAGAAGCTTGGGGCGATTTAGAAAAAGCATTAGCAACAGGCGAACACGTTATTGGTACAATTTATGGTCGTGTAAAAGGTGGTTTCACCGTTGATTTGAACGGGGCAACGGCTTTCTTACCGGGTAGTCAAATTGATGTTCGTCCGATTCGGGACGTCACACCGTTAATGGGTGTTGCTCAACCATTTGCTTTGTTAAAAATGGACCGTATGCGTGGTAACATTGTTGTTTCCCGTCGTGCTGTTTTGGAAGAAACACGAGCAGAACAACGTTCTGAAATTATTAAGAGTATGTCTGAAGGTCAAGTTGTTGAAGGAACAGTCAAAAATATCACAGATTACGGTGCATTTGTTGATTTAGGTGGTATTGACGGTTTATTACACGTGACAGATATTTCTTGGAAACGCATTACAAATCCGGCAGAAGTTTTGACAGTCGGTCAAACAGTTAAAGTTCAAATTATTAAGTTCAACACAGACACCGGTCGTATTTCTTTGGGTATGAAACAATTAGAAAACGATCCATGGGTTGGTGTGAACGAACGTTTCCCATTGGGTTCAACATTCAAAGGAAAAATCAGCAATATCACAGATTATGGTGCATTTGTTGAATTGGCATCCGGTGTTGAAGGTTTAATCCATGTTTCTGAAATGAGCTGGACGAAAAAGAACGTTCATCCAAGCAAAATCGTTTCTTTAACACAAGAAGTTGAAGGGGTTATTTTGGATGTTGATGAATCCAAACGCCGCATTTCTTTGGGTATGAAACAAATTCAGGAAAATCCGTGGAAAGCTTTTGCTGATACACATACAGTCGGTGATGTTATTGAAGGCGAAATCAAAAATATGATTGAATTTGGTATTTTTGTTGCTTTGAATGATGACATTGACGGTATGATTCATACATCTGATTTGTCTTGGGAAAAAACAAGCGAAGAAGCCATTAAAGATTATAAAAAAGGTATGGTTGTCAAAGCTAAAATCTTGGACATCGATGTTGAAAAAGAACGCATTTCTTTGGGCATTAAACAATTAACGGATGATCCGTTAGCTGTTGCCAGCGAAAACATCAAAAAAGGCGAAATCGTCACAGGTGTTGTTTCCGCTATTGAAGAAGGCGGTATTGAAGTTGATGTAAACGGCATTAAAGGCTTTATCAAACGTACAGATTTGGCAAAAGACCGTGCTGAACAAAAAACAGAACGTTTTGCTATCGGTGAAAAAGTTGATGCCAAAGTGACATCTTTTGATGCCAAAACACGCAAATTAACATTATCCATTAAAGCACGTGAAGTTGCTGAAGAAAAAGCAGCAATGGAAGAATTTGGTGCAACAAACGCCGGTGCTTCTTTGGGTGATATTTTAGGTGATGCTTTAGCAAAAGCTAAAAAAACAACCAAAAAATAAATTGCGGTTATAAGTTAATTGGTTATTAACTTAAAAGCACAAGGCGTTTTGTTCGTTGTAAACGGGCAAAACGCCTTTCTTTATAAAATGGGCAAAAATACCGGAAAAATGTTTTATTTTAAAAGATATGTAACTGTTGAGCGTATTTGGAATAATTTTGATTTTGAAATCAGATGATGTATCGAAAAACATATTGCAAACAGATAAACGGGTAAAACCTTGATTGAATATAAGTTGAGCAGAGGAAAATAAAATGGCATATATTATTACTTTATCGGGACAGTTGGGAAGTGGAAAATCAACAATCGGTAAAATGTTGGCTGAAAAATTGGGGTATTCTTTTTATTCAACGGGAAATATGCAACGCCAAATTGCGGCTCGCTATGGTGTGACAACGTTAGAATTAAATGAAATGTGTAAAACAAATCCGGAAATTGATAGAGAAATTGATTCTGTTTTAATTGATTTGCCGTTATCAGGACAAAATTATATTGTTGATTCACGGGTTGCCTTTCATTTTATTCCGTCTTCGTTTAAAGTAAAATTAAATGTTGAAACGGTAATTGCCGGAGAACGAATATTTAATGATACAACTCGAAGTGGAGAAAAAAAATATCAACAGTTGGAAGATGCTGTTGAAGCGTTAATTTCTCGCAGAGCATTGGAAGTAGAACGATTTAAACGTATTTATAACGTTGATATTGATAATGATTACAATTTTGATTATGTGATTGATACGACATATAAAACTCCGGATGAAATTTGTGATTTGATTTTAAAACGATTTGAAAAATTTAAACGCAGTTTGGAAGTTGCTTTAAAACAGGAAGAAACGGATTGTTAATTTTTTCTTTTTTTGGCGTTTGTAAAGAACAAGACGGATGATGAAAATTCATCCGTTTTTTTTGTAAACAAAAATAAAATTATCTGTAATAAAAGGGACGTATAAATGCAACACTTTTTTTCACTTTTTAGCATTTTTTTTGATTTTAGATAAATAATTCAATTAAAACAACAATCTTTCATTTTCTTAAAAATCTGATTTTCCCGATTTGAATAGGGAAAAAAAGGTCCCTTTTATTACACTCATTTTATAAATGCAACTGTATAATGTGAGGAAAAAATGCAAATTAAATTCAATGAACACGGTCGGAGTATGGTAGAAATTCTTGGGGTTTTGGTAATTATCGGCATTTTATCAATCGGCGGAATGGCTGGTTATGAGTATGCGTATTCATCGTATCAGGCCAGTCAAATTCAAGATGCTGTAAGTAAGGCAAAGTTAATAGCCAAACAAGGTGGTCGTAAAAGTCGGTTTTCCTCGGTTAAGAAGTTTGTTGAAGAAACATTGGGAAAATATAAATCTATAACCGGAACAGATGAAAGTCATCCACTGGTGACATATGAAAATGACGAATACACCATTTTTATTTATGGTGTTTCTAACGGCATTTGCGAAAAACTTGTTGCAAAACATGAAGTTTTTAACTCAATGGGCATATCCGTTTCTCCACAGGAATGTAGCGGAGAAGATGAAGATATGTTCTTTACGTTTAATAAAACAGAATTTGCCCCAAGTAGTAAACATTGTCCGGATAAAATGGTAGCTCGTCGGATGTTAAATGAAGAAACGGGAGATTATGAATTGCAATGTGTCTGTCGTCATGCGAATGAATATGGGGCTGATTGTACTCGTTGTGAAGCTCCCCGTCTATGGGATACAGCAACAAACAGTTGTCGCTGTCCGGAGGATGAGCCATATTATGCGGATGGTAAATGTCAGACATGTGCTTCTATAAACTCAAAGTTTCCGTTATACAATCCGGAGCTCAATAAATGTGTGTGTGATTCATCCAAGGGATTATATGGGGATGAAGAAACGGGATGTCATCCGATAGCTTGTATTTCACATGCCGAACCGTTTACGGCAAAGGGAGCTTTAACATTTTGTACGGAACATGATAGATGGGTTAGATTGGATAAACTAGATAAACAGATTAGAATTTCTTTTTTGGATGGTTGGTTTGAAAAACCGCCGATTTATCATGCGTATGATTATAATTTAACCGGTTGTAGATGTACAGATTATAATACCTATAATGATGCTCCGGATGGGGCTCATTACACTGATGCAACAATACATAAAATACCGTTTTCAATATATACGGTTAAGTATCCGATTTATTTTAGATTATCCGGTCCGGGGTGTGATAGTGGTATTTATACGCTTGAATCAGATAGTACATGGTACTACGCCGGTGGTTGTTTTGGACTAGGAGCAACAGAAACAACTATGACGTATATTTTCCAATCAGAAGTTGAAGGACTTCGTTGTCCGATAGAAAATGGTACTTGTGATGATTCGGGTATGTGTATAGACGGATATTTTAATAAAGCACAAAATATTTGCGGATTGCCAGGAGCAAATGAAAATTGCAAATGTCCGTTTGGCAAGAAAAAAATTGATGGGCGGTGTGATTGGATTTGTGAAAACGGACAAGTCATACAAGAAGACGGAACATGTGCTTGTCCTTCCGGTACAACAATGGTAAATGGGTGGTGTCGAAATTCAGATTGTGATGAAACCAAAGGGTGGACGTTTGATTCAGTGCAACAAAAATGTGTCTGTAATAATGAAGCCGCTTATTATGATGATGGAAAGGGTGGTTGTGCGTATTGCTATGGGTTAAATTATGGTACAAACCCTGGTAGTAAAGTTTGGAATGAAGAAACAAAAACATGTGATGTCGTCTGTGGCGATCAATGGTATACTGTTTCTGTTTACTATGATGTTTCAAGCTCTAAATATCCGACCAGTTATTGGAATCCGCAAACACAATCTTGTGAGTGCAATGAAGATATTTTCTTTTTTGGTGAATATCCGAATTGTAAACGGTGTAAATCAACCGGAACGATGTTTGATGAAGAAAGTGGTTCTTGTTTGTGCGATTTGGAGCAAGGTTATGAAAAAGAAGATGGATCATGTGAACTTTGTATGCCTAGTGCAAAACCCAATGCGGATGGAACGGAATGTGTTTGTCGAGATACCCGACAAGTTATGTTTCCCCGTGGAGAATGCTTGGATTGTAAAGAAATGACAGATGGTGTTAAATTATACAAGAAAAATTCTTGTAATACATGTTCGGGATGGTTTACGGATTCGGGTAATCAGTGTCGGAAGTGTGATAGTTGGACAGCTTATGCATCTACGCAGGAACAGTGTGCCTCCTGTTCAAATCGTTATTGGGATAACGGCACTTGTCGTATCTGTCCGATGGGATATTTTTGTTTTGGCGGAAACAGAAAAAAATGTTCAGCCGGTACATATCAATCGGAACAAGGCAGTTTAAAATGTATAACGTGTTCAGCCGGTTATTATTGTCCGGAAGGAGCCACTTCGCAAACTATTTGTCCAGCGGGATCGTATTGTTCGGCAGGGTCGGGCAGTGCAACGGTGTGTTCGGCAGGTAGTTATCAGCCGGAAACAGGTAAAAGTGACTGTATTCCATGCTCGGCAGGGTATTACTGTCCGGAGGGCTCAAAAGCACAAACATTATGTCCGGCAGGGGCGTATTGTTCGGCAGGTTCGGGCAGTGCAACGGTGTGTTCGGCAGGTAGTTATCAGCCGGAAACAGGTAAAAGTGACTGTATTCCATGCTCGGCAGGTTATTATTGTCCGGAGGGCTCAAAAGCACAAACACCATGTCCGGCAGGGGCGTATTGTCCGGCAGGTTCGGGCAGTGCAACGGTGTGTTCGGCAGGTAGTTATCAGCCGGAAACAGGTAAAAGTGACTGTATTCCATGCTCGGCAGGGTATTATTGTCCGGAGGGCTCAAAAGCACAAACACCATGTCCTGCAGGGGCGTATTGTCCGGCAGGGTCGGGCAGTGCAACGCTTTGTCCAGCAGGATATTATTGTCCTAGTGGAAGCAGTTCTCCGATAATGTGTCCGAATAATAGTTATTGTCCGGCAGGGTCAGTTTCTCCAACAGTGATTATAGGGCCGGATTCGGGATATGAGAATACATAAAAATGAAACTGTTTTTTTGATTGAAAATCCGAATTGATACTGATTATCTGTAAAAAAGAGGTTCGAAATACCCGCTTTTTTATCATCAATAGAAGAAGATATTGTTTTATAAATGAAAACAGTTGACAAAAATTTGTTTTTATGATATACTTTTCTATTATTGATAACGGTTGACATGGGGGATAATGTAAATGGTTTTTAAAAAGGTATTTAATCAGGGTTTTTCCTTTTTTAATCAATCACCAAAATCATATTTAAGTCTTCGGCAATTAAGTGCTGTATTGGGTAAATCTCCACAGTTTGCAGATGTATTGCGTGATTTTATTGAAAAAAACTGTTTGGAACAAGTGTTTTCAACAACTTTGTCGGATGGTATTCATACAATTGCGGTTCCTATTTTTAAGCGGGAAGAAGCGACAAAAGGTGTTTATAAAGGACAAACCGTGCCGTTTTTACATCAATCGGGACTGATGTCTTTTGTAGAACAAAATGAAAAAGAATTATTAAAGTTAGGGGTTTCACAATACAATATTGACAAAGTACTTAACAAGGCCCCGAATTTACAGACAGTTTATCCGGATGAAAATCAACCGGTTATGTTGTTATGGGATATTGCAAGTAAATTTTGTTCATCAACCAAAACAGTATCTGCTGTTGTGGAATACATTAAATCACATTTACTGCATGAAACATATCCGGTTATTGATGCAGATGGACAAAAAAAAGAAGTCAGTATGTTTGTTATTTTAAAACCGGCAAGAGGTAAAAGTGCTATTTGCTTACGTGAAGATGCTTTTGTTTTTTTTAAAGAAAAGTATGAAAATCATTTACGGGAAGTTGCACAGCGGTTAACGGCAGAAAATGAATTTTTATCTATACGGGATTTATGTCGGGTATTGGCAACATCTGATGGGATGGATATTCCGTTAAGACGGTTAATTGAACAAAAATGTTTAAAAGAAACATTTATAACAACAGATGAAGTTGGAAATGAACAAACGCTTCCTATGTTTGAATATCAACAAAACTGTTCTCAAAAATCGTTATGTATTCGGCAGAAAGCAATACGGGAATTTGTAATGCGATATCAGAAAGAATTGTCGGATTTGGGTATTGTAAATGGGGTGCAAAAAATTGTAGAAAATATACAACCTAAACCGCAAGGGGTTAAACTGTTCTCATTAAGTGAACTGAGCGATAAGTTGTATACTCAAAACAATTTAGTCACGCTCTTAACGGAAAAGATACAAGAAAAATGGAAAACCGAAACAGTATTGAGCCGAATGGCAACAGGACAACAACAAGCACATTTTTTATTTACAAAATATTATAGTGATTCGGGTATTTCATATTATATTCGGGAATATGATGTTCCGATATTTATTGAACGCCATAAAAATTGGTTGAAAAGTATTGGTATTTCTCAAAATACGCTGGATGATTTATCCGGAAAAAATCAGTTAGTTGAAAAACAGGATGGGATGTCAACTTTACGAGATTTAATTGTTCGGCTTCATAAATCGCCGTTTGAATTGCAACCGTTGGTTCAGGAAATTACGGAAAAACATACAAATGCAACATTTTTTAAAATAGATGAAATGGGTGATGTACATGAGGTTCCCGTTTTTGTGTGGACAAAGTCACCGAAACGGGGCGGGATGTTACATTTTGTTAACGAAGATGCTGTTCAACAGTTTGTTTTTACACATCAGGAGCTGTTGCAAAAATATGGGGTTTCGGAACAGACAATTTTAGAATTTTTAACGGACAATACGCCGAAAACGGTTGATGAAACAGTTATCACATTACGCAATTTAGCTTCATCTTTAAGTGTTGATCGGGATTCTTTTGTTCAACAAATTACACAAAGACATCGGGATATGAAATATACCGTTCAACTGTTGGATGGAACAACACAGACACAACCGATATTTGAATATCGCCAACCGCTGAGGGGAGAAAGTGTTTTATGTATCAAAAAAGATGCTGTTTTGCCATTTGCAGAGCAGTACAAAACAGAATTCGGTATTTCGGATATAACGATTGCAAAGCTAAAAGGAGGTATTGTTCGTTATCCGAAAGAAGATGATATGATAAATATGTCAACATTTCGTAGATTACTTGGAAAACATGAATCAAGAGAATTTGTGGAAAAAATATCTGCATTTATTCAACAACATTGTTTGAATGATACATATACGCATACAGAAACGGATGGGACACTCTCGGAATGTAAAATTTTTGATTATTGTTTATCGCCGAACGGAAAAACGGCGTTGTTTATGAGAATGGATGGTTTAGCTGCATTTGCAGAAAAATGGGCAAAAACTTTAATGGCGGAATTTAATATTTATCCTTCGCATATTCAACGTATGTTGTATTTGAAAAAAATAAATCCGAATTTTGCTCAACAGGAACAAGAAGCTGCACGTAAACGGGAGCAAAGACGAATGGAAAATAAGCAAAAAACAGAACAGTTTATTGTACAACGTAAGTTGAATACAATACAAAACGGATGACAGAATTAGAAACATTATTTTGCTTGAAAAAAAGTGGTTAATTTGATAAAATAGCCCTACTTGTAATAATTATAGAACGAAAGGGGCTTGTTATGCAAAATAACCGATTGTCGGATAAAATTTTTTATATCGGTACAGATGATAAAACCATTGATTTATTTGAAGGACAATATATTGTTCCTAATGGTATTTCATATAATTCGTATGTAATAAAAGATGAAAAAATTGCAGTTATGGATACGGTTGATTTGCGAAAAAGTGAAGAATGGTTTTCTCATTTAAAAGTTGTTTTGGCGGACAGAACGCCGGATTATCTGGTTGTTTTGCATATGGAGCCTGATCATGCCGGCAGTATTGAAAAGTTTTTAAAAACGTATCCTTCTGCAAAAGTTGTTTCTAATGTAAAAGTATTTCAAATGATTACTCAATTTTTTGAAGAATTGGATTTGACAAACAGACAAATTATTGTTGATGAAGGAGATATGCTTTCATTGGGCGAACATTGTCTTTCTTTTGTGATGGCTCCGATGGTTCATTGGCCGGAAGTAATGTTTGCATACGAAACAAAAGAGAAGGTATTGTTTTCGGCAGATGCTTTCGGAAAATTCGGTGCATTGGATACCGATGAAGAATGGGATTGTGAAGCCCGTCGGTATTATATTAATATTGTCGGAAAATATGGGGCTTCTGTCCAAAATGTATTAAAAAAAGCCGCCCAACTGGATATTCAAAAAATTTATCCCTTGCATGGACCGATGTTAACGGAAAATTTGGAATATTATTTAAATAAATATCATATATGGAGCAGTTATCAACCGGAAGATAGGGGTATTTTGATTGCTTATGCCTCTATTTACGGACATACGAAAGCAGTAGCGGAAAAACTGAAAGATATGTTACTTCAAAAGGGGGCTTCAAAAGTTGTTTTAACCGATTTGGCTCGTTCGGATATGGCAGAGGCAGTTGAAGATGCTTTCCGATACAGTCATTTGGTTTTGGCAAGTGTTACCTATGATGGCGGATTATTTCCTTGTATGGAAAGTTTTATTCATCATTTAAAATCAAAAAATTTTCAAAACAGAACGGTTGCTTTGATTGAAAACGGAACATGGGCACCAATGGCGGCAAAAAAAATGGCAGAAGAGTTATCGGGATTGAAAGGTATAACTGTTTTACCGGAAAAAGTAACGATTAAATCTGCTTTTAAAAAGGCAGACACCGAACAATTGGAACAACTGGTAACAGCATTATTAAATGCATAAATAAAAAGGATTGAATATATGACTAAAATGAATATTAAAATAGAAGCGTGTTTAACGGCAATCAGCCAAAAAGAATATCATCAGATTCAAGCGGAAGTTTCTAAAATTCAGGAATTGTTAGAAAAAGGATGTAATGTTGACGGACAAAATAAAGATGGCGATACGCTTCTTCATGCGACATTGAATAATTTTTCGTTACGGGGACATAATGCTATTGAAACCAGCAAACAACGGTTTGAAAATGTGATGGATACATTTTATTTAATCAGTAAGTATCATCCCAATCCTTTGATTACCAATAATCAGGGATTAACACCGGCAATGCTTGCTGCCCGATTAAAACATACGGCAGAATGGCAGTTATTAAGCTCTTATGAAACGGCATATGTGGCAAAACAGACGGCCCGAATGATTCAATCAATGCACATTATTGCTGAATTATCCGGTTCAGTTGGTAAAAAAGCTCCTGTTTTGATTTGGCACGCAATGATATGTTAAATTGTGCCCGTAAATTGGGTTGTGAACAAAAGCGAATAAAAAATTAATATATTAATCTGTTATTATCGGTAAATCCGATAAGGATTGATATAAAACGGTTTGCATGCCTAAGTCGGTTGCCGTCTTGATGTTTTGGATATCATCGTCAATTAAACAAATATCCGAAAAAGGAACATGAAGCGTATTTTGTATCATTTGAAAAAAAGCGGGGTTAGGTTTTGAAACACCTAATCTTGAAGATGTAAAAATATATTCGAATGTATTTTTCCAGTCTTTAAAATGATTGATTAAATAATTCATTCGGATATATGGCTGATTGGATGCAATATAAAAATGATGCCCTTTTTGTTGCATTGTTTTTATCCAACAATAAAAATCAGGGTTAATGCGTGCATCACGAGATAACCAATATTCCAAAAATTGTTCCGGAGTATAGGGTAGATTGTATTTTTTCAAAAATTGTTGAACATATATTTGAATGTTTGTTGTTTGTTGCATTGCCATACAAAATGATTGGGTAAATAAATCTTTTAATATGACAGGGGATAGACCAAAATCTTTTTTAAATTCTTGTGACCAATAAAAATGAACTTCATTGTTTTTATCGATATAAAATGTTTCGATCAATGTGTTATCAATATCTATTAAATAATGCATTCGGCTCTCCGTTTATAAAAAAGGCCGGTATTTTATACCGACCTTAAAAACAGTTTTATTTATAAATTAAATCATTCATTTCCCAATAGATTTTTTTGTTATTAATATACGGATTGCCACGAGCATATTCCAAAGCTGTTTTACCGGCATTACTTCGCATTTTTACATCAGCTCCATATTTTAATAACATGCGAACAACTTCCGGATTTCGGTTTTTATAACAGGCGTGCATGAGTGGTGTCCATCCGTATTTATCCTGCATATTAATATCTGCTCCCCGATGAATGAGTGTTTCAATTACTTCGGAACTTGCATTGTTAAAGCAGGCTTCCATTAATGGTGTCACACCATCTTGACGGCGTACATTTACCTTGGCTCCCCATTTGATAAGTGTTTCTATAATACGCGGGTTCGGATTGTTATAACTGGCTAATCGTAAGGGGGTAATTCCGTCTTTATTACGGGCATTGACATCTGCTCCGGCTTTGATGAGTGCATCGATAATTTCCGGATTGGAATTATTATAGCTGGCAACCATTAAAGAAGTCCAACCATCCCGATTGCGGGTATCTACTAATGCTCCATTTTTAATTAATGTGCGAATGATTTCTGTATTTTTATTAAACAGACTTGCCCACATGAGTGGGGTGACGCCGTCTTTGTTGCGGGCATTGACATCTGCTCCGTGTTTGATAAGAGTTTCGATTATTTTGGGATTAGGATTATTATAACTGGCGACCATTAAGGAAGTCCAACCGGCACGGTCACGGGCATTGACATCTGCCCCCTTGTTTATCAATGATTCGATTACTTCCGGATTGGGATTACTGTAACTGGCGTACATTAAAGGGGTAACCCCATCAAAATTACGGGCATTAATATCTGCACCACGTTCAATTAACGCATTGACAACTGCTGGTTTTTGATTAAATTGTGCAGCAAACATCAATGCTGTACGACCTGTTCTGTCTTTTTGATTGATTTTAACTTCCGGATGCTGAATTAACGGTTGTAATTTCTCCGGTGTTATTTCTGCCCAAAAAGAGTTATTTGCAAATGCTGTTGATGCAAATAACATACCAACAAGTAATAAAATCTGTTTTTTCATAAAAAATCCTTTGTTAACAGTGAAACAAGTTTGAGTATACTTATTATTTTACGGATAGCAAACTTTTTTTTATAAAATTTGCTTTTTTTATTGTTTGTTAGACGGAAATTTATCGTATTTGACAAGGTGTGTTTTTTTTGGTAGAGTTTTTATATCTGTTTCTAATTAAAAGAGGTTTTACATGATAGAAAAATTTGTATTTAAGAGTAATAAGGTTGGTATGAATTTATTAGTTCTGGGTGGTATTCATGGGAATGAAATTGCCGGTATATATGCTTGTCAAAAAATAATTACTGATTTGCAATTCGGACGGTTTCAATTAAAAAGCGGATGCTTAACTCTTGTTCCGATTTGTAATCCGCAAGCTTATCGCCAAGATATTCGGCAAATTGATGAAAATTTAAATCGAGTAATAAAACAACATTCTCATCCGATAACATATGAGCAAAAATGTGCAAATGAAATTGCCCCCTTAATACGGGAAAATGATTTTACATTGGATTTACATTCTACACATTGCAAAGGGGATGTTCCTTTTGCTTTTTGCGATTATCCGAAAGAATATAATCAACTGTTTATTCAGTCATTAAATGTTGATTATGTGTTAACAGGATGGCCTTCTATTTATGCTGATAAGGACAATATATCCGATTGTTCTACAGAACAATATGCTCATATATGTGGTCAATCGGCAACAACAGTGGAATGTGGATATCATAAAGAACCTCAAGCGATAGAATTAGCCTATCAGGCGATTTTAAATGCATTAAGGGTTTTTGATATGATTGAGCAGTTACCAAACGATGTACAAATTGCAGATATTCAATCAACTAAAAAAAAGACGATTATTCGGTTAAAAGAATATATCGTAAAAGAAAAATCCGGTCGTTTGTGCCAAAATTATAAGCATTTGGATAAAATTTACAAAGGCGATAAAATAGCTGTTTATGATGATGGAACAAGTTTGCTTGCTCCATCGGACGGATATATTTTATTACCGAATTTAATGGCGGAAATCGGGGCGGAATGGTATTATTGGGGTGTTAAGGAAAAATAATCGGATTGTTTAAAGCCAATAACCAATGTGGAGATGTTTTTTATTTTAACTTCGTGAAAAAATCAAAAAGCTAGTCTTCAACTTGTAAGGATTGAACTGCTTCTTGCATAATTTTAATGGCAGACTGATGTCGATTAATCCATTCTTTGGGATTCGCATCAATATATTGACACAATTCTTTTTCCGTTCGGATTGTTTTGCCATCAACGGTTTTGAGTTGTCCGTTTGTCAGTTTTTTAAATTCTTTTTGAATGGCTTTTTCCGATACGGATGCAAATTCTCGTTGAATATTTGCCATAATGCCGGCAGGGGTTAAATTGTTTTTCCGTGCTACTGTATTAAAAACAATCAAATCGGATTTAAACGTTTCTGTAAATACAATCGGATAATTTACCAATAAATGTCCTTTCTTTTTGCAATATTCGGGGTACCCGTTGTGGTGTCGATGGACAATATTGGCAATGGTATGAAGTGTTTGATGAACAGATACATCTTCTTGGGAAAGTTGGGATTCCAAAAACTTATGACGTAAGCACAATAACCAAGGGGTTACGAGCAAAACAGCCGCCAATCCCAATAAGAAAGCAGTCATGCGTTTTCGCCGTTTTTTATCTTGTGCCGCTGTTAAACGGGAGCGATAATATTTTCGGTGTTTTATAATGACTTTTGCTGTTTTTCGTTTGATTTTTCTAATTGCACGAACCATCGATACCTCCGTCAATTTTATTGCTTCTTTTTTTAGGATACCTCTTTTTTGCGAAACAGGCAAGTTTTTTTTGCGGTTCAATGAATTTGTCGGATTATTCTTTATTTTGGCGTAGAAAATTTTTTAATTCGGTAATATTTCTGTTCATTAATGTTTGTTTGTAAATTTTGGCATTTTGTTGTCCGTGAAACAGCCCCATTAAATGTGGGCAGATAATACTTAATTTATCCTGATTTTTTTCTAAATACGGGATCATGTTTTCCAAAACTTCCCAGCGGGATAATATGGGATGTTGATCCTGATAGAAATGAGAATCGATTTGTGCCAATGCATACGGATTGCCATAAGCCCATCGTCCAATCATAACGCCGTCAACAAATTGTAAGTGCTGTTGAATGCTTTCTTCATTTAGAATATTGCCATTTATGGATATCGGCATATCCGGAAAACTTTTTTTGAGCTGATAGACAAGGTTATAATTAAGTGGTAATCGTTCTCCCCGATTATCTTTGGGGGATAAATTTAATTTTGCTTGTCGGGCATGTACAATTAAATGAGAACATCCGGCTTTTTGAACTAAATCGGCAAATTTGAATAAAGCATTAAATCCGTTTCCGTCTGCATCAACAAGAGATATGCGTGTTTTAACCGTAATCGGAATATTGACCTTTGCAACCATTTCGGCAACACAATCGGCAACTATTTCGGGTGTTTTCATCAGTACAGCCCCAAAAGCACCAGCCTGTACACGAGAGGAGGGACATCCGGCATTGATATTGATTTCTTGGTATCCCCAGTCATACCCGTATTGAGCACATTGTGCCATCATTTGCGGGTGTGAACCACCGACCTGTAAAGCAAGGGGATGTTCTTCGGGAGAATAGTCCAACAGTTTTGCCCGATTTCCCAAAATCAATGCTGGTGTAGCAATCATTTCAGAGTAGAAAAGCGGGCGTTTGCAAATCTGGCGGAGGAAAAAGCGGAAATGCCTATCCGTCCAATCCAACATCGGAGCAATGGATATTTTGTATGTCGGTACTTTTTTTTCTTGTATCTGTTTCATAAATTCATTATAATCAAAAAAGAGAAAAATTAAAAGCAAAAAATGAAAGGAAATTACGATGATCTTAACACCTGAAGAAATGGTTAAAGTTCAAACATATTTGCAACAATTATTTTGGAATCCGGAAATTAATGTTCAAAAGGGAACGGGTGTTGATGCACCGGCAGAAGTTTATGTCGGTAAAGAATTTATCGGTGTTGTTTATAAAAATGATGATGACGGTGAAATTTCCTACGACTGGAATATGTCAATTTTACCGGAAGATATTGAAGGCTTTTAATATCTTTTATTCTCCGGTAAAGCAATAATGTCTTGTGAACGGATATAACTCGGTGTCCCTTGTGGCACCGTTTTTAATGCCTTTTGAGCCATTTTTTTTGCACTTTTTAAATCGCCGAGTGTTCTGTAATATTCTGCCATAACGTATGGAATTTCTTGTTGATTACCCGTTTGTTCATATGCTGTTGCCAATAATTGCCAACCAAGAGGTGTATCAGTTTCTTTGCTTAAAACATATTTTAAATAAGGAACGGATTCTTTTGCAGTTTGTTCGGTTGGATTTTGCAATAAGGCTTGTGCCAATGATAATTGAATAAGTGGGGCATTAGGCATCATTTGAACAGTTTTGCGATACCAACGGATGGCGTTGTCGATATCTCCGGTTTCCAAATAAAATTGTGCTTTAAGTTCGTAAAAATATGGATAATCAGGTTTTTGAGCAATTAATTTATCTAACAGCAGTTGTGATTGATTGAATTGATGAGAACGATATAATGCAATGGAACGGGCATAATCGGCGGGCATATCGGATTGGTGTTGATAAATGCTGAATGTTTCTTTGGGGTCATATAAAAATCCGATTAATTTTGCTTTAATTAACTCAAACCGAATATCTTCTTTTGTCGGTTGTGCATTTTTGGTAAAGCGTTCCAATGCTTTGATTCGGTCTTTTGTCAGTGGGTGTGTTCGCAGATAAGAAAAATCACTTTCAGCAGATAATCGTTCTTGTGCCTGAATGGCGGACATGGTGTTTTCAAATCCTTTTAAGGAATAATTTGTTTTTTTCAAAATATCAACAGCCGTTCTGTCGGCAGCACTTTCTTCTGTTTGTTGATAGGCGGTAAAAATGCCGGAGGCAGAGGTTGCTCCACCCATCATAACGGCTAATCCGGCATCCGGACGGCCGGCAACGGCAACTAATCCACCTAAAATTGTGGAAATTAATGCCGTTGTACGGGCTTTTGAGTAAATGCCCTGTCCTCGGACAATATGTCCGCCGACAATATGTCCTGTTTCGTGTGCCAAAACAAAAATAAGGTCATCTACTGTTTTTGCCGTTGTAATTAAACCGGAATGCACAAAAATAGCTTGTCCGCCGGCAACAAAGGCATTGATAGACGAATCGTTAACCAATACAACCTGTGCATTGTTGGGATTTAATCCTGCTGCTTTGAAAATTTGACGAATGTACGTTAAGATAACCCCTTCTGTTTCCGTATCCCGAATAACGGAAATGGCATGTACCGGAAATTGAATGAAAATAAAACAAATAATTAAAACGATGTGAAAAATTTTCGGCATAGAGAACTCCTGTTTATAACAGTTTAGTCAAAAAAAAGGCGTTCGTCAATTTTATTCGCTTAAAAAAATGAAAACTGCTTGACAATTTGGAGAAAATCCTGTCAAATACCGATAAAGGGAAGATGAAAAAATGAAGATAAGTTCGGAAAATCGTTCAATTATTGCAGGCACTTTGTTGGTTGTGGTATTGGTTGTTTTGTTAGGATTCGTTCATTCTCGGGCGGCCATGGATAAAGATAAAGACGGGTTTGTTTTATATGCACCATTTACAAAAGCAGATGGATTGATGAATGGGGCTGATGTGCGGATTGCTGGTATAAAGGTCGGTCGAGTATTGGATCAGATGTTAGGGGAGGGATATCAGGTACGGGTCAAAATCGGATTTTTTGAGCCGATTAAGATTTCGGACGATTCATCCGCCATCATAGAAACAGACGGACTGTTGGGGGCTAAATATTTGGAAATCATTCCGGGCGGAACGGAAGATATGCTTTCTTCCGGTGATGAAATTTTATATACGCAAGATGCCTTGATTTTAAGTGAATTAATGGATAAAGTAAATGCTTATATGCGAGAAAAAAAACAAATTAAAACAAGTGATGAAGGGGATTTAGAATGAAGAAAAATCCGGTTGAAACGATTTTAGGTTTTTTTGTGTTGATTTTTACGGGCGTATTCCTGTTTTTTGCGGCATCTCGGGTAGATAAGAAAAATATTACCGGTTATAACGTAACGGCTAATTTTATGAAAGTCGGCGGATTGGAAGTTGGTTCGGATGTGCGAATTTCAGGCATTAAAGTCGGATCGGTTATTTCTACGGTTTTAAATCAGGATACATATACGGCTGATGTTAAATTGAGTATTGATAATTCTGTTAAATTGCCGATTGATACAGTTGCGGCTATTGCTGATGTTGGGGTTATGGGCGGAAAATATGTCAGATTAGAACCGGGTCAAAGTCAGGCAATTTTACGGAATAATGGTCGCATTATGAATACAAAAAATTATAAGTCATTGGAAGACAGTATTTCGGAATTTATTTTCTTATCGACCAAATAGGTGATATATGAGATTGAAACTTATTTCATTTGTATTTTTTTTGGGATATACGATTTCTTCTATGGGAGCAGATATTTCAACGCAAAAACTTATTTTGCGGGGAGTGGATAAAATAACGGGACGTGTTAGCACAATGCCTGCGACAGTTAATGAGCCATTGCAATTTGGAGATTTAACGATTGTTGTCGAGCGGTGTTTAACAAAACCACAAGAAGAAACACCAGAGAATGCAGCCTTTATTCGGGCTTATGAAAAGGTAACGGACAATCCGAATCGGGAAGTTTTTAAAGGATGGATGTTTTCATCGAATCCAGCCTTATCGGCAATGGAACACCCGATATATGATATTTGGGTGATTCAATGTGTTCAAAATGACATAGTAGGAGATGTCGTATCCCCTGAAAAAGTGACAGGCGAACAAGATTTGCATTTAATTGCAGATGATGACAATCCGGCCTTAGCAACCGATTAAGATATTTTTTATCGGTCAAGATGAGTAAGGTTTAAAATGAATTGAAAGTTTTTTTAAGGTTTTATGGTATTTTGAAAGAATAGAAGAAAAAGTGAAAAAATTTGCTACAAATATTTTAATACGAAATAATAGATGGGCTATTATGGAGAAGAACGGATTAACCGAAAATTATGAGATTTTATCAGATAGTGATTATTTAATTGAATTAAAGAAGAAATTACTGGAAGAAGCACAGGAAGTATTTGAAGCAGAAACTTCTCAAGATTTTGATTGATGTAATGGAAGTATTAGAACACTTGATAGATTTTTATGCTTTTGATGAGAAAGAGCTCAGAAAAATAAAAGAAGACAAACAGGCAAAAATAGGAAAATTTGATAAAAAAATCAAAACGCATTCGGTTGAGATGCCTGATAATCATGAAGAAGTGCCTTATTACCTGTCTAAGCCAAATAAATATCCGGAAATTAAATAGATATATGTTTGAATAATGGTACATCAAATGCATCCAAACATTTTTTTAATCTTAGAATTTGATTATATGTTTTTATCTTGTGGATTAAAATTATCTTTAAAATGATATTTTCCGTGTCCTTTAAATTCTAAATATCCTTTATCTCTTAAATATTGTAACTGTTGTCTGATTTTGTCTTTAATAAAATTATTATTTGGATGTTTAATTTGTAATTCTTTTTCAAATTTATATATGTCATTTAAGTTAAATATTGATTTTTGTATTTTATCTATACATTTCATAATATCCAATAACCATCCTTTCAGATTGCTATTTTGATCTTTTAAAAAAAGGTTTTTTTGGAATGAATATAAAACTTCTTTTGTGTCGATGATATGTTTGTCTTTTATATAAAAAATTTTACCGCTATTTGGAATTTGAGATAATAAAATATTGCATCCAATCCATCCGGAACGACGGGCATTATTAGCCAATGGTTTTCTTTTTTCAATTAGGTTTTTAGTAAAAAAGTGCTTTGGGACTAAAATTAAATCTTTTACCTCATTATTTTGATATGACATAAAGAAAAAGTGTGGATTGTTATTAGATGATAAGCGTTTTAACATTGTATTATACGCTCCATCTACGATTTTTAATCCGAGTTTATTGTGCTTACTTTTTAGTTCAAAATCTTCATTACAGGAATTACAGTAAAAATCAGCTATCGGTTTATTATTTGGATAATGATAAAGATTTTTACCACAATAAGGACAATAAGAATTTTGTTCCATCCACGATTCTGAAAGAATTCTTATTTTTTTTGGAATTATTGTGATATTTATTTTGTAAATCAGTATTGAATTGCAAGTATTTAATCATTTTTTTAGTACTAATTCTGACATATTAATCCTCGCTTAATTATTTTAACGATAAAGAAAAGAAATAGCAACTTTTTTTGATAAATGTGCAAAAAAAATTTATAGAACAGAATGATTTTTATTCTTTTTTTGATGATGTAATTAGAGGTGACATGATTATTCGCTACGCTCACCCACAGGGGGCTGTCTTTACAGGACATTAACTCAAAAAATTTTGTTTCACAAAATCGGCATACTCTCGTCTGCCTTTTTTTTGTTCCGAACATGCTTCTTCGCATGTTCAAATCATGCCCCCGTCACATAAAAAAAGACGGTAAAAACCGTCTTTTTTGATATTGGTCGTGCGCACTATCCCTAAATCAGGAAAAAGATACCATTTTTTGATGGTGTCACAAAGATTGTATTTTAAGGGGTTTGACCACGTGGACATGTTTTTTACCATTCCGGATACCCACTCTTTTGTCGCGAACTTTATTGTTTTTTATTGCTAAATCAATAGCATATACTATCAACATAGTACAAATGAAAAATTAGTCTTTTTCATAACCAATAAAGGGTATTAAAATATTATATTCAATATAACTAATTAATGGTATTAGAGCTGTCGCTTTTATCTCAAAAGAAATATTATTGTGACCATTCGTGTTTTTATCATGAAATATGAAACCACCTTCATTTAGGATAATATTTCCATGAGCCAATGAATTTCTTAGTCTTCTAAATAAATCAGAATCTCCATTTTTATTCTCTTTTTCTATAATATGAGATATTCTTTTTAATTCATCATTTATGTATATATATTCCTTTGAATTTTTACCAAGCTCATTTACTATTAATTCTTTTGGAATGACAATAAAATTGTATAGCATACTAATTGCCGCCATATGTGTTGTAAACAATGAACCTTTATCATGAAAAAATTTTGACAATTCGTCAGTTTTTCCTTCAAACATGCTTTCTCTTTTTTCTATTGCAGCCTCTAATAAATGCATAGCATACAACGACTGTCTCAAGATATGTTTTATATTTTCTTTTTCTTTAACCGAAAGCGACATTTAATAAATATTTCCTTTACTGAACTGGAACAGGTAAACCAAATTTACTCAAAGGAATGTATTCGAAGTAATAAGAGCATCCAACAGAAATGATGTACTCTAAAACATCTTTGTATTGTTTCTGTTTAAACCAATCACTTAATAAGTATATGTATTCTACTTCCATATTGAGTTGAGACAATAATTTCTTATACTGTTTCTTCTTAAAATCACAAGTTTGCAGTTTTTCATCAACAGAACCAGCAACTTTCTGAAATTTACATTCTATAACAAAAAAGGTATTATTGCAGACAACATAAATAGAATCGTCTGGCAAAAGTTTTTTAGATAATATTGATTTCCAATCAACCTTTCTGCTATCAAGAAAACGATATAGTGCTGTTTTCTTAAAAATAGAAGCAACCTGTTCTTTGTTATAAAAAACGTCTACCCATCCTGAATCATTATTTTGGCACGAATAACCCTTTTGACCACATAAAAATGTTTGCAAATCGGTTTTCCCTTCAAATACCAAACCTGTTTTGGTGTTTGCACCACCTATACCATTTTCTTTCATTTTTTATTCTCCTTTTGTTGATATGCATCAAAAATTCTTTTATCCGCCAAAACGATAAATTCTGGATTTTTTTCGATTCCGATAAATTGCCTGCCTAATTTCATAGCGGCCACTCCGGTTGTGCCACTACCCATAAAAGGATCTAAAATCAGGTCATTTTCCTTTGTTGACGCAAGAATAATACGTTCCAACAACTCCAAAGGCTTTTGAGTTGGATGTTTCCCAAATTGTTTTTCACTCGGCGTTGGTGTTCCGATAGACCAAACACTTCTCATTTGCGCATGAGGTTTTTTGATAAAATCTTTTGGAAAATCTCCGTCTTTCATTGCATCATAATTAAAATAGTGCCGCGACTTCTTATCTTTTCTGGCCCAAATCAAAGTTTCGTGACTGGCTGTAAAATAACGACAAGACATATTCGGGCTGGCATTAGGCTTAAACCACGAAATATCATTTAAAATATGATAACCTAGTAACTGCATAGCAAAACCGCATTGAAAAATGCTATGATATGTTCCGGATACCCATAACGTGCCGTTTGGTTTCAAGACTCGTTTACAGGCTGACAACCATTTCTTATGAAATTTAAAATCTTCTTTGAAACCTTTGCTCTCATCCCAATCGCCTTTATTAACGGAAACAACATGTCCATTTTGACAACTGATACCACCATTTGAAAGCATATAAGGTGGGTCAGCAAAAATCATATCAAAAGTGTTTTCAGGAAAATCTTTTAATTTCTTAATACAATCGGCACAATATAAATTATAAATCTCTTTCATTCTCAATAGTTCGTAATTAAAAGTTCCCTTACACCATCGCGACCATTCGGGTCAGCATTAATCATTCTCTTTGCCCAAATTCTATGAATCTTATAATCACGATATAAACTATCAAAGAACATATCTTTAGGATTGTAATTAGTCGGGTCAGAATTGCTGAGCATTTGCAAAGCACCTAATTCATTAGCTTTAGCGAAAACATCTTTTAAACGTCTTTGTTCGTTGTCATCAAAATCACCAACTGCATAAGAGTTAAACGAACTGGCGTTAATCGGTCGATACGGTGGGTCATAATAAATGAAGGTGTCAGAAGTTACATAGTCCAGTGCAGAAGCAAAATCTGTTTGCAAAATTGTTGCACATTGCAAAGCTTTTGATACTTCCCTTAGATTACTCTCATCCAAAATTCGCGGATTCTTATATTTCCCGACCGGAACATTAAATAGCCCCTTTGAATTAACCCTAAACAAACCATTGAAGCAAGTCCGATTTAAGCAGACGGTTAAAGCTGCGCGCCTGATAAAATCAGTTGTATATTTATTAGCATCCACATTTTTATCAAATTGATTATACTCATCGCGAATAGAATAATAGAAGGCGGTTTTATTCTGAGCATTGTTATAGGCCTGTTGTAAAACTGTCAACTCAGAAATCAAGTCTTCAACGTTATTCTTGATCACATTATAAAGTATAACTAGTTCAGGATTAACATCAAACAGATAAACATCTTCAAAATTATAGTTGTTTGCCAGTTCAAAGAAAACAGCACCACCGCCGACAAACGGTTCAATATAACGCTTAATGGCTCCGAACTTTAATTTTGTAGGTAAATATTCTGTGATTTGAGGCAGGAGCATACCTTTGCCACCAGCCCACTTTAAAACAGGCTTTGCATGAAACTCTAAATCGTATTCATTTAAAATTAATGCATTATTCATTTTGTATCCTAGGTCAGAAAAGAGTATAGGCCGATTTAAAAATTATAGCAATAAAAATTTTACTTATTTAAGATTTTATTAGCTTCCTCGCTGAATTCTTCAAATTCTTCCTCTTTTTTCTCTCTTTGATCTAACGGAATTCGTTGCAAAACGCGATTTTGACATACAAGACCACGTTCTTTTAATTTTAAATATCTTAACAAATCCGGCATGATAATTTTAACGAGTTTCTCGGCTTGAGTCATGTTGTTCTCCTTTCTGTATAGACACTTACTACAATAACGCTTGGAAAAATATAAAAGTCAAGTTTTATTACCACGTGACAGTATATGTTGTTGATTTTTAATAATAAAAAGCACATTGTCAGTATCCTCAGTATGCCCCACCACTCTTAAGATTGCGGAAAACAGCATAGATTTTTATGACAATCAAATAAAATCAATGTGTTAAGACCACGTGGCGCGTGAAAAGTGTCCACGTGGTCTTATATAATCTTATGCAAAAATTGTACTTTTAAACGGAAAATTGTTTCAAAGTGACTTCATGGTCATAAAATTTTTAATGTAGTGAAATTACTTTAACGACAATACTTTTCTAATAGGCAACAAAAAAACGAATACTCGAAAGTATCCGTTTCCTTATTGTTATCTATATTGGTCGGGGTGACATGATTATTCGCTACGCTCCCCCACAAGGGGCTGTTTCGGCCACAGCCTCAACATTATGTCGGGATTATTTCGGCGTACTCCCGTCCGCCTATCCCTCCATCCGAACATGCTACTTCGCCTGTTCAAATCATCCGCTAGACTCATTATAAAAAAAGACGGAACAAGTCCGTCTTTTTTTATAATGGTCGGGGTGACATGATTTGAACATGCGACACCTTGGTCCCAAACCAAGTACTCTACCAGGCTGAGCTACACCCCGAACTTTCTTAAATGCTCTTATAGCAGAATTTAAAATAAATTGCAAGCTATTTTTTATAAAATATTTTTTTATTGAGTAATTATTTTATTATTTGCTCCGTCCACCTCGTGACAAACCTTTTAAAGCACATAAATTTGTTGTTGAATAATAATTATTTCGTTGATTCATTGCATCCCAGATTTTTTGATATTCATCCGGTGTTATGATGTCTTTTCCGATTTTTTCCGCTAAACGAGATCCTGTACATATTAAGTTGCCTTTTAAACATCGGGGCGGAATAGCTTCATATAAATTAGATATACGTGTTCCGGAAATATTTAAATCGCCACCAATATACATTACTCCGTTGTGAAGTGACCGTAAGTTTGGGCAGTTAGAACAATCAAAATTTCCTAACGCAACAATGTTTTGATAGTTTGGTAAAATATTGTTTACTGTTTCCGGTAAAATAACATTGTTGAAAATATAAACAGTATTTGCATCATAATGTTGCGATTCATCTGAAAATTCCATTTTTTCAGGAAGAACTGTTAAATCTGTTAATTCTCCTGAAACATTGCCATTGTACCGTTGCCATAGTTTGTTGTATTCTTGTGCAGATAGAAAATCTTTTCCTAATTCTTCTGATAACGGAGTCCCTTTGATATTAGCTCCTTTGAATGCAAAACGAGGAGCATCTTTTAAATCCGAAATTTTTGTGTTTTCTATGTTGTAGGTTCCAAAAACAATTGCCGGAGATGTTAAGTTGTTATGTAATAACGGTTGATTGGAAAAATCACAATCATTTAAAACAACGCACATGTTAAATAAGTGCTTTGTTTTATGTCCCATGTTTTGATAGACGGTATTGTTTCTATTGTAAACAGAATCAACGACAATCGGATGAGTACTCGACTCGGGAAACATGAAATAATTAGATTCAATTAAAATGTCATATTTTAAATCTTGCATATTATTTCCTTATTATGTGTAACGTAGGTTTATATGTTTTATATAATTTTTTTCAATTATAAAAATTTTTTTTTGTTTTGACAAGTACTTTTGTTTAAAAAATGTCAGATAATCCGTAAGCCGGGTTTTGTTTTAGATAATCATTCATCTGGAACAAACATTGCTGTTTGCTTCTTGCGACCTACCTTTTGTCGGCAGAGCAGGAACGCTCCTTTTACATAATAATATGGCCGACTTCACTTGGTCTTGCTTCCGATAGGGCTTGCCGTGCCATTTTAATTGCTTAAAATGCGGTGAGCTCTTACCTCGCCGTTTCACCCTTACCGTCATATAAACGGCGGTTTGTTTTCTATGACGCTTTCCCTCAAGTCACCTTGGCCGGACGTTATCCGGTATCGTGTTCCCGTGAAGCCCGGACTTTCCTCCAATATTAAAATATCAGCGATTATCCGATTATCTGACTCTTTAACCATATCAAATTAAACCGAATTTGTCAAATCCTTTAAATAATTTGTCCGTATTTTGTTAAATGTATATTTTTAGCGTTAACTTACTGTATTTAATTGTTTATTTTTTATGGTATTATTATACCGCATTAAAAAATCTTTAAAAAACAGATAAAAAGTACTTGACAAGTTGTTTAAAATTATATATAAGGTAGTCCTGTTTAAAAACAAAAGGATGAAGAATATGACAATGAAAACAACAAAGACACTGAATCCGAGCAACTGTGATGTCAAATGGTATTTAGTTGATGCAACGGATTTGGTTTTAGGTCGCTTGGCCAGTCAAATTGCAACAATTTTGCGTGGTAAAAACAAACCTTGCTTTTCTCCGAATCAAGATTGTGGAGATTATGTAGTAGTTGTTAATGCAGAAAAAGTACAATTAACAGGTCGTAAATTGGAACAAAAAGAATATTTCCATCATACAGGTTATGTTGGCGGTATTAAAGGTATTTCTGTTGCGAAACAATTAGAAGAACATCCGGAACGTGTATTAGAAAAAGCAGTTCAACGGATGCTTTCCCGTAATTCATTAGGACGTCAACAAATGCGTAAATTGCGTATTTTTGTTGGTCCGGAACATACACATCAAGCACAAAATCCAATTGTTTTGGATATTGCTTCTAAAAACCGTAAAAACAAAAGAGGTGCATAATGGCTACAAATGAAACAAAGACCACATTAGAAGATTTGAAAGTGGCAGCAAACGAACAAGCTACACCGGCAGTTCGTGCACCGAAAAAAGACAAATTGGGTCGTTCTCAATCAGTTGGTAAAAAGAAAAATGCAATTGCCCGTGTTATTATCAAAATGGGTAAAGGTAATATTACGGTTAATGGTCGTGCATTGGAAGATTATTTCCCACGTCCGGTGTTACGGATGATTATTAACCAACCGTTTGCAGTTACAAATCGTGAAGGTCAATTTGATGTTCAATGTAATATTCGGGGTGGTGGTTTATCCGGTCAAGCTTATGCTTTACGGCATGGTATCAGCCGCTGTTTGGATTTATTTGAACCGGAATTGCACACAACATTAAAACGGGCAGGGTTCTTAACACGTGATTCTCGTGTTGTTGAACGTAAAAAACCTGGTTTATCCAAAGCAAGAAAACGTTTCCAATTCTCAAAACGTTAAGATTTGGACGAATGTTATTTTTCAACAGGTTGTCATTTGGCAACCTGTTTTTATATAATAAAATTTATTAAACATAATATAATTAGCATAAGCATTTAAAAACAGACTTTTTGGTTTTGTCATCAGGATTGCGAATCTTTTATACTGTTGAACAAAAATTGAAATGGTTAACTCCGGTTATGTCGTATGTCGGCTTGTGGGGGATGGTAACTTCAGTTTTGATAAGAATTAAATCAGACATTACATATATTATAAGTTATGATGTTTTCTTTGCAAGAAGTGTGTATGAATTTTATATTTGATGAATATTGAAATGCTTAATATTGTATATTATATGGTTTATATCGTTATTGGAAAAGTTGTTTAAAAAAACATCATACAATGAACTTATACTTCATAAATTCCAATGAAAATCTATTTTTGGTTTTGAAGAGGCAGAAGTGTGGTTTCTTCCGGCGGAATTTGTCCTGTTTGATTTAAAATATTTTGTAGCCCTTGTTGAGAAGGCATATCGGCGATTTGTTTTTCTATTTGAATAAATTGATTTTGATGATTATTCAATGTAGCAGTCATTGATGCTTCGGTAAAGGGGTTGTTCGGAATATCGAATACTGATTCTCCGGTAGTGTTGTCCGAAGTATCGGGTATTGATGCTTCGGTAAAGGGGTTGTTCGGAATATCGAACACTGATTCTCCGGCAATGTTGTCCGAAGTATCGGGTATTGATGCTTCGGTAAAGGGGTTGTTCGGAATATCGAACACTGATTCTCCGGCAATGTTGTTCGAAGTATCGGGTATTGATGCTTCGGTAAAGGGATTGTTCGGAATATCGAACATTGATTCTCCGGTAATGTTGTCCGAAGTATCGGGTATTGATGCTTCGGTAAAGGGGTTGTTCGGAATATCGAACACTGATTCTCCGGCAATGTTGTCCGAAGTATCGGGTATTGATGCTTCGGTAAAGGGATTGTTCGGAATATCGAACATTGATTCTCCGGTAATGTTGTCCGAAGTATCGGGTATTGATGCTTCGGGATATGTTGTTGTTAATGAAGTCGTATCATAAGGGGTAGATTGCATTCATATTCTGCCAACAACTGATCTTGTTCGGCTAATACATTGCGTAAAACAGTATTTTCTAAAAAATCTGTCTTTTCAGATGTTTCCGGATTATAATTAGAATGATAAGTTTTGGGATATGTTGTTGTTAATGAAGTCGTATCATAAGGAGTAGATTGCAATTCATATTCTGCCAACAACTGATCTTGTTCGGCTAATACATTGCGTAAAACAGTATTTTCTAAAAAATCTGTCTTTTCAGATGTTTCCGGATTATAATCAGAATTATAAGTTATGGGGTATGTTGTTGTTAATGATGTTGTATCATAAGGTGCAGGTTGCGAATCATATCCTGCCAACAAACGTTCTTGTTCGGCTAATACATTGCATAAAATGGTATTAATATATGAACTCATACGTGCCACCTTAACTTTATATATATATTAATTATATGAGATAATGCAAACCATGTCAAGTGATATTCATTTGTAATATTTGATTGTTTTTGAGGGAATAGTTTGTTCATTATGCAGGGGATAATTTTTATAGTTAAATACGGTTTGTTTCGTAAAAAAGGAAACCGCCGGTTCTGTTGATGATTTACTGTATATAATAAAAAAACGAATGTGTGAACATTCGTTTTTTTGTGGTATCAGAATAATTTATAAATTATGTACAGATAAAGGTTCTCCGCCTAAAATATGTGCGTGTAGGTGAGGAACTTCCTGTCCGCTGTTTTTGCCGGAATTAAACACAAGGCGATAACCGTCTTCAATTAAGTTCAATTTTTCGGCTGTTCGCACAATGGCTCGCATATAACCGGCAATTTCGCTTGCCGTTGAATGTTCGATAAAATCTTCAAAATCAACAACCATTGCTTTTGAAATCACAAGAGCATGAACTTTTGCTTTTGGGGCAATATCATAGAAAGCGATTGCATAATCGTCTTCATAAATCTTATTTGTTTCAATTTCTCCTCGTAAAATTTTGGCAAATACGTTATCTGAATTATATTCCATGTGATATCCTTTCTTTTTGGTTGCTTTTTTTGTATCTTTTGCTAAAATAACATCAGAAAGAAAAAGGTTCAATGAAAAAAGGATAAAAAATGAAAAAATTTTTTAAACAACGATTCTATTTATGTATTTTGATGTTTTTGAGTTTGCCGGTTTATGGAGCGGATGTTTTCGTTATCTCCGATGTACCCGTATCCGGAGAGAAAACAGCTACTGCATCAGCAAAGGAAAATGCCTTGAATACCGGAAAATATCAGGCATTTGTTGATTTGATGGATACAATTGTTGCTCCGGCAGATAGAAATAAAATTCAGGTGCCTGATTTGCTTTTTGTTGAACCTTTTGTTTTAGATGTCGCCGTTTCAAATGAAAAAGTTGGGGCAACAAAATATTACGGAGCATTAACCGTTCGTTTTAAAGGCTTGGAAGTCCGTCAGTTTTTAACAGGTAATAATGTTCGGTTTTTAGATAGATTACCTCAACCGCTTTTAATTGTGCCTGTTTATCAAAATGAAATGGGTGTGCAGTTATTAACGGATGACAATCCATTAGTTGTTGCCGTACGTGAAAATTTACCGGCAACACGGTTGTTTAGATTTAAAACAATGTTGAATGATGAACAGGATAAATCTTTATTTGTATCTGCCGTTAATGATAAAGATAATAATGCTTTTAAAGCGTTAAGCGAAAAGTATTTAACATCTCAATTATTAATTGTTCGAATTGAAAAAAAAGCAACACATTATGCTGTTTCAACGCAGGTTTGGCCTAAGGGGGCTGCTCCGGAAGCAGAAATTTCGTTTAATTTAACGGATGATCGGGAATCGGAAAAACGAATTTGTACGGATTTATTAAAAGATGTTGTACGGAGTATGACAAAAAAATGGCTTTATTTGGCTCAAAATTCTGCTCAGCCTGTTATGATATATCAAGTATTTGCTCCGGTTGAGAAAATATCTGATTTATCTCGTATGAAACAGAAGTTAAATCGTTTGAATTTTGCCGAAAAAATTGATATCAAAGGATTTTCAAATAAAAGACTAACCGTAGATTTTCATTATCGAGGCAATATTTCCGAGTTGGGAGAAAAATTACGGATGAATAATTTAATTTTAACATCTTTGCCGGATGAAAACGGAGAATTGATTTATTTGTTGTCAGAACCGACAGATTCATCGGATTTATCTCAATCCTAAACTGATTGTGTTGGGAGGTGTCTAGTGGAATTATTAAAAAAATCATTTTTGACGAAAGAACAAAAAACGATTTTAAGTATCGGTATTCTTTTGTTTGTTATTGGGATTTTTCTTTACAGTATATCCGAGGTTTTATTGCCGTTTGTTTTAGCATTTGTACTGGCTTATTTTTTGCATCCGGCAGTGCAAGCTTTGGAAAAATATAAAATTCCCCGCTGGTTGGCAACAACGGTAGTTATGACGTTGTTTATGATTTTTATTTTAGCTGTTATTTTGATTGTTGTTCCTATTTTGCAAACGCAAATTATGATGTTGATGGGTAAAATTCCGGCTATTGTTTCTGCGGTGTGGGAACATATTCAGACCTTAATTGTTTACACTCGAAAAACGGTTAATCCGGAACAGTTAAGTAATTTGTCGGCAGCTATTTCAAAAACGGCATTAAACGTTTTAAATTCTACATTAACGGGAATGGTTAAAGTTATTTCCGGCGGTTTTGTGTTTTTTAATTTAGTATCTATGTTTATGATTACCCCGATTATTTTGTTTTATGTATTACGTGATTGGCAGGGAGTTGAAAATCAAATGGAAGAATTTATTCCTGAAAAAAATAAAAAAGATATAAAAAGTTTATGGAGCGAAATTAATAGTATTTTATCCGGTTTTATTCGGGGACAATCGTTGGTGTGCTTATCATTAGGCGTTTATTATGGTATCGGATTATCTTTGGTTGGATTAGAATACGGCTTGTTGGTGGGTTTTTTAGCCGGTATTTTATCTTTTATTCCCTATTTTGGGTTTTTAACGGGTTTATTATTGAGTGTTATTTTAGGGATAAGCATGCATGCCTCGTTGGGGTTGTGGATAGGAATGGCAGTTGTTTTTATTCTCGGACAGATTTTGGAAGGATATGTTTTAACGCCTAAGTTAGTTGGAGATAAAGTGGGGCTACATCCCGTTTGGGTAATTTTTGCCTTGTTTGCAGGTGGGGCCTTGTCTGGTTTTGTCGGTATTTTGATTGCCGTTCCTGTTGCTGCTGTTATCGGCGTATTAATTAGACGGACATTAAAGTGGTATCATAACACATCGTTATATAAAGGTCTGTCTAAAAAAACAATAGAAAGCAAAAAGGGATAAAATGCAAGAACAGTTAGCGTTTTCATTAATTTATCGTCCTGCTTTCGGACGGAGTGATTTTTTGGTTGCTCCTTGTAATGAAGAGGCAGTATCATGGGTAGATAAATATCCGGATTGGCCGATGCCGATTTTAATTATTTGTGGTGAATCCGGTTGCGGAAAATCGCATTTGGCATCTATTTTCTCCGGTAATCATATAAATGCAAGTGAATTGACAATGGAAAGGGCATTATCGGAAACAGCGGAAAAAATAGTTGTGGAAGATGTTGATTCGTTGAAAGATGAAGAGGCTTTGTTTCATTTGTATAATCGGGTTGTTGCTCAACAAGGGGCATTATTATTGACAGCAAGAAATATACCGCAATTTCAATTAAAAGATTTACAATCCCGTTTGAATGCTGCCCCGAAAGTATATATTTCCATGCCGGATGACGCTCTTATTAGTGCTGTTTTGATGAAAGCTTTTGATGATAGGCAATTGGTTGTAGAACCAAAGGTAATAGACTATGTTATTATGCGTTTGCCTCGTTCATTTGATACCATTCAAAAAGTGATAGATATTGCGGATAAATTGTCATTAAGTCAACAACGCAAAATTACGATACCTTTAATGCGGGAGGCATTAGGTATTTTGACAAATACTTTTTGAGTATAATCGAAAACAGCTGACTGAATTAGCATTTTAAAAAAGTTTGGACTGTATTTATTAGAGACTAATTGAAAAATAGGCTATAAGAAAGTTAATATACCTACTGCCGATGATATCGGCAGAAGCCTTTTATATATTGGGAATTTTACCTCCTAAAAGATAAAAGTATTTTTATGTTGCATAAAAAGGTACCTTTTTTTCCCTATTCGAATCGTGAAAATCGGATTTTCGGAAAAACGAAAGATTATTCTTTTAATTGAATATCTTATCTAAAATCAAAAAATTTACAAAAATGTAAAAAAAATAGTTGCAAATATATGTACCTTTTTGTATAATATAAGGGTTATCATTTTATGAGAATGATAATACATTATGTGAGAATAGAAAAAGGAGTAGTGTATATGAATAAAAACACAACACAACACAGAAAATTAGGCATACTAGAAATGACCGGAAAAACCGAAGGGTTAGCCATAGATCAAATGGCAAACATTTGGAAAGCCGGTGAAGATTTGGAAGTCGGTGCCGATTGGGAAAATTTAGCCGGTTTAGGAACATTTTCGGCTTTAACCGGAGGATATTCTTTTTGGAAATTAAGACAATCATTACAAGCAAAAGCTTATTTTCAAGGGGCATACCGAAGAGCTATTACGGAAACAATTGAACAGCTTCCACCGGAAATAAGAAATCGTTTTACACCTAAATTAAAAGCACAACATGATCGGATGTTGCAATTAAGACAATTAGAAACCGAATTAGCAAAGTCTGGAAATGAAACTAACAATGCGTTAAAGCAACAAATAAAAGAGTTAAGAGGTAGCATCACAAAAGAAATAAACACCGTTGCTGATGATTTAATCAAAGAAGCAAGTCCTCTTGTTGGAAAAATAGATGCCTCCATGGTGGAATTAATTGCACATGAAGACGATGTTGTTCGTGCAGCCGGAAATTCCCGTTTAGGTGCAACTGTTGCCAGATTGGAAGAAACCCGTGCACTTGTACGTGATGTCGGACATCGCAGAGCAGCCCGTGGATTACGAACTGTTTTAGGACCCGGAGAAGAAGCATTAGCAAAAGCCTTACAAGAAGGGGCCGAAGCAACTGCTCAATTTAATCGTGCAAAAGAAGCTGTAAATAAAAAACTGGTTGAAAATCCTAAATGGTTTGGTACAAGAGGTGCCAATAAAATACACTCTGTCTTAAAAAATGTTTCTCGCAGAGCATTACCATCTGTTGCCGGTGTTGCTTGTATCATGAGTATTTATGCAATGATTGATAATAATAATTATCAACCAGACAAAGCCGAAGCATTAGCTGATTTGACACTTCAAATGGATCGTTTAAACATTAAAGTGAAGGATGCAAAATTATTCACACCTGAAAAACGAAAACAATTGGTTGATTGGGCGTTAAAAAATACGGATGATCCACAAGAAAAAGAAATGTTACAACGGTTAATTGCCTGTGATTATGATTTTACAAAATATTTGTCACAACATCGAGGGGTTTCATTTGAACCTTCATTTGCACATGATTTAACAAAGGACTGGGCAAACGAGGTTATGAAATTGTGTCAGGATGGATTTAATGCAAATTTCTATACACAATTAGAATCAAGATATGCTCCCTCAGAACGAATAATTGATAAAACTTTTACTGAAAATAATTCACAAAACGGATTATCTCAAAGACTTAAAACACTTGGGGTAACAACAGAAACGAGTTTTGATGATGCCTCAAAGATTATGAAGATAGAGACCAAAACTGAGACTGTTCAATTAGAAGATTTGTTAATTGATTCCTTGGAGAATTTATTAAATAAATTTCAACGACCGGAACGTAATTCAGTAGATATCAGTTGCAAAAATTCATCAGGCAGAGAATAAATTTAATTAGTATCATTTTATGAGAATGATAATACATTATGTGAGAATAGAAAAAGGAGAATAATATGTTTGAAACAACCACGAATTCAAAAAAAACAGGAGAAAACAATAACTGGACTGAAAAAATGTTGTTGGCGGCAATAACAGATGATTTTATATTATATTCTGAATGTGCAAATAATATGGATATGTCATCTTATCTGCAACAACCGAGTTCAGAGACAGCCTTAAAATTGGCATCGATACATGGTAGTCCAAGTATTATTTGTGCATTAATCGGAGATGCATGCCGTGAAAATAAAAATAGTAACGTGGATTGTACACAAGGTGTATGTGCTTTTTTAAAACGAGAAGTCAGTCAAGAAGACTTGTTAAAGGTATTAGAAGATAATCCGATTGAACTAAAAGACCAAGAACGACTAGCGAAGTCTGTTGCACAAATATTTGCTTCTGAAAAATTTACAAAAGCAGATGAGATTGCCCTTCGATGCTTGGTAAGTCGTAACCATAACGATGGATTCCTTTCACAGCTTCTGCCTAATGCATTGCTTGCTGTTGTACAAAATGATTTCAAACTTTCTCCGGTACCGGAAAAAACAGAAATCGAACAAATATTCTCCGAGGTAGAGAAAACCCTTGAGGATTATAAGAGCCCGAAAGTATTACCATCCAAGAGACCCGATCAAGGCATTCCGGAACCACAAACATTGCCAGAAATAATGCCCGATAATCCCGAACAAGACATGGAAAAAGAGAATACAAAACAGTCGCCAAGTAGATTATCTCAAATAATTAAATCATCTGCGTTGTTTGCTACTGCGATACAATCAGTTTCTGATGAGGCAGAAAATAATCCATCAAATTGTAAATGCACATCAGGCAGAGAATAAACTGTTTTTTTAGTGTACTTGATGCAAGAAAATGCTCGAATTTATATGTTTTTCGAGCATTTTTTTGTTTATATACAATGAAACATAGTTTTTGTATGTTGATTAGTTAATTTTATTGTGAAAAAGAATGCATATTGGGAATCGTTTTAACATTTTTTCTTTCCTCGATTGTAATTTTTATCGTTATCATATTGAACTTGTTTTAATATCTTGTGTAGAAACAGCACGAATATTTTGCCATTATCGTGATGAGACACTAAAATAAATTCAGGGAGATGAAAAACTAACAAGAGAGAAACACAGGTATGAACGATATGCTACTTCGTGCCAATGTTTTGAATAAATGATGATAAAAACAAAAAACAGGCAAAATTTCATTGGGTGTAAATGACTGAATTTTGCCTGTCTTTTATAAAATTTATGATTGATTATAATCTTGATGTGCCCAATAATTGCATAATTTGATACAAGTCCGGACTTTGTGTGCGACCCGTTATACAAATTCGTAAAACATTTGCAACATCAGAAATACTGCCTTTAAAAGCACTCGGATTTTCCCGATAGGCTTTCATATCGGTTGCAAATCCGTGTTTTTCAGCAATTTCTTTAATTTTGCCGAACCACACGTTTTTATCATCATCTTTACTGTAAACGGCTTTAAATTCTTTAGCAATTTCTTTCATTTCATCAACCGAAATATGCAATTCTTCCGTAAAGGCAGATAAATCACAGGTAAATGTATCGTCAAAGAAATAGGCAATGTCATTTTCCACATCAGACCATTTAACAATATCTTTACGGGATTTTTTGCCGATATTACGTTCAATGTTTAAAATTGCCGTAATATATTCTTTATTATCAGCCAAGCGTTTTGCAAATGCCGGATTATATTCCGTTGCCCATGTTAAAACGGCATTAAAAACTTCTTCGGCAGACATTTTGGCAACAACTTCTTTTGAAATGCTGTGCAATTTTTGGAAATCAAACAATGCTCCTGCCGTATTAGAAACTTTATTAAAGTTTAACGGGAAATCAAATGCCGGTTTGTCCGGATTTGTACGTCGCCAATCTTCAAATGAGGCATTAATTAAATTGTACATATATTCAATCAAAGCCACTTCCGGATATCCTTCTTCCCAGAAAAATTTAATATTTGCTTCCGGATCATGGCGTTTGGATAATTTGCGTTTATTGCCGTTATCAAGTTTTTGCAATGGTGCACAATGTCCGTATTTCGGCACTTTCCAACCCAAGGCAACAAATAACTGAATGTGCAACGGAACGGAAGATACCCATTCATCACCCCGAACAACATGCGTTGTGCCCATTAAATGATCATCAATGGCGTGTGCAAAGTGATATGTCGGTAATCCGTCCCCTTTTAAAATAACAATATCCAAGTCATTTTCAGGCATATTGATATCGCCTTTTAACAAGTCTTTAATCAACATCCGTTTATTGGAATCTCCGTTTGATTTAAAACGTAATACCCATGGTTTGCCGGCGTTTAAGTTTGCTAAAATTTCCTCGTCAGATAATTTACGACAATGGGCATATTTGCCGTAATACCCTGGTCTTTGTGCTTGTTTTTCCTGAATTTTACGCATTAAGTCCAAATCAGTCGGCTCGCAGAAACAAGGATAGGCTTGTCCTTCTTCCAATAATTTTTTGGCATAAGCCTGATAAATATCTTTTCGTTCACTTTGCGTATAAGGACCGTACGGGCCGAAGTCTTTGCCGTTTACATCAACGCCTTCATCGGCAATAATGCCATATCGTGCCAAAGAATTACAAATAATTTCTGTTGCTCCTTCCACTTTGCGTTTTTGGTCGGTATCTTCTACCCGCAAGAAAAATACACCGCCACTTTGATGGGCTATCCGTTCTGAAATCAATCCGGCATAAATGCCACCAACATGCATCCATCCCGTCGGGCTTGGGGCAACACGAGTCACTTTTTGTCCAGCTTGCAAATTGCGGGACGGATATTTTGCTTCAATATCGGCAATACTCGGTAAGGGATTGGGGAATAATTTTGAAATAATTTCGGGTGTCATTTTTCTTTTCCTTTACAATCTAATCGATTAATCGTTCGCCAAAACAAATTTTTTCAAAAAATTGGCTGTTTTTTAACCGGTGGGTTCATCTGTTAAAGCCTTATACACATTTTATCCGTTCTTGTCAAATATTAATCCATACATTTCCCCGTTTTGTTCTTTTTTTTAATAAAAGAAATGATTTTTTGCTTGCTTTTTGTTTTTAAATATTTTATCTTGAACGTATGTCAGATTTATTTAATGCAACACCGGTTAAAAATGAGTATTCCGCCAAAGATATCGAGGTTTTGGAGGGGTTGGATCCTGTTCGAAAACGACCAGGTATGTATATTGGTGGAATTGATGAGCGGGCATACCATCATTTGGTTGCCGAAATTATTGATAATGCAATGGATGAAGCTGTTGCCGGATATGCCACAAATATTGAGGTATATTTAAACGCAGACGGTTATATTACCGTTAAAGACAACGGACGGGGAATTCCTGTTGATCCGCATCCGAAATTTCCGGACAAATCCGCATTGGAAGTTATTACGACAACACTTCATTCCGGTGGTAAATTCGGCGGAGATGCATATGCTGTATCCGGTGGATTGCACGGGGTAGGGCTTTCGGCTGTTAATGCTTTATCTGCCCATATGATTATTGAGGTCGCTCGTGATAAAAAATTATATCGGCAGGAATATCGGCAAGGTCATCCGCAAACACCGGTTGAATTTGTAGGTCCTGTCAGCAATCGGCGGGGGACAAGTGTTTCTTTTATTCCTGATACAGAAATTTTTGGAGAAACCGTGCGTTTTAAACCATCCACTTTGTTCAGAATGGCTCGAACAAAAGCCTTTTTGTTCCGTGGGGTGGAAATTCGTTGGTCGTGTGAGCCGTCTCTCATCGGACCGGATGATAAAACACCGACAGAACAGATTTTAAAATTTCCCAACGGTGTTGCCGACTTTTTGGATTATTTAATGCAAGGCAGAACAGCTGTTACGCCTAAACCATTTTCCGGTCGGGTTGAATTGCCGGATAATGAAGGGGCTGTTGAATGGGCTATTTGTTGGCCGGATGATTTTAAAGATGGATTTTCTTATTCTTATTGCAATACCGTTGTCACACCGCTTGGCGGAACGCACGAAACGGGTTTGCGTGCCGGATTAACAAAATCATTACGGGCATTTGCCGATATGAGTGGCAACAAAAAAGCTGCCGATATCACTGCTGATGATATTTTATCAACGGCTGGTGTGATGTTGTCTGTTTTTATCAAAGATCCGCAATTTCAGGGACAAACCAAAGAAAAACTGGTGACACAAAGTGCTGCCCGCTTAGTTGAAAATGCCGTTAAAGATCCATTTGATCATTGGTTGAGTCGGGATATTAAATCAGCCAATGCATTATTGGAATTTATCATTGAGCGGGCGGAAGAACGCAAACGCAAGAAAAAAACGTTAGAAACGGCTCGGGCAAATGCAACTAAAAAATTACGGCTTCCGGGAAAATTGGCAGATTGCTCTCACAAAGAAACATCGGGAACAGAGATCTTTTTGGTAGAAGGGGATTCTGCCGGTGGTTCAGCCAAACAGGCACGGGACAGAATGCGACAAGCTATTTTGCCTTTGCGAGGTAAAATTTTAAATGTTATTAGTGCGTCTAACGATAAGATTTTGGCAAATGAAGAAATTCGGGATATGACCGAGGCACTTGGTTGTGGTCGTCGGGATAAATATAATGAAGACGGCTTACGGTATGAAAAAATTATTATTATGACAGATGCCGATGTTGATGGTGCGCATATTGCTTCTTTATTAATGTCATTTTTCTATCAGGAAATGCCAAAATTAATTGAAAATGGGCATTTATACATTGCTTTGCCCCCGTTATATCGGTTAACGCAAGGCGGAAAATCGGTTTATGCAGCTGATGATGAAGAAAAAGAGCGGTTATTGAAAACAGTTTTCAAAAATGCGAAGAATGTAGATATATCTCGTTTTAAAGGTTTGGGAGAAATGCCGCCGGCGCAACTGAAAGAAACAACAATGGATCCGGCAAAGCGGACGTTATTACGGGTATCCGTTCCACGTAAGTCAACGGAAGAAGATGCGGAAGAATCTGCATATACGGCACAGATGGTTGAACGGCTTATGGGGACAAAACCGGAATATCGCTTCCAATTCATCCAAGAGCATGCTAAATTTGTCGAGAATTTAGACATTTAAGGGGTTTAAAGGGATATCTAATTAATGGAAAGGCTCGGTCATTTACCGTTTGTGTAAACTTCCCGAGCCTTTCCCTTATTATCTATCACCTTAAAACCCCTTAAATCCTTGCCATATTTTAAACACCCGTCATTTACCGTTTGTAAACTTCCCGAGCCTTTCCCTTATTATCTATCGCCTGAAAACCCCTTAAATCCCTGCCATATTTTAAACACCCGTCATTTACCGTTTGTAAACTTCCCGATCCTTTCTCGTATTATCTATCGCCTTAAAACCCCTTAAATCCCTGCCATATTTTAAACACCCGTCATTTATCGTTTGTAAACTTCCCGAGCCTTTCTCGTATTATCTATCGCCTTAAAACCCCTTAAATCCTTGCCATATTTTAAACACCCGTCATTTCCGTTTGTGTAAATTTCCCGAGCCTTTCTCGTATTATCTATCGCCTTAAAACCCCTTAAATCCTTGCCATATTTTAAACATCCGCCATTTACCATTTGTGTAAACTTTCCGAGCCTTTCCCTTATTATCTATCGCCTGAAAACCCCTTAAATCCCTGCCATATTTTAAACACCCGTCATTTACCGTTTGTAAACTTCCCGAGTCTTATGACGATAGGTGTAAAGATTTATCGTCACCCTGAATTTATTTCAGGGTCTTGTGACGATAGTGGTATATCGTTCGAGCCGTCTCTATCTGAGAATCTGAAACAAGTCCAGATTGACGATAGATATCAAAGGGTTACTATCACTCAAATTTGCTCCCAAGTGACATCATAACATAACAATAAAAGTCGCTATCTGCAATAAAAGGGACGTATAAATGCAACACTTTTTTTCACATTTTGGCATTTTTTTTGATTCTAACTAAATAATTCAACTAAAACAATAATCTTTCATTTTTGTAAAGAGCCGATTTTTCCGATTCGAATAGGGAAAAAAAGGTCCCTTTTATTACACTCATTTTATGAATGTGAATTTATAAAAGGAGAAAGATATGCAAACTAAAATGAATGAAATCGGCCGGAGTATGATAGAAATACTGGGCGTTCTTGCTATTATTGGGGTATTAAGTGTTGGGGCAGTTGCCGGATATCGGTATGCTATGGATAAATATCGGGCAAATGATATTGTGTACGAAGTGAATATGCGGGCAACAGACATTTGGCATAAATTTCAAGACAAAGCACTCCCTGAACACAATGAAGAGCAAGAAACAGATTTTCCCGAATGGTCGCTATATACTGCCACGGGTTATCCGATTTATATACAATCATTCCCCGATGTTGCCTTTAAAACATACGTTGAAGGGGTATCATCCACAGTTTGTAAAAACGTTGTTAACATGAACTTGAATGACATTATTAAAGGCATACAATTTGTTCAGGTAGCCAATGGAGAGGGGGAACCTATTAAATATACAGGGGATGCCTCTATCTGCGGAGAAACAGGAACAGATAATTTACTTATATTTACAGCATTTACCGATACGGAAGATACGGCAAATCCTGATCATTGTGTTGAAAAAGGCGATTGTGACGGATTATGTAGTCCGCATACATGTGATAAAAATATGATATGCCGAAATAAATGTTTTGGTTTGGATGATACTCCACATTGTTTTGATGATGGAGCCGGCGGAAAATGTGTTGCTTGTATCACAAATGCCGATTGCTCATCCTATGGAGATAATTATGTTTGTAATACAGCCAATCATACCTGTCAGAAAGTTCGCAAATGTGATGCTAATGAATATCGGGCAGCAAGTGGGGCATGTATTCCGTGTTTGGATATTAATGCCGTAGAAATCAGTCAGGAAAAATTTGAAGATTTAGCTTTAAATATTCAGGATACGACAACAGGAGTTGAACAATGTACGGCTTGCAATAATACCCATAAAGTGACGATTGACGAAGCAACGAACAAAGCCTATTGCGGAATTGGGTGTATTCGGGGTGTTAATTATGAGTCATTAAATGAGGGATGTATTCCTTGTCGTAAAGCGGATGGTTCGCCGAATGATGAACCACATCAGATCCATATGACAAATGAAGCCCGCAAAATGTGTGAAGCCTGTGGTCTGATTTGGTGGCATTATTATTATGAAAGAGAACGGTGTGACTATATGCCGGAAACGTGTCCGGACGGAACATTTGCCGTTTTGGGCGATACGGATAATCCCCGATGCGAACCATGTACAAATCCAAAGAGTGTGAGCATTTATGCATGGGGAAATGCCAATGGACACCGAGGATCATCTCTATGGACAACGGCAAAACTTCAAGCTTCCTGCAATTCTTGTCCGGAACGAGCATCAGATGGCACTTGGAGTAAACGGGAGCTTGTCGTTGATAGTGGCGGAGGATCTGCATCTTGCCGACCCGTTTGCGAACAACCGGATGAAAGTGCTTCCATTACAGCCTGCACAGATAACGATGACAGTACCGTATGTAACCGTCAATTCAGAAGTGGTGGTACGTGTTATGCATGTAGTGAAACATCCAATAAATCCATTGATACCGGAGGAACGGATGCTGTTGATACGTATGAAGAACAATTATGTATTAATTGCGGACGAACAATTCGAAACGGGTATTGTAGTGTTGTAAAAGAATTAAAACTCGGACAATTTAGAACCAAGTCAGGAGCTACTGTGGATTGTACAAGTGCTCCCTATGACTATTCCTATGAAATTGTTGATGAAGAAGATTCAAAATGTTCTGCTAATTGTAAAAAGAAAAACGGGGTTTATAGTACGGATGCTGATGCTGTTCCAACCCGACAAGTTCGTACGAGTAACGGCAAAAATTATTGTGATATGATTTGCCCTGCCAATCAATGGCAAAATACCAACGGTAGATGTTTTGAGTGTAGCCATGAATGGGGGTGGAGTGAATACCTCTATAATGATGGTATCAGTACAGTCTTGTGTGATGAGGCTTGTAAAAATGCTGGCAAGTATAAACGCAAAATGGTGGGAGCAAATTGTGTTTTTGAAGTATGTCCGGATGCCTCTGATGGTACAAAACGATTTAAAAGTTATGAGGGCGAATGTAACCGTTGTGATTCCCCCGGTCGTGAAACATTAGGACCTAATGACGGAGCCAGTAAGACAGAATGCGACCGTTGTTCTAATCGTATATCCAATGGAGCAAGTTGGAATCAATGTGCCTTAATTGACCCGGGTGTCAGTGGTGTTTGTAACAGTGATAACTGGACACTTCCGGAAAATTTAGCGAGTGATTATCCGGATTTATATGATGAAGTTCAGGAATATGTGAACGGGGAACATGATGGCGAAACATTTAGAGACAGTAATGGCTTATGTTATCCCTGCACAACAGATGTCGCCGTTAAAACATCTCTTGTTCAATGCAATTCATGCAATATTGATAAAATGCAACGGACTTATACAAGTGGTGTTTGCTCATTGGGCGGATGTCAAACAAACCAATTTATGAATGCAACACCGGCCTGTGTTAATTGTGTTCCTTCATCGGTTCCGAGCAGTTATATCAGTGCGACCTATTTGTTAAAAGAAGGAAGTACATCGTCTTGTGCACAATGTGGTAATCGACAAGTGATGACAATCGGTTCAACCGGTCAAAAATATTGTGTGCCGAATGATTGTATTCAAAGTGCTGATTGGCAAGCTGCTTCTAACGGAAAATGTCAGGATTGTACGGCAGATAATGCCGTTCGTGAAATCGGAACGGAAATGGTTTACCGTCAACAGTGTGAAGCCTGTAATCGTGTTGCATTCAGCAAACAAACTGGCGATAAAACAAGTTGGTATTGTTCAAAAATAATCTCTAACGGATATTTTATTGATACTTCCGGTAATTTACAAAATTGTACTTCAGCTCCGGATACACAAATTCCAAACACGACAAAGGCAAGTTCAACTTGTGAGGCAAGCGGGTGTAATCGTGTTGTGGAAACAGATGCTGATGGTAATTTGTGGTGTATAAAAAGTTAAAAAACACATATCATTTGTTTCATATTAGGGGGAAATAAAATGTTTCCCCTTTTTTATAAAAAACAAAAAAATATAATGATAAACTTTTTCTGACTAACGTGTGAGATATTTGTTTTTTCGCATAGTATTCATCAATTCAAAAATATTGTGTATCTTTGGATTGAACTGAATTGTTTGCATCTATATATAAACACAGGTTCTGATATTTTATGCAAAAAAGGTTTTGCACTGAATAATTAATATAAAAGAATGTTCAGCACAAAACCTCTTTCAGATATTCTTATACCAAAGAGAATATCTAAAAAACATTACCGACTAATCGGTTTATATTTAATCCGATGCGGTTGATCGGCTTCAACACCTAAACGACGGCGTTTGTCTGCTTCATATTCGGCATAGTTCCCTTCAAAGAAAACAACTTGACTATCTCCTTCAAATGCCAAAATATGTGTTGCCAAACGGTCCAAAAACCAGCGGTCGTGGGAAGTAATAACGGCACATCCGGGGAAGTCCATCAAGGCTTCTTCCAAAGCACGCAAGGTATCAACATCCAAATCGTTTGTCGGTTCATCTAATAATAAAACGTTTGCTCCTGATTTCAACATTTTGGCCAAGTGTACCCGATTGCGTTCTCCTCCGGACAACATGCCGACTTTCTTTTGTTGGTCACCACCTTTAAAATTAAATTGAGCGACATAAGCCCGAGAATTGACGTCCCGTTTTCCTAAGGTTAAAATATCTTTCCCTTCGGAAATTTCCTGCCAAACAGTTTTTGTATCATCCAACGCATCACGGGATTGATCAACATAACCTAATTTAACGGTTTCACCAACACGGAATGTACCGGAATCCGGTTGTTCCTGTCCGGTAATGATTTTCATCAATGTTGTTTTTCCGGCCCCGTTCGGTCCGATAATGCCGACAATACCGCCAGCCGGTAAATTAAAAGATAAATTTTCAAATAAGAGTTTATCACCAAAAGCTTTTGTTAAATCTGTTGCTTCCAAAACAATCTGTCCTAAACGAGGACCGGCAGGAATAACAATTTGTGCAATATCGGGTACTTTTTCGGTTGATTTTTTCAACAATTCTTCATAAGCCGTAATACGAGCTTTTGATTTTGCTTGACGAGCCTTGGGTGATTGACGGACCCATTCCAATTCTTCTTTTAACGTTTTTTGACGGTTATTTTCGGCATTTTGTTCTTGTGCCAAACGTTTTTCTTTTTGCTCTAACCAACTGGTATAATTTCCTTCAAATGGTAATCCTTCGCCACGATCCATTTCTAAAATCCAGCCTGTTACGTTATCCAAGAAATATCGGTCGTGTGTTACCATAACAACCGTTCCCGTATAGTTCTTTAAAAATGTTTGCAACCAAGCAACGGATTCGGCATCCAAATGGTTTGTCGGTTCATCCAATAACAGCATATCCGGTTTGGATAATAATAACCGACAAAGGGCAACCCGTCTTTTTTCTCCTCCGGACAATTTTGTCACGTCTGCATCAGCCGGTGGACAACGCAAAGCATCCATGGCAATTTCAATCGTTCGTTCCAACTCCCAACCGTTGCAGGCATCGATTTGTTCCTGTAATTCGGCTTGTTCTGCTAACAATGCATCCATATCAGCATCCGGATCGGCAAATTTCATATTGACTTCTTCATATCGTTGCATTAAATCCCGAATGGGACCAACGCCGTCCATAATGTTTTCCATAACATTTTTAGAAGCATCTAATTGCGGTTCTTGTGGTAAATAACCCACCTTTACGCCTTCGGCAGCAAATGCTTCACCCGTAAAATCGTTATCTAATCCGGCCATAATTTTAATCAGTGTTGACTTGCCGGCTCCGTTTGGTCCGATAACGCCGATTTTGGCACCGGGGAAAAATGATAACCAAATATGTTTTAAAACTTCTTTTCCCCCCGGAAAAGTTTTGCATAAATCTTTCATGACATAAATATATTGATATGAAGCCATTTGACGTTTCCTCTGTTTAGTTGTTAAAATATGTCATATGGTATCAAAAATAATGTTAAAAGTCAACCCTGCACTTGTGGGTTTAAAAGACTTTTAACCGGCATCATTCGGTTTTAAACCACATAAAGGCAAACCCATAAAAAGATATTTAAATGATATCTCCTTAGATAAAGGCTTCAAAAATGTTTACTTTTTTCATTTTTTGCTTGCAAAATCTGAAAAATACGTATATTATATTGACGTTTATTAAATTTTGAGGAGTTTCTATGGCAAAAGAAGAAGTTTTGCAATTTACGGGAACAGTGACGGAAGCTTTACCGAATGCTACATTTCGTGTAACGTTGGAAAACGGACATGAAATTATTGCACATACATCCGGCAAAATGCGTAAGTTTCGCATTCGTGTGATGGTTGGGGATAAAGTGGAAATTGAAATGACCCCGTATGACTTATCTAAAGGTCGTATTGCATTCAGACATAAAGTGTAATTTATAGTTATTATAACGGAGGGGGCTTATGACGTATATGCTTATCGGTATATTGCTGGGCATCAGCGGATTTTTCTTTATCGGCGTCAAAGGTCTTCTATTACCGATTTTAAATAAAAAAGCACCGGAAACATCCGTATTAACGTTTTCATGGATTGTTTCCGGTTTGTTTTTATTATCTCTTTTGCTGGCAAATATTTCGTTTTTTGTTGGCACAAAAATAATGATTCCGCCATATGTGCAAACAATCTTGCTTTTATCAGGTGGAGCTTTATTAAGTATGCCGTTTTTGTTTCAAAAATCATTAAAAATACAATTACCGATATTGTTTTTGTTTTGTTTTATCGGAACAGTGTTAATTCCGTTAAATGATTCTATTTGGACATCGGAAATCGGGCAGTGGAGTTTTAGATTTATCGGGGCCGGCAGTTGGATGTTGTTTTTATTGATGAATACAACACTTGACCGTATTCCGCTGTTTACTTACATTACAAATACGGCATTGTTTATCATATTGGCAATATCCTCAACAACGTTTATACCGTTATTAAGTCCTGTCTTTTTTTATTTGTTTTTCATGTTAATGGTTTTAAACATGATAACTTTTTACATTTTTCAGAAAAACAATATTTTGATTTATACTTTTCCGCTTTCTTTTTTATTAAATTGGATTGTGGGATTTGTTTTATTGTTAATTGCGGCAAGTGGTAAAATTGCATACATACCCATTATTTTCGGTTATAATATGATGGAAATAATGATTGCAATCGGAATTAACGTTTATTTATACCGCCGTTTGTTTCCCATTATGGTTCCGTTTATTGTTGAAAAGGCATTTGCCGATAATTTACCGATAAAAAAAATAATCAAAAAAGTATTTTATACCTCCTTACTTTTGGGATTTTTGGGGATATTTGGTATTTACAGCGATAAAGCACTTGTTTTTCCCACATATGTTTTAGCGTTTATTGTTTTGATTAATGCATATATGAGTTTTTCAAACAATTTGGAAAAGCCGACTATTCGAGGTTTGTTCAAAGATATTACAACCGGTGTTAAAACACTTTCCGTTGAAATGAAAAAATTACCCTTAAAGCAAGAACAAAACAAACGACCATCACACATTAATGAACAAAAAGAAATTTTACAGACGAAAGATATTTCTATTCCGAAAGCTGATAAAAAACAAAAAAAAGTGACTGTGACGGTTAAAAACAAAAAAAACACAAAAAATAAAAGCCATCCTTAAAAATAATCCTATATATAAGATGTCTTTTATCGATAGGAGTTAACTTTATGATACCGATGTATCAACAACCGACTTTAACGGGCGATGCCGGATTTAAACTGCAATCGCCGTTTCAACCGGCAGGCGACCAACCGGAAGCCATTCGGGCATTGGTAGAGGGATTAAACAATCAGGAAAAAAATCAGGTTTTACTTGGTATTACGGGTTCGGGTAAAACATTTACAATGGCCCACATTATTCAACAAGTGCAACGCCCGACATTAATATTGGCTCACAACAAAACATTGGCGGCTCAATTATATGCCGAAATGAAATCATTTTTTCCGGAAAATGCCGTTGAATATTTTGTATCATACTATGATTATTATCAACCGGAAGCCTATATTCCACGCACGGATACATATATTGAAAAAGATTCGGCCATTAACGAACAAATTGACCGATTGCGACATGCGGCAACTCGTCATATCTTGGAACGACGGGATGTGATTATTGTTTCATCCGTTTCCTGTATATATGGGTTAGGTTCTGCCGAATCTTATTCGTCTATGGCGTTTTCTTTGAAAAATGGAGAAGAAGTAGAGTTGTCCGACCTTACAAAACGATTGGTTGAATTGCAATACAAGCGAAATGATGTCGGATTTGAACGGGGATGCTTTCGTTTAAATGGAGATGTATTGGATATTTTCCCCTCCCACTATGAAGATTTAGCCTGGCGAATTAATTTTTTCGGAGATGAAATTGAAGGAATTTATGAATTTGATCCGTTAACCGGCAAGAAGAAAATGGAACTGAAAGAAATTACCGTTTTCCCTGCCAGTCACTATGTGACACCCCGTCCGGCACTTTCGCAAGCCATCAAAACCATTAAAGCCGAGTTAAAGGAACGATTGGCATTTTATGAAGAAAACGGACAACAACTGGAAGCACAACGCCTTGCCTCCCGTACAAAATATGATTTGGAAATGCTGGAAGCAACCGGTTCCTGTAAAGGAATTGAAAATTATTCCCGCCACTTAACCGGACGTAAAGCCGGCGAAGCCCCGCCAACTCTGTTTGAATATTTACCGTCAGATGCGTTGGTGTTTATAGATGAAAGCCATGTTACTGTTCCGCAATTAGGTGCTATGTATCGGGGGGATTTATCCCGCAAAACAACACTCTCCGAATACGGATTTCGATTGCCCAGTTGCAAAGACAACCGTCCGTTAAAATTTGAAGAGTGGAACGCCATGCGTCCCCGCACAATTTTTGTTTCCGCTACTCCCGGACCATTTGAGTTAAACGAAACAAAGGGCGTTTTTACAGAGCAGATTATTCGTCCGACCGGATTGATAGATCCTGAATGTATCATCCGTCCTGTCACACATCAGGTAGAAGATTTAATGGCTGAATGTCAAGAAGTTGCTAAACGGGGCGGACGGGTTCTTGTGACAACGCTTACAAAAAAAATGGCAGAAGATTTAACGGAATATCTACGTGAAAATGGTATTAAGGTGCGATATTTACATTCGGATATTGACACATTGGAACGTATTCAGATTATTCGGGATTTACGTTTAGGCACGTTTGAAGTATTGGTCGGCATTAACTTGTTGCGAGAAGGATTGGATATTCCGGAAGTGGAGCTTGTTGCTATATTGGATGCTGATAAAGAAGGATTTTTGCGTTCCACAACATCTTTGATACAAACAATCGGACGGGCAGCTCGTAATGTAAACGGACGAGTGATTTTATATGCAGATAAAATAACAAAATCCATTGAAACAGCCGTTCAGGAAACAAATCGCCGACGGGAAAAACAAATTGCGTTTAATAAAGCACATCACATTACACCAAAAGGAATTCAAAAAGCCATTCCTGATTTAATTCAGGATTTTAATGATTTAGTCGGTTCAAACAACAAGGAAAAAGAAATTGACGTATCCGATTTATCGGTTGATGTGATTTCAAATGTTGGTGATGTCATTGAACGCTTACGTAAGCAAATGCTAAAAGCTGCTGATGATTTGAATTTTGAAGAAGCGGCACAGTTGCGGGATAAAATACACAAACTGGAAGAAATGGCTGTTCGGGACTTGACTTAAACAGAAATATATTTATACTGTTTTACAATAAATATAAGGATTTTTTTCAGATGAAACGGGTTTTAAAATTATTAACGGCATTTTTATGCTTTTATGTGTGCTTGGGAATACTTTTATTTTTAATACAAGACAATATTGTTTATCATCCGCAACACATCAAAACAATTACATTGGATAAGACAATGCCGAAATTAAAAACGGTCACATATTATTTGCCGAGTGGTGTTCGGTTACATGCGTTGTATAAACCGCCTCGTAAAGGCATGAAAACGGTTTTGTATTTTCATGGAAACAGTCAATATGCCGAATATCATGCTGTTCGGTTGAAATTTCTATATAATACAAATTACGGATTACTTATTCCGGAATACATCGGTTATGGTGGAATTAAGGGAGAACCTTCACAAAAATCAATGGAAGAAGTTGCTTTAACCGCTGTTAAATATTTAAACAGTACCGGAACACCCAATAACAAAATTGTTGTGTACGGACATTCTATCGGTACATATCCGGCGGTGTATGTTGCAACGCAATCGGAAAAAGAATTTAACGGCGTTATTTTGGAAGCTCCGTTTTTATCGGCAGAACAAGTCGGCAGAGATATGGTTAAGGGCTTATATCCTGTTTCCGTTTTGCTGAAAAACAAATATCCGAGTGATACGATCATTCAAAACATCAAAACCCGATTGTTAGTGGCTCACGGCAAAAAAGATAAGATTATTCCATATTACCATGGATGGGAATTATACAAATTAGCCAATCAACCCAAAGTTTTCTTTTCATCCGATACAGCACATCATATGAATTTACTTTCTTCGGGATTTGATACCGCCGTATTGGATTGGATTAAAGAAAAAAAATAAATAAAAAGACTCATCGATAACAATACCAAGCTGTTTCTTAAATTACATAATTTACACGGTAAAAAATTTATTTTCTATCTGATGAATCTTTATAATTGACATCTGTTGAATTATCAGTCTGTTGCTTATCATTTAATCGGAAAGGAGCCCCTTGATCTATAAGTTTTTCAACTGTCAATATATCTTGCTCTTTATTTTTATCCTGCTTTTTTATTAGTTTATCCACTTTTAATTGCACATCGGAGATATATTGCTCAATTTTTTCCGATGATGAAAATTTGAAATCATTTTTTGCAAGAGAATGCAATGCATTCGGGAGCAAATGTCTAAATATTCCACGTGCAGGATATTTCATTAATTGAATAGCCATTTCATCGGCCTTGGTAAATTTTTCAGAAGCAAAAACTTGTGCAACAAAGTTCGTTGCCCATTCTTGGTCTTCTTGCGGCAAAGATTTAATGGGGTTATCTCGTAATGCCTGCAACAAATCATCTTGACTGACTTCTTGTTTTAAATAACTATATACCCCTTGTGTTGAATCCACATTGTTGTTATTTTTACTCTCTTGATATGCAGCATCTCCGATTAACGAAATAATAAATCCATAACTGTCATGCATCATTGCTAACTTTAATGCTGTTACTGAATGCGGTTGTTGCAGATAAGAAGACATGTCCATATTGCTTGTACATTCAAAATATAATCCGAAATCATCCGTTATTGCCGCCAATAACATTTTTTCAGTCCAGTTGGTGTTGTCTTCTGTTCGTTTAGCTTCGGGAAATACACTTGTATCGAACATTTTTTCAATCCAGTTAGTGTTGTCTTCTGTTCGTTTAGCTTCGGGAAATACACTTGTATCGAACATTTTTTCAATCCAGTTAGTGTTGTCTTCTGTTGCCACTGTTTTTTCTTCTTCGAAAACCACTTTACCGACTTGATAGGTTCCAAGTGGCTTTACATTCTCAACCCGTTTTTCGAGAAGATCCCGCACTGTTCCGGCTTGATAGGCTAAAGCATCTTGATACCTTATAATTCCGGCAACAGATAAAACCCCGATAATAATTAATATACTCAGCATTTCAACCATAAAATGACTACGTTCTGTAAATTTGATTTTCATATTTTGCTCACTTCATAAAGTTACATTTATGAAATAATTATAAAAAAAAGGACATATAATTGCAACACTTTTTTTGCTTTGAAAACGAAGAAGATAAAAAAATTCGGATGACAGAGGATATAAAAAAAAACTTAAATGACAATAAATCTCTACCCCTGTCTTCATACAGAACTTGTTTCAAATTCTCGAAGAGAGATAAACAGTATTTTTATGATAAAAAACTTGATTTTTTCATTGTGATGTCATACAATACACATAAGAAAGTGAGGCTAGAATGATTAATTCCTCTTATGACGTTATTGTTGTTGGTGGCGGACATGCCGGATGTGAAGCCTGTGCGGCAGCAGCACGGGTCGGGGCAAAAACACTTCTTATCACACATTTGATTAATACAATTGCCGATATGTCCTGTAATCCCGCTATCGGTGGGTTAGGTAAAGGAACGCTTGTTCGGGAAATTGATGCATTAGACGGATTAATGGGTCGGGTTATAGATGAAACAGGTATTCAATTCAGAATGTTAAATCGGTCAAAAGGTCCGGCGGTTCAAGGTCCCCGTGCCCAAGCAGACAAATTGGCCTATCAACGTTATATGCAGGAGATTTTAAAATCCTATCCAAACTTAGATATTTTAGAGGCTTCCGTTAATGATATTTTATCGGAAAACGGTCGGGTAACGGGGGTTATTGCCGATGAAAAACGCATTTTGGCCCGTTGTGTTATCATAACTACCGGTACATTTTTAAATGGGCTTATGCATATTGGCACAGAAAAAATCCCTGGTGGTCGTTTTGGTGAACGGGCATCTACCGGTATTACACCGGCATTAATGCGTATGGGATTTTCTATCGGACGTCTTAAAACAGGAACACCGGCTCGATTGGATAAAAACACAATTGATTGGAGTGCCTGCACTGAACAAAAAGGCGATATGCCTCCACAACCATTTTCATTTATGACAAAATATTTTAATCCGGAACAAGTATCTTGCTATATTACACACACAACGCCGGAAACACATAAAATCATTTTAGATAATTTAGACCGAGCCCCGTTATATAGTGGACAAATTCATTCTACCGGTCCCCGTTATTGTCCAAGCATTGAAGATAAACTGGTTCGATTTGCAGGACGGGATTCGCATCATATTTTTTTGGAGCCGGAAACCCGAAACGGTATATCCATTTACCCGAATGGTATATCCACATCCGTTCCCAAAGATGTACAAGAAGCATTTTTAAAAACAATCCCCGGATTGGAGCACGTCAAAATCTTACGATATGCTTATGCCATTGAGTATGATTACGTTGATCCCCGTGAACTTAAAATGACATTGGAAACAAAGAAGATTGACGGATTATATTTGGCGGGGCAAATTAATGGAACAACCGGTTATGAGGAGGCCGCTGGGCAAGGGCTTGTTGCCGGTGTTAATGCCGGACATAAAGCAACGGATACAGGTAAAACGCTTATTTTTGATCGTGCTGACAGTTATTTAGGTGTTATGTTAGACGATATCACAACATTGGGTGTTGATGAACCGTATCGTTTATTTACTTCTCGTGCCGAATATCGTTTGAGTATGCGAGCTGATAATGCCGATTTACGCTTAACACAAAAAGGAATTGATGCAAAATGTGTTGGTTCCGAGCGTGCACAACAATTCCGATTAAAACGGGCAGAAATAGAAACTGCACGGGCACATATGTCAAAATTGGCCTTAACACCCAAACAATTAAATCAACTTGGTTTTCCGGTTAATGCTGATGGACAAAAAAGAACACCATACGATATGTTATCTTATCAAGGAATTACATGGGATGATTTGGTTCGGGCATGGCCGACCTTGGGTAAAATTTCCAAAGAAGCCGCACAACAATTGGAAATTGAGGGGCGTTATCATGGTTATTTAACCCGTCAGCAATTGGATATTGAAGCGTTTAGAAAAGACGAGGGACTTCGTATTCCGGAAAAAATTGATTATTCTTTAATCGGTGGATTATCCAACGAAGTTGTCGGTCGTTTAAACAAAACACGTCCGGAAACAATCGGAGCCATGATGCGTATGATTGGTATTACACCGGCAGCCGTCACAGCTGTTATTGCTCATTTAAAGAAATAAATTATGTTTTTTTATAGGGATAAAAATTTTATCTATTTATAGAAAAGATATTTATTATAGCTATAAAATAAGGCAATTTCGATTATAACGATAACAAAACAAATAATTTTTTTGAGTACCTCTTTTTTTGCAATTTGTTCCTTCAAATTCAGTTTGAATATTTTCATCCCGCCATCGTTACTCTGTGCCCCTTTTAATCTTTTTCGTTACGCTGGGTTTGATTCGGAGACTCGTCACGATAATGGTAAAACATTCGTGCCATGTTTCCCCGAGATTCCGGATTGAATCCGGAATGACGGCAAATGTGAAGATTTACCGGTATCAATCCACTTTAAAGAAAAAGAGATATATATTTTACAAGCCCTTTTTATTCCCATCGTTACCTTATGCCCCTTTTTATCTTTTTCGTCACCCCGTACCTCAACACGGAGTCTCGTCACGATAATGGTAAAACATTCGTGCCATGTTTCCCCGAGATTCCGGATTGAATCTGGAATGACGGAAAATGTAAAGATTTTCCGGCATCAATCCACTTTAAAGAAAAAGAGATATATATTTTACAAGCCTTTTTTATTCCCATCGTTACTCTGTGCCCCTTTTAATCTTTTTCGTTACGCTAGGTTTGATTCGGAGACTCGTCACGATAATGGTAAAACATTCGTGCCATGTTTCCCCGAGATTCCGGATTGAATCCGGAATGACGGCAAATGTGAAGATTTACCGGTATCAATCCACTTTAAAGAAAAAGAGATATATATTTTACAAGCCCTTTTTATTCCCATCGTTACTCTGTGCTCCTTTTTATCTTTTTTGTCACCCCGTACCTCAACATGGGGTCTCGTCACGATAATGGTAAAACATTCGTGCCATGTTTCCCCGAGATTTCGGATTGAATCCGGAATGACGGAAAATGTAAAGATTTTCCGGCATTTTGTCTGAAATCTTGTCATGAAAAGGTCGCATATTGGTGCCGATTCTCTACCAGATGTTGAAATAAGTTTAATATGATGAGAATGAAAAGCGGTGTCACGTAAAATTATTTAAATATTTATAGATAAAAAACAGCTCCTGTTAAGATAACAAGAGCTGTCTTTTCTGTAAATAATACATTATCCCATAGATTTTGAACTTGGAACAATAATTGTTGTGTTTTCTCCGTTTCCGGTGTTACCATCTAACGTATCAGTATTAATCTGAGTTGAATTGTTGGCTAATGTAGAACCGTCTTTTTTTTCGGTTAATTCATTAACTTTATTTGTCAAATCAGTAACCTGTGTTTGTAATGTGGAGGCTTCGTCTTTTGCTTTATCTGTTTTCTTTTTTTGTTTCCGAATTAAGAAAACTGCCCCAATGGCAACTGCAACGGCGGCTACTGCTGCAACAATCCAATCCCAGTTTCTTTCCCAGAACCCTCGTTGATCAGCTTGAATAAGTGCTTCCGGCGGTAGTGTTTTCGTAGAATCACTATTACCGCTGGCATCATTAGCGGGACTTTTGCCTGTTCCGGGAGCATTTCCAGGGGTGTTCCCAGGGGTAGTTATAGGAGGATTTCCAGGAGCTTTTTGGGTCCCATTACCCTTTCCGGAGGTATCGGTTTGCTTTGACCCATGTAAAGAATTATACCCATTAAAAGCAGATGAAAGAGCCTTGAATTCCTGTTCTTCTTCCGGTGTTAGTTTTCCCAATTGTTTTTTTGCCGCCAATATTTTCCCTCGTTCGAGGTAATCTTGAAGATCTTGTTTTGACATGTTTTGAGGGTTTTTGATTTCATCTAATGAATACGGCTTGTTCGGATCTCTTTTTCCGGAGTGGCCTTTCTGTTTGTCCGGATCTTCATCTGTTTTTGCTGTCGGATCCGGTTCCGGTTCTTTTTTGGGATCCGGACTTGCTGTCGGATCCGGTTCCGGTTTCGGTTTTTTGTTCGGATCCGGACTTGCTGTCGGATCCGGTTCCGGAACCGAAGTCGGAGAACCATCAGTAACGCCTCCTTGTTCGGTTTCAGTATCATTTAAATTTTGTGTGTTATCCGTGGTATTTACATTCTCTATTAATGCATCCGGATAAGCCTTGGCAACAGAATCAAAGAATGCATTATCTGTTGTGGTTGTTAAGTGTTCTCTTGCCTGTTCGATGAATTCTTTAGGTAAATTAGATGCTTCTAAACGCTTTAAAACGTCTTCAGGTAAAGGAACATGCATACCAGCGTTTTTGATATTCGCCAAATATTTTCGTTCTTCAGTTCTATCTGCCGGTGTGTGTTTTATCAAATAATTTAACAATTTTAAACGTTCATCATTATTGTAATTACGAATGGATGTTTGTTCAGGCATTTGTTTTAGTTGTGCTTCAAGCTTCTTCATAACATCTTCAACATCATCCGGAGTATAATTATTCGTGATACTATCCCATATCAATAGTGCTCCACCAACCGTTAATACGCCAGTGGAAAGTAATCGGCGAAAACTTGATGATGGATTTAATAATTTTTTAGTAAAATCAGTTGCTCTTCCGCCTTTGTACCATTTTGTTTTTTCGGCTTGTTCTGTAATTAACGATTCTACTTTTTTTACTGCTTGAGTAGGATCTTCCGTAACGGCTCTGAGATGATTGTTGTTACCATAAATTTCACGCGCTAATGTATAATTTTTTCCATGCCCAATATCGCGTACGATTTCTGCCGTTCTTTTAATATTTGTCTCAAGTGCAGCCATTTTTGCTCCGGCAACACGTTCGGATAATTTTGAGGCCACATCATCAGCAACAGATTGGAATGCTTTTTCTGCATTAGTGAAAGCATCCTTTGCTTTCATATAATCATCAACATAGGAAGAAACAGATATAGCTTTAAGGTTTGTTGTTTGAGTTGGTGTAAGCCCTTTTTTTGAGCTATCATTGAGTTTTTGAATCAGTTCATCCATATTTTGAGGGCATGAACCGCGTGCTCTCAGGTCATCAAAATAGTTTTTGATTGCTTTATCGTAATACTCTGGTATATTCTTGTTCCATATTTGTCTAACCCTACTTTCATAGGTATTACATGCAGCTATTGCCTTTTTGTTTAGGTCGTCTATTGTTGTTGTAAGAGCGTTTTGTGCCGTTTGATAGCGTTTTAATTCCGGACTGAATGGATGTGTTGGTTTTAAATATTCTGCTTCACGCAAAAGGTCATCCAGTTTTTCTTTAACAATTTTTCCGTCCCAACCTGCAATTCCTGTATTTTGTAATCTTGCAAGATCGGTAGCTAAGTCGGAAGACTTAATAATATTTTGAACTGCCTTTTCATCAAAAAGATATTCGCTAAATTTATTTAACTGTTTATACATGTCATCTATTTTTTTTGACACACCTTTTTGTCCTGGAGCAGATATCTGTTTGATTTGGTTTGTAAGATCTTGAAGGTCTAAAGTGGTTCCCATTTTTTTGCTATATAAATCTTTTATGTCATATCCGGCTTTTTCCAGTTCATTCATCAAATCAATCATTCGGGCACATTGATTTATCTTGAAAAAGTATTTACCAACTCGTGTCGCATGTATTTTTTTTACCCCTACAGTAAGCAATCCTGCTCCAATAAGTGCTTCTGCATAAGCCCCTATATCCATTGAATTTGCATCAGTTTTTACATCTTGTGCAACTTTCAAAACTTGATCAATATTACGTACAGCTGTTTGTTGAGCTGTTTGAACGGATGTTGTAATGTTAAAAGTATTCTCAGCCATGTTATCCTCCTGTTAATTATAAACTTTCTCTTTAAAATGTTGAAATTGAAAGGTGGTATCTTCATCCAAAACCGGAGAAGCGTTTAAATGATTTTTAATATTGTTCTTTCTTTCTGTATTGTCCGGTGTTGTTTTTGAGATGCTTGTTTCTGTTTGTATTAACCAATTATGTTCTTTAAGCATTTGTTCCATCGCTTCTGTCTCATCTTCTTCATGAGGTGTTTCAACTATCGGTTTTCCTCTTTTTTGCCAGTTAGTGATGATTTCTGAACGTAATTGTAATTCATATTCTGCCGAATTTGCGGCAGCAATAGCTTGTTCCAAATGTTTTAATGCCTGTAAATTTGCACCTTCAAATGTATCATATGAGCGGACCATTGGTTCTCCATTGTCATAATGATAAATTGAGGCCATTGCAAAATAACGTCCGGTAATGGCAGCTTGAAACAATAATTCATTATATTTTAATTCATTTTGTTTTAATATATATTCAGCATTGTCCGGTTCAAGGGATAAATTAATATCATTTTGTTTGAATTCATTCTGGTGTTCAGTATATGCGTTTATAAATTCTTCTTCGTTTTTATAGGTGTTTTGTAATTGACGGGCATCGTGCACAAAATTTAAAATGTCATTATCTATGGCTGTGTTTGTGCAATTCATGGCAAAAGATAATGCTTTATCAAAATCATCTATGGGAATTTGATTGATAGCATCAATGGCATTTTTTTCTCGTTGCCGACTGTTTTCATGATATTCTTCCATTTCTTCTCGGATGTGGGTGTCGGCTATTTCTGCTAATTTTTGCATGCCGGGGAGTTCTGCTAATTTATTTTGTACTGCTTGCATACAGGTTGTACGTGGATTTCCGCTTTTACTTTTTTCCCATGCTAATCCGCCGAATTTTTTGTTGCCATTTTCATCTGTTTCAATGGTTGTCACTGATAATCCGGCACTGATACCAACAGTAGATGCAATACCGACTCCTATCCCGACTAATCCTGCTCCCATGGGAACCACAGCTAACCCAATCATGGCTCCTTCATATATTGAAGCTCCTAATTTATCTTTATCAACCAATCGAGCAGCACATCGACTAAGCCGGTGGGTGGTTTCATAGTCATCTTCTCTGAATTTTTCAGTAGATAGTTCCAGTAATTTTCCGGTTTGTAAGGGATACACATCTTTCATGGCAGAAAGGTGTTCAAATTCTTTCGGATTTTTCTTTTTATCGTTTTGGTACTCTTGAATGGTTTGTTGTAAAAAGTGATATAATTGAACACGTTCTGCATAAGAATCCAAAACAGGACGTATTTCAGTATATATTTTATGCGTGTTCATAAAAGCAGTTTGTTTTTCTTCTGCTTTATCCCAATAATCAAACAGGTTTGGAATATCCGGTTTCCCCATGTTGGGATGTTTATCAATATAGTACATTAAAGAACTTCTTAATCCGTCAAAAGCAATGATTTTATCTGATTGATTGTTTTGTGCGGCTTTCATTCGAATATAATGTCGAATATTTTGCCATTCATCTGAATTCATAATAGTACTGATGGCATCTTCATACGCATTAGATAAACCTTCAACTTCGGATAAGGAGTGATATACATTGTCCCATAAACATGTTCTAATATGTTCATCTCGCCCTTTTTGTGTTGCAAATAAACCTTCATGTTGTTTTTTTTGTACTTCTTTTAATCCTTTAGCAATATTTGAATAATGTGATACGATATCATTTTTATTATATGCTAGTATAGGGAGTGTTTCATCTTCTTTTAACGCAAAGGCAATACTTTGCATCATGTTATAACGAGAATCAATAAACGGGTGGATAGTTTCAATTGTATCTAAAACTGTTTCTTTGTTTTTGTCCGAATCTTCCATCCTTTTTGCTAGTTTGTTTAATAAATCAAGTTCTTGATTATAAGATTGGAATTGTCCTGTTTTTCTCGCAAAATCAGCAAAGCTTGTAGATTTTTGTAATGCATCAAGTTCTTCTTGTAAGGATAGTAAATCGTTTTGCATTTCCAGTGCACTAGGTAAAATGGATTTATCTCGTTGTATAATGGCTTGTATTTGTTCAACAGATTGTTGTTCAGCTTGTATTTGTGCAATTTTAGCTTCAATTTCTGCCTTTCGTATTTTTTGAAAAGCTTGAAAAGCATTAATTGTTAAACGATGGTTGACTGTTTCACGAAATTGCATTTCTTTTTGGATGCCAGCTATGCGTTTATCCACTGTGGCACTCCAATATGTATCACTGATTACACCGTCTGATTTGTCTTCTAAGTAGCGTTGCATTTGTCGTGTATACTCATTCACAACAACTTGATGTGATCCGATGGGTATCAGTCCGTGTGCTGCTTTCATGGTTGCCTCCGTGACTTTAAAATCCTGTCATTTTCTTCATTCTATCATAGGATTTTTATAAAATCAATATTTTTTTATTAAAATGTGTTCTTTTTTTTGTGTTTTTTTCACATTTTATCTGTTTTTGGTGGGAAATTTTAAAAAAAATATATAATTTAATAAAAATATTTGCTTTTTCTAAACTTGTGCCATTTCAATGTTTGGTTTGTGTTTTCTTGTGTCGTTTTTACGGTAATATCGGTGGTTGTTCTGTTTTTTTTGTGAAAAATATTAAAAATTGTTGACAAATGAATATGGATGTGCTATTTTTAATAAAACATTCATCACAAGAGGGGATTTTATGACAAATAAACAATTTCTTTCCAAACTTTTTTGTTTTGCGGGATTGATCCCGTTAATGACGGGGTGTAAAGAAAGATATTTACATCCGCAAGATTTTGAATGGTATCATTCGGCAACGCTTATTACACCACAAAGAGACAGATGTCATTATGTACCGGATCGGCAAGAGTTAGTAACGCTTTTACATTTTGATACAGACGGCAATCCGGCAACCGTAGAATATATGGGGTTGGATTCCAGAAACGTTCGGACGTGCGGACAACAAAATCTGAATGATTATCGGGAAGCCATTGAATCTTTGGAATGCGGTGAACGGAAAACACTGTTGCAATGGAAAAATGTTACACCGAATATTGTATTATATGAATATTGTCGCAATTAATTGAAAGTATAAGCGTATTTTATTTAAAATAAGGAAAACGGATAATGAAAGAAAATATTATTTTTGAAGAAACACCTAAAAATACACGCATTGACAGAGATGACGAACTTGTTAAGATGGTAACTGCCGAACCGACACCGGAAGAAAAGAGAGCTTTTTTAAATATGATGAGTGCATATTGTGCCGGTTTGGTTGTTATTGCTGTTTTGGGAACTTACGCAGAATTTTGTAAGTCTCATCAAAAAGATAAACCAAAAGAACCGTCCGAAAAGATTATACAGATGGTTTCCGATATTGAAAAAACAAGTGAGGCATTAACAAATGCGCGGGAAGACAAAAGTATTTTTACGGCACAGCGGTTGGAAATCCGCCAACAAGAACAAGTGAAAGCATTGGAGGCGGAGGCAATAACCGAAGGGATTTCTCCGGAAGAAATTATGCCTAAAACACCTTTGCCGGCGACAAAAAAATTACCAATCCAAAAACGCATAGATGATGGTGTTCCCGTTCCGTCAGATAACCCGATTAATCCGGCAATGCCGAAAACAATTCAAAAAGACGGAACACGACCGAATGTTGTTTTTGCTAGAATGCGTTCAGGAGTGGTTATCCGTTATAATGGTAATTAAAATAACATAAATGCATTTTAAGACGTGTTAATCCCCGAATTTTCGGGGATTTAATTGATTGTGGAAACTTTCACAGCCTAATGTATCTGGTATTAGTCCTTTTAAATTTCGTTCGTCAGTTGAAATTTTTGCAAGATTTTATGGAAAGAACTGCATTTTCTATGACAATTTATTTATACAAATCATGTTGTATTTGATATCATGAATGATTTTGATTGTAAGCTGTATCCGAGATAAATTGGGCAAATAAAATGTATTTGAAAAAAAGTGTTTTTCAAAATTCAGAAAGTAAAAAAAAGTCCCGAAGACTACGGTTGTAATTTTCAAGGACAAAATAATGAATTTATATTTTTGTATCTTAAATTATACAAATTGATAAATAATCATTTTAAATAATTGTTTTAGAATGAATGTTAATCATTTGCAACAGCCGGAATTTGTTGAATGGCCAATGGTTCGGTATGAATATCGATACCATATGTCATATCCGGTACTTGATGAGCTGTATATTGGGCCGGATGGATTGTCGGATTGATTACAGAAGGTATATCATAAAGTGTTTTCGTTGTGTTTGGTGTTGGAGCAGGCTCAGCTGTTGGAGTAACCTCGGCAACAGGAACCGGCGTTGGCTCGGCTATCGGAGCAACCTCGGCAACAGGGGCCGGCATTGGCTCAGCTGTTGGAGCAACCTCAGCAACAGGGGCCGGCGTTGGTTCAGCTGTTGGAGCAACCTCGGCAACAGGAACCGGCGTTGGCTCAGCTGTTGGAGCAACCTCGGCAACAGGAACTGGCGTTGGCTCAGCTATCGGAGCAACCTCGGCAACAGGAACTGGCGTTGGCTCAGCTATCGGAGCAACCTCGGCAACAGGGGCCGGAGCAGGCTCAGCTGTTGGAATAACCTCGGCAACAGGGGCCGGAGCAGGCTCAGCTGTTGGAGTAACCTCGGCAACAGGGGTCGGCGTTGGTTCAGCCGTTGGAGCAACCTTGGCAACAGGGGCCGGAGCAGGCTCAGCTGTTGGAGTAACCTCGGCAATAGGGGTCGGAGCAGGTTCAGCTGTTGGAGCAACCTTGGCAACAGGGGCCGGAGCAGGCTCAGCTGTTGGAGTAACCTTGGCAACAGGGGCCGGAGCAGGCTCAGCTGTTGGAGCAACCTCAGCAACAGGGGCCGGAGCAGGCTCGGCTATTGGTGCAACCTCGGCAACAGGGGCTGGAGCAGGCTCAGCTGTTGGAGCAACCTCGGCAACAG
>SUUT01000031.1 GCA_015062385.1 Alphaproteobacteria bacterium | reverse complement strand
GAACCCCCAGTATTTCCACCATACTCCGACCGATTTCATTAAATTTATTTTGCATATCTTTCTCCTTTTATAAATTCACATTCATAAAATGAGTGTAATAAAAGGGACCTTTTTTTCCCGCTTCGAATCGGGAAAATCGGTTTCTAAAAAAAATGAAAGATTATTGTTTGTGTTGAATTATTTAGTCAAAATCAAAAAAAATGCAAAAATGTGTAAAAAAGTGTTGCATTTATACGTCCCTTTTTTTACAGATAGGATAAAAAAAACAGAATAACCTTATCTCTTTATCATTTTAACAATTAGATTTTATCTATAAACAAAAAAGAGCTCTTAAAAAGAGCTCTTTTTTGATGTGTAAATAAGTGATTAATACATACCACCCATTCCGCCCATGGCCCCCATATCCGGAGCACTACCATGACCACAATTACATTTATCTTCCGGTTTATCAGCAACCATTGCTTCGGTTGTAATCAACAATCCGCCGATAGATGCCGATCCTTCTAAAGCTGTCCGAACAACTTTTGTCGGATCAATAATACCAGATTGGAACATATCCGTATATTCGCCTTTTTGGGCATCATATCCATAATTAACATTACTGTTTTCCAATAATTTTCCGACAATAACGGAACCATCAACAGCTGCATTTTGTGCAATTTGACGAATCGGAGCTTGTAATGCTTTACGAATAATATCAATTCCAACCCGTTGATCATCATTATCCGGTTTTAAAGAATCCAACGAATCTGTTGCATATAACAATGCCGTACCGCCCCCAGGAACAATTCCTTCTTTAACTGCGGCACGAGTTGCATGCAATGCATCATCCACACGATCTTTCTTTTCTTTTACTTCTAATTCAGAAGCTCCACCGACTTTAATAACGGCAACACCACCGGATAATTTAGCTAAGCGTTCTTGCAATTTTTCCCGATCATATTCTGATGATGTTTCTTCAATTTGTTGTTTAATCTGTGCAACACGAGCAGCAATTTCAGCTTTATCTCCTGCACCATCAACAATAGTTGTATCTTCTTTTGTAATTGTGACAGATTTTGCCGTACCTAAAGTTGCCAATGTTGCATCTTCTAATTTCATCCCTAAATCCGGAGAGATAACTTGTCCGTTGGTTAAAACGGCAATATCTTGCAACATTGCTTTCCGACGGTCACCAAATCCCGGGGCTTTAACGGCAGCAATTTTCAAACCACCACGCAATTTATTAACAACCAAAGTTGCCAACGCTTCTCCTTCAATATCTTCTGCAATAATCAACAATGGACGAGATGTTTGAATAACAGCTTCTAATACCGGAATTAAAGCCTGTAAATTAGATAATTTTGTTTCATTGATTAAAATGTACGGATTATCCAATTCTACCGTCATTTTTTCCGGATTTGTAATAAAGTACGGAGATAAATAACCTCTGTCAAATTGCATACCTTCAACAACATCCAATTCTGTTTCCATTCCTTTGGCATCTTCAACAGTAATGACACCTTCATTGCCGACTTTTTCCATTGCCTGAGCAATATAATTACCAATAGAAGAATCTCCATTTGCGGAAATTGTACCAATTTGAGCAATTTCGGCAGAAGTAGAAACTTTTTTAGAACGGGATTTAATGTTTTCCACAACTGCAGAAACAGCCATATCAATACCCCGTTTTAAATCCATTGGGTTCATACCGGCTGCAACGGCTTTGCATCCTTCACGAATAATAGCCTGAGCCAAAACGGTTGCCGTTGTTGTTCCGTCACCGGCCACATCGGCAGATTTTGAAGCAACTTCACGAACCATTTGAGCACCCATATTTTCAAATTTATCGGCTAATTCAATTTCTTTGGCAACAGAAACACCGTCTTTTGTAATTTTCGGAGCCCCGTAAGATTTACCTAAAACAACATTACGACCTTTAGGACCTAATGTCACCTTTACCGTATCTGCCAATAAATCAACACCCCGCAACATTTTTGAACGAGCGTCTGTTCCGAATTTAATATCTTTTGCTGTCATTTTCTTCCCCTTACAATTATTCTAAAATACCTAAAACATCTGATTCTTTCATAATCAGCAAATCTTCACCACTGATTTTAATTTCTGTACCGGACCATTTACCAAATAACACTTTATCTCCTTCTTTTAAAGTCATCGGAATCAAGTGTCCGGCTTCATCTCTACCACCAGCCCCAACGGCAACAACAACCCCTTGTGACGGTTTTTCTTTTGCCGTATCCGGAATAATTATTCCGCCGGCAGTTCTATTTTCTTCTGCAATGCGTTTAATAACAACACGATCAAGTAATGGTTTAAAATTCATTTTATCTTCCTTTCACTTTTAAAAAACCATAAATCTTGTGTATCAAATAGTATGCAGTTCTTTGAAAGTCAATAGTAAAAAGTTATTTTTTTACAAACAACGCATTTATTTGAAAGTATGTTTTATTTAGCATTAAAAAATGACGAACACAAGTCTTTATTCCAAAAATGTTAAAACATTTTTAACTTTTATCCGAAAAATACACCATTTTCCGCAAATTACCCATTTGTTTCTTTCAACCGACAAATATAGGTAAAATTATCTTCCGAACGGGCAATTTCCCGATTACAAGAATCTTGGATACATAAAGACAATGCTCCCTGTGTCGCCGGAATTAAAACATCCTCCGATACTGAACAAGAAACAGGCATCCCATCACTGTTGATAAAGAAGCCCTGTTTTGTTTTTTGCGAACAATATGTTTTTCCATCCTCTTTTTCAAATGCAATACGATCACAGTCTATGCATTCTTGTTTTGATTCTTCATCCGCCCCTATTTCTACTACCTGAGTTGCCAAATCATCACAATACAGACATTTACCATCAGATGCTCTTTGCCATTGTGAACCGACACACGATTCAACACAATATGTTTGCTCATCGGTATCATTTTTCAACATCATGATACGATGTTCAACTTCTTCACAAGATTCACATAAATTGTGTGCTGTTTGCGTATTTGGTATTTGTGTACGACCTGTTTCAGAACAATTAATACAATTTGACGTCATATTTAAAAAAGCTTCCCCTTCCGTACATAAACCATACATGCATGTATTTCCGGAACTTTGCCGATTTCCACAAGTAGCACATTGACCGGTTATTGCCTGATACGGGGCTGTATAAGAGGCTTTATCGTCACATCGATGACAATTACCTTCCGAACCCAAATAAAGAATGCCGTCATACTGTTTATCCAAATAGGGTTGGGCCTGATTTTTTAAATCTGTATCCAATTCTGTCGGGACATGAGTTAAACTGTTGCAAATACCACTTGTTCCGGGATTAACCAATACACAGTACGGATATCGTCCAATAAGAATCCTGTTGCCACAGGCTTCACATTCTCCCGAAAAATGAGTTACTTCCGTTTGTAAATATTCTGAATTTATTTGATCACACGGCGTACATTCTCCTAAATATTTGTGAAACTGTTTAATTCCCGTTGACGTATTGGGACATGTTTTTAAAACACAACGCATAGATTGATGGATTAATGTACGGGTATTATTACAACGAGATGTACATTCATCTTGTAAAACTTTAAAATTCTTTTGATAGGTTACCCAATATCCTTTTGTATCCGAACAATCAATACATTGTCCATCTTCTGTTTGAAAATATCCGGCAGGACAAACCGGCATGCAATATTGATTTGTCCCTTCATCATTAGACACAACCCGTCGTGTTTTAACTGTGCCGTTTGCCACATAGTCAGTATCTGTTGCTTGTGCTTTTTTGCAATTACTTTCGCATCCTGAAAGTTCGGTGCTTTCAATAATTTTTCCACTTGGTTCATCACAGGACCAACAATTACCGTCTGCTCCTAAAAATTGTCCTGCCAAACAAGCATTTGTTGATTGTGGAACACAATAACCTTGACTATTAACCCGACGACCACATTTTTCACATAAATCTTTCAATACGGGATTTTCACCAATATAAGTTGCTGTGCCAATATAATTACATGCCAAGCAATTACCATCATTGTTTTGCCATTTTCGCAAACAATTTTCAGCCAATGGATTTTCCTTGCAAATTTCAACTGACATCGCTTCATCTTTTGGCTGTTCACATACCGGATAACAATAATTCCATGTTCCTTTGTAATGATATCTTTTAGCATAAGAACCATTCACATATTCAGGACAATTATTACAAGATTCATTTATACTTTGAGCAAAAGAATCACTTGATGAAGAAACGCCATAGAAATTTATCAATCCCCACCGATCTCTTAAATCAGTGCATTCTTTACATGTCAATCTATAATTTGAACCATCATATTCTGTGTACATATATTGCGTGTCTGAACATTTAACACCTAACCCACAAACAGTGACTGACCCTGTATACCATATGTGATTTTGACACGCTGTACATTTATTCTTACTTTCATCATCATTTGCAATAATCCATTCTTGTGTATCAGAACAAGGAACACACGTTCCATCCTTTGCCTGAAAACTGACTCCTTTTGTACAAGAATAGGAACAAAACGTTTTGGTTTCTCCATCTACTTCAAATGACTCCACTATTCGTTCATGTGCATTATCCGAAGCCGTTGCACATGCTGAACACATCTCTGCCCCGCTTATCGCATCCATTTTAACACCGTTCAATTCAAAAATTTCATTGGAAACCATAATATTTGTTGGTTCCTGACAACTAATACATTTCCCATTTGAAGAACGAAATGTCCCAATCGGACAAGCTTTTTCCACAACTTCACATTTATGAGTCAAATCATTGCAAACCGTATCTTTTCGTTTACAATCAGACGTAAACTCACACTCGACACATTCACCGGATGACAAACAAACAGGGGCAGAATCACTTTCACAAATTGAACGGCAAGTGTACGGATACGCTGTAAAACATGATTCACAAGCAGAATAACAATCATTATCCGAACGACAATATCTTATCGGTTGTCCTCGTTCATCCGTACTATCTTCGTGAATACCGATTTCTTGTCCATAATGTTCTAAAGATGTCATAAAACCCATTGTCACAAATGTACCGGTATCTTCACAAATTGAAACATTATTATTTGTGTACAACACCCCCTCATCTGTTTCATTTTGAGCAACATATATGAATAAAGGACCCTCTAAATGCATATTCAGTATTTGACGACAAACACGGCTTTCAACCCGATTTACTTTTATATCAAAAACCAATGGCGGATATGTATAAACTTTTAAATTATAACCGGCAGGAGATAAATTATCCCATTCTTCAATATCATCCGGCAAACTATTTTCAACCTGAAACCGATGCCAAATGTCTCTATTAACCATATTAACAGCATAAACAATTTCGTTTGCCCGATACTTATCCATTGCATAACGATATCCGGCAACAGCTCCGACACTTAATACCCCAATGACGGCAAGAACACCCAGTATTTCTATCATACTCCGGCCGATTTCATTGAACTTTGTTTGCATATCTTTCTCCTTTTATAAATTCACATTCATAAAATGAGTGTAATAAAAGGGACCTTTTTTTCCCGCTTCGAATCGGCAAAATCGGTTTCTAAAAAAAATGAAAGATTATTGTTTGTGTTGAATAAGTTATCTAAAATCAAAAAAAATGCTAAAAAGTGAAAAAAAGTGTTGCATTTATACGTCCCTTTTTTTGCAGACAGGATAAATTTCCCTGATACAATTTATCAGGATTTTTGTATTATTGTTTAGATGGATAGATTTAAAATTTGATATGCTACAAAGCTCGGTTACATAGACATAAAAAACGCTCTTCTTATGTTCATAAGAGATGTTTTTATAATTTATATGCTTTCAACAATTTTAATTAGCTGGAGGTAAAACTTCAATTCCTGTAATTCGATTGCGTTCTTTTTGGGTGATAGTAAAAGAATACCCGTTAATAACAAATGTTTCTCCAACTGCCGGAATACGTTCTATTTCATACATTAAGTAGCCGGCAATGGTTGCAGCATTTTCATCTGATAGTTCCCATTTAAAATAGCGATTGACATCTCTAATTGTTGCTGTACCGTCAATAATATATCCGCCGGCTTCTGTTTTAGTCACTTGTAAAACCGATTCTTCCGGTCTGTCATTTTCATCGGAAATGTCTCCGACAATTTCTTCTAAAACGTCTTCTAATGTTACAACACCTTCCAATGCCCCGTATTCATCGACAACAATTGCAAAATGTTCACGTCGTTTTTTAAAGGCATGTAATTGATCCAGTAAAGATGTCGTATTTAATACAAACCATGGTTTTGTCGTATAATCCATAACATGAATGCTTTTTTTACCCCGATAAAATAAATTCATCATTTTTAAAAGAGCCTTTGCATGTAAAATTCCGATAATATTATCCGGTGTTCCTTTCCATAGCGGAATACGACTAAATGGAGAACGGCTGACAAAATCGAAAATTTCAGTCATTGGGGTGTTAACATTTAAAGAAACCATTTGTCGCCGATGAACCATAATATCTTCTACCGTCACATCACTTAAATCAAGAACACTTTTTAACATCCCTTTTTCTTGGCTCATAACAGCATCGTCTGTTTGCATTAATAATGCACCTCGAATTTCGGCTTTGACTTCTTCTGCTGTTGTTTGTGCTTGTTTTTGTTTGGGAAATAAATTCATTAATATTTTTGAAAACCAATTAAGTGCTTTAACACAAGGTGCAAAACAGAATGTCATAACGGATAAAACAGGAGCCACTTTCAAAGAAAATGATGTCGCATTGTTAATTGCATATGTTTTAGGCAAAATTTCAGAAAACACCAATACAACAAAACTAACGCCGAATGTTGCAATCAAAACACCGTACTTATCTCCAAAAGCATCAATCAATATACCTGTTGCCAATGCCGTAATGGCAATATTAACAATATTATTTCCAAACAATAATGTTCCTAACAACAAAGAGGAATCTTGTTTTAATTTGTTAACTCTTTTTGCGGCTTGATTGCCGTTTTTTTCCAATTCGCATAACAATGGACGGGATACGGCGGTCATTGCTGTTTCCGTGCCGGAAAAGAAGAAAGATAGTATCAATAAGATGCCTAATAAAATGTATTCTACCATTTTTTTACCTTAATTTTCTATTTTTTGTTGAGTGTTGTTCTGTCGGAAAAATGTTTTTTATGAAATGTTTTTCCATATAATTTATTTACACGTATTCTTTTTTTTGTACGTTTGTATCGCAGAGTCGCTTCCTGTGTTAAAGACATATCATCATCTTCCAGGGATAAAATAATTTCTCTTTTTTCCAATTCACTTAGTAAGCGAGCGACTGTTTTGTATGGTGATTCTCGAAAAGATTCAATCATCATATCGGCTTCACTATATACGGGATAACGTTCAGCAATCAATTGCTCGACTATTTTTTTATTATCTGCGGCAGGAACCAATGGGCGGTGTGTTCTGCCTTGTGTGCGGCGGGATATCACTTCACTGCCTGCTTTTAACCAAATGGAAATTGCTTTTTCCTTAGCTAACTGACGTGTCTTTGCCGATAAAAATGCATCTCCACCGGAGGATAAAACACATGGCTCTCCGTTTAATAATCTATTCATTACCCGTTCTTCCCCCAATCGGAATTCATCAATGCCGACTTTTGCGAATAATTCATTAATGGATGAACCGGTTGTTTTTTCAATTTCTTTATCGCTATCTACAAACGGCAGTTGTAATTTTTTTGACAAAATTCGTCCTAAACTTGTTTTTCCGACACCCATCATTCCGACAAGTAAAATAATTTTTGGTTCTATTAATTTTCGTCTCATCTTCTTTTCTTGACAACTCTTTTTAAAATATTGTATATATAATTTATACATCATACCAATAAATTATTGTTTTGTCTAGTAAAGGATATAAAAATGTTGAATAAATCCGAAAAAAAATATTTTTTTATGAAAGTTTTTGTCATTTTAGCTGTTTTGTTTTTGATTGTTATGGCGTTTATTACACCCAAAACAACCATTCAACATATTGAAAAACCATATAATCTTTCAACACATGAATAAAAAAAGAATTTTTTTAGGTTGCTTATTAATAAGTTTTCTGTTTTTTACGGAAAATGCTTTATCACAATCCGTTCAATCGGAAGTTGTTGTCGAATCTCTACCGGAATTATCTCCCAATGTGATTGGTACATTGCCGACATCAAATCCGTTTTTATGGTCGCACACACCAATTAAAGAATTAGAGCAGTTGTTTCAAAAGTTGGAGAAGACATCTCTTTTGCCGGCACAACGACAACTGATAACACATTTAATGACTTTGGATATAACCGGAACAACATTTAATGATTCGCAAAACAAGTTAAAAACAAATCAATTTTTGCTATATCGATTAAATGTTTTAAAAAGTTTGGGCGAATGGGATGAATTGCTAAAATTACTTCAATTATTACCTGAACAAGAATATACGGCAGAAATAGAGAACATAAAAATGATAGCCTTGTTGCTAAAAGGAGAAACAAAAGCCGCCTGTGATTTGTTAGATACTTTGGAAAGCAATTTAGAAACGGATAAATGGCGTATCAGTTGCTTTTTGGCAAAAGAAGAAAAAGAAAAAGCATTGTTATCTTACGATATTTTACAAGATACATATTCTGATAATTTAACACAATTTTCACAAATTGCAGATAATGCTTTGCGGGAAATTCCGACGGAAATATTAAAGGATATTGTGATTCAGCCGGAAGAAATTTATTTGTTTTCACTTGTTAAAAAAATTGACATTAATTGGGATAAACAATCACGTGTTGTCAAAAAAACATTGGTAGAATTACCGACAACGGATATTTTGTTGCGAATTGAATTGGGCGAAAAATTAGGACTTAACATAGATGAATTGAAACGGTTATATCGATTGCCATTGTTTAATCCGGATTTAAAAAATCCGGTTATTCAAAGAGTTTTAACTTATAAAAAAATAACAGAAACAACAAATGCTGTTGAAAAAGCACAGTTGTTAAAATCTTGGATTGAGTTGATTAAGAGAGATAATTTATTTGTCTTTTTGTCTCCGCTTGTTTCTGACATCGTAAACACAATGGAAGTTTCTGATGAATTAATAGATATTGCATTTGATGCCGTACAGGTCTATGTATTGGAAAATAATGCATCTATGGCGGAACCCTGGTATCGCCTTTTAAAAGAAAGTGATAATCCTTTACATCAAAAACAATATTTGTTAGCTACACCTTTAATGCATACATTGGGATCCGGTTATCCGTATGATATGGCGGAACGAATGTTTCGTTTATGCAAAACTGATAAAATAGCATGTGACAAATTAAAGATGTTTTTACCTTCGGAAGTTTATGATATCGACGAAAATTTTAATACTGATATTTCTCATAATATCGATTTAAAAACCGAAATAGATATGGCACAATTAGGTGAAAAACTTATTAAAGCAATTTTACATATTCAAGAACAAATACATTTACCCGAATCATATCAATTTATTAAAGAATATGCCCGTCCGGATGTCGGTTCAGCCATTTTAAGAGAAGGGATGATTTTCTAATGGGAAAAAACCAAATTGAGGCATTTTTGGAAATGATGGTTGCCGAACGAGGGGCATCTGTAAATACCATTCAGGCCTATCAACGGGATTTAACGGATTTAAACGGCTTTTTAAGTGCCAAAAACATTTCTTTGCAAAAAGCAAAATTACCAGATTTGGAAAATTATTTGCACTCTGTTGCCAAACAAATGATGAGTCCTAAAACGCAAGCACGTCGTTTATCTGCCATTCATGAATTTTATCGTTTTTTGTATTCGGAGGATATTATTAAAAAAAATCCCGCCGATTATCTTCAAGCACCCAAAACAGGGAAGAGTTTACCAAAATATTTAACCGAAAAAGAAATTAATGCTTTAATTGATGTAGCAGAACAAACAAATAAACGCATGTATGTGTTGTTGGAAATTCTTTATGCATCCGGCATGCGGGTAAGTGAACTTGTCGGATTGCCCTTACAATCGGTTACAAGAGATAATCAAACAATAACAATTATCGGAAAAGGAAATAAAGAGCGAATTGTTCCGTTAAATAAATCGGCTCAAAAAGCATTAGATAATTGGTTGTTTCAACGAGAACTATCTTTAAAAAGAGGAAGAACATCTAAATGGTTGTTTCCCTCTACCGGAAAAAGCGGACATTTAACGCGTGATGGTTTTTTTAAAAAATTAAAAGAAATTGCAACAATTGCCAATGTTGATTATACAAAAGTATCTCCACATGTTTTTCGTCATTCATTCGCAAGCCATTTAATAGCAAATGATGCTGATTTACGAACTGTTCAGAAGATGTTAGGACACGCTGATATTGCCACAACCGAAATTTATACGCATATTTTGCAGGATAGATTGAAAAAGACTGTTGAAAAATCCCATCCTTTGGCGTATAGTAGCAAAAAAGGATGTTAAATGAAAATTTTAAATAAATATATTCTTAAACAGTTGATTGTCAGCTTTTCATTGGTTTTGCTTGGATTAACCATGTTGGTTTGGTTAACTCAATCATTGAGAATGATTGATATGATTGTGACAAAAGGTGTGTCTGTTCGTATTTTTTTACAGATGACATTACTGGTTTTACCGAATTTTTTACAAATTTTATCCCCATTGGCACTGTTTGCCGTTATTTTATTCGTTTTTTCCAGAATGCAGGCTGATAAAGAATTAATGGTTATGCAAGCAATCGGAATGTCTAATCGACAAATTATGAAACCCGTTTTGGGAATGGCTTGCGTCTTAATGATTTTCGGATATATTATGACATTAAATTTAATTCCGGCTTCTTATGAAAAATTAAATGAATTGCGTTGGCAAGTTAGAAATGATTTATCTCATTTACTGTTGCAGGAAGGACAGTTTAATTCATTTAATAACGGATTGACGTTGTATATTAAAGAACGATTGGGGGATGGTTCTGTTCGGGGAATTATGGCTTATGATGCTCGTAATCCGAAAAAAATATCTGTTTTGATTGCACAAGAGGGAGTCATTTTTCAAGAAGAAGGTGGTTTTCAACTTGTTTTTCAAAAAGGAACCCGACAGGAATTTAATCCCAAAACAAAGGCTTTTTCTATTTTAAAGTTTGATAAATACGGAATGTGGTTTAATGATAAAAAAAGTGATGCATCTACTCGTAATTTAAATGCTGCCGAATATTCTTTATCGTATTTAATCAATGTCAAACCGGAGGAAGCACCGAATCCGGCAACATACCGCAAATACAAAGTTGAAATTTTAAAACGATTAACAAAACCGTTATATAATTTAACTTTTGCTTTTTTGGCTTTGTTTGGGATTTTGGCACCATTTTATAATCGGAGAGGACAAGTTGGGCGTATTAATTTTGTTGTTTTAAGTGCCTTACTTATTCAGTCTTTAAATTTGGCTTTTGAAAATTTAGCAACCAAAAATTTAATATTTACACCACTGTTGTTTATTAATGTGTTTTTACCGATTGTTTTAATTTATGTCAGTATGACAAAAAAAAGAGTTTTTTCAAGAAAGATTAAGCAAACAGCTTGTTTGTTTTTAAGTTTGTTAATTGTGGGTTATACAACAACTGCATCGGCTCAAATCAAAGTTGATCCGCAAGTTCAGTTTGAAAAAGATAAACCGGTTAATTTTGAGGCAGATACATTTTCATATGATAAAAACAATGATGTTTTAACAGCCTCCGGCAATGTTGTTGTAGAACAAAATAATACTGTTATCACAACCGATACTTTTTCGTTTTTTAGAAAAAAGAATTTGGTTGTTATGCCAAACGATGTACAAATAGAAACACCGGACGGTACAATTACGCAAACAAAAAATGTTTCTTTTTCGGCAGATATGAATAATGTTATCGGCGAATCTATCGTGATGCGTTTATACGAAGGTTCTTTAATGAAAGCTGAACGATTAAAACGCACGGATAACGGGCAAACAACATATTTGAAAAAGGCAACATTTACCCCTTGTGAAACGTGCGGAGATGATGCCCCTTTATGGAAACTTTCTGCTCGTCAAATCAAACATGACGTGCCGGCACAGGAAATGATTTTTACACACTCTTTTTTAGATGTTAAAGATATTCCTATTTTTTATTTTCCGTATTTTAGTATTCCTGATTTTACTGTTAAGCGAAAAACCGGTTTTTTATCGCCAAGTTTTTCGCATGGTTCAGAAATGAAACAAGGTATTAATTTGCCGTTTTTTGTTAATATTTCCGATAATCAGAATTTGGTGTTGACCCCAACTATTTCGGCAACACATGATCCGCTTGGTATGTTTGATTATAGTGCTTTATTTTCTCATGCTGCTGTTAATTTACAAGGAAGCGGAACCCGAGATGAAGACGGATCTAAACAAGGGCACATCAAAGCATTATTACGATATGATATTTCTGATACATGGCGTTTAAGCGGACAGTATTATCGGTCATCTTCCGATACATATTTTCGGCGATATGATTTGCCGGGAGTTAATACATCACAAGCATATTTACAATCATTTATAACAGCGGAACGTTTTGGAACACAAAATTATTTTAATTTTACAGGGTTATCATTCCAAAATTTATGGAATAATATAGATTCAAAATCATTACCGATTTTTATTCCGACAGTAAATTATGTATTTAACTCTGCTCCATTAACAGATAACGGACTATATGCTTTTTCCAATATGAATGCAGTTGTTTATAATACTCGTCAACGCTTTAAATCAGACAGAGCCTCTTTTACACAAGGTCTTGCTTTACCGGTTGTAACGGATTTTGGAGCTAATATTGATTTAAAAGCAAGTGTGCGTGGTGATGTGTATAATATTGATACGGGTAAATATAGTTTTGCACAACAACCTAAAGATGAAACATATACAACGGGACGATTTTATCCGATTGCTTCCGCCAAAATCGGTTATCCGCTTATAAAATATAATGATACGATTTCACAGATTTTAGAACCGATTGTAATGTTAGTCACATCACCGGTTAGCGGTAATAAATCTAAAATCCCGAATATTGACAGTACGGATATTGATTTTGACGATACGAATTTATTTTCCGAAAATCGTTTTGTCGGATATGATAGAGTTGAAACGGGGACACGAGCCAATTATGGTATACACTGGTCATTGTTTGATCAGAAAAACCGGTCAATGTCTTTTTTATTTGGGCAATCTTATCGGTTTTCAGGAGATGATGAACTCAATGAAATTTTAGGAACAGAGTCTCATTTTTCAGATTATGTCGGACGGATGCAAATTAATTATAATGCAATTTCATTAGCATATAGATTTCGGATGGACGAAAAAACTTTGGAAATGAAAAAAAATGAAATTACACTTGTTGGCACAAAAGGACCCTTGCGTTTAGGGATAGATTATACCCAACTAAAAGCTGTTAGTTTAGCTGATACATTTTATAACGAAAGGAAAGAAGTTTTGTTATTCGGTTCATCTAAATTAAGCAAAAATTGGAGTATGTCCGGATATTATCGGTATAATTTTGCACGAGAAGATAAAGGGCCAACCGAATATGGAACGGTTTTGCAATATGATAATGACTGCACAGCCATTGTTTTTGATTTAAGTCGTTCTTTTACAAGTGACAGAGATTATCAGGGGGATACCTCATTTGTTGTAAAGTTTGTACTTAAAACACTCGGACAAGTATAAAACAGGAGATTTTTTATGAAGTATGGGATACTTTTATTAAGTTGTATATTATGGATTATTCTTCCGGTATTTGCCGGTGAAATTGTTGCTGTTGTGAATGATGAGCCTGTTTCCAGTTATGATGTAGAGGCACGGGCAAAATTAATCGCTATTCAAAAAGCACAGTATTTAAGTAATAAACGAAAAGCCCAATATATTGAAGAAGCCTTAAATGCCATTATTGATGACAAGGTAAAAATAACAGAAGCAAAACGTTTCGGTTTTTCCGTTAAGGATTCGGAAATAGAAGATGCTATTTCTCATTTAGAACAACAAAACGGATTAAAATCGGGAGAAATGGTTAAAATGCTAGCTAAAAACGGGGTTCCCGTTCGCATTTTAAAAGACCAAATTCGAGCCGATTTAATGTGGATTCAAGTTTTGCAGAAACAACGCTCCGCCATATCGGAAGCAACATCAGTGGAAATTGAAAATAAAAAGAAAGAATTACGGAAAGAATTGCAAAAAGAAGAGTTTTATGTTTTTGAAATTTTAGTTCCGACAAAGGAAACAGCAGAGGAGTGTTATAAAGAAATATTAAATGGGACAGATTTTGATAAAGTTGTTGCAAAATACTCAATTGCTTCATCCAAAGAAACAGGTGGAGAAGTGGGGTGGATTGATTCAAAACATTATGGCAAAGAGATAACTGGGGTTTTACGTCAATTAAGTGCCGGAGAAATATCTGTTCCGCTTAAAACAAAAAAAGGGTATTTATTATTATTGGTTCAAGACAGGAAAATACCGATTACAGAAGATTTTGTAACCATTTGGGAATTAGCACAAATGGCTATTCCAACAGAACATGCCGTTAAACTGGAAAAACAGTTAATTGCTTTAAATAATTGCGATAAATTTTTGAAATTTGCAAAGAAATATGCCATTGAAGAATCCGTAAAATCCGGAATGATGTCTCCCAATCAATTACCGGAAGAACTATTTGATATTTTAAAATCAAATCCGACAAAGTCAGTCATCGGACCGGTTCGTACGGCAGATACCGATATCTTCTTTATGAAATGTGATGTTATCAAAAAACAGGTTTTACCGGAAGATTCACAAATAAAAATGCAAATTGAAAATGAAAAAATGGAAAGTTTGTCTGATAAAATATTAAGAAATGCAAAACGGTTTGCCGTTATTGAGCGAAAATAAGGAAAAAGAAATATGTCTCAAATAAACACACAGATTATAGACGGAAAAAAAATGGCGTTGCAAATTGAAAATGATTTAGCAACCGAAATTGCAACATTTAAAACAAAACCGGGAATGGCCGTTATTTTAGTCGGAGATAATCCGGCAAGTATTATCTATGTAAATCATAAAAAAAAGGCAGCAGAAAAAATTGGCATAAATGCTCAAATTTTTCATTTATCACCGGTTATGACTCAAGATGCGTTAATCTCTTTTATTAAAGAATTAAATAACAATCCTGAAATTCATGGAATTATTGTCCAATTACCGTTGCCTAAACATATCTCGGAAGATGCCGTATTAGATACCATTCATCCGGATAAAGATATTGACGGATTACACCCGATTAACATGGGTAATTTATTTATTGGCCGTCCAAACTTAGTTCCTTGTACACCATTGGCTTGTCAGCTTCTTTTAAAAAGTGTTTGTCCGGATTTGGTAGGGAAAAACGCCGTGGTTATCGGTCGTTCTCGTTTAGTCGGTAAACCCATGACTCAATTATTATTGAGTGAACAATGTACAGTCACACAAGCCCATTCTAAAACGGTGCATTTAGCAGAAGTTTGTCAAAATGCTGACATCATTATTTCTGCAACAGGATCAGCTGGACTTATTCAAAAATCTTTTGTTAAAGAAGGAGCTATTTTGATTGATGTCGGTATCATCAGAAATGCTGATAAAAAAATAGTCGGAGATGTTGTTTTTGAAGATATGATTGGTCTTGCCGGTGCAGTTACCCCCGTCCCCGGAGGAGTTGGACCGATGACGGTTGCTATGTTATTGGCAAATGTGGTCAAAGCGTATAAAAAACAGTTATAAAAAAATTATCTTTTTTTTCAATGATACACCATTCTAATTGATACTTTTTTTATTAAACCGAATAAAATTTATTCGGTTTAATAAATTTGTAGTTTATATTGCACTACTGTTTAATATACAATACTGTCCATCCAAAGTACGATTAAGGCAGGAACCACATTTTGTTTCATCTCCGCCAACATCAACAGGTAATGGCTCATTACATGGGTGACAATTTTTATCAATATCCATTAACGGAACATCTTCCGTACAATAATCTAGACCGCAGTGTAAACTATTTACGGCATATCTGTTTGGACAAGTTTTAATACATGTTTCTGCACTAATAACTCGCAATTTGTTTTTATCATTACATGAAGTGCAATGTGTACCACCATCTCCCATTGTTGCCCAATAAATCAAAGGTTTGTTTTCAACAGATGAACCTTTTACACCACATAAAACACAATAATTACCATTACCGCCGGCATTGGATACATATCGTCCGTAAGATGAGCAAACTTTGCAGTTATCTTCCACACCTTTAACGTTAACACCTGCTTCTTCATCACAAGCATGACACCCGCCACTCGCATCCATTAAAGGTTTATCTGCCGGACAGCTTTCTAAAACACATTGTCCATTCTCTGCCTTTCTGTTTTTGCACAACTCTTTACACTTTCCCTCCGGTAAATACATTAACGGAATCGCTTGTCCATAATCACAAGCATAACATTTTCCCTCATAATGTAAAGGAGTATCTCCGGAACATGGATTTAAACCACAATGTAAACTATTTGAAGCAATTCTGTTCGGGCAAGTTTTAATACACGTTTCTGCGTTAATAACTCGCAAACGACTTTCATCACTACAGGTCGTACAATGTGTTCCGTTATCCCCCATGGTTGACCAATAGATTAATGGTTTGTTTTCAACAGATGAACCTTTTACACCACATAAAACACAATAATTACCATTACCGCCGGCATTGGATACATATCGTCCGTAAGATGAGCAAACTTTGCAGTTATCTTCCACACCTTTAACGTTAACACCTGCTTCTTCATCACAAGCATGACACCCGCCACTCGCATCCATTAAAGGTTTATCTGCCGGACAGCTTTCTAAAACACATTGTCCATTCTCTGCCTTTCTGTTTTTGCACAACTCTTTACACTTTCCCTCCGGTAAATACATTAACGGAATCGCTTGTCCATAATCACAAGCATAACATTTTCCCTCATAATGTAAAGGAGTATCTCCGGAACATGGATTTAAACCACAATGTAAACTATTTGAAGCAATTCTGTTCGGGCAAGTTTTAATACACGTTTCTGCATTAATAACTCGCAAACGACCATTATCAGTACAGGTTGTACATGTTCCACCCCAATAAAGTAATGGTTTTTTTTCAACAGATGAGCCTTTTACACCACATAAAACACAATAATTACCGTCACCACCGGCATTGGATACATATCGTCCCTCTTTTGAACAAATATCACAATTACTTTCCACACCTTTAACGTTAACACCTGCTTCTTCATCACAGGCATGACATTTACCATCTGTATCCATTAACGGTTTATTTTCATTACTTGTTCCTTTTAATCCGCACTTCAATACACAATGCTTTTTGGAACCGGATACTAACCGATTGGAACAAACCGCACAATTTTCTACCATTCCCTCCACATTCACTTGTGTTTCATCATCACACGCATAACAATTTCCATCTTTATCTCTAAGTGGCTTATCTGCCGGAC
>SUUT01000030.1 GCA_015062385.1 Alphaproteobacteria bacterium | reverse complement strand
GAACCCCCAGTATTTCCACCATACTCCGACCGATTTCATTAAATTTATTTTGCATATCTTTCTCCTTTTATAAATTCACATTCATAAAATGAGTGTAATAAAAGGGACCTTTTTTTCCCGCTTCGAAACAGCAAAATCGGTTTCTAAAAAAAATGAAAGATTATTGTTTGAGTTGAATAAGTTATCTAAAATCAAAAAAAAATGCTAAAAAGTGAAAAAAAGTGTTGCATTTATACGTCCCTTTTTTTGCAGATAACAACTTTTATGCAATTATTATTACATTTATTATATTTATTCTCACATCCATTCATATCTAACATCAATTTCAGATTCCGTATAACACTTTACCATTATCAACTGATACCCTATCCCCGAACACGGGATATCATTGAATTTCCCCCTACTTATGTCAGGATATCATCTTAGGTCAAACGTTGCTTATCCACAATCAAGATGTTTCTGGTACCAAGGTTTTATGACCATCTCATTCACACTAACAGTATTGATAAAACAACCATCAGACCATTTCAGTACCAATATAACGTTTTTAAGAAAAGAGTACGTTTTCTTTAAGTATCTAATTGTATTTGACTTTATAAGCTACATAACACGTATTATTTGGGAAGTATAAATATTTATAGCCTCTATCGTCATCGCAACTAGTCGGGAACGTTTTTGTACAAACATTATCCCTTTTTTTTATCTATTGTCTCCGGATTAAACATTTTCTTCCGGCACATTATTACCATTACGATGTGATAATGCTAGTGATATACGCTATTACTTCTGTATCCTTCATTCCTATAGCATCTTGATTGTGGATTACCCTCTTCTATCTTCGCACACAGGCAGTGCTACATTTAGTACTCAAAAACCCCGCTTTTTTGCGGGGTTTTAGCGTTTAATCTATCTGTATTATTAGAAACCGACTGTTACACCACTTCTGAATGTAGATGCGCCGTTTCCACCATAAGCAGCACCGGCATTTAACAAAATATCATCGTTTATATAGTGGAAGCCCCCAACAGCAACTCCTGTTGTTCCCCGATAATATCCTGTACCGATGGATAATTGTGTATCACTGTTAGAACGAGCATTCGGAACCAAAGCTGACATAGCTGCCAAACTGGCAAATCCGGATTTCATTTCATGTTTCATCTTGTTTGTTTTATCATCCAAAGAATCTACACGATCTTCAACACGACTTAAATTGCTGTCTAAGCTACTGACTGCCGATGTTAAATTACTGCCCGAATCAACATATCTTGTACTGGTATAATCTCTGTTACCAATTGCATTATCTAACTTATTAACAGAGGCCGTTACCGTTTCACCAGAAGAAACATTGTTTTGAGCCGTATATGTACGATTACCAATTGCTGCATCTAAATCATTAACAGCACCTGTCACGGTATTTGTTGTCTCCACGATATTGCCATTTGCTTTATTCAATGAAGCTACATCCCCTATTGCCTGATTAACTGCATTAATGTTGGCATTAACCGTATTTGATGTGGCAACACCGTTTTGACCGGCCGTTGTTAAATCACCCGCCGTACCAATATTTCCTGCCACCTGTGAAACAGCTGACATAATATTGTTAACACTGCCATATTCATAACCGTTCGCTGTTGTATTGGAAACGGTTGCCGTCCATGAACCGTCCGGATTAAATGTTCCGCCTGTTGCCGTTTCAATATTTTGAGCCATTGAATTAACTGCCCCCGTCACGTTGTCTTTATTTGTAAACACATTATGTGTTAAATTGTTTAAAGACCCCATATTGCCGTCCATTTTATTTAATGAAGAAACAATACTTGATTTATCCAAATTACCATTTGCTTCATTAAGTGTTGCAACATTACCCATTGCCGTATCCAAGCCTTGAACAGCCGATGTCAAATCAGTTGCACCGGAAACATTGTTTGTTGTGCTTAAATCAGCAACATTACCAACAACTTTATTAACGGCATCAATATTGGCATTAACCGTGTTTGTGATGGCAACACCATTTTGACCGGCAGTCGTCAATTCATCTGTTGTACCAATATTTTTAACGACCTGTGAAACAGCATCCGTTAAATTTGTACCAGCTGTAATTGAACCATAGGCAACATTTGTCGGTTGTTGATATTGTAAATCGCCCATAGCCGTATCAAGTGCTGATAAATTACCATTAACATCATTGGATGTTTTAATAATATTTCCGTCATTATCTAACTTACCGATAGCCGTATCTAACGCATTAACTGCCATTGTTAAATCAGATGCACCAGATAAATTTTTGTCATTGGCAAAAGCTAAATTTCCGATTTTATCATTCACTTCGCTAACATCCATTTGTAAACCGGTAATATCGCTTTGAGCAGCGGACATATCAGCCTGCAAACCTGAAATATTCCCTTCTGCCGTTGATACATCACCCTTCAAGGTTGTAATATCGCTTTGAGCAGCGGACACATCAGCCTGCAAACTTGAAATATTCCCTTCTGCCGTTGATACGTCTGTCTTCAAAGTTGTAATATCACTTTGGGCTGTTGACATATCTGTCTGCAAACCAGCTATATTATTATTTGCAGTTGCCATATTGTTTTGTAAAGTGCTAATATTCCCTTCATTTGTTGTTACACGTCCGGCCAATGTGGTTAAATCTGACTGACTGGCTTTCGTGGCAACATCCGTCTGTAAACCGGCAATATCGCTTTGCGCCGTTGACATATCGGATTTTAAACCTGTAATATCGCTCTGTGCCGTTCCGACTGCCCCTTGTAATGTTGTAATATTGTTTTCAGCAACCGCAACACTTGTTTGTAAGGCTGTAATATTTCCTTGTGCAGCAGTCATATCATCTTGCAAATCATCAATATTATCTTGTGCAACAGCAACATCCGTTTTTAAGGTTGTAATATCGCTCTGTGCCGTTCCGACTGCCCCTTGTAATGTTGTAATACTGTTTTCAGCAACCGCAACACTTGTTTGTAAGGCTGTAATATTTCCTTGTGCGGTTGTCACATCATCTTGCAATGTTGTAATATTTCCTTGTGCCGTTGTCATATCGCCTTGTAAAGTAGCAATATCGCCCTGAGCAGTTGTCAAAGAGCCTTGCAATGTTGTAATATCTCCTTGTGCCGTTGTCATATCACCTTGTAAAGTGGCAACATCACCCTGAGTTGTTGTTAAAGACCCTTGCAATGTTGTAATATTCCCTTCGTTTGCCGTTACACGACCGTCCAAAGCCGTTAAATCTGCTTGATTGGCCTTGGCATCAATGGCTTGTGCAACCGTATTTGTTGCATTAAACACCGGACTAACCGTACCTGTCCCATCATCAGAAACACCCAATATATTATCAACGGCTTGTTGTGTTAAAATATTTGCATCTGTGTTTGTCGCAACAGAATCTCCGATTGTATAAGCCGTTCCCGTACCGGTAGTGCCACCTTCTCCTGTAACAGTTCCTGATGTTTCGGGAACGGTAATTGTTGCTGCTTCAACAGGCAATGCGACTAATCCGCACACACCAACAAAAGAAGCAATTAAAACGGCACGATACAGTGCATTTAATTCTTTTAACGCTGTTTTTGATAATTTTAATGTCATTTTATTACTCCTTTATTATTTGAGGTCTTCAACGATAATTTCGGTCGGCTGTCCATCCGGATTTTTATTAAAAAATTCTGTTAATACATTATCTTTGCTTACATAAATATACATTTCCACCCGACGGCTTAATTCTTTACAATATTCTTCCGTACAAATCGGTTCATTTGCCCCTTTATAATAGCCTTCTATTCTGTCAGCAGAAATTTTTTGCTTTATCAGATATGCCCGTACGGCATTAACTCGTTCTTCTGATAATTGCAAATTTTTATCGGTTGTGCCCGATACATCGGCATGTCCTGTCAATGCAACGTGATATCTGTCATAACGAGTCATTTTTTGAACAACCCAATCTAAATTTTGAATACTTTCATCTGTTAAATCAGATTTGTTGACGTCAAAATAAATAACCGGCTGACATCCTTTAACGATACTGCCGGTACAAACGGGTTGTTTAACAGGGGTTGATGTTATCATTTCTTTCACATCCTGCTGAACAGAACAAATGGCTTTTTTTACATCACCATCTGAATTTGCACAGCCGGATAAACAAACAGCACACCCTAATAACAGAATCTTTAATTTCATAACCATCTCCTTTAAATACTCTTTTGTATTATGATATAACATACAAAAGTACCTGTCAAACTTTTTTTCAAAAAAAACATATTTTTTGCAAGGTTTATTTGGAAAATACACATTCATATAAGAAATTTGTTCTCCCAAAAGCCGAAAAACACTTTACTTTCATTCATCTGTGTTATACACTCGCATGAAACGGTATTTGATGAGGATAAAAAAATGAGTCACGGAAAAACGATTCTAACAACACTTAAAAACACATTGATTGCAACAAAAAAAACACTTTGGCCGTTTAAGTGGTACATTTTGTTTTATTGGGTGTTTGGGAGTATATTTTTGGGAGCATATCTGAATCCACCCGAAAAAGATTCACCGTTATGGGGGGCGGAAGCAACACATGGAATCATACAGTATCTAAGTCAAGATATTTATCTTCATACATTAAAACTTGAAAACATCATCATTCTGTTATTTTTTCTGCTAGCAACAAGTAATATTAAAAATCATCCTCGTTTGGCGAAATGGATGCTTCTTTCCCCTTGGATTCTATTGGCACTTGCCTGTATTAAATTAATGATCGAATCTTTGTATCAATATTTATACAAACTGTGATTATTCTAATGTATTTCTTTAAGATAAAAATCATTCAATTTGTTTCAATATGTAAAAAATCGGAAACAATATAAAAAGACATACACCAACATGCAAATGCATGAAAAGATTATTTATTCTTCAATTTCTTTTGTATATACTAACAATGTTTACTTTGTTTTACTATAACGAAAGGAAAAAAAGAAATGAGTAACAAATTATTTTACAGCTATGAATCTCCACTCGGATATCAATCTCTAGAGAACGGGTTTGACACTTATGGAGTAGATCATTCTAATTTTACAACACGTGATGAATTAGAATATCAAAACAAACGAGTAAAACGGGAAGAAGAATTAATACAAGAACAAAAAAATCAAGGGATTACAGAAAATTTTAATAAATACGGTACAAATTTTTGGGGTACATCTCCCAAAAACAATTATGGATTTGGAAATAACGATATTTCTTCCAACACAAATACACAAACTCAAAATTCAACCAATAGCACATCCAACTGTTATATGAAATTCGATGGAAAAAATTTGGATTTGTACAACAACGAATTAGTTGATAGTTTAGATGCTCAATCAGGTCATGATAATTTTCAAAATTCACTATACCAACCTATTAAAAACAAAGGACCAATTCCCGAAGGAACATATTATGCAAATCAAGATCAAAGACAAAACATTGATTTGTTATATGCCATAGGAGAAACAGGTTCTGCAATGCTAAATTCTATTGGAATAAAAACGAAACAAGGAAAATGGAAAGGAGGACCTATTTCTTGGGGAACAAAACGGGTTTGGCTTATCCCTGATGAAAAAACAAACACATACGGTCGAGATAATTTTTCAATTCATGGCGGATTAACTAAGGGTTCTGCCGGATGTATTGATATTCCATGGCAAACCGGAAAATTAAGCAATTATTTAGATAATTGCCAAGATTCTGTTCCGGTTCACGTTAATTATCCGACGGGATGGTAAATATTAAAAGATGATACAAGAGATATTTTGTATCATCTTTGTTCACTTTTTTCTTTACATTTATTTTAATTCGTTATACACTAACTTATTAAGTAAAATAACTTTATAAGGACAAAAAAATGCTTCAAATAAAAACACTATTAACCGCTTTAAAAAATACGCTAATTGAAACAAAGAAAACACTTTGGTCGTTTAAGTGGTATATTTTGTTTTATTGGGTGTTTAATATTTTACCATTCTATGAATATTTTAATCCACCCGAAAAAAACTCGCCTTTATGGGGGTCGGAAGCAACAGAAGGAAATATATATTATCTCAATCAGGAAATTTATATTGAAGGAATGAAATCAGCCTGTATTATCATTCTATTATTTTTTCTGCTAGCAACAAGCAATATTAAAAATCATCCTCGTTTAGCGAAATGGATGCTTCTTTCCCCTTGGATTCTATTGGCTCTTGCTTGTATTAAATTAATGATTGAATCTTTGTATCAATATTTATACAAACTTTAATTTCTGTTCACGTTAATCATCCAATGGGATGGGAAATATTAAAAAATTGTTTGTTTGGTTTTCAAAAATGACGATATTAATCTGACAGAGCCTTGTCAACACAAAAAAACAGTATAGATCAACCACACAAAAAAGAACCTCCAATCTAGCCGATGATTTTCTAAATATAAAAGGAACTCTCCAACCCAGCCAGTTGTCTTCTAAATACAAAAGCCCCTCCCCCGACCTAGCCGGTGGTTCTCGGGTTACAAAAAAGGCGTTCATTTCAGAACGCCTTTATCGCATCATCCGTCAACGGATTGAGTTTATTTTGTGGTTGGTTCAATAATCAGCACAACCCCTTTTTCAACACCGATAACTTTGGCTTTATCGCCTGCTTTCATTGGTGTTTCGGATTTTGCCAACCAAACCGTATCGCCTACTTTTACTTTGGCTTCATTATCCACAACGTTTGTTTGTAATGTAACGATTTTACCTACATATTGCGAAGCTAAATCGTTTAAATGCGGATAATTTTCGTGTTCCGTTTCCCGTTTTAAAACTTTGCGGTACACAGAAAAACCAATTCCGGCCAATATGGCTGATGAAATACTAAACCAAATCAACTGCCACATCAACGAAATTTCGTAAAAATACGTCAATCCGCTTAACAATAAACCGGCCAAACCGAACCAAACCAAATACACCCCCGGAACAAACAGTTCCAACAAAACTAAAAATGTTCCTAAGGCTGCCCATTCAATATAGGTCATTATTTATGTCCTTTCTTTGGTGAATCATTTGTAATACTTAATACATCTTTGGCAATATCGGCAATGCCGGCAACCGTTCCCATGACATTCGCCGTATCAAGCGGCATCATCAACAATTTTTGGTTTGGAGATGTGACAATTCCTTGTAATGCTTCAATATATTTTTGACCCAAGAAGTAGTTAATAGCCTGCATATTACCGGATGAAATAGCATCAGACACCATTTTTGTGGCATTTGCTTCGGCTTCGGCCATCCGTTCACGTGCTTCGGCTTCACGGAAAGCAGATTCCCGTTTTCCTTCGGCATCCAAAATAGCGGCTTGTTTTTCCCCTTCTGCCCGTAAAATTTCGGCTTGACGGAACCCTTCGGCATCCAAAATATTTGCCCGTTTTTCACGTTCAGCCTTCATTTGACGAGCCATGGCATCAATTAAATCTTTTGGCGGTGTAATATCTTTAATTTCAACACGAGTCACTTTAACACCCCAAGGAATGGTTGCTTCATCCACAACTTCTAACAAGCGGTGGTTAATTCTATCCCGTTGAGATAACAATTCATCAATTTCCATACCCCCAATAACGGTACGAATGTTTGTCATAATCAAGTTTAAAATGGCAACTTCCAAATTACCAACCTGATAAGCAGCCCCAACAGAATCTTGAATTTGATAGAACAAAACCCCGTCAACACGCACCATAGCATTATCTTTTGTAATCACTTCCTGACTGGGCACATCCAATACTTGTTCCATTTTGCTCAATTTAGCTCCGATACTTTCCACAATCGGTGTTAAAAAATGCATTCCCGGACGGAGTGTGCGTGTATATTTACCAAAACTTTCAACGGTGTATTCATATCCCTGATGAACAACAACAATGCATTTGACCATCACTAATAAAATAAATAAAACCAAAATAACTGCAAAAATCATGTATTCTCCTTTACCTTTATCCGGTTATTTGTTTCTCCTTTTGAACCGAATTGGGAAACCCCTTTTCTGCCGACCGATATACCGGATTTTACATCGACGACTTGTTCAATTTGTACTGACAAGTTATTCGTTTAAACACCGAACTTCTAATCTGATTGAAAAGTGTGCCTGAAATTATAATCCTTGTCAATATATTTTTCATTAAAGCAAAAAAAATAAACAGTATTTGACACAAACATTGTTTTATGCTAAAATTGCTGAAATTTTAAAAGAGGAGCCAATGTTGCGATAACTTGGTACATCAAATGAAATTAAAAAAACTGTTTTTTATCGGTATTATACCGTGTTTAATTTTAATTGGCATTATCTGTTTTGCCATACAACCGAAAAAACCAACCGTTTCTGTTGTTATGCCAACGTACAATCGGATAGATTTACTTCCCCGTGCCATTGAATCCATTTTAAATCAAACGTACAAAGATTTTGAATTTATTATTGTAGATGACGGCTCTACAGATGACTCGATTAATCTGATAAAATCTTATCAAGCAAAAGATAAACGCATAAAACTCATTCAAAATAAAACCAATCGGGGCATTGCCTATTCCCGTAATCGTGGAATGGATGCAGCACGAGGCAAATATTTAGCCATTATGGACAGTGATGATTATTCCGTTCCACATCGATTGGAAAAATCCATACACTTTTTTAAAAAACATCCGACATATACAGCCGTTAATAGTGTTTATTACGAAATGGGAAAAGAACAAAACGGAATGAATAATTGGGTTCCCCCGAAACGGTGGGAAATTATCTTTAATTTTGCCAATTACTACACCAATCTGGCAATGTTTGATTTGGAATTTGTCCGAAAACATAAATTAAGATACGATGAATCCCTTGTTTCGGCAGAAGATTACGATTTTTGGTCAAGAATGTGGTTAGCCGGCGGAAAATTGGGAATGATTAACGAACCCTTGATTTGGCTACGCCGACATAGAACACATCCGCAATTTTATTATGACACCATTCACAACGTACGGGCAACCGTCAGTGCAAAATTGTTAGCACGGTTTGACATTTCAAAAGAAGAAGCCTATCATGAATCCCGTTGTACACTTATGCACAAAATGATTGGTGCCAATAAAACAAAAAAAATTGTCGATCAATATGTGTTAGAGTTAACCTATCGAAAACAATGCACACGGGAGAAAAACCATTCAGATATACTTTATGTAAAACATTTCGACTTTGTGGATGATTTCATTCCAACCGATACCCATACATATATGCGGGCACAAACAAAAGAAATATACAAATTAAAAGAAAAAAAAGGGAAACGGGTTATTTTTATCAACCCGCAAGGTAATGAAGAAATTTACCGCATTCAAAATGACGGTTCATATGCCCTGATTGAAAATTTACAAGATTAATCGCAACAGGAGGATTTTATGCGTAAAAAAAGAAATAACAAAGCACAAGCCGATGAGGATGATAAGTATACGACACCCGTAGAAAAATGGGTAAAAAACAAAATAAAACAACTTTCTGAAAAAATCAGCTATGCCTGCAAAAATGTTCATCAAAAATTAACCGAAGCCATTGTAGCACAAGATATTTTATTGGCAGAAAAATATATTCAGCGTGCAAACGTAAACTATGTTCCTAACCATGATTCTCGCTTTTTAACGGGAGATTCTCTCTTACATTACATTGCCCTGACAAAACCCGAACACATAAAAGATGAATATACATTTAAATATCTGGCTCAATTATTAATGGATTATCGGGCAAATCCCAATCAAATCAACCGTACGGAACAAACACCGCTTCACAACGCATGTATGTCACAAAATGAATTTATGGTACACTTATTAACAAAATATCACGCTGATTTAAACATTCAGGACGGTAATGGATCAACCCCGCTTCACATTGCCATTCGAAAAGGAAATAAAGAAATTATTGATTTTTTAATTCGTTGCGGTGCAAATACCGATTTAAAAGACCACACAGACAAAACAGCTTGTGATTATGCAAAAACGCCTGAACTGTTATCGTTTATTCAACAAAGAATACAGTCAAACCGGCAAAAAATGGCTCAACAATCACAAATGGAAATATATTCTCCCCATGTTGCTCGTCTAATGTTAAGGAATCGATATCGGTCATCTAGACGAGACTTGGATATACAAGATCCGGCTTTTGCAACCACATTAAACATCATTTGTGATCAAAAAATTTTAACCATCCACACAAATCCCGAAAAAGCAACGGAAGCATCTTGCATTGCAACACAACGGAGGATACCAACACCGACTTTATCGCCTATTCATATCATCGGTGATTAATATCATTTGAGAAATTTACCGTATTATTAAATTAATTAAGTGTGATTCTTTATCAATAATTTACATTATTCAGGAAAGATACACATCTCACACAATAATTCACTAATAATCCATAGATCTCCCCCTGTAAAATGGGGCCTCTATAGAAAAGGCTCTCTTTTGAGAGCCTTTTCGTTACAGCTCCAGTCGGAGCTGACCTAAATCCTGTCGTCCTTGAAACTCCACATAATGTTTGATTTTTTCTCCGTCTAAACCGACACTACTTACGAAGTATCCCTGCGGACAAAATACATTTTCCTTAAAATATACTCTGCTGAGCCAAGTAACCTTGGCTCTGAGTTGCGATACAGATTGCCTTTTCAATCTTGCCATTACATCGGCTACCGCATATCTTAGTGGTATCATCATCACAAAATGAAGTGGTCTTGATCAAAGTCAATCTGCTCTATTTCACATCCTGAGATACTCCGTAGTAGCTTAGGTAACAATTTCTTGATGTAGTTAACGACACCTAGCTTTAGGACCCGACGACGATATTTATAAACTCATACTACATGGTAGTTCAGTCTGTATACGCCATGTTGACTTTGTACACATTCCATACCCTATTATAACATCGTCATCAGAATCATTCAACCCTATCAAAATGGGGGTTGTCTGTAAGGCATTAATACAAAAACGGCAACTGCCAAAAGTTGCCGTTTTAAAGATTCAATCCTATGTATTTCAATTACTTAGTTGCCAATTGAATTAACTACATTATCCCGTTGTGCCAACGTAATCACTTGCGGTTGATTCCGAACAATGGTGACCGGTGTTTCAGTTGGCAAATATTTTGCCGAAATAAACTGATATAACTCTAATTGCATTGCCTGATTGCCACTTTCCGAAGCAATCATCAATGCTGTTTTACCATCATTATTACGTTCCATTAAATCGGCTTTTGCAAGACAAAGCATCCGTACATACGGCAGATTATTTTCTTTTGTGTAATGCATTAATGCCGTATTTCCATTATTATCCCTAGCATTTAAAGCGACTTGTGGCTGTGCCAACAACATAGATAATATATCTTCCCGACCTGCCGGCAAACTCATCAATACCGTTTTGCCGTTTTCAGTCATGGCATTGGGATTAGCCCCACAATCCAGTACCATGTTAATGATTTCTTTCGGAGCATTTTCCCGAATAAGATGATGTAAAACACTTATTCTATTTCTATCAATATCACATGCATTAGCATCGTTATCCAATAAAAGTTCAGCCATTTCAACTGTTTTTGCATGCATTAACGGGGTTAATTTTTCTTCACCAAACTGACTATTTGCATCAGCCCCCATATCTAACAACACTTTTGCACAATCAACGGCAGAATGAGAAACAGCATCAAACAATAATTGATTTAAAATAGCTGTTCGTTTTACTCCTGTTGATAACAAAATTTTCATACAATCAGCATTATTTTTTTCCACAGCAACGTCTAATGCCGTTTGATCAACCTGATTTTTTGTATCTATATCAATATTTGTATTATCAATCAAAAATCGAACTTGCTCTGTTTCACCCAATTCAACCAATCGATGTAAAATCGTATTGCCTCGAACAGACTCTTGTTGATTAACATCAACATCGGTTGTTCGCACAATTTCTTGAAACACCCGATTACGTTCTTCCCGATTTTTTTCATTTTCATTATAATACAAAGCCTGCAAAAAGGGCTCTTTAAGTTCAGCCTCATAATAAGTATTTACTTGTACTCGCACAAATTCATCCGACACATCTACTGCGGATGTTTTTGTCACATCAAAACCATTTTGCATCATTGTCGGTAAAACACTATACTTCCCACTGCGGGCAATAAGCGGTAACAACCAATGTTGATTCTTTCCAACACCCAACTTAATTAGTGTTTCAAAATTTTCTTTCTGATTATTATTCCACGAAAATCTTGCTAATTGGACCAAAGAATTCGCATACAGAAACGAAGCATGATTTAAATAACCACAATCAATCATCAACTCCATCATTTTTTTAAATTCAGCCGGATTTTTATCCAATAGTAAATTATGACAAACAAACGATGCTCCCCCCCGACTAAGTTTTGCCCCGTTTTTTGCCAAAAAAGATGCCAACTCGTAATCTTGTTTATCAAACGCATATCCTAATACATCTCCGACAACAGCATCGATATCACGTTTGCTTTTCTCCTCCCAGAAAACATTGGGATTGGCTCCAATCGCTAACAACATTTTCATAGCGGTAAAATTTCGTATGGATACTGCTAATAAGAATAAGCTATCTATTTTTTTCGGGAAATATTGTACAAAATCATGTAAAACATCTATCCCCATATCTAACAACACTTTTGCACAATCAACCGCAGAATGAGAAACAACATTAAATAATAATTGACTTAAAACTTTTGTCCGTTTTAGTCCCGTTGGCAATAAAACTTTCATACAGTCTGCCTGATTGTTTTCAATAGCTATATCCAACGCCGTTTGTCCGGCATTATTTTTAATATCTATATCAACATTGGTATTTTCCAATAGGAATTTAACTTGTTCTGTTTCACCCAATTCAACCAATCGATGTAAAATTGTATTGCCTCGAACAGACTCTTGTTGATTAACATCAACATCGGTTGTTCGCACAATTTCTTGAAACACTCGATTACGTTCTTCCCGATTTTTTTCATTCTTATTATAATACAAAGCCTGCAAAAAGGGCTCTTTAAGTTTATCTCCATAATAAGTATTTACTTGTGCTCGCACAAATTCATCCGACACATCTGCTGCGGATGTTTTTGTCACATCAAAACCATTTTGCATCATTGTCGGTAAAACACTATACCACCCGTAGCGAGCCATAATCAGTAACAACCAATGTTGATTCTTTCCAACACCCAACTTAAGTAATGTTTCAAAATTTTCTTTCCGTTTATCATTATTCAAAGGATACGCATATATAAAACCAACAAGAGACTTTGAAGTCTCAAACGGACTATAATTCAAATACCCGCAATCAATCAACAATTCCATCCATTTTTTAAATTCTGCCGGATTTTTATCAAACCTTAAATGACTGCGAATCATATTAGCACAATCACCATTAAGCTTTGCCCCATTTTTCGCCAAAAAAGATGCCAACTCATAATCTTGTTTGTAAAAAGCATATCCTAATGCTTGAAAAACCAGCGTCCCATAACTTAACGGATTCGGATCAATTATAAGCCTTATATCCCACGGGGCATTTGGATTAGCTCCGGCTTTCAACAACAAATCCATACCGACAAAATCCCGCTGAGCTACTGCTTCCAAAAAAGCATTATCTATTACCGTATTTTCCGTCATAGAGTTATCTTTTTGTGAATATTCCATCTTTTTTCCTTTCAGGCTTTTACCCTTTAAAATAAGTGAAAATATTATATGTCTATTTTTTTTATTAGTCAAGAAAAAAACTTAACCCATATAAAAAACAAGAATACATTCATATTTCTCTTACGTATTTTTGTTATTTTAGATATCTTTTTATACGAAACCAATATAAGGAACAACATATGATAGAAAAAATCCGAAAAGTTCTTTCCGTAGAAGAAGGACTTAAAGTTGAATTTAAAGAAGAAACCGGCGGGGTCCCCAAAAACGTTTACGAGACCGTTTGTTCTTTTTCCAACTCTTTCGGCATCAAATTCTAAAATTCTGTATTGAACCAAAAAATATGAATGAACTGATATCTCATTATAATTATTCCCGCATGTATTTTACGAATAAATTTTTAAATCCGCTTATTCAAGAAGGAAGATTAATTCAAACAATTCCGGATAAACCCAAAAGTCCTAAACAGAAATATAAAACCATAAAGATTTAACTCAAACAAAACATTTTACTATATAAAAACGGCAACTGTTAAAAGTTGCCGTTTTTATATTTAAATCATATGCATTTCAATTATTTAATCTCCCATTAAATTAACTACATTATCCCGTTGTGCTAACGTAATCACTCGTGGTTGATTCCGAACAATGGCTACCGGTGTTTGAATCGGTAAATATTTCGCCGAAATAAACCGATACAGTTCTTTTTTCATCGCCTGATGATTGTTTTCTGATGCAATCATTAAAGCTGTTTTTTTTACAGGTCAAGAAAAAACTCTGTTTTTTATTCATTTGTTTTTTGACACAAAAATGACAAGTTGTTTTTCATATTGACAGAAAGCCCAACTTCCTATAAAAGAGGATTATGTTTAAAGAAAAGAAAATTATTTCTGCCGCACAAGCGGCCCGGCTTATTAAAGATGGGATGTCAGTAATGGCCGGTGGATTTTTAAAGTGCGGATCGGCAAAACAAGTGATTCCGTATATGATTCAAAACAATGTTAAAGATTTAACATTAATTGCCAATGACACATCTTTTATTGATTCAGATAAAGGGCAACTAATTGCACACGGCTGCATCAAAAAAGCCATTGTCACACATATTGGAATGAATCCGGAAACGGGACGACAAATGCACGATGGCACGTTAGAAGTAGAACTTGTTCCACAAGGCACGCTTGCCGAACGTATTCGGGCAGGCGGTGCCGGATTAGGCGGTGTGCTAACACCAACCGGCATTGGTACAATTGTTGAAGAAGGCAAGCAAAAGATTGAAATAGACGGGAAACCATATCTTTTGGAAAAAGGATTAAAAGCCGATATTGCCCTACTCTATGGATCAAAAGTTGATAAATACGGCAACGTTTCATTTGTCGGTACAACCCGTAATTTTAATCCGGTTATGGCAACAGCTGCTCAAACGGTTATTGTTGAAGCGGATGAATTTTCCAAAGAACCTCTTTGCCCAAATGAAGTTATTATTCCGGGGATATTTATTGATTATATTGTTGTGAAAGAATAAAAATATGCTGACAAAAGAAGAAATCCGCCACAGAATTGCTAAACGAGTCGCTCAAGAATTTAATGACGGGGATATTGTCACACTTGGAATTGGTTTACCGACATTGGCTGCCGATTATATTGAAGAAGGAAAACATGTCACTTTGCAATCGGAAAACGGTGTTATTGGTGTGGGAAAAACACCTGATGAATCCAATAGTGACGAACGCATCACCAATGCTGGTGGTAAATTAATTTCTTTAATTGAAGGCGGATGTTATTTTGATAGTTTTCTGTCTTTCGGAATGATACGGGGTGGACATATCAACGCAACCGTTCTAGGGTGTTTACAGGTAGATATGGAAGGCAACATTGCCAACTGGCTTGTTCCGGGGAAATTGGTACCGGGGATGGGTGGGGCTATGGATTTGGTCGTTGGGGCACAAAAAGTAATTGTTGCTATGGAACACACAGCCAAAGGCGAACCAAAAATTCTCAAAAAATGTACGCTACCATTAACGGCGATTAAAGAAGTAGATATGATTATAACGGAAAAAGGCGTATTTACCCGAGATGAAAACGGTTTAACACTGATTGAAATCAGTGACATATCCTCATTGGAAGATATTCGTCAAACAACCGAAGCCCCGTTTCAGATTGCCCCATCATTGGCTATAACATTAAAGTAATTTTTTGAAAACAACATTAAAAATATTATTTTTTAACATACTATTGTATATTCAATAATATAAATCATATAAAATAACACTTTTTATACAGTGCTAAACAAAACAACATTTACCGACAATAAACATAGAATCCTGCCTCCAAATTAGCATAATAATACGGATGAGCTCTTGTATCGGATATATCCATATTAATTAGTAGAACTCGATTTGAGAGTTCATCATAAACCGATGTCCAAATATGATGTTTCCCGTCTTTGTTTGTCAAAGCTATCCCCAACTCTGTCTTATCAGAATGAAAACCCGATGCTCCCCAAGATACAACCAAATCATTTGGATGGGTCAGCTCTTTACCCTCTTTAAGACATATTTTTTTACCTATTTCATAAGAAACATACGGAGAATTATTCACTTTTAAACGAATCCATTCCCGACCATCCGGAGATTCTTCTGTCCCTAAAATAACATCATAAGAATATCTTTTACAAGCCATATTGATACAAACATCATTTTCACCGGCACAATGAGCATCTGCAACACATTCTCCACAACTGTTTGTTGCAACATTGTAATAGGGTTTTCCACTCGGACAAGCCTCACATTGAAAATTATTACATATCGGTTTTTCACTAGAACACTGTCCTGCTGTGATACATGGTTTACACGTTTGCGTTTCCTGATAACAATACGGTGCTTGCGGTGTACAATAGGTACTACCACATGGTTCATTGTTACCAAAATAAAAAGCAAGCGTGTTTGTAGCTGTACAATCGGTATTGCTCCCATCTTCCGTTATATATCCGTTGATACTAATTTCCGAACGGGTGTTCATATCATTTACCAATATTTTACACACATTTTGAGGAACGTTTGAAACTTGTATCAATGCCCGCTCTTTGGTTGTTTCTCCGTCAAAAACTAATTCTATCGGAAAAATGGTTGCCATATTTTCCCACTCATCCAACGATATCGGTTTGTTTTCCGATTGCTGAATTAAAATATCTAATGCCCGCAAATTAATATCATTAACGGTTTGATTGGCTTGATACTTATCCATCGCAAATTTATAACCCATAATACCGCCAACACTTAATACCCCGATAACAGCTAAAACACCCAGCATTTCCACCATTGAACGACCGAGTTCATTTTTAAATATCCGCATTTTCCCCTCTCACAGTATAAAAGTTGCATTTACAGAATGAGTGTAATAAAAGGGACCTTTTTTTCCCGCTTCGAATCAACAAAATCCGATTTTCGAGAAAATGAAAGATTGTTCTTTTAGTTGAATAATTTAGTTAAAATCAAAAAAAATGCAAAAATGTGTAAAAAAAGGTTGCAATTATACGTCCCTTTTTTCGCAGAAACTGTGTCTAGACAACTCTAAATTAGAAAAAATATTTAAACATAGACATGATAAATAAAAAAACATAAAAATTAAATTATAAAAAGAGCGAGTTCGGTTTCATCGTGTAGTCTGCCCTACATAAGAAACTGAACTCACCTTTTTATACCGTTTTATGTTTGGCACTTATTCACCTGTTTTAAATGAGGAGAAAAAGAGCGAGTTTGGTTTCGTCGTGTAGTCTGCCCTACATAAGAAACTGAACTCGCCTTTTTATACCGTTTTATGTTTGGCACTTATTCACCTGTTTTAAATGAGGAGAAAAAGAGCGAGTTTGGTTTCGTCGTGTAGTCTGCCCTACATAAGAAACTGAACTCGCCTTTTTATACCGTTTTATGTTTGGCACTTATTCACCTGTTTTAAATGAGGAGAAAAAGAGCGAGTTTGGTTTCGTCGTGTAGTCTATCCTACATAAGAAACTGAACTCGCCTTTTTATACCGTTTTATGTTTGGCACTTATTCACCTGTTTTAAATGAGGAGAAAAAGAGCGAGTTTGGTTTCGTCGTGTAGTCTATCCTACATAAGAAACTGAACTCGCCTTTTTATACCGTTTTATGTTTGGCACTTATTCACCTGTTTTAAATGAGGAGAAAAAGAGCGAGTTTGGTTTCGTCGTGTAGTCTGCCCTACATAAGAAACTGAACTCACCTTTTTATACCGTTTTATGTTTGGCACTTATTCACCTGTTTTAAATGAGGAGAAAAAGAGCGAGTTTGGTTTCGTCGTGTAGTCTGCCCTA
>SUUT01000029.1 GCA_015062385.1 Alphaproteobacteria bacterium | reverse complement strand
CGACATTATCTTGCCAGACTTGTCCGAAAAACTTATTGTTTTTCAAAATCTATCCACATGTTAGATGACTCCATCCTCCTGTTCAGATATAAAAATTCTATAAACTCTATTCCCTTTTAGCATTGCCTTAAATGGAAATGTCTTGCCAACTCCGTATAAGAGTATGAGAGAAGCTTTTGATGCTATTGATGAATTAAGAGCTCAGTTAGGTGCATGTATTTGTGATGTCGTTTTACAATAAGATGGAAGGAGAAACGTTTATGTTAAATCAATTTCAAGCTTACTTAGTCCAAAGAGGATATAAAGAATTTTCAATCTCTGGTAATCCATCCACAGCCATAGACTATGCTTGGAGAGTTGCCAAAGTATGTGAAAAAAAAATTATACAGCGAAGCAATTGGCTGATAACATCAACACCATTTTAGAACAATATGGTCATCGTGGTGATAAATGGACAATTGGCAGACGTAGCCATGAAAGCTATATCAATGCCTTAAAACAGTTTAGAATGTTTGTGTTAGTTCAACGTTTTGGAGGCGTCAATGCCTAAATATCCAAATATAACAGTTGAATTGATTGGTATAGATAGCAATGCCTTTTCTATTTTAGGTGCTTGTACAAGAGCCATGAGAAAAGCCCATTTGCCTCAATCCGAAATAGATACCTTTATGCAAGAAGCTACAGCAGGTTCTTATGATGATTTATTAGCAACTTGCATGAATTGGTTTAACGTGGAGTAAAATACGTCAATGAATACAGAAAAAATCAGGCAGTTAAATGATATGTTGCGTAAAACATTCATTGGTGGACAAGTTATGTTAACAACCGGTATCAGAGCCAAATCAGCAGAAGACCAAGCCAATATATTGCAAAAAGTTCGCTCCTTTAATGAATTTACAAAAGCAAATGATCCATACGCCGAGCATGATTATGGAAGATTTTCTTACAATGATGAAGATATTATGTTTAAGATAGACTATTACAATAAAACTTATGACAGAATGTCTGATGATCCAAGCAATCCTGATATTACAAATAGAGTTATGACGATTATGTGTTCTGATGAGTATTAATATTTTAGGAAAAATGTCATTTTTTAGTTGAAAGTCGTTTGGAAAAGTGTTATTTTTTAGTTGAAAGTCGTTTGGAAAAGTGTTATTTTTTAGTTGAAAGTCGTTTGGAAAAGTGTATAAATGAGGTTATTTATGAAACGTTATGCAATGAAAAACTTATTAGAATGGAAGAATAATCCACACCATAAACCTCTTATTCTTCAAGGTGCTAGACAAGTTGGTAAAACTTGGCTTATGAAAGAGTTCGGAAAACAATATTTTGAAAAAACAGCTTATTTTATTTTTGAAAAGAATACACTGTTACAAGATATTTTTAAAGTGGATTTAAATCCTGACAGAATATTAGAAGCATTAAGTATATTGGCCGGATTTAAAATCACACCACAAACGTTAATTTTATTTGATGAAATTCAAGAATGCCCGGAAGCAATAACGGCCCTTAAATATTTTCAAGAACAAAAACCGGAATACTATATCATTGCTGCTGGTAGTTTGTTGGGTGTTGCTTTACACAAAGGATTGTCTTTTCCTGTCGGAAAGGTAAGCTTTTTAACATTGTATCCGTTAAGTTTTTATGAGTTTTTGGATGCTATGGGTGAAAGCATAATGGCAGAACATCTTGAAAAAGGTGATTTTAAGTTGTTGAGTGCTTTTCATGATAAGTTGATGATGCTGTTAAAGAAATACTTTTTTATTGGTGGAATGCCTGCAGTGGTTTCTGATTTTGCAATCAATCAAGATTTTCAAAATGTACGAATCCTTCAAAATGAAATTTTAATTTCTTATCAAGATGACTTTTCAAAACATATGCCTAAAAATGAATTGGCAAAAGTCAGATTATTATGGCAATCCATACCATCACAACTGGCAAAAGAAAATAAAAAGTTCGTATATGGTAAAATTCAAAAAGGTTCCAGAGCTAAAGAATATGAAAATGCGATTGCTTGGCTTGAAGCATGCGGTTTAATCCATAAAATAAATCGTATATCTAAGCCGGATTTACCGTTAAATGCCTATAAAGATGTTTCGGTGTTTAAATTATTTATGGTTGATATTGGATTGTTGTCGGCTATGTCGTCTTTGGATGCTAAAACACTTTTGGATAAAAATGAAATTTTTGAAGAATTCAAAGGTGCATTAACAGAACAATATGTATTACAACAATTGGTGAACTATTCAGAAAAACTGGTTCTTTCTTATTGGTCAAATGAATCATATACCAATGAATTGGATTTTATTGTGCAATACAATAACAATGTTATTCCAGTCGAAGTGAAGGCAGGCACAAATTTACAATCAAAAAGTTTGAAATTCTTCATTGAAAAATACCATCCGAAACAAGCCATTCGTTTTTCGGCAGCAACATTTAAAGAAAATGATATTATTACAGACTATCCGTTGTATGCAGTGCCTGTTTTTATGAACAAACAAAATGAATTATCAGAAGAAACAACGCAAACCATCAAAGATGTTGAAAGTGGTATTCATAGCAAAAAGTTTACTTCTGTCCAAGAGATGCTTGATAGCTTAGAATCATAATTTACATATTCAGACATTATTTAAATAAACTCAAACCTCTGTTTTTTTGACAGAGGTTGTTTTTTATCTCAAAATCAAAAACTCACATAAATCGTCATACGTCAGCGTTTTTATTTTGGTATAGGCAAGTTAGTCAAAGAGCTGTTTTGCTTATGTATGGAGATTTGGGATAGCTTTATGCTTGTGTTATGTAAAAGGCTTAGAATTATTTGCTCATCATCTATAGATAAAGTGCTTTTTCGTCAGCTTTCTTCAAAAAATGGACTGATTACTATTTCTCTCATATAGTAAATAAAAATTTATGGAGCAGATAAAAACCATTCACGTATGCATTCACGTTTATTATACTGATTAAAATGACGGATAGGTTTCTGAAAATCTTTGGTCGTAAATATTCTGCTGGGTCTGAAACGTCTGTCTTTTTCTGATTTCACAAACTCTTTATCACCATAACACCAGAGTTGCTTCATATCTAATGGCTGTCCGGTTATATCTATTAAAGTTTTATCTCTTACATCGGATATGTAATAGTAATATAGCGTTAAATGATTGAGCATAAACTCATAAAAGTCTTGAACCTTGTCTTTAGGTAGGTCTATTAGAATATGTAAATGTGGTGTGCTTTCATCTATATCTCTGTTCTTACCATGCTCTAAGAATACGATCATCTTATATTGTTTTTCAGGATGTTTGTTGTATCTTTTACCAAGAGTTTTGGAATAATATTTTCCCAGTCCTTCTTTAAAACGATATGCAAGATTCTGTTCAGAGATATTTGTTTGTCCAGGATTAAAGGTAATGAACGTATTAGGTACAAAGCCATTCTCATATAACCGTTTGATTATCTTTTCTTGTTCTGGACTTGATATTTCAACGATATTGCACATTTCATTGTCTCCTTTTTAAAGTGAAGAGAGGGTATACTTATGAATAGATAAAGGAGAAGTCTCGCTTTACCTGTACGCCTTTTTCAGAATCTAAACAGGAAGAAACCTTCAACTATTTTCAAGCAATTCTTCAAAATTCGGTACCATTCATACTTTTTATAGAACATTTTGTTTTTGAAATTTAAAGTGATAGAAACTTACTTTTTAGAATAATGCCTTGAAAGCCGTTTTAATATGTCGTGAATCATCAGAAATGTAAAACCGTTTGTTTGTGTTCAAGAGGCTTTATCGAATAACTGACATCAACGTCACTTAATGGAAAAAAATAACCTCGATTTTTAATAAACCGAGGTTATGTACTATTCACTTCTTGCCCTAAGGGCAGGTTTTGAATATCACATTTGTTAACCTTTGTATGTATATAGGTAGAGGTTGAAATGAACAATTATACTGAATAAGCATAGCCTCTCATTGGCTCTCGCATGTAAAGGCTCTTGCAAAAAAACACTCTATTAACGATGTTGCACTTAATTTTGATGGCTGGGATATGCCGATAGGGTTCCCGATGTCCTCTAGATGGCAGGTAGGGCTCCCGAGATGGCAGTAGCAATAAGCGTATTATAGGACCACCTTTTTCTCATCTAAGCTCAGTCTGAATACATCTTCCTCTCTCTGGGATAAAAAATTGACATCCCAAGACAGAAGCATTGAAAACAAAGGCTTTTTTGAATTTTGAGTCCGTGTAAGGCTGAAAAAGAGGCATTTTGAAAAACACTGTACACGGACCAATATAAGTGATTGTAAAATAATAAAAAAGTCGCTATTTCTAGCGACTTGTCTGTTTTGGCTGGAGAAGTCAGGCAATACACGGACTAATCTTCATTCTCCATAGATATTTTTTTCACATTTGTCATGCTTATTTCATTTAGCAATAAAATAATGTTTAAAAGCTCCGCCATATTTTCATAAAATTTCAGAAATAACCGTTCATCCAGAAAAGAATATTCTATCTTCAAAAATTGAAAAAATTTTACATCAGTATGCATAGCAAGCAACACCTTATTTTCAAAAAAAGAAACATCAATTCTAGGAGTATTAAATTGTTTTTTTAATCTATTAAGGAACATTAACAAACAAATTAAATTTTCTTTATCCTCTAAATCCGGTTGCGTTGAAAAAATTTTAAAATAATGATTAAAATAATCATCCTCTAAACTCAGTTGATAAAAATCACCTTCCAATATTTGGGGTGCCTCAATATTACAAATGCTAGAGTTTTGAAGCATATGATAAAACATATTTTGTTGATTTAAAATAAGAGTATGTTTTTCAAAACTTTTATTTAACTCACAGTAAATAAATATTCCTTTAAAAGGGCATTGATAACTATATTGATATTTGCGCAAGCATTGCGGAGTTATAAAACACCATCTAGGTCCTATATTATTAATAATAACACTTTCTTGCACCAAACAATTCATCGCTTCATGTTTAAAACAAAAACCAAAAGGGGTTCTAACATGATCAGCATATCGAAATAATCCACTTTTTAATATTATATCCTTTGTAATAAATGAATTAGTTACCACGCCTTCTTTAAAAAAATTAAAAATAAGTGGAATAATTTCAAAGTGAACCCTTTTAAGAAATAAATTGACTTTAAATCGATAGATTACATAAGGAATAACGCCCAAAAAAACAGCGAAAAATAAAAAAATGCCATTATCATAAACAGCTATAAGCTTAAAAGATAACAGTGTTAATATGAATGTTAACAAAAAACAGATTTTTTTTATTTTCTTACCTAAAGAAATATACAGTTTTCTTTGAGTTTCCAAAGGCTCAAAAATGGAAAATTTTGATTTTATAAGAGACAAAAAACGCTCGTTTTTTTCAAAATTATTTTGCATTAAATATTATCTCCAAATTTCATATTTTTATACATACAATTATAATGCTTTGAAAAAATAAAATCAAATAAAATTGTAGTTTTTTCAAAAAGATGTATTTCATAACATCAATATCACCTAATTAAAAGTTTGAAGTATTTCTTTTTGTGTTTGTCAAAATAACCTTGACTTTATAAAAATCGAGGTTAGGTACATAAAAAAAACAATGTGCAACATCACATCAAACATAGTTCAAAGGCATCTAGCCATCTCTGGGATAAAAAATTGACATCCCAAGACAGAAGCATTGAAAACAAAGGCTTTTTTGAAATGTGAGTCCGTGTAAGGCTGAAAAAAGAGCTTTTTGAAAAACACTGTACACGGACCAATATAAGTGCTTGTAAAATAAAGAAAAAGTCGCTATTTCTAGCGACTTATCTGTTTTGGCTGGGCTGGCTGGATTCGAACCAACGAATGACGGTATCAAAAACCGTTGCCTTACCACTTGGCGACAGCCCAATATGTGGTCTTTTATGGCGCGCTTGGCGAGATTCGAACTCACGACCCTTGCCTTCGGAGGGCAATACTCTATCCAGCTGAGCTACAAGCGCAAGCCTCGCACAAAATGTAGTTTTACTTATACACTCTTTTTTTTAAAATTGCAAGATATTTTTTTAGCTATTTGAATTTTTTTTCGCTTCTATTATTTGTTGCGTAGTGGAAAATTCTTCCGGATTGGCTAATGCTGCAATTTGTATGCCCGCAATTCTCATCTTTTCGGGATTAAGAGAAGCCAATGTTTCCAATACATCCCTTGTAATTCCAGAAAACTCTTCCGGTTTTTGTGCTTCACTCAATCGATGAGATAAACTTGATGATGTAGGTTGAGGTGCGTTCATATCCAATAAATCAGTCAATGGAACATTTAAAATACTTGCCATTTTAACTAATGTATCAAATTGCGGATTCCCTTGACCCCGTTCAATGTTGGATACGGTATTAATCATAATTCCCGCTTTTTGAGAAAATTCTGTTTGGTTCATCTTTAAAGATTTACGTAATTTGGCTATCCGTCGACCAACCACTCGGGCAAAATCACGAATGTATTCTTTATCTACAACTTCTGTTTGTTTTTCATTGTCAACAGGTTTTGAAGAAATGTCGTGTTCGTTATTTTTTGTCATATTATCACCTCATAATGTTTGTTATTACATTATACTGTAATTTTTTGCTTTTTGCAAGAGTAAAAAACAATTTTTTGTTGGTTTATTGATTCATACTATCAAAGAAATCAGCGTTATTTTTGGATTGTCGTAATTTATCCATTAAAAACTCCATTGAATCTGTTACACCCATCGGCATTAAAATACGTCTCAAAATCCACATTTTGGGTAATTTGTTTTTATCTACCAACAAATCTTCATTTCTTGTGCCGGATTTGATAATATCAATAGCAGGAAAGATTCGTTTGTCCGATACTTTTCTATCCAAAATTATTTCAGAGTTTCCGGTTCCTTTAAATTCTTCAAAAATAACTTCATCCATTCGAGAGCCGGTTTCAATTAATGCTGTACCAAAGATTGTTAAAGATCCTCCTTCTTCCACATTTCGTGCTGCACCAAAAAAGCGTTTGGGTCGTTGTAAGGCATTTGCATCCACGCCACCGGTTAATACTTTTCCGGAACTAGGAATAACAGTATTATATGCCCGAGAAAGGCGTGTAATGGAATCCAATAGAATAATAACATCTTTTTTATGTTCTACTAATCGTTTGGCTTTTTCAATAACCATTTCTGCCACTTGAACGTGTCGTGCAGCCGGTTCGTCAAATGTTGAACTAATTACTTCTCCATTGATAGAACGAATCATATCGGTCACTTCTTCCGGGCGTTCATCAATTAAAAGCATAATTAAATGAGCTTCCGGATGATTTTTTTCAATAGAATGTGCAATGTTTTTCAACATAACCGTTTTACCTGTTCTTGGCGGGGCAACAATCAAGCATCGTTGACCTTTACCTTGCGGACAAACTAAATCAATAATACGTGGTGTTAAATCTTTAGTGTTTTTCGGATCTCCGTCGCTATATTCCATGACAATTGGTGTGTCGGGATATAATGGTGTTAAATCATCAAAATTAACACGATATCTTAATTCTTCCGGATCACTGAAATTAACGGTATTGATTTTTGTTAAAGTAAAATACTTTTCTCCATTTCTAGGGGCATTGATTTCGCCTGCAATTGTATCTCCCGTTCTTAATCCCCATTTTTTAATATGTGTCGGAGCAACATAAATATCATCCGGACCGGCTAAATAATTTGCTTCCGGAGAACGCAAAAAACCAAACCCGTCTTGCATAACCTCTAAAACACCTTCGCCATATAATGTTGTTTCTGACTCGGAAAGTTTTTTTAAAATAGCATACATTAAATCTTGTGTTCGTAATGATGGTGCATTTTCAACTTCCAATTCTTCTGCATATAATAGCAATTCGGCAGGTGTTTTTTTCTTTAAATCTTGTAATTGCATAAAAAACCTCTTAATAAATTTAGGGAAATAAATCGACAAATGAAAAATATGAAAAATATTTGTTCGATAAGGAAGAATACCTTTCTTTTGTTTATATGTTTTTTTTATTGAATTGTCAATGAAAAAGAACTGGACTTCCCTGTTCTTTTATGCCAAAATGATAAAAAAACAGTATATTTGAGAAAAATAGAGGTCTTATGGATATTTATGAATATCAAAATAAACGATTTTTTAAAGAACACAATCTACCGGTTTTAAGGGGGGGGATTGCTTATACGCCGGCTGAAGTTGAACGAATTGTTGATCAATTATCCGGAAATGTGTGTCGTTTAAAAGTACAAATTGCAGATGACAGCCGAGAGCAAGGCGGTTTTATTCATTATCCGCCTGAAAAACAATCAGGGGTTCGACTGGCTTACTCGAAAGAGGAGGCTGTTCAAATAGCAAAAGAAATGTTTGGAAATGCATTTTTAACCCCGACAATGCGAAAGGAACAAATTATTCAACGTGTCTATATCGAAGAAATATGTGCTATTCAGCAAAAGTTTGGTGTTTCTATTCGATTGGATTTTGTTAAGCATAATTTTGTCTTAACTGTTGAGAACAATCAAACGTTAACCGAGTTTGATATGCCGTCACAGAAACCCAGTTTGTTTTTTTGGTATAAAGTAATACGTGTTTTTAATGTTAGTAGTACCGCACAGGCCAAACTATTATTTATTTTAAAGCAAATGTATCAGGTATTTTTAGAGTATCACGCTGTTGCCATAGAGTTTCGTACTTTGGTTTTAACTCCGGATTCCAAATGGGTAATAGAGGATGGTAGAATCGTTTTTGACAATGAAGCAATTTCCCGTTTTCCGGAAATTATGGCTTTAAAAGAAGTGACTGAAGGCCATGAGCGGGAGGCTTTGGCAGAAAAATATAATTTTAGATATACACCGTTTGACGGTAATATTGCCTGTTTGGTTAATGGTTCCGGATTGGGGGGAGCAACAATTGAGTTGTTGGAATCTCATGATGGCCATCCGGCTTGTTTGTTGGATGTCGGAACGGAACCAACGGGAGATTCTGTTGTCAGGGCATTAAAATTAGCCTTATCCGAGCCAAATGTTGATGGTGTTTTTATTAATATTTTTGGCGGTTTAACCCGTTGTGATACGATTGCACAAGGCTTGATTGATGCATCTCGAGAAATATCTACCGGTATTCCAATGGTTGTACGAATGGATGGCACAAATGCAACAATCGGAGAACGTTTGCTGTTTGAAAGTCGTTTGCCTTTTGTTGTTATACGTCAACCGGAAGAAGCTGTTATTTCTATTATTAAATTAGTTGAGGGGATTATATGAAAGTACAATTTCCAACAGGTCAAACACCGATTTTATGCCAAGGAATTACAACTGCTTCCGGTGCTGCTCACATTGAGAGGGCTTTGGCATACGGTTCCAATATTGTAAGTGGAGTTAGTCGTGATAAAGGTGTTTCTCGTTTTATGAATATTCCTGTTTTTTCAACGGTTAAAGAAGCTGTTCGAAAAACAAAACCACAAATCAGTGTTATTTTTTCCAGTCCTTCACGTGTGTTGGCTGATACGGAAGAAGCAATAAAAGCTCAAATACCGATGGTTATTTGTACAACAACACATGTTCCATATCATGATATTTTACGTATGCGTATCTTGGCACAAAAAAAACACGTTTATTTAATTGGTCCGGCTTCTCCCGGTATTGTTGTTCCGGAACAGGTTCTTGCCGGAAACATGCCTGCCGATTTATTTCCCAAAGGAGCAATTGGTATTGTGTCCCGTTCAAGTTCATTAACGTATGAATCGGTACAACAACTATCCGCTCGTAAATTAGGTGTTTCTACGTGTATTGGTATTGGGTCAGGTGCATTGTTAGGAACTTCTTTTATTCCGATTGTCGATTCCTTACTTGCTGATGCAAAAACAAAAGCAATATTAATTATCGGTAAAGTAAATAGTCATTTTGAAATAGAATTAGCCTCTTTTTTAAGCAAGAAAAAATTAAGAAAACCTGTTTTTGTTTATTTAGCAGGGCGTTCTCAAAAACACGTTAGTCGTGCTCCGATATTAAGTTGTGATAAAATACCTGCACAAAAGGATGTTATTGCTCATAAAAAGAAAACTTGTGCAGAAGCAGGTATGATACTTATTTCCCATTTTGATAAAATCGGAGCAGAAATAAAAACGTATCTTGATGAACAATCATTTAAATTAAACTCTAAAAAACAAATGGAGAAAAAAGAAAAATAATGTCTTTGTATGAAGTTTATACAACAAAAATGTGCCATGATTTAGCCGGTGTTATTGGAACATTGGGAAATACGATTGAATGTATGGAAATAGATGATACATTTTTAACAGATGGAATAGGTCTATTAAAAAATTCCGGAAAAGTTTTAACGGCAAGATTAAAGTTTTTTCGGGCATTACTCGGATTGGATACATCAATTAATACGGAACTGGCTGAACAATATTTACAAACATATTCTTCTCCTTTTACTATTCAAGGAGAGGTCTGTAATCGATTGGCTTTGGCATTTGTTTTACTGGGGGCCGAATGCTTAATTCGAGGCGGAACAATTACAATAACAGATGAAAGATTTTGTTTTGAAGGGAAGCAAATTATTTGGGATGAAAGCAAACAAAAAATACTAACAGGTATAGAACAAATTTTAAAACCGCAATATACTGCTGTTTTATGGATAAGTGAATGGTTAAAGGATAATCGAAAAATTATTCTGACGGAACAAGCTGTAACACAATTAACTTTTAGAATAAAATCGGTTTAATGTATAAATAATGAATCTGTTATGGTAAATGTTTTTCCCGTTTGAATATCTTTTAACAAAAAAGTTTGAGATGTTTTGTTTTCTAAACTTCTGTCTGTTTTGAAAATTTTCCTTGAAATTTCTTTGGTTTGTATTTGTGTTTTTGATAGATGCAAATCTTTGATTTTTAATTTTCTTTTTTTCATTTAAAATTATCTCCCCCCTTAATAATGTTTTAATAAATAGGGGGGTATTTTTAAATGTCAAGAGTTGTAATTTGTTTTTTTTATTCCTATGTAAAATCTGTCTTAAAAGAAAGGGGAAAATTATGGATACATTAATGAAGGTTTTATCCGCACTTTGTTTAATTGGTGCATTAAACTGGGGTTTAGTCGGATTATTTAATTTTGATTTGGTTGCGTTTATTTTTGGAGCGATGAGTGTTTTATCTCGTCTTGTTTATTCCTTGGTTGGTATCAGTGCCGTGGTTTTAGTTATTTTGGCCATTCGCAACCAAATGAATTCTTAAAAATAAATCAATGACACCGCTATATTTCTATATAGCGGTGTTAGTCTACAAATATAAATGATTGTTTTCTGAGTAAGTACTTTTCAATCAAGACAAACAAATAAAAAATTATGCTTTATCCAAATAAGCTTGTACCAAAGCATCCGTATCTTTAATTTGACGAGATAATTGTTCGGCTAACAATACGTTTTTATTACCGGATGAATAAACCTTTAAATATGGTCCCAATCCGCTTAAATCTACATCTAAAATAACAGATTCATGAATAGCCGGACGAGAAACCAAAATAGCATATTTTCTATCGGCAAACTCTTTTCCTAAAATAAAGTTCATTTCTCGAGGTGTTAAATTCCATGTTGCATAATCAGATGGATTGGCTTGTGGATTACGGAAGAAAATAACTGTTTGACATTGTCCGCGAATCACATCGCCTAATCCATTATCATCCAAGAATCGTGGTTGTTGGAAAGCACACAAGAAAGCCTGTCGTTTTTTACGACCTTCTCGCAAACCAACAATAAAGCTTTCTTTAAACATCGGATGTTCTAGCATCGGGGCTGTTTCATCAATCATAATTAAACTGGGGGTTCCCATCGCTGTTGCTAACGTATGAATACGATGCATTACGTAACTGATAACTGCCGGAGCCAAAACACTGTCTTGGAAAATGGTGGTAAAATCAAAAGCCATATAACGACTGGATAAATCCAAATTATCGGTTAATGAGTTAAAAATACGCCCATATTGATCATCATTTACCCAACGGAATAACTCACGTCGCATAAATCCGTTTGGGGCAAAACAACTTTTATATAAGTTTTTCATTAACCGTTCATCTGGTTTCAAGTATTCAAATGCTGTTGTGACAGCACGTGCAATTTCCTGTTCTGAAACAGCATCCGTTCCTCCTGTAATATCTCGCATCCAAGTCCGTAAGAATGCTCGGTTATCCGATGTATCCGGAACGGCAAAAGGATTTAGCGAAACAGACTCTTCGCCACCATCAAAACGAACATACGGAGCATCTTGCATTAAAGCAAACACTTTGGCACCATTATTTCTATCAAAGAAATAAGTATGCAAATCAGGAATCCGCATAGATTGTCCAGCCATAAAAGAGAAGAATGTTGTTTTCCCTTGTCCGGTTGGCCCAATCAAAGCCGTATGTGCAACGGCATATGGTTCTTCCGACACGTGGAATTGAAAAGCATAGGCTGTCCCCGTAATTGTCCGGAAATAAGAAAGAGGCATCGGACCCCAATCAGATTTTTGACGTCCCTCTGCTGTTTTATCAATACAAATACCACAAGCGACAACCCGAGATAAGTATAGGAATGTTCTCGGATATACTTCATATGTGGGGAATTGAGCAAAAAAGGTAGCCTGTGCCGCCCACCCATCTCGGACTGGTGTTACATTATAAATACGGCAAATTTTTTCAATTTCTTCCTGACCGAATTTTAATTCATCTTTTGTTTTTCCAAAAACAAAAATACTCATAGCATATTCATTCAGTGTTTGCCCATCCGAATCCGACTGATCCAACCATTCCAAAGCTGTTGAATATTGAGCAACCACGTTCGTTGAAAAAGATGTTAAAAATGCCATTTTTCTTTGCTGAACCAACATCATATTTGCTTTTACCATTGGAATTGCCTTAATATTATGAACCAATGTGACCTCGCAATCAATACTTAAAATATCTGCGGCCATTTGTTCATCCATAAAATCTCCGGGTTTCCTGATGCCAATACATATACCCAGTTTTTCTTCGTCTCCGGATGTAAATTTTATAATTCCTTCATCCTTTGTGAAGTGAATATAATCAGCCGTTAATAAAGAATTTAAATATTCTCCTTCCTCCATACCGATATGCGGTTTCGGAACAGATAAGGGACTGGCTAATTGTGCAAAAACCCAAAACGGACTTTTATCCTTTGTTTTATATGGTGGTTTTTCGGAAATTAATCGTGGTTCATATGCATCTAAAATAGATGTTAAAGCTAAAGATGCCTGCTGTAAATCATCCATAGCTGTTTTTCGGTCATTAATGGAAAGAATAATATAGTGTTTATTTCGAAATACCCGTCTTAAACTATCCATCCATTTATCGGAAATTGTTTGCAATAATTTGCTGTCCCGATGTTTTCCTAATTCCGACAAAGAAACTTTTTCCCGAATAGTGACAACACGGGACACAACTTCTAATTGTGCCATAGAATCAATCCATTGCTTGCGAGCACTGTTAAGAGCAAATCGTTCGGCCCCTGTTAATAATGTTGTATCAACCCCTTTGATTTCATAAACACGTGCTAATGCTCCATTTCGCAAATGAATTGTTGCACCATCTTCATCTAATTTGCTAAACGGTAGAAAGTCAGATACTCGACTTTCTTTTGGTTTTGGTAAAATAATATCACCTAATTTTGTGACCCAAACAGACATAATTAACATAGCACCCAGTACACCGATAACGGCAACCCATGTAGAAAAAGCCGAAGCGCCTTGTGCCAACATACCAAAAACATTTATATCAACAGGAATACCATTCATTATTTTTTTCCTTCTTTTAGGGGGCTAACTTGTTCCCTTTAACGGGATATACATTTTGAGATTTAGATGCCATAGGCCCATATGTTTGCATCATTTTAGATAAATGCGGTTCTTGCCAAGCATAAGCGGCAATAATAAGATGTCCGATAAGCATTGTCGGAATAAACCAAAGTGGGTTTATGTGAAAAATTGCAATACACATAACCATAATACCCATTTGTATAGAAAAATTAACAATGGCTGGTACAAATGGTGCCCAGAAAATTCTGGGTGGCATTGATACAGCTTTTAAAATTGGTTCACGCATATAAAAATCCCCTTTTTTTGTGTTATTATAATTATAACAGATTAAAAATAAATTAACAGAAAAAAAATGATTTGTTTTATTTTTTTTGAAAAAAATGATTTTTCTTGACTTTTTAGCAAAAAAAAGTCATCGTAAAGACCGGATAAATTAACCGAATAAATACGGTTTAACAAGAAAAAAGTCTTTGGATAGATTTATTTTTTATAAAGAGAGAGAAAATGAGTTTTGACGAAAAAACAATAAAAAATATAGCAAAACTGTCCCGATTACATTTTCCGGAGGCAGAAGAAGCCAAATTTGCACAAGATATTAATGGTATTTTGCAATGGGTAGAAGAATTAAAAGAGGTAAATGTTGAAGGAGTAGAACCACTGGTTTCTGTTACACCTCGTATAAATGCAATACGAGCAGATGAAGTGACTGTTGGGGATATTCAAGCAGAGTTAATGGTAAATGCACCGGAATCTGTTCAAGGTTTTTATGTTGTACCCAAAATGGTGGAGTAAAAAATGGTTTCTCAATTAACAGATTTAACAATCAGTCAAGCATTAGACTTACTGAATACAAAAGAAATATCTTCCGTTGAATTAACTCAAGCTCATTTAGCGGAAATGGAAAAAGCTCGGTTTTTAAATGCTTATATTACTGAAACACCGGAATTGGCGTTACAGCAAGCCGCTGAATCGGATAAAAAACGGGCAACAGGAGAAAAAATCGGTCGTTTAGAAGGGATTCCGATTGCAAATAAAGACTTATACTGTACAAAAGGGATTCGTACAACGGCAGCTTCTAAAATTTTATCTCATTTTGTACCGCCTTATGAATCAACGGTGACCCAAAATTTAAAAGATGCCGGTACGGTTATGTTGGGTAAAGTCAATACAGACCAATTTGCAATGGGTGGTTCAACAATGACCAGTTATTTTGGTGTGACAAAAAACCCTTGGGTAGATGAAAACGGGGAATACAATTTAGTGCCGGGCGGATCTTCCGGTGGTTCGGCCGCAGCTGTTGCTGCTGGTTTATGTATGGGGGCAACCGGTTCAGATACTGGTGGTTCAATTAGACAGCCAGCCTCTTTTTGTGGGATTACAGGGATTAAACCTACTTATGGCAGATGTTCTCGATATGGAATTGTTGCGTTTGCATCTTCATTGGATCAAGCGGGTCCAATGGCAAGAAGTGTTAAAGATTGTGCATTGATGTTGAATGAAATGGCTGGTTTTGACGTACATGATTCAACGGTTGCTGATTTGCCTGTGCCAGATTTTACTCAAGCATTACAGGGCGATTTAAAAGGTAAAAAAATTGGCATTCCAAAAGAATATCGTTCCAAGGATTTAAATCCTGCGGTAGCAGCAGTTTGGGATAAAGGGATTGAATATTTAAAAAATGCAGGAGCCGAAGTTGTCGAAATTTCTTTACCGCATACAAAATACGCTTTACCGGTTTATTACATTATTGCCTGTGCGGAAGCATCGTCAAACTTATCTCGATATGATGGTGTTCGATATACCACACGTGTAGATGGAAAATCATTAGACGAAATGTATGAAAATACCCGAACGGATGGATTTGGACCGGAAGTTATCCGCCGTATTTTACTGGGTACATTTGTTTTGTCTGCGGGTTTCTATGATGCTTATTATATTCGGGCTCAACGGGTTCGTCGTTTAATTTATAACGATTTTATAGAAGCATTCAAAACAGTAGATGCTATTGTTGCTCCGGCAGCCCCGACAACAGCGTTGTCCTATGAAGCCATGAAAAATATGAAGCCGGTAGATACTTATTTGGGTGATGTGTTTACTACACCGAGCTCATTAGCAGGTGTACCGTCTTTGGCGTTGCCAATCGGATTAGCTGAAAACGGATTACCGGTAGGATTACAGGTAATCGGTAAGCATTTTGATGAAAATACGGTGTTTCAGGTTGCACAAATTTTGGAAGATGAAGCACAATTTGTTAAAACACCGCATTATGTGAAAGGATAAGAAAAAATGACATATACAATTCAGGGTAAAACAGATAAATGGGAACTGGTTATCGGTTTGGAAGTACATTGTCAAATCATTTCACAATCAAAAGTATTTTCGCCGTCTTCCGCTGTTTTTGGTGCAGAACAAAATACACATGTATCTTTTATTGATGCTGCATTTCCAGGAATGTTGCCGGTTGTTAATGAAAAATGCATTGAACAATGTGTTAAAACCGGTTTGGGGTTAAATGCGGTTATTAATAAGTATTCTCGTTTTGACAGAAAAAATTATTTTTATGCCGATTTACCGCAAGGATATCAAATCAGTCAATTATATCATCCGATTGTCGGTGAAGGATATATTGAAGTAACCACATCGGAAGGTACTCGTAAAATCGGAGTGGAACGTTTACACTTGGAACAAGATGCCGGTAAATCCATCCATGATATGAGCCCGACAAAATCTTTTATTGACTTAAACAGATGTGGTGTCGGATTGATGGAAATTGTATCTAAACCGGATATGCATTCTCCGGAAGAAGCTGGTGAATACTTACGTCAATTACGGGCAATTGTTCGTGCATTAGGAACTTGTGACGGCAATATGGATGAAGGATCTATGCGATGTGATGTTAATATTTCTGTTCGTAAATCAGGAGAAACAACTTTACGTCCCCGTGTAGAAGTTAAAAATGTTAATTCCGTTCGATTTGTCATGCAGGCTATTGAAATTGAAGCACAACGACAAATAGAATTGTATGAATCCGGACAGTCTTTTGATCAGGAAACACGTTTGTTTGATTCGGTTAATATGGAAACCCGATTAATGCGTTCCAAAGAGAATGCAAATGATTATCGTTATTTCCCCGATCCGGATTTATTGCCAGTTATTTTAACGGATGACTATATTGAAAATATTCGTCAGAATTTGCCGGAATTGCCGGAAGCAAAGAAAAAACGGTATATTGATCAATTGGGATTAACACCTTATGATGCTGGTATTTTAACAGCTGATACAGAAACTTCCCGTTATTTTGAAACGGCAATTATCGGACAAGATGCTAAAAAGGTAGCTAATTGGGTCATGGGTGATTTGTTTGCATACTTGAATAAATCCAACCAAACAATTACCGAAAGTCCGATTAGTGCTGAAAATTTGGGTGAATTAGTCGGATTAATTGCCGATGGTACAATTTCTGGTAAAATTGCGAAAGAAGTTTTCGAAATTATGGCAGAAACAAGTAAAAAACCAAGTGTTATCGTTGAAGAAAAAGGGTTAAAACAAGTTTCGGATACCGGAGCTATTGAAGCCCTTATTGCTGATATTTTAGCACAAAATGCAGATAAAGTTGCCGAAATAAAAGCAGGAAAAGACAAATTAAAAGGTTGGTTTGTCGGTCAAATTATGAAGGCTTCACAAGGCAAGGTTAATCCGGCATTAGCTAATCAGTTGTTGGATAAAAAATTGGCTGAATAATCGGTAATTTTTTATAAAAAGCTTCTGTTGTAAAAACACTTCAGAAGCTTTTTTTGTTATTATTATAAATTTATCTTTCCCATCGGCGTAAGTATTGATAAAATTTATGTCGATCTCTGTCGTGTTGTAATTTTTTATCAATAAAACCATTAAAATCTCGTCGTAAAGCAACTTTCGGAAAATCCGGAATTTCAATATCTACTGTTTCACCAATTTTTAAGTGGCGAACAGCCGGTTCAAAACATTTTTTATTGATGAACTTATGAAGGGAACGCTCAATTAAACAAAAATTGGAAACATGATTTGTTCCCCCTCCGGATAACGGAATAAGGTGATGAACATCAAAACCACGTGGAATTTTTCCACGTTTTGATCGTTCCAAATTAATTTTATCAGCATATGGTTCCAAAAAACCTTTTCTATACAGCCATTTAACAAACTTTTGATTCATATTGCGGCGATCAAATTCTTTTCGCCGAGCCTTTGTCACCGAAGGGTCTTGTAATGTGAACTTTATTGCCATCTTTTAATCCCTCCTTATATATTTTATTTTATCACAAAGACTATAAACAATCAACAGTATTATAAGTGTAATATTATTAATTTTATGCTATTTAAAAAATAGCCTCTATCCGTAAAAAAAGGGACGTATAAATGCAACACTTTTTTTCACTTTTTAGCAATTTTTTTGATTTTAACTAACTTATTCAAGTCAAACAATAATCTTTCATTTTCTTAAAAATCCGATTTTTGTGATTCGCATAGGGAAAAAAAGGTCCCTTTTATTATATTCTCTCTTATAAAGCAATGTATGACGAGAGAGGGGAATATGCGAATCAAACTGAATGAACAAGGCCGAAGTATGATAGAAATGCTCGGTGTATTAGCGGTTATCGGGGTATTAACGATAGTCGCAGTCGGGGGATACCGCTATGCATTTAATAAATATCAAGCGAATCAGGTTTACAAAGATATCAAGTTGATACAAATCAACCTTGTGTCACAAACGGATGGTGTTCCGTATGAGTGGGAAGAATTTGAAGAAGATTTACCAAGTCCCT
>SUUT01000028.1 GCA_015062385.1 Alphaproteobacteria bacterium | reverse complement strand
TATTAAAAAACGGAGAACCGTTTCCAAACACCGAAGATACCGTTGATGGTTATACGATGTGTCAACAATGTGCCGATTCGGGAACCGAACGGCAATACGGAACATTAGTTGATGATGCAGAACGGGCTTATTGTTCTTTTATGTGTACAAAGGGATATTCCTATCAGTCGTCTAATGAAGGTTGTATTCCATGTTCGAATATGGATGCTCATAAAATAAAAAATGAAACTATTTCTAAAGAACAGTGTTTAGCATGTCCTAATCATGAATGGTATTTTCATAGTGATTATTATTGCAGAGGTTCAGATATTGAATGTCCGTATGGAGAATATAGAACAGCTCCGAACGGAACTTGTGTTTCGTGTGCAGAAACAACGTTATGGCGAGAAATAATATTTTTAACTTGGACTGCATGGGGAAATATCCCGAATAAAGTAACAAAAATGTGTAATAATTGTCCGGAAACAGTTAACGGAAAACCAGCTAAACGCATGTATACAAGCGGTGGTTGTTATAAAGTATGTGAACAACCGGAAAATGCCGAAGAACAAATTGAAATTTGTCAAGCAAATCCAAAAGATGAAAGATGTACACGGAAATGGCAATCAGCCAAGGATGCAAAATGTTACGATTGTGATGCTGTTAATATTGGTGATGCAACTATGATGCACTATTGGAATACAGTGATTCCTGAATTAAAAGATTTATGTGAAAAATGCGGACGAAAGGTAAATGAAAAAGGATATTGTGTGCCTAAAGATGCTTCTGCTTGTCCATTAGGACAAATTATGAGTCGGAATGGCTCTTGTAAGCCTTGCCCCAAAAGTGCTAATAATTATCAAAATGTTAACATCATAAATGATGAAGACTCCGGTTGTACTAAAAATTGTCGTATGAAAGATGGTAAATATAGTGTTGATTCGGATGCAACGGATACTACTTGGGTGCATGGTCAAAATTGTGTTGCAATTTGTCCGGATAATATGTGGATGGATGGCAGTAATTACGACTGTAATAATTGTAGTTATCGAGCAACAAGCCAATACGGTAATGTGAAATGGATAAGTGAAGACACATGTGAAAAACCGTGTTCAACAACTCCATACAAGCGTATAAAAGTAGGTAATCATTGTCTATTAGAAAGTTGTGGTGTTAATTCAAAAGGACAAATTCTGTTCACAGGTCAATATGGTATTTGTTATAGTTGTTCAAGTTCCGGACCGGTCAATTCATTAACCATTAATGGTATTGATGAATGTTCACTATGTGAAGAACGTACCAGACTAAACAATAAATGTATTTTGATTAATCCGGGGGTTAGTGGAATTTGTAATGATATAGAAAACACGTTTTCAGACTGGGTTTCTGATAATATAAAGAATAAAGCACAGGCGTGGTTAAACGGTTCTCATAATGGGGAAACCTTCAGAGATAATGATGGTTATTGTCGTGACTGTGATTCGAACACATCATTTACTTCATCACAAGCACAATGTGCTAGCTGTAAAAATAGAAGATATGAATCAGGAACATGTTTAAAAGGATTATGTGTTGAAGGAGACAATTTTTTAAATACGCAAGCAACATGTATTGCATGTGCCAATAAAAATATACCGGTTAATCCCGATGTTGTAAACTTATGTAGCAGTTGCGAGGATCGTCGCATGTTGACAAGTGGCTTTAAAAATCATGGTAACTGGGCAGGTCTTTGTGTGGAAGAATGTGCCGGCACTCAATGGCAGGATATTAACGGGAATTGTCTGTTTTGTTCCGAAGGAGGGACACGGGAAATTGGAACAGATGCAGAATCCCGTCGTTTGTGTAACGAATGTGATGGTTTACGAGAAGAACAACCTATATACGGAACAGATGGTATAACCGTTATCGGATATAAGTGTGTTTTGAAAACAACCGAATAAATATATTCATTGAAATCTTTATATTTATTGTTACCCCGTGTTTTAACACGGGGTTTTGTGTAGAAGTAGTACTCAAACTCCATAAAATTATACTAACCAAACATCTATCTGTAAAAAAAGGGACGTATAAATGCAACACTTTTTTTCACTTTTTAGCATTTTTTTTAATTTTGACTAAATAATTCAACTCAAACAATAATCTTTCATTTCTGCAAAAATTTGATTTTGCTGATTCGAAGCGGGAAAAAAAGGTCCCTTTTATTACACTCTCATATATAAATGCAACTTTATGATGTGAGGAGAAAGATATGCAAACTAAATTCAATGAAATCGGACGTAGTATGGTTGAAATGTTGGGCGTGCTTGCCGTTATTGGGGTATTAAGTGTTGCCGGCATACTGGGGTATAAATTTGCCATGAATAAATATATTGCTAATGAAACCATTAATGAATTAGCTATTCGGGCAAATGATATTGCCTATCAGATGGATAAACTGATTGAAGCAAATTATGTCGGTGAAATTGAAATGGAATTAGGAAATACTACCCGTATGGGGTATCCGATTATGGCCCGTATGAGTCCTCAATATGAAGAATATTTTGAAATATTCCTTTCCGAAGTGCCGAGCGATATTTGCAAGTTGTTATTACAAAGCCAATGGCAATCGCCTTATTCTATTTTTGTGGGGATAGAAGAATATGAAGCAACACCGGATATTTGTAATTCGGCAGAAAAAGTAGAATTAGCATATGAATTTTATAAAGATATGCGAGGTAAAGAAGAAATTCCGGAAGATTCCCGACATGAAATTGACAGATGCCGTCATGATAATGATTGTAAGTGTGGCACTTGTTCAGATGGATTATGTAAATCTTATTGTGAAAATGAAGAGACGTGTGTTCTTAATTATTCTGATCCGAAACATTTTATTTGTTGTAATCCGGCAAATACAGCTAATGGTTTATGTTGTGTCAATCAGGTTTCAGACGGCGAATGTTGTGATGAAAATTTAAATTGTTGTCCGGCTGATAAACCTTTAAGAGATAAAGACGGAAATTGCTATGCTTGTGATGAACCCGGTATTATTCAGGTAGATAGCAATCCGGATAGTTGTTATGCTTGTCCTAATCGGGTTTTACGAATTGCCGGTTATGGGGCTAAATACTGTGCATTACCGTGTGGGGTAAAGGGAACAGAAAACGAAAATAAACCGTTATTAGATATTTTTGGTAAATGTCATGCTTGTGATGAAGAAATTAATTTTGTTGTGATGAATAGAGAAGACTGCAATCTTTGTTCCAATCGTTGGACAACACCTCGATTTGATGGTGGATATTGGTGTTCTATCTGTGGAGTAGCCGGAACAAAATATGCTAATATGCCCCTCTTGCATTATCAAGGAAGCAATACCTGCTATGCATGTGATACACCGGATACTGTACCACAACATTCCTTTGAATCTGCCTATAAATGTAAAAGTGTTTGTCCAAACAGATTAGTTAATGGGGCTAATTGTCTACCGGGTTGTCCATCAGATAAACCGCTTAAAAGTGCAGAAGACAATCAGTGCTATGATTGCAATTATACCGGAAAAGTCTTAACTTCCGGTGTGTCCGGCGGAGAATGTGCAACTGTTTGCACAAATAGGCAAGCAGTTATGACTCAATATAGTGTTGAATATTGCCAACTAAAAGAATGTCCGGCAGATAAACCATTATTAGATTACTTTGGTGCGTGTCATTCCTGTGATGAAGAAATCAATTTTGTTGTGAAAAATACATCTGATTGTAATAAATGTTCAGGTCGTTTTACAACAACTCGATTTGATGGCGGATATTGGTGTTCTATCTGTGGAGTGGCCGGTACAAAATATGCTGATATGCCTCTCTTGCATTATCAAGGAAGCAATACCTGCTATGCATGTAATACACCAGATACTGTACCACAATATTCCATTGGTTCTGAATATAAATGTCAAAATGTATGTTCTAATCGAAAATTAAATGGAAATGATTGTATTCGCATTAGTTGTACAGGCGATAAAAAATTATTAGGTTCAGATAATCAATGTTATGAATGTAATATTTCATCTCCGATTAACGTGAATGGAGATAAAGATCGGTGTGCAGCTTGTGTTAATCGCCATATTGACGGTTTATATTGTGTGTTAAATTAGTTTTTACCATACGAAATATATCAAAAAAGGATTCGGAATTCCGAATCCTTTTTTGTATAAAACAATTGATTTTATTCTGTTTTTTCTAAACGGGATTTTAATAAAATCAATTCGGCATCAAACTCAACCGGTAACGTTTTTTGCTTTCGGAATGGTTCAAAATGAACGGCTTGTGCTTCTACGTCTTTCAATGCCAAAGAAGTATCAATATGCATTAAAGCATTAAATTCTTCTTCGGACATAGATAATCCGGTCCATGTTAAATCATTATATGATGGAGAATAACCAAATACGGTTTCTGTTGCATTTGCTTTTCCTTGCGTGCGTTTTACAATCCATTCAAGTACACGCATATTATCTCCAAATCCAGGCCACATAAAGTGCCCGTCCGAATCTTTTCTAAACCAATTTACACGGAAAACAAGTGGTTTGTGTTTAAGTGATGCTCCCAATTTTAACCAATGATTCCAATAATCACCCATATTATAACCACAGAATGGTAACATTGCCATGGGATCCCGACGGATTTCACCCATTGTTCCTTCTGCTGCGGCGGTTTTTTCAGACCCCATTGTACTAGCTAAATAAACACCGTGCTGCCAATTGAAAGACTGATAAACTAGAGGCGTATTGGTTGCCAAACGACCACCGACAATAAACGCATCAATTGGAACTCCTGCCGGATTTTCCCAATTTTTATCAATAATCGGACATTGTCCTGCCGGAGCTGTAAATCGAGAATTAGGATGTGCTGCTGGTGTTTCACTTTCCGGTGTCCAGTCGTTTCCTTGCCAATCGATTAAATGTGCCGGTTTTTCATCCGTCAGACCTTCCCACCAAACATCTCCGTCATCTGTTAAAGCAACATTTGTAAAAATGGTGTTTGCCCGACAGGATTCAATGGCGTTTTTGTTTGTTTTTTCCGAGGTTCCCGGTGCAACACCGAAAAATCCGGCTTCCGGATTAATGGCGTATAATTTACCATCTGCTTTGGGTTTAATCCAAGCAATGTCATCTCCGATTGTTGAAACTTTCCAATCTCCCATTTCTTTGGGTGGTATCAGCATAGCCATATTTGTTTTACCACATGCACTTGGAAACGCTGCTGTTACATAAGATTTAATTTTCAGTTTTTTGTTTTCCAGTCCGACAATCAACATGTGTTCGGCAAGCCACCCTTCGTCCCGAGCCATTGTACTGGCAATACGTAAAGCTAAACATTTTTTACCTAATAAAGCATTGCCCCCATATCCGCTACCAAACGAAATAATTTCCCTTGTTTCAGGAAAGTGTGTAATATATGTATTTTCCGGATTGCACGGCCAAGGAACATCTTCTTGTCCCTTTTTAAGAGGTGAACCGACAGAATGTAAGCATTTAACAAAATCCCCGTCTTTTAACACACCCCAAACTTTTTTGCCCATACGAGTCATAATACGCATATTGGCAACAACGTAAGGTGAATCGGTAATTTCAATGCCGATTTGAGCAATGTCGGATCCTAACGGACCCATAGAGAACGGAATAACGTACATTGTCCGTCCTTTCATACATCCTTTTAACAAACCGTTTAATGTTTTTTTCATTTTTTTTGGATTAGCCCAGTTATTTGTTGGTCCGGCATCTACTTCTTTTTCACAACAAATAAATGTTCGTGCTTCAACACGAGCAACATCTTTGGGATTAGAACGAGCCAAAAAACTGTTAGGTCTTTTTTCCGGATTAAGTGCAATGAATGTTCCGTTTTCAATCAATAAGTTGTTAATTGCCTGAATTTCTTTTTCACTGCCGTCACACCAATAAACGGCATCCGGTTGTGTTAAATCAGCAATTTCATTTACCCAATCAATTACTTTTGTATTTGTTGTCGGTATTGTTTGTTTTGTCATTTATCCTCCCCTTAAATAAAAATAAGTGATGTTGTTATTTTAATTTTGCAAAATTTAAAAGTCAACAGAAAACCTGTTTTGACCTCAAATGCTTTTCTTTTAACGGAATGGGAATTATATAAATATTACTTGAATAAAAATTCATTTTTTGATAGGATGACAAAAAAAGTATAGCGAAATGAGGTTTTAATGAAGAAAAATTTAAAAAAGTTTTTTGTTTTGAGTTTTTTAATGGTTTTATTATCTGCTTGTGCCGCTACGGAAGATACTATTTCGGAACAACCCGTTGAACAGCTTTACATGCAGGGGTATAATTATTTTAAGGAAAAAGAATACGAACAATCTGCTCGGTATTTTGACGAAATTGATCGACAATATCCCTATTCTGTATGGGCTCCCCGTGCACAAATAATGGCAGCATATGCTTATTATAGTGCCAATCAATACGATGATGCGATTTTAACATTGGATAGGTTTATTCAATTACATCCGGGAAACAGAAATATTGTATATGCCTATTATTTAAAAGGATTGTGTTTTTATGAACAAATGTCAGATGTTTCTCGTGAGCAAAAAATGACCGAAGATGCATTAACTACATTTCAGGAAATACTATCCCGTTATCCAAATTCTATTTATACGGCAGATATTAATGTAAAGCTACAAGAAATTGAGGCTCATTTGGCAGGAAAAGAAATGACTGTCGGTCGTTATTATTTAAAACGAAACGAATACATTCCCGCAATGAACCGTTTTCAAAATGTTTTAATAGAACATCCCAGAACAAATCAAACACCGGAAGCTTTATATCGGTTAATTGTTTGTTATCAGTCTTTGGGTATGAAACGTCAAGCTGAACAACTGGGATTGGTATTGAAACAATATTATGCCGATGATTCTTGGACACAAAAAGCATTTAAATTAATAAAGAAACAACAAGAACAGACTATAAAAGAAGAAAAAGGAAAATAGATGCTAATATCCTTATCTGTCAGAAATGTTGTTTTAATCGATAAATTGGATTTAAACTTTGACTCCGGCTTAAACGTTTTTACCGGAGAAACCGGTGCAGGCAAGTCTATATTATTGGATTCGTTGTCTTTGGTGTTGGGAGCCCGAGCTGATGCCGGATTGGTTCGACACGGAGAAAAACAATTAAGCGTAACGGCTACATTTCAGCTTAACGGTGAAAAAAGTATTTTTAACTTATTAGAGGAACAAGGAATTTCTTTTGAGGTTCCTGAAGAACTTATACTAAGAAGAACCGTGACACAAGATGGTAAAAGTAAGGCGTTTATCAATGATGAACCGGTCAGTATTTCTTTTTTAAAAATAGTCGGAGATAAATTAGTTGAAATTCACGGACAATTTGCCTCACATCAATTACTTAACGCCTCAACACATTTGAGTGTTTTGGATTCGTATGCCAATCTGCAACAGGAAAAACAACAGACAGAACAAGCATTTAATACTTATAAAAAAGCACTTGATGATTTAACAACAGCAAAGCAAGAACTGGAAACCGCCCAAACACAAGAATTGTTTTTAAGAGAAGCTATTGAGGATATAGAAAAACTTCAACCTCAGCAAGATGAAGAAGCAACGTTGGTTATGAAACGCAATCAATTAATGAACGGTGAAAAAATTATTACGGCCGTTAATACGTCCGTTCAATTATTAGATAATGAACAACAGGGTATTATTCATCAACTGGCTATTTTGGAGCAACAATTAACCAAGGCAGCTCAATATGCTCCGAATGTGTTTGATAATTTATTGAAAACTGTTAACGAAACACAATCGGCACTTGCTGATATTTCCGGAGAACTGGAAAGTGTCGGAGAAACATTGGGGGATGTTTCGGATTTACCGGAAATTGATAATCGTTTATTTGCATTACGGGGGTTGGCTCGTCGGTATCAGACAGATATAAATGAATTACCGATATTGTTGGATTCGTTTCGACAACAATTAAACCAATTGGAACAAAGCGAAACAGTTCTTCATTCTCTGCAAGAAACAGCTAATGCAACCTATCAGCAGTATTTATCCCATGCCCGAAAACTATCTCAAAAAAGAACAGAAGCCGCAGTAAAACTAGATAAAGCCGTTTGTCGGGAATTAGCACCGCTCAAACTGGAAAAAGCCCAATTTTTAACAAAAATATTAACAGATGAAACAAATATTTCAGCAAATGGAATTGATTCGGTCTGTTTTATGGCATCAACAAATAAAGGAGTACCCCTAGCACCTTTGAATAAAATGGCTTCCGGCGGAGAATTATCCCGTTTTATGTTAGCCTTAAAAGTTAATTTGGCAACCACTGCCGAAACAGAAACAATTGTTTTTGATGAAGTTGATAGTGGTGTTGGAGGGGCAACAGCAGAAGCAGTTGGAGAGCGATTGGCTCAATTAGGATTAAACTGTCAGGTTTTGGTTGTAACACATTCACCTCAGGTTGCCTCTTGCGGTAAAAGCCATTGGCATGTTCAAAAAACAGAACAAGATGATAAAATGATTACAACCATTCGGTCTTTATCCGAATCTGAAAGATTAACGGAGATTGCTCGTATGTTATCTGGGGCAAAAATTACACAAACAGCTGAAATTATGGCGCAGGAGTTATTAAACAAATCATGAAAAAAAGCGTGTTAGACTTAACGGAGGAAGAAGCGATTGCCGAATTGGCTTTTTTGGCAAAACGTATTTCCGAATTGGATATTGCTTATCATCGGGATGATGCCCCACTGGTTAGTGATGCAGAATATGATAAGTTAAAACATCGTAATGAAGCGATTGAAGAAAGATTTCCGACGTTAATTCGACAAGATAGTCCTTCGTTACGGGTGGGAGCTCAGGTTGCTGCCGAATTTCAAAAAATTACACATACCGTGCCAATGTTGTCCTTATCCGATATTTTTTCGGAAGAAGACGTTTATGCATTTGTAGAAAAAATACATCGTTTTTTAGGAATTCCCGATTCGGAAGATATTGAAATTGTTGCTGAACCCAAAATTGACGGATTATCCTTTTCGGCTGTTTACGAAAACGGGAAACTAATGACGGGGGCAACACGAGGAGATGGATCAATCGGTGAAGATATTACTGCTAATTTAAAAACAATTCGGCAAATTCCATTATCACTTCATCAGAATGAAGATTTGTTTGATGTTCCTCCACAAAAAATTGATATTCGGGGAGAAGTCTATATGTCCAAACCCGATTTTTTTGAGTTAAATCAAATTCAGGCAGAAAAAAATAAAAAAATTTTTGCCAATCCCCGTAATGCGGCCGCTGGTTCATTACGTCAGTTGGATGCATCCGTCACAGCACAACGCCGATTAAGTGTTTTTGCCTATGCATGTGGAGAAGTTAATCCGATAACCTGGAAAACACATTATGAATTTTTAGAACAACTCAAAAAATGGGGATTTCCGGTTAATCCGGAAATTCGGGTGTGTCATAATACGCAGGAAATGATTCGCTTTTTTAATGAATTAACGGAAAAACGCAGTTCATTGCCATATGACATTGACGGTGTTGTATATAAAGTTAATGATTTATCTCTGCAAAAAAGATTAGGATTTATTGCCCGTTCTCCCCGTTGGGCAATTGCTCATAAATTTCCGGCAGAACAGGCGGTAACACGATTAAATACCATTCGTATTCAAGTGGGCCGAACCGGAGCATTAACTCCGGTGGCTGATTTGGAACCGATTAATGTCGGTGGTGTAATCGTAAAACACGCAACCCTCCATAATGCTGATGAAATTTCCCGCAAAGACATTCGTGAGCAAGATATGGTTGTTGTACAACGAGCCGGTGATGTTATTCCGCAAATTGTCCGTGTTTTAACGGATAAACGCCCAATAGATTCGTACGCTTACGAATTTCCGCAAGTTTGTCCTGTTTGTGGTTCTCGTGCTGTTCGGGAAGGAGAAGATGCCGTCACTTTTTGTACCGGTGGACTGTATTGTCCGGCACAACAAATAGAAGCATTGAAACATTTTGTTTCCAAAGATGCTTTGGATATTGATGGTTTGGGAGATAGAAATATAGAACTTTTGTTTGAAAAAGGATGGGTTAAAAATACGATTGATTTATTGAATCTGCAAAAGAATCACGAATTGGAATTAATCGGATTAACCGGATGGGGTTTGAAATCTGCCAATAATTTATTTGATGCCATTAATAAGGTTAAATCCGGTGTTTCATTAGATCGGTTTATTTATGCAATTGGGATTCGGGAAGTTGGAGAAGCCACTGCCCGTTTGTTGGCACATAATTATATTTCTTGGTCAAATTTTCAATCTGCCATGTGTTCCGATTCGGCATTGGAACAATTATTACACATTGAAGGTATCGGACCGATAATGGCACAATATATTGTTGATTTTTTTCAAGAAGAACATAATTGTCAACTGTTGAACCAATTAAGTCGGCAAATCAATATAACGGATTATGTTGCACCAATAAAAAAAGAAACACCACTTTCCGGAAAAAGTATTGTTTTTACGGGAACACTTGAAACAATGACCCGTGCAGAAGCCAAAGCAAAAGCACAATCGGCAGGGGCAAAAGTTGTCAGTGCCGTTTCGGCAAAAACCGATTATGTTGTTGTCGGAGTTAATGCCGGAAGTAAGCAAACGGAAGCTGAAAAATTGAATATTAAGCAAATATCTGAAAAAGAATTTAATCAAATGCTTGACGTGTAAAAAAAAACAGGATAGACTAAAAGAAAACATATACAATGAGGGGCCGGATATGACAGAACAAAATAATACCAAAAACACCACCATTGAAGATGAATTAGAAGAATACCTATCCACGCAGGAAGAAACATCTATTGAAAACCGTCCAAGTGTCTTGGATGGGGATTTGTTGAGTAAAATTGCAGCTGAAGATATTGAAAACGAAAAAAAAGACAAGCAAAAAAAAGTCAAAAAACAAATTTCATTTTCAAAAGTTTTTCAAATTACATTAATGAGATGTACTTTATTTTTAGATAGATCTAAACATAAATATGCCTCTGTTTTTCGTACCTTAGGTATTATATGGAGTTTGTTTATCAGTTTGATTTATGCCGGGGGCATCTGTTCTGCCGTTGTTCTTGTTAGTGTTTATATGAATTATCCGAATTATGTTAAAAAATATTTTCAAGAAAACGGCATTCAGGCAACATATGATTTAGACAGCTATTCTTTTTCCAAAATTATTTTAAAGAACATTAAGGATAAAGATAAAGCTTATTCTATTCAAAAAGTGACTATCAGTTCCAGTTTTTCAGATTTTTTACGCAAAAAAATTAAATCCGTTGTATTAGATAACGTTGTTATTGAAGCAAAAGAGAAAAAAGATAAATTGGAAGTTGGTCATTTAGCCAAATTGTTGATACAACTGAATAAGTCTTCTCAAAGAGGATATCATATCGGGTCGATTTCAATTTCCAAAGCCGTAATGAATATTAAAGGTGAAAAATATACGTTACCCATTCAATTTTCTATGAATGGTTTTTATGAAAACAACACAAGCGTCAGTATTCCGTTAAGCATTAAACAAGATTATATGAATATCAGTGGTATGCTTTCTCTTAGCGGAAATGCACAATCCTTGGATTGGTCTTTGGATATTATGTCTGGAAACCTCTCATTTCCAAACAAACAACCGGAAAATGTGACGGGAAAATTTAAAATTCAAACAAACGGTATGTCCGTTTCCTCCATTAACGGCAATTTAAATTTAACATACGGTAAAAACCTAAAAGATATTAAAATTGATTTAAAAAAATCAAAGAAACTGTTCAAAGGAACCGTCAGTTTATCTTTAATTAATAAAGAGGTTAAAAATGAACTGGATGAAACAAAAACAGAAATGAACATGGTTTTTGATGGTTTGGATATTAAGCATCTGTCTTCCATTGAAAGTTCTCAGCCGATTCGTTTTAATGTGCAGTCATTTTATATGCAAGACATTAATTTATCTAATGCTTCCGGTATTTTACGGGGAAATTTGTCTTGTCAAAACTTTAACTGTTCTTATCAGGTCACAAGTAATGTGCCAGTTAATATACAAGCATTAAAAGCAAACGTATTCGGAGGAAATTATGTTTCAAAGGGACGGGTCGGCTTTGTTATCAAGCCAAACAAACGGAAAAACATCTTATGGGACAGCGATATTATAACATTGGATTTATCGTTATCTGATTTAGTTTATAACGGATATAAAAACATTACGACAGCCGAGATAAAAACAAATGCAAAAACAGCAACGTTAAACGGCAAATTAGGTAGCAAAGCCAATCAATCTCAAATCAAATTGAGAATGAGTAATTTGAATTATGAAACAAACGATACTAAGTTTAAAAATGCCAATTTACTTGTTTCCGATTTATATAAAGAAAACAGAGATTTGACATTTACAACCAAAGAAATTTTATTGAAGAATAATCAACTGATGAAAATGCCGTTTGCGTTATCTTTTGCCCGAACAAATAATGTTGTAACGGCAGAAGCCTCGTTATTAAACAATGCTGTACACTCGCAATTCCAAGGAGTCGCTAATCTTTTATCCGGAACTTTTCAAGGAGCATTTTTAGTTAAACCGGTTAATTTAAATCGATTACCAAAAGACTTAACTTCGGTAACAACGCTTATTCCTGAATATATTAAAAATTTATCCGGAAAAGCATCATTATATGGTAACATTGTTTGGAAAAACGAAAAAGAAATTGCCGGACCATTTTATTTATCTTTAGAAAACACAAGTTTTTCAACAGCAGGTCAGCAAGTTGAAAATTTAAATACCATTCTGTTAGTTCAGTCCTTGGCTCCGTTTGTGACGGCATCAAATCAACCGATATACATCGGAAAAATTGATACGGCAATTCCTTTACAAAATGTGGTTTCTTTATTGAAATTTGATAATCAAATGTTGCGTTTGACCACAGCAACGGCTCAAATTGCCGGAACAACCGTATCTGCGGAAAATGTATTAATGCCATATCGGGCAAACAGTTCTGTTATGTATCTTAAAAACCAATCGGTTAATTTGACAGATACACAGTCTTATCTGAATATTCCTAATTTAACAATAAACGGATTAGCTTCGGTAACATTGCCGATTGAATTGAAAAATGGTCAGTTTGAGTTAAATAGTGGTGAAATCAAATTTAACAATGTTGATTTAAAATACACGGGGAAAGATGCAAAAATAAAACAGGCATTGTTTAAAAAAGGTAATGAATTTACAATAAAATCCGGCAACATCGTTTTGACACCGAATGAAAACGGAACGGTTGATATTTATTTAAATTTTGATGGCAGAGAACAAGACCAAACAAAGATGTTGTATAAGGATTCGGTATCACTTAATCCTGCGGAAATAATTATTCCGACATCAATATCCTTAATTCCGACAAGCATTTCAGAAAAGCAAAAACAACTTAATCAAATTATTTCAAAGTAATATGTTATTCGGCATGTATATGTGAATATATATATGCCGAATTATTAAATAGGCTTCAATGTGTTTGTTTAATTTAAACAGATATATTTTTATTGTCAGACAGATTATTTTTATTCTTTTGTAGATAAAAAGAAGTGTAAATTCAAGACTTTTTTCCGGAAAGACTAAAAAAACACTTGCAAAATGTTAGAATTTTATGTATAAGATAATCTTGTTTAGATAAAAGGAATGTCAATGGGTGATATTCCATTCAATTTATTGTAGAGAGAATTAAAAATGGCAGTACCTAAGAAAAAAACATCAAAATCTAAAAAAAATATGCGTCGTTCACACTTGGCATTAGATACAAATGCATGTAATGAATGCCCAAAATGTGGAGAATTGGTTCGTCCACACCATGTTTGCGAATCATGTGGCACTTATAACAAAAAAGAAATTATCGTTAAGGCCGAAACAGAGACAAAATAAGGATACAAGTTTTGAGCAATACCTTAGTCATATCAATTGATGCCATGGGTGGAGACAATGCACCGGAAGCGGTCATTGAAGGTGTTGCCCGTGTTGCAAAAAAAGATGATTCTGTCTTTTTCTTCTTGTTTGGAGATGAAGATAAAATCAAAAAGTTAGCTGATGCAAATCGCTTGCCGGACAATCGTTATAAAATCCATCATACAACAGATGTGATTAAGGGTGATGCAAAACCATCCGTTGCTATTCGCTCCGGTCGGGAAAGCAGTATGTGGAAGGCGATTATGTCCGTACGAAACGGGTATTCAAAAGCCGTTGTATCTGCCGGAAATACCGGAGCATTAATGGCAATGAGTAAAATCTGTCTTGGCACTTTATCCGGAATTGATCGTCCGGCGATTGCCGGTGTAATGCCAGCATTGACAGGACCGATTGTTGCTTTGGATTTAGGTGCCAATGCAGAATGTAATTCTCAAAATTTGGTTGAATTTTCTATTATGGGACACGTTTTGTATCGGGTTTTATTTCAAGCTGAAAAACCAACAATCGGTTTGTTGAATATTGGTTCGGAAGAAACAAAAGGCAGAGATGAAATCAGAGAAGCAGCTACTGTTTTAAAAGGTTTGACGGATAAAATTAACTTTGTCGGATTTGTTGAGGGTAATGATATTTGTGCCGGCAAATCAAATGTCGTTGTGTCGGATGGATTTTCCGGAAACATCGCATTAAAAACCATAGAAGGAACAGCGAAGTTTATTACATCCATACTCAAAGAAACGGTTCGTAAATCATTTGTTGGTTCTTTGGGCTTTTTAATTGCACGACCGGCTTTAAATAAATTAAAGAAAAAAATTGATCCACGCATGTATAACGGGGCAATGTTTTTAGGGCTTAACGGGATATCTGTTAAAAGTCATGGCGGAGCAGATGCATTTGCTTTTTCATGTGCCGTAGAAGCCGCCATTCGAATGGCTCGTAATGATTTGTGCAATAAAATAAAAACAGAATTAAAACATGTAATGGATGTTGATGTGCCGGATATCTCCGGAGAGGCGTAAACACTAACTGAAAAGGATTTCCTATGAAAGCAGTCATTCGTGGTTTTGGCGGTTATTTACCTGAAAAAACTCTTACTAATTTTGATTTGGAAAAAATGGTTGAAACAAGTGATGCTTGGATTCGGGAAAGAACAGGGATTCAGGTTAGACACATTGCTTCTGATAATGAGTACACATCTACATTAGCCATTAAAGCAGCACAAGAAGCCTTAAAAAATGCTAATATGACAGGCAAAGATATTGATATGGTTGTTTTAGCAACAACAACACCGGATGATACAACACCGGCAACGGCTGTGCAGGTTCAAGCAGCCATTCAGATGGATGGCGGATATGCTTTTGATGTGCAAGCTGCTTGTTCAGGTTTTATGTATGCATTAAGTATTGCAAATCAGTATATTTTATCCGGTAGTGTTAAAAATGCTTTAGTTATCGGTGCAGAAACACTATCTCGTATTGTCGATTGGTCAGATAGAAATACGTGCGTATTGTTTGGGGATGGAGCCGGAGCAGTTGTATTAAGTGCTACAACCACGGAAGAGGAAAAAGCCGGAACCGGCATATTAGATATTGTTTTACATTCGGATGGCAATTGTCGTCAATTATTAACAACAACCGGCGGTGTTTCCCGTACACAAACAGCCGGATATGTTTTGATGGAAGGACGTGAAGTTTTTCGACATGCGGTAACAAATTTAGCCGAAGTTGCAACAGAGGTTATTACTCGAACAGGGACAAAATTATCAGATATTGATTATCTTGTTCCTCATCAAGCAAATGTTCGTATTATCGAAGGTACGGCAAAAAAATTAGAGATTCCGATGGATAAAGTTATCTTAACTTTACCAGAACAAGGAAACACATCCGCCGCATCCATTCCTTTGGCACTTTTTGAAGGCGTTAAAAGTGGCAGATTAAAAAAAGGACAATTAATTTTATTGGATGCAATGGGTGGTGGTTTTACATGGGCTGCAGCACTTATTCGTTTATAAAAAAACACTTGCAGTTCAAAAAAATATATGGCATTATTCTAAAGAAATTTTAATTAAGGAGAGAAAAAAATGGTACAAAGAACAATTACACGTGCTGATATTGCAGATGCAATTTATAGTGAACTTGGCTTTTCACATGCCGAATCATTCAAGTTAATTGAACAAATTTTGGCAAATATCATTGAAGCATTAGCAGATGGTGAAACAGTTAAAATTTCTAAATTTGCAACATTTATTCCACATGCAAAAAAAGAACGGGTTGGTCGTAATCCGAAAACCGGGGAAAAACACGCTATTACACCACGTATTGTTTTATCATTTAAGGCTTCTAATTCTTTGAAAAATGCTTTAAAATCCGGGACAGCATGCTAAAAACAGAAAACGCTTACAGAACAATTACAGAAGTCGCAGAACTGCTACAAGTTCCGGCTTCTGTATTGCGTTTTTGGGAAACACAATTTCATCAGATAAAACCGATAAAACGTATGGGAAGACGGTATTATCAAGCAGAAGATGTTGTTTTATTGGCTCGAATTCGTGATTATCTGTATAAAGAAGGATTTACAATTAAAGGTGTTCAAAAACGTTTAAAAAATACGTTAAAAAGTGAAAATATTTCAGAAGTAAACGCTTCGCCGATTAAAACCGAATCACCGGATGCCTTAATTGAATCTTTGACAGATTTAAAAAGATATTTAGCAGACTATATATAAATTCCTCGGTTGTTAAGTTGGTCGGTTTTCTACCCAATTCATACCATTAAGATTATTTTATATAAAATTAACATTTTAATACCACAATCTTTTTTTATTTTTATACTATAGTACAGTATAAGAAATATTAATAACTTTGCTCTTCAGTTCAAATGCTACTTAAACTTTATATCTGAACTGAAATAGCTATTTCTATCTGTATTATATTCGGTATTATAAAAATCTCTCCTATTCATGTGATAATACATAGGAGAGATTTTTACATGGGTAATTTACTGACAAACCGTATTACCCGCATCATCAACGGCAACTGTTCGATTACAATCTGTACAGAGTTTTTTAGAAGCACTATCCATACCGATAATATTTCCTTTTCCATTATTTGTATCACAAGCATAACAATTTCCGTCTATATCCTGCCATTTATTCGCAGTACATTTTTGTACACAGTATGCCGTTGATACATCTTCTGTTTCCAAAATCATCAACCGCTTTGATGAACATTGATCACAGTGGTTTTGTTCATCCCAACTGGTTTCCACCTTAATAGCTGATGTATTACAAGCAATACACGTTTGATCATTGACACTCCAAAATGTTGAACCGCCATTACATCCATTGTTAATTAAACAATAATAGCCATCTAACTGTCTCTGTTCGCCACAAACTTTACATTGTTCCGAATATATTCCGGTTTTGACTGATTGTGTTGTTGTGCAATCATAACATTTCCCATCAGCTCCTCTAAACATTCTCCCATCAATCCCCGTATAATCTCCGTCTATTGAACTGCATAATCCTGTTTCGTCTTGAACTTTAGGAACACAATATTGACCAACATTTGTATTTATTAAATATACTCGTCCCTTAATATTATCTGTTGGCAAACAGGCATTGCAATTAGTTGAATCGGTTGAGCTTTTTATTTTTTCCGAATCACAAGAAATACAATCTCCATTAATACTTGAACGAAAACTTTGACCAACTTCGCATGGTCGCTTATATGAACAATAGTCATATGTCATCATTCTATTCGGACAAGAGGTACACAAAGTTCTCAAATCTCCTGTGGGAATCCCATTTATTGTTTCTTCTAATTCACAATCATAACAAATTCCACTAGCACCTTGAAATTGATTCGCATCACATTTATCCATACAATACAAATAGGCATCTCCGGTAACAACCCATTTTGTTGTTTGTCCGGTTTCATCTTTACAATTTGCCGTACAACCTGACTGAGAATCTGATGCAATTTCAACTTTCTTTGTTTTACATGGATAACAAGTTCCATCTTTTCCCAAAATGCCGTCACATGCAGAAGTTGATGGAACACAAAATGCAATCCCATCTTTATTCATTTCCACTTTACGGACACTGTCTTTTTCTTCTGCACTGATTGTACCATCCTTATTTGTATCATTACAACTTTCGCATTGATTGATAAAATGTTGTAGTTCTTCTCCAATACTGTATGTTACTTCACCGGTTGTTTTATTTGTTGTTTTTGTATAATCACCTAATCGATACGAACCTGTATCGGTACAAGATTGACAACCTCCGGACTCAATATAATTAGTCGTATGATAAAAATAACTTGCCGATAAAAACTCATTCGTTCCACAACTTGTCGGAACACACCATTTACCAACTGCCTTCCTATTGCATCCTTCAGCTTCACATATTGTTTTAAATTTACTAATCGTATGAATATACCGAGGGGCTGTATCTTTACATGATATACACTGTGCTGCAATATTACCGGAACCATCTTTATATGCAAAATACTTAAATTCTCCGCTTTTACAACTCATTGGACCGCATATTGTTGTTGCCGGAAATATTCCACTCGTTGAATACGTACTATGCCCGCAAGCGGCACAGCCGGCAACCGCTTCTGCTGATTTGTCATTAATGGCGTAATCATTCGGATTATCACAACTGACACATCCGTTTATATAATCGTTTTCCGTATATTGTGTAATTGAATCTTTGTTTTTTATACCACTTATGGGTACATACCCTTTAC
>SUUT01000027.1 GCA_015062385.1 Alphaproteobacteria bacterium | reverse complement strand
GTACCTTTTAATATACTATAAAATAGTAATATTTTTACAGGAGGCATTCGCATGTTTAAAAGGAAAATGCAAGAAATTGGTCGAAGTATGGTAGAAATGCTAGGGGTTTTAGCGGTCATTGGGGTATTGTCAATTGCGGGTATAGCTGGTTATCGGTATGCGATGGAAAAATATCAGGCAAATGATATTGTTTTTGCAGTTAATACGCGAATAAGAGATATTTGGCATCGCTATCAAAACAAATCACTGCCGGATTCATTTGATGAATGGGAAACACGTACCAGCACAGGATATCCGATATATATACGCTCCTCGCTTAATGGATTAACATTTAGTGTAGATGTGGATGAGGTTCCAAATGGAGTATGTGCATCTATTTTAAATATGCGGATGGATAAAATTTTATCAAAAATTATTCGAGTTGTACCGGTAGGAGCAGAGAAAGAGAGTGAAGAAGGGGTTATATTTGAGGAAAGTGCATTAATTTGTCAAACATATGGGGAAAAGTCAGGCATTCGTTTTTTAGCCTCATTGGAGAGTTTAAACGGAGAAGAAGGGAGTGGCATTCCATTGGATAATAATGGAGATCCGACAACATATTGTTATACGAAAGCAGATTGTAAAGAGGTTATTGGTCGGACGTGTTATGATTGTGTAGATAATTTATGTCAACCGGATTGTGGATCATCAGAACCATATTGTCGAACAGAAAACACAACGGAACCGAGTTGTGTCAAATGTTTAAAGAATGAGCATTGTGCAAAAGGTCATATCTGCAATGAAATGACGAATACATGTCAAAAAGTACCGGAAGAATGTAAAGAAAATGAATTTAGAACATATAATGGAGCATGTATGCCGTGCAGTACAAGCAGTAATATCCAGATAAAAGATACACCGTTTGAGTATGAACAAAATGGACAAGTTGTTTTTAGGGATAGTAAAAGCGGGAGAACAATGTGTGAAGAAGAATGTTCTGAAGAGGATAAGTTTGTCGTTGAAACAATAGCTAAAGAAGAGGAAGAGCCGAAAATGTATTGTGCGTATTCGTGTGTTGACGGATACAGTTATCAGGCAAATGGAGGGTGTATGGAGTGTCAAAAGGAAACATTATCCATATTGCCTGATAATGTGGAAAAGGCAAAAGATCAATGTGCGGCCTGTGGTGGAATTTGGGCAGTAGATATACGGGATAAAACGGTATGTGTTAATAAAACGTGTGAAAAGGGTAAAGAATTTTTATGGTTTAGTTCTGATTCAACGCAATTTGTGTGTAAAACCTGTGCAGAGATTGAAGGAAAAGATGCCAATGGATATCGCATTAATGGGGCATATTACACATTAGCAGCAGGCACGGCAAGTGATCCCTCAGTGTTTGCCAAGGCAAAAGAATATTGTGAGGCTTGTGGACGCAAGTTTGTTGTTATTGATAACAAGGGGGTTTGCTATACGGCACTAAAACCCGGAGAGGAGTTTATGTATGATTTAGGAAAAGGAGCACCTTGTTCAGATTCACAAAAGAGGAAAATGGATAAGCGGTTTCCGGATGCAGAATCCTTATGTACAGCTTGTGGACGAACTGTTGAGGGTGATTATTGTGTGCCAAATAAATGTAATGCCGGAGAATTTAAAAACAGTAGTGGCAATTGTGTTCCTTGTAATACAACAACAACAGGTAATGCCTTGTTAGTTGCTCAAGAAAGTGATTGTACGACAAATTGTCATGGAGAAAATGGAGTAGATAAACGATATGCAACAACACATCCTGATGGCATACATTGTGTTAAAAAGTGTCAAGAGGGGTATACGTATGTAAAAGGTCAATGCTTTGCATGTGATGCAATAGATGGGGGGGTAGGCTTGGGAGATTCTTCTGAATTGGACGCTCAATGTGAAGCATGTGGAAATAGGCGTATATCCAATAAAGGAACTCCATATGCTTTATGCGAATTAAAAACATGTAAAGATGGTTATTTGCTTAATGATGCTGGAAGATGTGTCCCTTGTGATACAAACGGAATTGTACCTTTATTGAATTCAACACATAACAATCTAGATTTTTTAGAAGATAAAAAGTCTAATTGTCGTACTTGTGGTCGTTTTGTTGATGGAACAGATTGTTTACCAATGTGCAAAGAAACAGAAGGTTGGTATAATGCTACGAAATCATGTGTTCAATGTATGAATGCCTCAGCTTACACCCGGTTAGATATTGACGGAGTTGTGAGTGAAGAATTTAAAAATTTGTGCCAAAAGTGTGGTCGTGAAGTTGTCACAAGTGGTGCTCAGACACATTGTAAATTAAAAACAGGAACTTGTGGTGCAAATGAATTTAAAAATATTAATAGACAATGTATTCCCTGTTCAACAGATAGTTATGGCAATGCTTTATTGGTAGCACAAAAAAGTGATTGTACATCTGTGTGTAATGGAGAAGCAGGAGCTGATAAACGATATATAACAACCCATATAGATGGTATATATTGTATAAAAAAATGTCAAAAGGGATATACATATGCAAATGGTCGGTGTTTTGATTGTGATGACAAGGAAGGTTATATCGGTATTGGTGATTCTACTGACCTTGCGATACAGTGTGAAGCTTGTGGAAATCGTCGTGTTTCAAACAAGGGGAAACAAACCGCATTGTGTGAATTAAAACAATGTGATACAGGCTATTTTCTCAATGATGTAGGAAGATGCTCTTCATGTAATTCTGGTGCAATGGCTTTATATAACACAACATATAACAACACAGAATTTTTAGATAGCAAAAAACAATCTTGTTTATTGTGTTCGCCTAAACGTGCCGTTGCAAATAATATGTGCTTCAACTGTCCGACACAAGCTGTTTATCAAATCAATACATCTAATGCCGATGAAGTAAATGGTTGTGTTGCTTGCGGGAAAATGGTTATCGGTAATCAATGTGTGACAATAGAGAAAGGCAAAAAAGGAGTATGTAATAGTTATGGAAACGGAAGCGTAGAGGGATATAGTTCCGGTAATGGTGTTTATTTCCGCAGTACAGCTAACAATTTTGCTTGTGAATCCTGTTCAACGGATAAAGCAGTTTATGTTGGAGATGATGATATCGGACGAGAACAATGTAACAGTTGTGGTGGAAATCGTCAGTTGTTAAACGGTTATTGTATTTTAGGTGGTTGTTTAAGCGGACAGACATTTAAAACATTAAATGAGGGTTGTCAGTCTTGTTCCTTTACGTATGGTAAATATGAAATTGCGAAAAATGATTCAGCGGAATGTGCATCAGAATGCGGAAGTGGAAAGTTTGTTCAGCAAATCGGCACAGGCAGTAGTGCCAGATATTTCTGTGTTAATGAGCCGACAGATGACCATTATTTTATCTCGATAGACGGATCAGAAGTGAGAAAAGATACGGTTGAGGATGTTGCTATCGGTATTGATGCATCCTCAGAGCAATTTTGTTTGTCAGCCGGTCGTGAACCGAATAATGGTATTTGTTCGTTGAGAGTGTCTGCAGAATAAAATCTGTTATTAGATACTTTTCACCTGCTGAAAAACAATCAGCGGGGAGATAATTTATTCAATATCAACCTAGTTTTTTTATTTAAATAATAAAACAGTCTCATTTAATGTTTTATCGGAATAATTGGCTCATTGTGCTTCCTGTTCAGTTAAAATGCCGGTTGTTCGACTTGTTTCAACATGTTGTTGTGTTTTTATGAAATGCAAAGTCTCTTTATTAAATGGCAAAAAAAAAGCCTTCCAACCGGAAGGCTTTTTTGTATTAATAATCATCATTTGGAATTGCTTTTTTTGTTTTCTTTGTTGTTTTGTATCCATCTGTTTTGAGTAAAGGAACTTTATTAATAATCAAATCATGAACTTCTTGTAAATGCTTTCCGTAAACATGATCAGCTTCGGCAATAACTTTATATTCAACATGTAAATAATTGTGACTGTCTAATTGTTCAGCAAGCATTGCAACAGATGATTCAGTAACAATTGTATCTTTTCCCCCTTGGATAATTAATCCGGATGCAGGACAGGGTGTTAAAAAGTCAAAAGCGTATAAATTAGTAGGTGGTGAAACAAAAACAAAACCTTTGATTTCAGGTCTTCTCATCAATAATTGTGCAGCAATCCATGCTCCAAATGAATATCCGGCAATCCAACAACTTGTGGATTCGGAATCTAAGTTTTGGAGCCAGTCTAACGCAATGATTGCATCAGCCAATTCGCCTGTTCCGGTGCCGTCAACGGACCCTTGTGAATTACCTACACCTCTATAATTAAAACGTAAAACAGAAAAGCCCATATTGACAAATGCTTGGAACATAGCATACGTAACACGATTATTCATGGTTCCGCCTTGAACGGGATTTGGATGAAGAATTAAAACAAGTGGAGCTCTTTGGTTTTCTGATTTGTGAAAACGACCTTCTAATCGACCGGCAGGACCGTTAAAAAATACTTCAGCCATATAAAATCCTTTCAAAATGCATTGTTTTTTTATTAGTATGTTAAATTCTAGTTTATTTTTTTCAAAATTGCAATCTTTTTTGTTGACATTTGCTTTTTTTGATAGTATAACAGCATTATTCTTTGGCGGAATAGCTCAGATGGTAGAGCGGTGGAATCATAATCCATGTGTCGGGGGTTCGATCCCCTCTTCCGCTACCAATTAAAAGCACAAATCTTTTTTTGATTTGTGCTTTTTTTGTTGCTTAAATAATTGTTCTAAATATGCTCATTAACTTGAGGGATAATGGTATTTTCTGTCTCTGAAACTAAAGATGCATTTTTGGCAAGTGTAGTGTTGTTTGTTTTTTGTTCCGTTAAATCGGCAACTTGTGACTGCAATGTTTGAATTTGAGTATTTAATTTATTAACTTCTGTTTTCGCAGAATCTGTTTTTTTCTTTTGTTTCCGAATTAAGAACCACGCACCGACAGCAGTGGCTAATGCAACAGCTACTCCAACAATCCATTTCCAATTTTTTTCCCAAAATCCTAATTTTTCAGGAGGTAGTGTTAAAGAGTTCGAATGTTGTTTTTTTCTTTTTTGCATCGATTCGTTTGTTTCTTCTTGATGTGTATTGTTTACAGTTGGTATTTTTTCCCTTTGGGGTGTACTAATGGAATTATTATATAATGTTGTTTTTGTTGTTGGTTTGGGACGGGGACGTATGTGGGGCTGTGGGGCTGGCACAGACATTCCAGATTGTGGTTTGTCATTTTTTGGTTCAACTACCTTTGTTTGTGAATTTATGGTTGAATCTATTGTTGGAGAGAGGGACGGGCTTGTTTTGTTTGTTGGCGATGTATCTGATGTCGCCATTATTGGATTGAGATTGGGTTCATCATTAGTCAATACTGTGGTTTGCTCAGGAGCGATTGTTTCTGAATGTTCCGATTTGGGTTGATTGTTTGTTGGAGCAGGTGTCGAGATAACCGGAGTATGTCTCTTTGTATTTGTTTCATCTAAAGGGTTTGAATGCGTTAGAGTGATTTTAGGTGGTATTATAGTATCGATTGTTGCTGTTTTATTTGTACGAGATGGGTATTCTTTGGTATTATGCATAGCTACTTGTAAAAATGAAATAGCTGTTTCACTTATTTGATATGGTTGACTTTGAACAAATTCTAATGGCGTTTGTCCTTGATTGTCGGTATGATTTGCGTGATAGCCAGTCGCTAATAACATTTTTGTCAGTTCAACATCTCCCAGTGCATAATATAAAGCCGTGCGTCCAGATTGATCGGTTTGATTGGCAGATTCTGTGGGAAGATTCTGTACAAGTGTATGTGCAATGAACAGTAATTGTTGTCTATGTGTTTCATTATCATTTGTTTGCACGTATTGTTTTAAAACAGCTAACAGGGGAGAATTACTTTCTTCGTCTGTTTGTGTATAGTCAAAATTTGGAGATTGTAAAATTTGCATAGCAATTTTATATTCTCCCATACGTAAAGCATAATGGAACGGTTGCTCTTGCCCTCTCGGTGTTGAAATCGGCGTATTGATAATTGTTTGATTATTTGTAATATACGCACCGGAGATATCTGAACGACTGTTTTGAATAAGTGTTGAAAGTGTTTCGTTTTCAGTGTTTTGTACTTGAATTAATCGACTATCTCCTGTTAATTGATAAGCTAATTGATTACCGAAGCGGGCGTGAGAACCAAATGTTTGTTTTAAATAATCATTCAGTTCTGGTATGTATTTGTTTTGTGTTTGTCTATAATAATTAACGTAATAATCTTGCCAATAATGAACTGATCCGTTTAATGATGTAATCCGTTGTAAATCGTTCAAGGTGTTTTTCGATAAAACAGACGAGGTTGCATCGTGTGTTTGATTATAATAAACATCCCATCCGAAAACGGATATAAAATCAACTAATTCAGATGACAGTTGTATCAACCCTTGTTGATGTAATTCCAGCAGGTAATCTCCTCGCTCTGAATCAGTAGAAAGTAATAAAGATGTATAGATTCCTCGTGCTTTTTGTGCAGCAATTTGCATTTGTTCTTCCAGTGTTTTATTCGGATAATCTATTTGTACTTGGCGAATAACATTTTGTCGGATTTCGGAAAAGAATGAATTATCTTTGTTTGCAGCTTCCATCCATAAATTAATCGATTTTGCATCGGCTTCATTGACAAAATGAGCAAGTGTTGTTTGTTGTTCTAACTCAAAGATGGCAGAGCTGTTTACTAAATGTCTTAGTTCATGTCGCAGAGTTTGAAATGAGTTGTGATAGTCATTGCTATAAACTAAAATTTTCGTTGTATCTTTTAGGATAAATTGGTTGGTTAACGGTTGTACGGCAAAAACAAGTTCTGTTAGTCCATTTACATTTCTTTCTTCCATATCGGAATCTAATTTGAATAAACAACGTTTTCCAAGTTGAATAAATGCTCTCAGTTCTCCAACAAAAGATAAATCTTTATTCGCTTCTTCAATCAGAAGTGTTAATAGTTCTTCTTTGGATGTGCCGATTGTAATGCCTGATGGAAGACGTAATTGTGTTGTATATATTAATTGTGTTAACTTTTGAAGTTCTTCCGAAGTTAATGATGTTTGATTAAGGGTATACAAGTGTTGCATAAAATGCTCAGAAACAGGTGTATCAAATTGATGTACATCGTATCCTTGTGCCGTGCGGGCATTTTGTGCTTCAATAGCGGATTTAAAACGGGGATCAGTCAAAAGTTGTTGATATACTTGTACACATTTTTGTTGAATATATGTAATTTCAGACGGTATATATGTTTGATTTGATGCCAAAAGTGCATCAACAATTTTTTGAACATCAATGGGTTTGCCGTCTTGAAAATAAGAGACAAGAGGAGATGCGGTCCATTGATTACCGGTTTGATATAAAGATGTATCAAATTGTGCCGTTGCTTCCATATAATCTCCTTGTTTTTTTATATTTTACAGGATAAACATCAAAAAATCAACAATATTTTGTAAATTTAAATGAAAAGTTTTGTAAAACTCTTGATTTTTGGAAAACCAATACACACCTTTATATGCAAAGGAGAAAAAAATGCAGTCAGAAAAATTTACAGACAGATCACAAGGTTTTATTCAATCCGCACAAGCATTGGCTGTTCGCTTGAATAATCAATTTGTTATGCCAATTCATTTGTTAAAAGTTTTATTGGATGATAAGGAAGGTATGGCTTCAACGCTTCTTGTTCAAGCAGGAGCAGACATCCATTACATTCGGCAACAAGTGGAATCAGAAGTGGAAAAACTTCCTCATGTTTCCGGTTCAGGAGTTCAAGTATCTGCTTCGCAGGCTTTTTTAAAGGTGTTAGATATTGCAGAACAAATTGCAAGAAAAGCAAATGATTCTTATGTGACGGTAGAACGTCTTTTACAAGCACTTTTGATGAATAATGCTTATGGCATTGATGAAAAAAAATTAAATGATGTTATTAATGCATTACGACAAGGTCGGACAGCTCAGTCTCCAACAGCAGAAGATAATTTTGAAGCATTAAAAAAATATGCAACAGACTATACACAACGGGCTCGGGATGGGAAACTGGATCCTGTTATCGGACGAGATGAAGAAATTCGACATACAATTCAGGTATTGTCCCGACGGACAAAAAATAATCCAATTTTAATTGGAGAACCAGGAGTGGGTAAAACGGCTATTGTAGAAGGATTGGCTTTACGGATTATTAATAAAGATGTTCCGGAAACATTAGCAAATAAACGATTAATGGCTCTTGATATGGGGGCATTGATTGCAGGAGCGAAGTACCGAGGTGAATTTGAAGAACGATTGAAAGCCGTTTTGGAAGAAGTAAGTGCTTCAAATGGACAAATCATCTTGTTTATTGATGAAATGCACACAGTTGTCGGAGCCGGAGCAACAAGTGGTTCTATGGATGCTTCTAATTTGTTAAAACCTGCTTTGGCACGAGGTGAATTACATTGTATCGGTGCAACGACATTAAAAGAATATCAAAAATACATTGAAAAAGATCAGGCTTTTGCCCGTCGGTTTCAACCGGTGTATGTAAATGAACCGCAAGTTGAGGAAACAATATCTATTTTACGGGGAATTAAAGAAAAGTATGAGTTGCATCACGGGGTTCGTATTGCTGATGCTGCATTAGTTGCAGCAGCGACAATGTCTAATCGTTATATTACAGACCGCTTTTTACCGGATAAGGCTATCGATTTGATTGATGAGGCTGCTAGTAAACTCAGAATGGCTATTGATTCAAAACCGGAGCATTTAGATGAAATTGACCGGAAATTAATCCAATTAAAAATAGAGAGAGAGGCTTTAAAAAAAGAATCTGATTTAGCCTCAAAAGAGCGTTTGGAAAAAATAAAAAAACAAATTGATGAATTGGAAAAACAATCAATAGAAGAAACAAAATTATGGAGTACACATAAAAATAGTTTACAAGAAGCTAATCGGATTAGAGAACAGTTAGATAAAGCTAAAACCGAAGTGGAAAAAGCATTAAGAGATGGCGCATATGAAAAAGCCGGAGAATTACAGTATAAAGAAATTCCGGAAATGGAAAAGAAATTATCGGTTTTAGAGGCTCAAAATCAAAACACCCCAACTATTGAAACAGTAACGCCGGATATTATTGCTTCCATTGTTTCAAAATGGACAGGTATTCCGACAGATAAATTAATGGGAAGTGAACGTGAAAAATTACTTCACATGGAAGAAGAATTGGCAAAGCGTGTTGTTGGTCAAAAATCAGCGGTTGTTGCTGTATCAAATGCTGTTCGTAGAAGTCGCTCCGGATTAAAAGATCCGAATAAACCGATAGGTTCTTTTTTGTTTTTAGGACCAACCGGTGTCGGAAAAACAGAATTAGCAAAAGCACTGGCAACGTTTTTGTTTGATGAAGAATCTGCCTATTTGCGAATTGATATGAGTGAATATATGGAAAAACATGCCGTTGCTCGTTTGATTGGGGCCCCTCCGGGGTATATTGGATATGATGAAGGTGGTGTTTTAACGGAAGCTGTTCGTCGTAGACCGTATCAGGTTATTTTATTTGATGAAGTAGAAAAAGCACATCCGGATGTTTTTAATGTGTTGTTACAGGTTCTGGATGATGGACGTTTGACGGATGGGCAAGGCAGAACGGTTGATTTTAAAAATACTTTTTTAATTATGACCTCTAATTTGATTACAGGCGATAAAGAAAAAGATATTTTGCAAAAATTAAAAAATTTCTTTAAACCTGAATTCATTAATCGATTAGATGAAATTATTGTTTTTCATACATTAAAACAAGAAGATATTCGACAGATTGTTGATATTCAGATTGCTCGTTTGCAAGAACGCTTAAAAGAACATCATATTCAATTGCATTTAGATGATGCGGCAAAAGATTGGTTGGCGAAAAACGGTCATGATGCTGAATTTGGTGCAAGACCATTAAAACGCCTTATTCAACAAGAAGTTGAGAATCCTCTTGCCATAGAATTATTAAATGGGCATATTTCTGATAATTCAGAAGTTTATTTGTCGGTTAAACAGGATAAATTGATTATTTCTTAAATTAGATGGATTATTCCGCTTTCTTTAAGGTAAGATACTGGAAGAACGGAATAAAATTATTAATATTTTTTGTTGATTTTTTTCAAAATTTGTGTATAATAAAATATATTCATCATGTTTTTTATTAACAGTAAAGGATTTTTTATGCAACAACACAAAGAAATTGATTGGAATACTTCTTTTAAAAAGGCTTCCAAAGAAAATGATACGGCAACCATGATTTATTGTTTAAATCACGGGACAAATCCGCTAGTAGCTTTATATTATACATTGGTAAATGATAATGAGGGGATTGTTTCTGAATTGATTAAGGCAAAAAGAATAGAGATAAATCAGCCGTATTTTGCAAATAAATGTACCGCCTTGCATGTGGCTGGGTCGCATGGCAGTCAAAATACAATTTGGGAACTGTTAAAAAACGGGGCAAAAACAGATATTTTAAATGGTAGTCATTTTACACCTAGACAATCTTGTGAGTTTGCTTATATAGATAAAGTAGGGGTTGTAGAAACAGAGACAGCTGAAAACGTATGTAGACAAAGATATACAACCTGTTTAGCCTTATTTGATAGGGCAGAAGATTTGCAACAAGATCCTCTTTGTATTCAAAAAGCAAAAAAACCAGCACAAAAACTAGATAATAATGTCCATGCAATCGGGCAATAATATTCAGATACACTTAATTCCCGAAAGTTTATGCAAAAACTTTCGGGAATTAGGGTATAAAAAACAGGTAATTTAGCTTAAAAAAACACTGTTATATGTATTTTATTGATCTATTGCTTCAAAAATATTTATTCTTCTTCGGCAGATGTGTCTTCATCCGAATCTGTTTCTGTAATTTGCTTTACCTTGCTTATTTTTGCTTGCGGGAAAGTTTTTAAAGTTTGAGCAACAATACTTGTTTGTGCTAATTCCTGTATAAGTAAATTTTGTTTTTCTTCTTTTTTCTCTTTAATTGTTGCCATGCCACCGCTTTTGTGATCAATTTTCCAAGATTCTCCGGCTTTTGTTCTTAAAAAATTAATTAAGTCGGCACTAAACCGTTCAGGTGTTTCCGGTGTAAAATCACATGTCAATACAAAATTGTCAAGAGATACAGGACGAATATAATTTTCGATGTTATACGCTAATAATCTATCTCCGGCAGTGCGGGCAAAAGCGGCCATATCGGTAATAGATTTAAAACGTGAAACTTTTGTATCTATGTGTGCATTTGTCTTGATTTGAGAAAGAGGAGATATTGGTATGTTTTCTCGTATTGCTGTTGATTCGGATGGAACAGGGGCTTGAGTGGTAAGATCCTGATTAACCACTGGCTGAATTAAACCGTTTTTTTTTATGTCCTCAATTAATTGAGCAGGAGATGGTAGTTCTGATAAATAAGCCAATCTAATCAAAACCATTTCTAATGCAATTAATGGATTATCTGCTCGTTTTACTTCATCCAATCCTTTTAAAAGAAGTTGCCAAGCACTTGTTAATGCCCCCATAGAAAGTGATTGCGCCATTTCTTTTCCTCGAATTCGCTCAGCTTCCGGAATTGTAATATCGTTTACTAACTCAGGGGTAATTTTAACACGGGTTAACCAATGGGTAAGCGAAAGCATATCTTGGGCAAGTGCCAAAGAATCAGAACCGTTTTTGTATTGCATATCTAGTTTATCCAAAGCATTTTGTATTTTGCCGTGCATTAAATCATCATATAAATCAAATAATGCTGTTCGGTCGGATAACCCAAGCATTTGACGGATATCATTTGTTTTAATGTTTAAATCGAATTGAGTTATTGCCTGATCCAATAAAGAAAGAGAATCTCGAACAGAACCATCTCCTGCACGAGCAATCAGTTGCAATGCTTCTTTTTCCGCGGTAGCATTTTCTTTTTGGATAATGTTCATTAAATGATTTGTTAGTGTTTCTTCATCTAATCGTTTTAAATCGAATCGTTGACAACGGGATAAGATTGTTACAGGAACTTTACGAATTTCCGTTGTCGCAAAAATGAACTTAATACGTTCTGGGGGCTCTTCCAATGTTTTTAGTAAGGCATTAAATGCCGCTTTTGAAAGCATGTGAACTTCGTCAATAATGTATATTTTATATCGAGCTGAAACAGGATTGTATTTTGCACCTTCGATAATTTCTCGTACATTGTCAACACCGGTATTACTGGCGGCATCAATTTCAATGACGTCAATATGTGCATCAGCTGCAATCTCACGACAGTGCTTACATTGTCCGCAGGGGTTAGGAGTCATAGAACCATTTCCGTCTACTCCAATGCAGTTTAAACCTTTGGCAATAATACGGGCAGAAGTTGTTTTTCCGATACCTCGAATCCCTGTTAACATATAAGCATGAGCTAGTCGTCCGTGATCAATGGCATTTGTAATTGTTTGAACTAAAGCCTCTTGTCCAATTAAATCGGCAAATGTTTGCGGACGATATTTACGTGCCAAAACATGTGATACTGTCATCTTTTTATCCTTTGCCGTTATTGTGACTGAAAAAGAGTGGATTGTCAAGCTGTTTTAGGGCTGAAAATTATTTTTTGTCGTAATATGTGGTGTAAAAAATATCGTGTGAAACACGGGCTTTACTTAAATATGCTTCCAATAAAGGTAATGTTGCTAAATAGGAAGAAACGATAAGACCTTTCTTGTCATCTCGATCCAAAAATACTTCTAATTTTTCAAGACTGGGAACAACACAAATATTTTTATTTTTGAGTAATGATTCTTTTTCAAATTTTTTCGATAGACGATAAACAGTACATTTACCGACTTTTGTTAAAGTGTAATTATTTTGGCGGATATGTTCTAGATAATTTGGTGTATTGTTTATTTCTGACATAAATAATCCTGTTGTTGTTTAATATATAATACGTATTTATGCAAAAAATTCAATTAAAATCTTCTAAAATTGAAAAAAACAGCTGTTTTTTCTTTTGTATATTCAATGAAAAAGGACCTTGAATTTGAGTTGAAATTTTTGTATAATTTATTTAATTAAACAAAAGGATTGAAATAATGCAAAATTTTATTCGGATTCGTGGGGCTCGTGAACATAATTTGAAAAATATTGATGTTGATATTCCACGTGATAAGTTGGTTGTTATTACGGGATTATCCGGTTCCGGAAAATCATCATTGGCTTTTGATACAATTTATGCGGAAGGTCAACGGCGATATGTGGAAAGTTTATCGGCATATGCTCGCCAATTTTTGGATTTAATGAAAAAGCCGGATGTGGATTTAATTGAGGGATTATCTCCGGCTATATCAATTGAACAAAAAACAACATCAAAAAATCCTCGTTCAACGGTTGGAACTGTAACGGAAATTTATGATTATATGCGTTTATTATGGGCACGGGTTGGTACGCCTTTTTCTCCGGCAACCGGTTTACCGATTGAAGCACAAACGGTTACACAAATGACTGATGTTGTTTTAAAGTATCCACAAGGTGATAAATTGATGATTTGTGCACCGGTTGTACGGGGGAGAAAAGGCGAATATAAAAAAGAAATTGCCGAATGGCAGAAGAGTGGTTTTTCCCGTGTCAAGATTGATGGGACACTTTATAATATTGAAGATGTACCTGTTTTGGATAAAAATAAAAAACATAATATTTTGGTTGTTGTAGATAGGGTTATCGTTAAAGACGGAATAGAAGCACGTGTTGCCGAATCTTTAGAAAAAGCTTTAAATTTAGCTGATGGTTTGGCTGTTGTGGAAAATTTGTCCGATAACACTGAAAAATTATTTTCTTCAAAATTTTCTTGTCCTGTCAGTGGTTTTTCAATTGCAGAATTGGAACCGCGTTTGTTTTCGTTTAATAATCCGCAAGGTGCTTGTCCGGAATGTTCAGGTTTAGGATTTAAGCAGTATGTTGATCCATTGTTGGTTATTCCGGATCCATCTAAAAGTATTCGACAAGGGGCAATAGCCCCCTGGACATCCGGTGGGGGAGAAATGTTTCATTGGTATGATACAGCTTTGCGTTCTTTAATGCGTTCCATTCATTTTGATATAGATTGTCCTTGGTCGCAATTGCCTGAAAATACAAAACAGACAATTTTATACGGGAAGAAAGGTATTTTTCAAGAGTTTGAAGGTGTTATCCCAAATATGGAGCGGCGATACATGGAAACAGATTCGGATTGGATGCGTGAAGAAATTTCAAAATACCAATCAACATCTCCTTGTGAAGTTTGTCATGGGCAACGGTTAAAACCGGAAGCTCTTGCCGTTAAAATTGCCGGTAAAACAATTTCTGAAGCAACGCATATCTCTATTGCCGGGGCATTAGCATGGTTTGAGTCTGTGCCGGAATGTTTATCTGTTCAAAAACAAGAAATTGCTAGTCGAATTTTAAAAGAAATTATCGAACGATTACGCTTTTTGAATAATGTCGGTTTGGGATATTTAGCACTTGATAGGATGAGCGGCTCTTTATCCGGTGGAGAAGCACAAAGGATTAGATTGGCTAGTCAAATCGGCTCTGGATTGACGGGGGTTTTGTATGTTTTGGATGAGCCGTCAATCGGTTTGCATCAGCGTGATAATGATAAGTTATTGGCAACATTGACACATTTGCGGGATTTGGGGAATACGGTTATTGTTGTTGAACATGATGAAGATGCTATTCGAACCGCTGATTATGTATTGGATGTCGGTCCTGAAGCCGGTAGGCATGGGGGATATATTGTTGCCAAGGGAACACCACAGGAAATTATAGATAATCCGATTTCAACCACCGGACAATATTTGGCCGGTATGCGAAAGATTATTGTTCCTCGCATTCGCAGAACTGGTAATGGACGATTTATTTCGGTAGAAGGGGCTACTGCCAATAATTTAAAAAATGTGGATATTCACATTCCGTTAGGAACATTTACTTGTGTGACAGGAGTTAGCGGGGGCGGAAAATCATCGCTTGTTATTGAAACTCTGTACAAGGGATTAAATCAGCTTATCAACAAGTCATCCGAAAAAGCCGGGCCATATAAAGCTATACATGGAATGGGGTATATTGATAAAATTATTGATATTGATCAAAGTCCTATTGGCAGAACGCCTCGCTCTAATCCGGCAACATATACGGGAATGTTTACAAATATACGGGAATGGTTTGCCAAATTACCGGAAGCTCAGGCTCGTGGATATAAAGCCGGTCGTTTTTCTTTTAATGTAAAAGGGGGACGATGTGAGGCTTGTTGTGGTGATGGTGTTCTTAAAATAGAAATGCATTTTTTACCGGACGTATATGTGCAATGTGATACTTGTAAAGGAAAACGATACAATCGGGAAACATTAGAAGTTAAATATAAAGATAAATCAATCGCAGATGTTTTGGATATGACGGTTGATGAAGCCGCAGATTTTTTTCAAAATATTCCGGCATTGCGGGATAAGTGTAAATTATTACAACGTGTTGGATTGGGTTATATTTCGTTAGGACAATCGGCAGTCACATTATCCGGTGGAGAAGCACAGCGGATAAAGTTGGCGAAAGAATTGTCACGGCGGAGTACCGGAAAGACATTATATATATTAGATGAGCCGACAACAGGGTTACATTTTGCCGATATTCAAAAATTATTGGATGTATTGCATACACTTGTAGAACAGGGAAATACAGTTGTTGTGATTGAGCATAATTTGGATGTGATTAAAACAGTTGATTATATTATTGATATGGGTCCGGAAGGTGGAGATGGCGGGGGGCAGGTAGTAGCCCAAGGAACACCGGAAGAAGTAGCAGATTGTTTACAAAGTTATACCGGTCAATATTTAAAAAGAATATTAAAACGATAAAAGCTGTGTATATTTTATAACAAGGCCTCATTTTTAATGAGGTCTTTAAAATATATATCCATAAAAAAAGGTACGTATAAATGCAACAATTTTTTACACATTTTTGCATTTTTTTTGATTTTGGATAAGATATTCAATTAAAACAATAAACATTCATTTTGTCAAAAAAGGGATTTTACCGATTCGAAGCGGGAAAAAAAGGTACCTTTTTTTATAATCTCTTTTATAAGTACCATTTTTATAAAAGAGGAAAACATGCAAGTTAAGTTCAATGAAATCGGCAGGAGTATGGTAGAAATCCTTGGCGTATTAACAGTTACAGGGGTATTAAGCATCGGTGGTATAATGGGATATCGGTATGCGATGGACAGATATCGGGCAAATGATATTATCCATGAAGTCAATATACGAGGACAAGATATTTGGAATCATTATCAGGGAATAGAATTACCCGAATCTATTGATGAATGGAATGACACAACAACAACGGGATATCCGATAGGTATTGAAACTGTACCGGCAGATAATTTGTTTTCAATCAATGTAGATAATGTTTCGCCTCGGGTCTGTAAATTGGTATTATCCGGACAATACAAGTCTGTACATGCCATGGTTATAGATGGAGAAACCGGAATTATCTACGATGGCAATCTTGAAATTTGCGGAACTAATGATTCGGAAAACAAAACAATGTTATTTTCGTTTGACACGTTAAGTGGCTTCGGAGAAGGTCATGGTTTGTGTATTACAGATTCGGATTGTGGGGACGGATGTTTTTATTGTGGCGAAAATCATTTATGTCAAACAACATGTATTGGGTCAAAAAGTGTATGTAGTTCTACCAAACAAACATGTGTGGAATGTGAAACAAATGAGCATTGTCTGGAAGGAAAAGTATGTAATGATATTGAAAACATCTGTGAAACGGTGAATACAAAAAAATGTGAAGAAGGCTATTTTCGTTCAAAGAATGGTATATGCATAGAATGCAGTTATGCGGGTAATATTATTATTGATCCGGAAGAAACATTTGGAGAAGACGAAGTAACAGGGACTCAATCCTGTGCTGCTTGTTCAGGGGTAGATCAACCGCGAATTGTTGAAGGAGATACGACAAATACCTATTGTTCTAAAACTTGTACACCGAAAATTTCTTGGCCTTCTACAACCAATGGCTGCATTCCTTGTAATGATAATAGTTTTCATGTTATTAATAAAGATGATCAAGATTCCGTTGATCAATGCTTAGCATGTCCAGGTAATTATTTATGGCTTGCATCACAAGGACGTTGGATGTGTGGTAAAATGATTTGTGATGAAGGAAAATACTATCGAGTTACGTGGGGCGATCCGATATGTAGTGCCTGTTCAACAAATGAAGCCACTGGGTTAGGTTATTTTTCTAATGCGGAAGTACAAGCGAAAGCAGAAGCAATGTGTAACAATTGCCCTTCGTCCACTCCTCGTCAAGTCATTGATGGAAGTTGTTGGCCAATATGTAGTCAACCGGATGAAGCCGAATCCATTACTATTTGTAAGGCAAATCCGGAAGATATAAATTGTAAGAGACAATTTCAGCAATTAGCTGATCCAAAAGATGATATGCATGCTGCCGGCAAATGTCTCTCGTGTTCCGTGGAAAAAAGTTATTATGTTGGAACAGATTCCAATAGTGTCTATTATCAAATGTGTTTAAACTGTGGCCGTAAGGTCAGTAGTGACGGCTACTGTTATTTAGATAAAGTGTGTAAATCTGGACAGTTTAAGGGAAAAGATGGTTCTTGTCACGAGTGTACGGAGGGTAGTCGTGTTGAGATTGAAAGTGAAGAAGCATCGAAATGCCTTGCTAACTGTATGAAAGATTCAACAGGTAATTTTGTTGCTAATGGTACAATTGCAGGACGATTTATAGATAATGGTTATTGTTACAAAGATTGTGGCGAAGGATATTTTAACAGTGGTGGAGGAAGTTGTGTCGCATGTAGCAACGACTCTTCAGGACATGGGATGTTTATATGGGGCGAAGTTAGTACAAAATTGAAACAACTATGTACTTCTTGTGCTGCTCCTAATGAAAGAATATTAATAAATGATAATTTTAATGAAGTTAGTGGTACAGAAAAAGAACATGCCTATTGTACACTTAAAAAGTGTCCGAATGGATTTCATATTTATAGAGGAGGATGTGCCTCTTGTACAGCAAGTGGATATGGTAATGTTGATAAAGCACAATGGGGAGCTTCCGAAAAAGATTGTATTGCCTGTGGTGGTAATCGAATGATGATTGGAAACGATTGTGTACTCGTGGATCCGGGACAATCAGCTATTTGTAATCATGTTGGGAATACTCTTCCGAGCTATTTGTCAACCGAAGCAAAAAACGCAGCAGAAACGTATATCCGTACATATAAAGAAAATATTAAAAATCCAAATTTTTCCGATAAAAAATTTAGAAATAATGATGGTATTTGTTACTCCTGTGATGAACCAAGTCAGATTTCTGTCGGTAATACAGATGATGGTAAAGAACAATGTAAAAGTTGTGGGAACAGAAGATTTGCCAATGGACAGTGCATTTATGGATTATGTAGCGAGTCAAATAGCTTTTTACAAGCAAGTGATGGTGCTTGTGTTGCATGTGGAACAGGCGGTAAAAAAGTTGAAATTTTGACTTCCTCTGCTTCACAAAATTTATGTGCTTCTTGTACAGGTCATCGGGCAATGACAATAGGGACAATAGATTTAGATAATTTAAAAGCCTATTGTATCGAATCTTGTACAGATTTTGAATTTTCCGATATCAATGCCAATTGCTATGACGAAGATTCAACAATTGAAAAGATTGAAATTGGAACAGATGAAAAATCCATTTCTGATTGTAACAATATTGATAATCGTACGGTTATAACAGATCAAGAAACCGGTAAAGTTTATTGTCAATTATTATGATAAATTCATTAAATTTAAAAAGGAGCGAGCCTATGTATAAAAAGAGCGTTCAAGAAGTTGGTCGAAGCATTTTAGAAATGTTGGGTGTATTAGCGATTGTCGGAATTCTTTCGGTTGTCGGGGTTGTGGGGTGGCAATACGGGATG
>SUUT01000045.1 GCA_015062385.1 Alphaproteobacteria bacterium | reverse complement strand
GAATACAGATTTTTTGTTCAACTGCTTCTACCAACACAAAATCATTGTGGGCTTTATCCCGCCGGATAAAATATGTATAGGGACTTGGTAAATCTTCTTCAAATTCTTCCCACTCATACGGAACACCGCTCGTTTGTGACACAAGGTTGATTTGTATCAGCTTGATATCTTTGTAAACCTGATTCGCTTGATATTTATTAAATGCATAGCGGTATCCCCCAACTGCGGCTATCGTTAATACTCCGATAACCGCTAATACGCCGAGCATTTCTATCATACTTCGGCCTTGTTCATTCAGCTTGATTCGCATATTCCCCTCTCTCGTCATACATTGCTTTATAAGAGAGAGTATAAAAAAAGGGACCTTTTTTTCCCTATGCGAATCACAAAAATCGGATTTTTAAGAAAATGAAAGATTATTGTTTGACTTGAATAAGTTAGTTAAAATCAAAAAAATTGCTAAAAAGTGAAAAAAAATGTTGCATTTATACGTCCCTTTTTTTACAGATAGGTATTTGCTTAGTATAATTTTATGGTGTTTGAGTACTACTTCTACACAAAACCCCGTGTTAAAACACGGGGTAATAATAAATATAAAGATTTCAATGAATATATTTATTCGGTTGTTTTCAAAATACACTTATATCCGATAACGGTTGTACCATCTGTTCCGTATATTGCCTGTTCTTCTCGTAACCCATCGCATTCATTACACAACCGACGGGATTCTGCATCTGTTCCAATTTCCCGTGTCCCTCCTTCGGAACAAAACAGACAATTCCCGTTAATATCCTGCCATTGAGTGCCGGCACATTCTTCCACACAAAGACCACTCCATGTCGTATTAGGAGTTCCGATTTCTAATTGACGTCTATCACTACATGATGAACACAAATTTTCTTTGCTTGGGTCAATCGGTTTATTGACATTACTACAAGCCAAACAAGAGGAATTTGATAAAAAGAATCCACTATCACATAAACCTTTTGAACAGGATCCATTTTCATATCGTCTGTTTTTGCAACTTGCACATTGTTCCGGTGTTGTCGTATATGATGTACTGGAATCACAACTTCGGCAATAACCATCATTGGATCTATAATATAAACCATCTTTTTCACCATTAATATAGGGCTCTGCTGCCTGTTGCAGGACACTTGTTAACTTTGCATTTGTATAATTTTCATTTCCTATGCTATTACATATACCACTAATTGGTTTATCTCCATCAATATCAACTAAACGACAATATGTACCCCAATAACTATTGTCCTTTACAATCATTCTGTTTCCACAAGCATTGCACAAAGCAATCCCGTCCACAACCGCATTTGAACCATATTGCCCATCTCCATCTCCACTATTAGCACGAGAACATTTTACGCAATTACCTTCCCTGTCTTTATAATATTTTTCTGTTTCGGTATCTGGACATTGTTTAATTGAACAATGCTTACCATGCGCATAATATACTGCTCTGTTTGAACATTTTGCACAATCCTCTGCTACTTTTTCTGTATCCTTTTCATCCAATCTAATCCCTCCTGTTGATGTACTGCTTCCACATGAAACACATCCACCGGCCCAAAAACTCTCATAAATATAATTTTCTTTACAAATTGGAACACAATATGTTTTTTGTACATAACTATTAAACCGAACTTCACGAGTTTCAATTGTTCCTGTCTCAACATACTTCGTTGAATCAACGGTTTCTTTTCTACAATTTTTTGAACATCCTGATAATTCATCCGATTCAACAACAATACTATTATTGGGTGAACAATCATAACAAGTGCCATTTGCTCCTAAAAATTGTCCCACATCACAAGAACTCGTTCCGGTAGGCACACAATATCCTTGTGAATTTACTCTCCTACCACAATTTTCACACAGTGTTTTTAAAGCTACTGCCGTTCCTACTGAGGAAGCACTCGTTATAGTGCTACAACTAAAACATTTTCCATCTACATTTTGCCATTGTCTTGTGCATCTTTCATCTTTTGGATTTGCTTTACAAATTTCAATTTGTTCTTCGGCATTTTTCGGTTGTTCACAAACAGGATAACAATATCTTTCAATCGTATATCGGGGGGCGGAATCCGGACAACTATTACAGGTATCTTCTGCATATTTTTTAAAATTAGAATGTGTTGATGAATTGTTAACCCACCAAACCTGCACACGAGCATTCCTGTTTTCAGAACATTTTGAACAGGTATAAGGGGTTCCTTCTTTAATAAATTCATCATCTGTACATTTTAATTTTCTTTGACACCAAACACCTCCTAAATAAGAACTATACCAAGCATGGTCATCTGAACAGGCCAAACATTGGGCTTTTGCTATATTATCATTGGGAATACTATATCGATTTGTATCACTGCATGGAATACACCCATTATTCAATGACTGATAGGAATATCCCTTTGTACACATAAAAGAACAATAGGCCCGTTCTGCATCATCAACTAATGTTCCGTATTGCCGTTCGGTTCCCGAATCGGCACATTGTTGACACATCGTATAACCATCAACGGTATCTTCGGTGTTTGGAAACGGTTCTCCGTTTTTTAATA
>SUUT01000004.1 GCA_015062385.1 Alphaproteobacteria bacterium | reverse complement strand
CGGCAAAATCAGTTTCTAAAAAAAATGAAAGATTATTGTTTGTGTTGAATTACTTAGTCAAAATTAAAAAAAATGCTAAAATGTGAAAAAAAGTGTTGCATTTATACGTCCCTTTTTTTGCAGATAATCATTAAAAACAACCAATCAAAACACTAAAAAAGGTCTTGTTAAAGACCTTTTTGCAATAAATAAAAACAATCGTTTTTTAATTATAATCCACCTACTTCTCCAATATCCGGATATATCATCGCCGATGGAGCAGACGAACCTACCGGACAATAACTATCATATGGACAGGTTATCGGAGAACTACTTCCACTTGGGCAATAATATCCCTCCGGACAAATTTGTTGCGATGTTGGCGTTGTACAATAATATCCCCCCGAACATGCTGTTTCAGTACCGGATTGGATTGGGCAGTAACTTCCGGAAGAACAGGCTGTTGGTGTACCGGTTCCTTGTGTACAATAAGACCCTGCCGGACATACTTTTTGTTCTGTTGAACCTTCCGGACAATAAAAACCTACCGAACATGGAACACATTCACTTTTGCCTGTTTCCGGTTGATAACTACCAATTGGACAACGAGTACAATCCGATTCCGCAACACCGCCTGTTTCAGAACGATATGTTCCGGCTTGACAAGCTATTGGGGCTGATGAGCCTTGTGGACAATAGTTTCCTGCCGGACAAACTACTTGTGTTGCCGGTGTTGAACAATAATACCCTACTTGACATGCCGTTTCAGAACTAGATTGAATTGGACAATATGTTCCCTCTGAACAAGGCGTTGCCACACCCGAACCTTCTGGACAATACGAACCAGCCGGACAAACAGTTTGAGTCTTCGCTCCCTCTGGACAATAATATCCTGCTGAACATGAAATACATTCGCTCTTTCCGGTTGACGGTTGATAAGTGCCTGCCGGACAAAGCGTTGCACTGCCCGAATCTGCCGGACAATACGAACCGGCCGGACAAACAGTTTGAGTCTTTGCTCCCTCTGGACAATAATATCCTGCTGAACATGAAATACATTCGCTCTTTCCGGTTGACGGTTGATAAGTGCCTGCCGGACAAAGAGTCGCAGATCCCGAACCTTCTGGACAATAAGATCCTGCCGGACAAATCGTTTGAGTTGTTGCTCCTTCCGGACAATAATAACCAGCTGAACACGTTATACATTTTAAACTGCCTTGTTCCGATTGATATGTACCGGCAGAACACTTTCTTCTATCCCCGCCGGAACAAAAATATCCAATCGGGCAAATACGACATGTTCCATTATCCCAATAACGGTTCTCACATGTAGCACATTCTGCTTTGCTTGATGCATACGCTGTCCAACTGCTACATTGACGACATCGGTTACCCGAATCCGTAAACCATCCCGAACAAGTACTACACGAATCCTTTTTGTACAATACCAATCCCTCACTGACATTATCACAACTTAAACACTCACCCCGAGAGAACATAACTTTTCTAGAATCTTTACAAATACAATCTGTTCCGTCCTCATTTGGTTTTGCTGTTGGCATACATAATACACAAGAGCCATCTGCCTTTTCATATCCCTGCTCTAAATCACACATACATGATCCGGTTGCTTCATCATACATATTACCGGTTGATTGACATCTTTTACAATTTGGATATTCCCCAAAGAAAAAAATATCTTCATTACATTCACAAGATTGTGTTTGTGCATTCCAACGACCGGTTGGATATTTAGAACTATAATATGGACTGGCAACCGTATAAGATTGTTGATTACATTTTACTTCACACGTTTTAGTTTCAAAGTTCCACACATATGAACCCAGATTAGAACCATAACTTGTTCCATAACAATATGTACATCCACCTTCTCCGTTATCATAATATGCCGCTTCATTATTGCAGACACATTTTTGTTGAACTGTATCAAATATCCACCCTTGTGCTTCATTACAGCCGGCATTTCGGCACCAACCATTTACTTTTGTTGTACCAGTCGGACAAGCACATGTTCCGTCTTCTTGAATGACTTCTCCATTTTCACAAACCCAATCACAACGACCCTCTATTTTTTTCTTCCCAAATGGACATTTACAATTTTCATTTGCTCCTGGTAATCCGCAAATATTTTGAGCCTTACTAAAATAACCATCTATACACTTTCCTGAATTATCACATGTCCCGTTTTCTATCGGACAACGAAGTCCCTCAATTTCTGACTGGAATGTATAAGAGATGGTTGTTTCCGTAGAACCGGTTCCAGCACAAACACCAACACCATACCAGGTCCCATCTGATTTAATAGTATATGTTCCACTATCACATCCAACTCCTGACAATCTCAAATAAACCGGATACTTAATAGTATAAACAGAAAAAGGAACTTCATGCATTGTGGCTTCTGTATAGTGTCCCCCATTTGGTGCATCATTATAGGTATTATAATCTGTACACCGACAACCCCATAAACCATAATCATAATTATGATTTCCTTTCCAGCCATCCAAAAAAGACACACGCAATTGTTTATCTAGTTTATCAATACGAATAGATCTGTCATGTTCCGTACAAAACGTTAAAGACCCCTTGGCCGTAAATGGTTCAGCATGCGAAATACATGTAATCGGAAAACATCCTGTTTCTTCATCTCCATATAATCCCTTGGATGAATCACACACACATTTATTTAATTCCGGATTATATAACGGCAAATTTGAGTTTATAGAAGCACATGTTTGACATTTTCCATCTGCATAATATGGCTCATCCTCCGGACAGCGACAACTGTTTGTTGCTGTATCCCATAGACGGGGAGCTTCACAACGAGTACAATCAGCCCCATATTCATTCGCATGACGACAGACACATTGCAATTCATATTCGCCTGTTTCTTCATTTAACATCCGACGGGCTACCATTTTATCCGGACACCGTTTATTGCTTGGTGCAAACTCTGTTTTATTAAACGTAAAGAACATATCTTCATCTTCTCCGCTACATTCCTGTGGAGAAACGGATATGCCCATTGAGTTAAAAACTTCATGTTTTGCAACAAGTTTTTCACAAATGCCGTTAGAAACACCATAAATAAAAATGGTGTATTCATCATTTTCATATGTCACCAGTGGATGACTTTCATCTGTTCCGGTTATAGATTTATATTTTCCCAATGTTTCTTCAACAAACTTTTTAACCGAGGAAAACCGACTTTTACGACCACCTTGTTTGGCTATTAACTTTGCCTTACTTACAGCATCTTGAATTTGACTAGCCTGATACGATGAATACGCATACTCATAACCAGCCATTCCGCCGATTGATAAAATGCCGATAATTACCAAAACCCCAAGAATTTCTACCATACTCCGGCCGTGTTCATTGAATTTAATTTGCATTTTTTCCTCACATTATACAGTTGCATTTATAAAATGAGTGTAATAAAAGGGACGTATAAATGCAACACTTTTTTTCACTTTTTAGCATTTTTTTTGATTTTAGATAACTAATTCAATTAAAACAACAATCTTTCATTTTCTTAAAAATCTGATTTTCCCGATTTGAATAGGGAAAAAAAGGTCCCTTTTTTTATATATCCACAAAAAAAGCAGATAGAATTACCCATCTGCTTTTTTTTAATTAAATACTGTTTAAATTGTCATTTGAGCCGCTTGATTTTTTACTAAATTTGAAATTTTTTCAAAGGCTTTTGTTTCAATTTGACGAACACGTTCCCGACTGATTTGAAAACGCTCGCCTAAATCTTCCAATGTTTTGGGATTTTCATTTAAAAAACGTTCCTGCACAATAATCTGTTCCCGTTCGGACAAATGAGAAATTGCCTCAAACAACAATCGTTTTTTCACTTCCAAATCTTGAGAATTACCCAACTTCTCCTCAATCGATTCCGTTTTGTCGATTAACATATCCTGATGATTCGTAGAAGAATCGTAAGATAAAGTTGTATTTAAAGAAGAATCTCCACTCAAACGCTGTTCCATTTCTATAACGTCTTTTTTAGAAACACCCAACATTTTAGATATTTGTTCAGCCATTTCTTCATTTAAAGCAGTTTCTTCATATAATCCTAACCGAGACTTAATTTTATGCAAATTATAAAACAATCTTTTTTGAGTCGCTACCGTTCCGATTTTAACCAAGGACCAAGATTTTAAAATAAATTCTGAAATAGATGCTTTTATCCACCAAATAGCATATGTTGCCAATCTAAAACCTTTATTCGGGTCAAATTTTTTAATAGCTTGCATTAATCCGATATTTGCCTCTGAAATCAAATCTGCCAAAGACAAACCATAGTGTCGGAATGATAAAGCTACTTTTGCCGCCAATCGCAAATGCGATGTGGTTAATTTATGGGCTGCTTCAATATCATTATACTCGTGATACCGTTTTGCCAACATAAATTCCTGTTCTGCATCCAACATCGGAAATTTATTCACTTCCGCCAAATAAAGTGATAATGAATTATGCGAATAAAGCAATGATAACACTGTTGACTGTTGCATTTTATATCCTTTCTATTAAAGCAATATAAAGCGAATCTCTATTTTAAGACAATTCGTTTAACAGACAGAGTGTACCAAATATCATAGCCCTTTGTCAAGAGATTTTATCCCTACAAGAATATGTTTTTACAAGAAATTAACATACTATTTTATAAAAATTCACCACTTTATACAAAACGCATAAAATAGCACATCAACTATTTATATAGTTAAGCGTTATTGATTGACTAACGGTGAATTTTGCAAAAAATAATATAAAACAAACCCAGCGATTGCCGCACCGATAACAAAATGTTGCCAAGGAGCCATCATTGTTTGCATTCCTTTCAAAACAGACTATTTATTTATATTATGGCAAAAACGAATCAAAAAATCTACTTCTTTTTGAAAAATTGCTTGAAGATACAAAAAAAAAGAAGTACGATAAATAAAATTTTACAAATTTAAGGATAATATTCATGGCTAAAAATGTGACAAAATACAAACTTGAAGAATTTGAAGGACTGAGAAAAGCCGGACGATTAGCTGCCGAAACATTGGATTATATTACCCCTTTTGTCAAAGTCGGAGTATCCACCGGTGCATTGGATGATTTATTAGAAGCCTTTATGCGAAAACACGGCGGCATTCCGGCAACCATCGGATATAACGGCTATGAAAAAGCCAGTTGCATTTCGCCTAACCATGTCGTATGCCATGGCATTCCGTCCCCGACCAAAATATTACAAGACGGGGATATTATTAATATTGATATAACCGTTATCGTTGACGGGTGGTATGGAGATACTTCTCGCATGTATTATGTCGGAAAACCAAGCATCAAAGCCCGCCGATTAACAGAAACAACCTATATGACTATGATGGCAGGCATTGAACAATGCAAACCGGGCAATACAACCGGAGATATCGGTCATGCTATGCAAGAATTGGCTGCTTCGGAAAACTATTCCGTTGTTTTGGACTTTTGCGGACATGGTATCGGTCGTGTTTTCCACGGGGCTCCTAATATTTTAAATTATGGAACTCCTCATACAGGGACAAAATTAGAACCCGGAATGGTTTTTACGGTAGAACCCATGGTTAATATCGGAACCTATCGTACATTAACTCTTTCAGACGGCTGGACAACCATTACCAAAGACCGTTCTTTATCTGCTCAATTTGAACACACATTGGGCATTACGGAAACAGGTTATGAAATTTTCACATTATCCCCCAAAGGATGGACATATCCACCATATCGCTAATATAATAAAGCGATTATTCCTTGTATTTTTTTTAAAAATAACCATCTTAATACGGTGTAATGTTTTTTTATGAAGAATTTTTATTTTTTTACTGGATAATTTAATCTTTTTTAGTTATAATATTAAATAGTATTATGCATAATAATAAGGATTAAACATGAATAAATGGATTAGAATTGCACTCATCGGTTTAATTTGGGGTTTTATTTTTTTGGTTTGGCTGGTCAGCCGCTTTTTGGAAATCAATTGGAATTTTCACTTCTTTCAATTAAATGACTGGGCATTTTTACTTGATGAATTCAGAAAAGGATGGGTCATCAACAAAGCCAGTGATGTTATTTTCTTTATTGTTTTATTTTCTGCAATTCCGCTTTTTTTAATCGGATGGCGATTCTTTATAAAAATTGAATGGCTTAAACTACTTCGCCGTAATGTTAATCGCCTTATTTATTTCTTAACCGGCGGAGAAAGTGTTTTACATAAAAAACAAACGGGAAAAATCCAACTTAAGAAAAAATCATCCAAGACAACTCGTCCTCGAGCCATAGATACAGGCTTACGTCCGGCAACAAAAGACAGCGAGTTAAAAGTACCGGTAGATGAACCTTCCGTTCCACAAAAAACAACTACATCACACAATAATTCTTCTTATAATTCAGGTTCAACTGGTTCATCATTCAATTCTTCTTACGGGAACTCTTCCGGTTACGGATACACACCACCATCCGATTCGCCATTTAATAAAGGATTTAATGTGCCGTCCATGCAACAAGGATTATCTGCTTCACCAGCTCCTTCGGCAATGGCTTCATTTGATGATATGTTGTTGGAAGATATAAAATTACCTGAACGCATCAAAATTGAAGAAGATATTCCAAGTTTGTTTGAACGAGCAAATTACACCGTTATGAAAAACGTATTATTTACCGGAAAACCAATTGACTATTTGGCAATCAGCGAAAACCGAATCATTGTAGCCGTTGTTGACCCTCAAACGGGCGACTGGTTAGCTGATGAAGAACGCTTTAACGGAGAAGATCCGCTTTGGTTCTCGGAAAGCTCTCATCGGGTATCTCCGGTTTTTCAATTGCTTGAATTAACAAAAAAATTGATGAACCAATTATCTGCCGAAGGTTTTTCCGGTTCTGTCATGCCGATGTTTATTGAACGAACGGGTATGATTATTAATGCGGAAGATATGTTAACTATTTGGAAAGACTTATCTGTTATTGTATGTCGAACAGACATTGGCGGTCCGGATGAATTAAAAACCGTTGCACAATCTATTGTAGCGGGAGAACAACCGTCCGAAATCGTATTGCAACAAGTACAAAAAGCTATACAGGGGGAATAGATGGCATTTAAACGGGACAGTGCATACGAAGATCAAGGAAAATTTATTGCATGGCTATGTTGGACATTTGCCATTGCTATGCTCTTATTTTTCATCTTAATGTGGTTAATGATTCCTTTGCAATTTTGGTTTCGTGAAGGATTTAGTTTTATTACTTTAAATAAAGCCGTTGTGTTTTGGAAACAAACAATTCCGGATATGTCTCGTTTATTTTCTTATTACGGCAGTTGGTTTTCCGAATTCAGACACCGAGCGAATCCACATTGGACATTATATTTGCCTTTTACGCCGTTTATTATGTTTTGGGTAACCATTATTGTCGGAATTATTAAAAACCCTTATGACTATATGCCAAAAATTTTCGGTGGTGGTCGAATGGCTGAATATGCCGATATCAAAAAAATGAAATTATTTGATGGTTTCTGTATTGTTTTGGGTCGTTTTAAAGGAAAACTGATGAAAATGCCTGAAACGTTATCTTGCTTGGTCGTTGCCCCTCCGGGAACCGGTAAAACCGTCGGTGTTGTGGTTCCAACAATTTTAGAATCTCCCGGATTAAGTTTAATCGTTAATGACCCTAAACCGGAACTTTGTTACAACACAACCGGTTATCGAGCAACAATCGGTCCTGTTTTCGTTATTAACTGGGGGGAAAAAGATGATCCGGAAAAAGGTATCTACTATCCCAGTTGGAATCCATTATCAGCAAACTGTTTACCACCGCTAGGCAGTGACCGTGAAAAATATATTGACTCCATGGTAGCCGTTTTGGTGGAAGAACCGAAAGGCGGAGCTGACCCTCACTGGTCTAAAACAGGTCGAAATGCTATGTCCGGTTTCTTGCAATTTATTTCAAGTAAATGCGAACGGGCAAGAGCCAATGACTATTTCATTAATAAATTAATGGAAAATTCTTTTGATCAGGAAGATGCCGAAGTTTTGGCAACCTACTATGACGGCATGAAAGACCAAAGTGCAAACATTGCATTACAAGCCCTTCAAAAAGGTCAATTAAACATTGACAATTATGCCCCCATTGGCACGTGGGAAGGATTACCCCCTCAATGGCAAGGATGCGAACCATGTATTGCTATGATTTTTGACTGGTTAACCGAATCTCAAATGAAAATTGCGGCTGATTTAAAACGGCGTTCAGACGAAGGTGATCAAATGGCAATGATGGCAGATCCTATGCGTGATTTATTGGATTCAGCTGTTAAAGAAGCAGACAGATTCGCTTATGCTCATCGAGCCGTTGTCGAGTTAAACCAACTATCGGGAACACCGGATAAAGAACGGGGATCTATTTTATCAACAGCTCTTTCCGGCATTAATATTTTCAAAAACTCTGCTGTTCGTATGCGAACAAAATTCAGTGATTTAACATTTAGAGATTTACGGGGATTACGTGATCCGATTACCGGAGAAATGAAGCCGGTTTCCGTTTACTTATCCGTTAATCAGGTTGATGCACGCAGTATGAATGTTATTACCGGTATTTTTGTTGAATTAATGAGTTCATTCCTTATTTCAAACCCACCAAATTTTACCGGAACGGATGGTTTAAAAACCGGTCCTTATCCTGTTTTATTCGTACTTGACGAGTTCCCTCAAATGCCGAAATTAGCCGCCGTTAAAGACGGTCCGGCTGTCGGTCGTGGACAAAAAGTTGCCTACTTATTAATTGGGCAGGATTTAGGACAAATCTCCGGTCAATACGGAAAAGACGATTTGGAAACAATCATTACAACAACTGCGGCAAAAGTTATTTTGGCACAAAACAACGAACAAACGGCAGAACGGTTTAGTAAAATGATTGGGACAAAAACCATTGAAGTTGCTTCATCCTCCCGAACAGAAGGTGTATCACAACAAACAAACCCCTTTGCGGCAAACGTTTCCCGTTCATTACAAAGTTCCAGTGTTGTTGGTGCTTCCGAAATGATGAGTTTAAGTTATTTAAAACAATATGTGTTGTTCCAAGGCTTTTTAAACCGTCCGATTTTAGCTGATGCCCCTCGGTGGTACTTGGATAGAAAAATGAAGAAAAAATGTCAAATGGGAGCTTCTCCTTGGGTGCCATATTGGGTTGTTGCTCAACGCGAGGATACAGACATTCAGGCATTAAAAATTTTAATGCAAGGACAAATTGAAGATATCGAAGAACAAGTAAAAGGTGCGTAATTGGTTGAACAAATTGATTTATCAAAAATAGATGCTACAGATGAATCTCTCATCTCATTAGAAGAGTTATTCCCCGAATATATCATCGGGGGAGAAACTTTTCCGAGTGGTCAATCAACACAACAAAACAATTCACAATCCCTTTTAAAAACGACATTTCAACAAGAACCGACAATGGAGCAACTGCTTCAAAACGATATTTCATTTGACGATGAAAAATTCTTAGATATTGATAATGCCCTTTCCTCCACACAAAACACTGACTTAGACTGGCTGGAAGAAGCCGTTAAACTAGATGCGAAAGAAAATCAACCCGTTCGTGATCAAACATATTGGACCAATAAATTTAATCAAACAAATTTTGCCGGTATGGATTTAATGGCTGTAACCTATTTAGGATTAAACAACACAATCTCTTTGGAACAACATCTACTTTTGAGACGGGTTGTTCGGGATTTTGTTCGCCTACTCAGTTATAATTATGTGACGGACTTACGTTCAGCCGGTGTTTCGGAAGAAGGCATTTTTTATATGAAAAAAGGACGCATTCCCGAAAATTATACCGTTCATTTAAAATATCCGTTGGAATACGGCGGTTCTATTGATTTTAATAATATGGTTTTTATTCAGGATAAACCTTTTCACGATATGATTCATTCTTATATAGATGAACAAATTTTAACACCTTCGGGCATTTCTTATCCATCACTATTATACGTACCTGTTCCTGTCGGAAAAATTTATGTTCCATTTGGTACATTTACCGGTTCAGGAGGTAAAAACAAACAAGACCGAAGCGTTTATGCCGGTTTCTCACAAGCGGCATTCCAAAATATCGCTCTAAAAGCCATGCCGGGGAGATAAAAATGAGAGTTCTTGTTCAGGTTTTAAAAAAAATATATCAAGATTATGCCATTATCTATCCCCCAGCAGAAAAAGAAGAAATCCAACTCGTCATCGGAACACTTATTCACGAGAACGCTGGATTTTTACCATCTGATTATCGGGAATTCTTATGTTTAACAGACGGCCTATTTTGGAATGGGATAGAATTTTTTTCAACACGAGAACATGAACGGGATAACGGTGCTTTTACACATCGAGCCATTTTAGCAATGCAAGCTGCTTTTTATGCAAATCAGAATTTAAAAGGAAAAATCATTTTAGGGCTTGCTCCTGAAGAAATCATTGCTTATGATTCGAAACGTCGAGAATATCAACTGATTGATCGGTATTCTTATACTATTTTTGTTAAATTTCCGTCTCTCGCAGATGTTTTGTACTTTTATGCCCGCAATGTATTAGATAAGTAGATTTTTGTACTTTTTTGATTTTTATTTCAAAAAATTTCTCTCTTTTTCAAACAATTTTTTTATCGATACATACAAATTTATGCATTTTTTTAAAATAAATTTCAACACACTGAAAAAGAAAGATTATTTTAAATGAATGTATTTTAAAAACACACTAAGTTCATCTAAAAAAGAACTTTTTTCGTCTTTTTTACATATCAATATATGTTATTTTGTATTCATTTTGTTCTTGACATTAAAAAAGATATAATGTACGATTTGTACGTTAAATATTAAAGAGAAAGGATACAAATATGCAGCAACTTATTTTAAAAACAAATACAAAAATACCGCAAAATCTTCCGATTGTAGATATTTGCGAAACATATCAAAACCCCAAAACAGAATCAAAAAATATAATTGTTAAAAATCAGGACTCCGAGTCCTTTCATACAGACAACACGGTTACCGAAAATGCATTCGATGAAACAAAATCCGTCTTACCGGAAAAAACCGACACTTCATTAACAACAAATTTTAAACCAAAAGCATTTGTGTGTTTTAAAGACGACACAAAAGAAACATATACCGGTTTTGGAGTCACTTTTGCTCAGGAGGCCCAAAAATATAAAAAATCAACACCAAAAATTTCCGATGTTTTTATACAACCGGCACAACATGAAAAGAAGCGTACTGTTTTAAAAATACACACATTACAAGAAAAGAAGCCCATTCCTGTTATCAATACATCCATTTGTGGTTCTCGTTTTATTTCTGATACGGCATCACTTTTGGATTATTGTATGAAATGGTGTAAAAGTGTTTATTTCGGGCGGGTTATTTTACGAGCCATCCACAACACCGGCACGCTTCTCTTAATTTTTCCGGGAAAAGCACATCATTTTATACAATTTGTTCATGGAAAATCATCATTGACAGAAGCACAACGACAATTTCAAAATCAAATAGAAAAAACAGATGACGTTATTGTTTTTCATTCTTTTCAAAACTTTTCGGATTGGATGAAAAAACAATTTTTATGTCAAGCATAAAACAAAAAGGAATAAAAATGTTATCATCTATCACACATCATTTACTACAACTCAAAAACAAACGCAAAAAAGATATTTCATCCCAACACCCGATGTCAGATATCGCTTTTATGCAAACAGAAATCAAACTCCCGCAAAAAAAAACGAAAAACCATAAAAAAAAGGAAAGTTTATCAAGAAAGTTTATTTAATCAAGAAATTTATTTTATAACCTCATGTTAAAAAGGAGAAAAAAATGGAAGCAATTACAAGTATTCAAGATGTTCGCAATCAAATTATCAAAGCCTGTGAAATATACAAATTATATCCGGCTCCCAAACCTGCCAATATACACTCTTCACTCAGATATCAAGATATTGAACAACAAAGCCAGTCCGATAAAATTTATTTCAGACCCACTCCGGAAGAAGTTGACGATGCCGATACCGTTCAATTTGAATGGTTACCGTTATTAAGTATTCAAGAACGTCAACTTTTATGGAAAAGATATTCCGGAATGGGGTGGAAACGCTTGGCCGGAGAAGCAAAAGTTTGTGAAAGAACCGTCCGTAATTACATTAATAAAGCATTGGAAAAACTATATCGTAAATTACGTTAAACCCAACAAATACATCTCTCCAATAGGATATCATCAATTTTGAAAGGCTTTTTTGCCTTTCTTTTTTATATTTTGCTTGAAATTCTCAAAAAAAAAGATAAACTATAAAGGATTGTTTATAAAGGAAAGAAAATGCGCTTATTATCCACACTTGTCAGTTTGGCATTCTTTTGTTGTTTCATTGTTTTTTTAATCGGAACCGTTATCGTCATGCACTTTTCGGTCGGATTGCCCGATTATCGGCAACTTGCCGATTACAGACCTCTTGTCACAACACGACTGTATGCCAATGATGGGTCACTCATGGCAGAATATGCGAATGAAAAACGCTCCTTTGTGCCAATTGAAAAAATACCCGAAATGGTTCGCAATGCATTTTTAGCGGCAGAAGATAAAAACTTCTACTCTCATGGAGGTATTGATTTTGTCGGATTGACACGTGCCGTTATCGTAAACGTTAAAAACATCGGTCGGGGACGCAGACCAATGGGAGCATCAACCATTACACAACAAGTTGCCAAAAACTTTTTATTAACAAATGAACAATCCCTTACCCGTAAAATTCGTGAAGCTTTATTGGCACGTAAAATCGAACAAACATACACCAAAGACCATATTTTGGAATTATATTTAAATGAAATTTATTTAGGGGGTGGTTCCTATGGTGTAGCTAGTGCCGCACTCAACTATTTTGACAAAGATTTAAAAGACTTATCTTTGGCTCAGACAGCTTATTTGGCAGCTTTACCAAAAGCCCCTAACAACTATCATCCCATTCGGCGAAAAGAACAAGCCCTCGCTCGTCGTAATTGGGTCTTATCCCGTATGGCTGATGACGGTTACATTTCAGACGAGCAAGCCATTCAAGCTATGTCGGAACCACTGGAAGTTGTCGAAAAAGAAAAAAACGGCTTAAAAACAAACGGATATTATGCCGAAGAGGTGCGTCGTTTTGTTGTATCAAAATACGGAGATGATGCAATGTATAACGGGGGATTGTTTATTCGGACATCATTAGATCCCCGTTTACAGGAAGCCGCTGTTAAAGCACTTCAAAACGGATTACTCAATTATGACAAACGCCATGGTTGGCGTGGAGCATCGAACAAAATTAATCTAACCGACACTTCTTGGAAAGAAACGTTTTCCAAGAGAACCTTACCGGCTTATCTGCCGGATAATTGGCAAGAAGCCGTCATTACAAAAGTTACCGAAAAGGAAGCAACACTTTATTTAACCGACGGAACAACCGGAAAAATATTATTAACAACACTTTCTTGGGCAAGAAAAGCATTAGAAAATGCACGAATTTCCACCGAAAAAGTTAAAAAAGTTTCTGATGTATTACAAGAAGGAGATATTGTTTTTGTCAGTCCAAAAGATAAGGATACACCACAAACAAAAATTTATTTATTGCAACAATTGCCACAAGCCGAAGCAGCTCTTGTTGCATTGGATCCGCACACCGGACGGGTCTTGGCAATGGTCGGCGGATTTTCTTTTTATCGAAACCAATTTAATCGGGTCATGCAAGCCTATCGGCAACCTGGATCTTCATTTAAGCCCTTTATTTATTTAGCAGCACTCGATTCTGGATACACGCCGTCCAGCCTTATTTTAGATGCACCGATTGTTATGAAAATGCCGGATGGCACATTATGGAAACCGAAAAATTACAGTAAAATATTTTACGGACCAACAACTTTGCGGGTTGGGTTGGAAAAATCCAGAAATTTGATGACTATCCGTTTGGCACAAGCTATCGGCATGAAAAAAGTAGCAGCATATGCGAAAAAATTCGGCATTACAGATAATTTACTGCCGGTCCTTTCCTCTGCTTTAGGAGCTCACGAAACAACCTTACTCAAATTAGTAACAGCTTACGGGGCATTTGTAAACGGCGGACGGGAAATTACACCAAATTTAATCGACCGTATTCAAGACAGAAATGGAACAACCATATACAAGCATGACATGCGGGACTGTCCGAACTGTTCCGGAGAACTATCCGATGTTACCAAAAAACCGGAAATTTTAGATACACGTCCTCAAATTCAAGATCCAATCAGTGCCTATCAAATGGTCAACATTCTAACCGGTGTCGTTGAACGGGGAACAGGACGAGTTGCAAAAGCAGTCGGTCGCACACTCGGGGCAAAAAGCGGAACAAGTAATGACAGTTTAGATGCATGGTTTGTTGGATTTTCGCCGGATTTAGTTGCCGGTGTTTGGGTTGGATTTGATAATCCGCAAACACTTGGAGCCAATGATACCGGTGGGGTTGTTGCCGGTCCGATATTTCGTGATTTTATGAGTGAAGCATTAAAAGGACAACCGAATATTCCGTTTCGTATTCCAACCGGCGTTCGATTGGTTAAAGTTAATCCGGTCACAGGAAAACCATCTTCCGATAAAAATGCCATTGATGAAGCATTTCGCCTAACGGATGACAATGCGTTTACAAATCAAGTCATCGGCGGAGAAACAACCATTGAAGCAACAGAAGAAAACGTACCCGTTATGGGTGGTTTATATTAAAACAAGGGAAAAATAATGAAAGCAGAAATTGTTCAATTAAATAACAAGTATCTGACAGCGGTTCAACTGCTGAAGGAGCGTCTTTGACTGGGATAATGCCCAATTAAGAAAAGAAGAACTGGATGCTTTAACGGCAGATGTTCATTTATGGGACAATCCGGAACAAGCACAACAGTTGGTTAGTGAACGCAATCGCTTAATCAATCAGTTAGATGCCGTTCAAAATTTAATCAATCAAGTAACGGACATCTACGAAATGATTGAATTAGCCGAAGCGGAAAACGAAGCAGAATTACTGGAAGAAGCCGAAAAACAATTTTGTACATTAGATTCCGTTATTGAAGAAGCATTATTGGAAAGCCTGCTTTCACAAGAAGGCGATGCAAATGATGCCTTTTTGGAAATACATGCCGGTGCAGGCGGAACGGAATCACAGGACTGGGCGGATATGCTTCGGCGTATGTATATGCGTTGGGCAGAAAAAAACGGGTTTAAAGTTATCTTGTTAGAAGAAAATATCGGAGAAGAAGCCGGCATTAAATCATCCACATTAAAAATTATCGGATTAAATGCTTATGGTTGGCTCAAATTCGAATCGGGCGTTCATAGATTGGTTCGCATCTCTCCTTTTGATTCAAATGCTCGACGACACACCAGTTTTGCATCCGTTTGGGTCTATCCTGTTATTGATGATTCAATTCAAATCGATATCAATCCTGCCGATTGTCGAATTGATGTTTTCAGAGCTTCCGGTGCCGGTGGTCAACACGTTAACAGAACAGAAAGTGCTGTTCGGATTACCCATATCCCAACCGGAATTGTCGTACAAAGTCAAACAGGTCGTTCTCAATTTCAAAATAAAGATGAAGCATGGAATATGCTTCGTTCCCGTCTATACGAACTGGAATTAAAAAAAAGGCAGGCACAACAAGGAGCTTTGGATTTATCAAAAGGAGATAACGGCTGGGGCAATCAAATTCGATCATATGTTTTGCAACCATATCAAATGGTAAAAGATTTACGGACTAATTATGAAACTTCCGATACATCAGGGGTATTAGACGGCGATTTAAACAAATTTATGCGAGCCTCCTTAGCGGATTTGGGAAAAACCGAAAAATCAAATGTGGAGATGTAAAATGAAAAAACATAAAACATTGTTAGGTTGGAACCTTTTTAAGCGAACAAAAGAACTGGAAAACAAAATTACCGCATTTTTACTTAATATTATCGAAAGTGGTGTTTTTTATGCCCAAGCAATGGATATTTATGTCCATGAAGGTTGTTCAGATGCATTTATTGCCATTCGAAAAAAGGTTTCCGCACTAGAATCGGAAAATGATTCTTACCGCCGGCAAGTCGAAAATGATTTATATGCTTATATGATTTTACCGGATATGCGTTCAGACATTTTAAAACTATTAGAGGGCTGTGATAAAATCATCAACAAATACGAATCCAATCTGCTCGTTGTATCTGTTGAAAAACCTGTTTTATTTGAAGCACTCAATGAAAACTTAATCAAAATGATACAAACGGATTTAGAATGTGTTGGGGCACTTATTGCCGGTGTTAAATGTTTTTTTGCCGGTCAAGATGTATCTGAATGTACACTACGAGCATATCGGTTTGAACATCTGGTAGATAAGCAAGCTTTTCATCTAAAAGAAGAAGTTTTTAAAAACACAACATTAACATTAGCACATCAACTTCAATTAAAAGAATTTATCTACAATATAGAAAAAATTTCGGACATTGCCGAAGATGTGTCCGATGTTCTTAAAATTACGGCGGTGAAACACGCAATATGATTTTTATGGCACTCGGAACAGCATTTTTTTTAGCATGGAGTCTCGGACGAAACAATTTAAGCAACCTATTCGGTCCGGCAATCGGAACACGCATGCTTCCCTTTCAAAGTAGCGTTTTATTCGCTGCTGTTTTTGTTGTTTTAGGAGCAATATGCAGTGGAACGGCAACCACTCAAAGTGTCAGCGATTTAGGTAATGTCTCAACAGCAACACAGGCCCTTGCCATTTGTTTAAGTGCCGGTCTTATTTTAATCGGATTAAGCCATTTAGGGATTCCGGCATCCATTACACAAACAACCACCGGAGCTTATGTCGGATGGAATCTCTTTTATCAATATACGCTCCCATTCGATTTACTCATTCAAACAATTTCAGCATGGATGTACACCCCTCTTGTTGCCGGTATTTTAGCTTACTTATGCTTTAAATTACTACAAAAACTGTTAAAAAAGCATCCGATTAAATTATTATTGCGAGATAAAATAATACGATACGGACTATTAACTGTCGGCATTTTCTCATCTTATGCTCTAGGAGCAAACAATGTCGGCAGTATTATCGGTCCGTTTATGCATCTAGAAACAAAATCACCGGAAATGTTATTTTTAAGTGCCGGCTTAGCTATTGCTGTCGGTTTTTGTTTTGCCGATAAAAAAGTCATTAAAACGGTTTCTTCCGGCATGTTTCCATTAACACCGTCAGAAGCTTTTATCGTTGTATTTATCAGTGCATTAACCTTATTTTTATTTTCAAGTGTTGAATTAAAAAATATACTACTTAAATTATCTCTACCGACAATTCCGCTTGTTCCTGTTCCGTTATCTGGTGTATCTATCGGAGCAATCATCGGAATCGCCGTTGCAAAAGGAATTACCGGACTAAAACTTAAAAGTGCGGGAAAAGTTATTTGTTCTTGGATTACGGCACCGGTTTGTGCCGGAGTAATTTGTTATGGCATTTTATCGCTATTTATGCTCGGGGGCATCAAATGAATCAAACAACAAAAAAAGGATTAAATCTTTTTTGGAAAATTATTTGTCGGACAATAACAATCTTTATTGCGTTATTTGTTATTTGTCTTCTTTTGGTCTTTTGGCATCTAAACAAACGACCATTGGATTTGGAATTTTTAATGCCTGAAATTCAAGAATACATCCTTCCGGAGAATCAGCATTTAAAATTAGAAGCAGATTCCATCAAATTATCCGCAAAACTAACCCGTTCGGGATTATTTCATATTGACATAAAAAATATGTCTTTATTAGGTAAAAATGACATTCTTATTTTAGATTTACCCAAAGTAGAAATTTCTTATGGTCTGTTCCAACTGTTAACACTTAATTATATGCCAACTATCGTTCGTGTCAACAATGCATTATTACAACTAACACTGACTAAAAATGAAGAACTTTTATTACAATCACCAGACACACCGGAAACGATTGAATCAAATCTTCAAACACCTGCTCTAACAGAAGAACCGTCAAAATCAGAAGCAATCGTTATGAAAGATATCCGCCATTTTTTAACATATCTGTTATCCTTTAAACGATTGGCACTTACAAATGCATCTATGATTATTGATGACACAAAAACAGGAAAACGTATTTTTGTTCCATTACTTGATTTTCAATTAAGAAAGCATCGTCTAAAACAATATCAAATCAATCTTAAAACAAATATTCGAATGCAAGAAGATACCATGCATTTAAAAGGGAATGCCACCTTAAACTTAATTGCACAAACAGCTTCCTTTGACTTCTTTTTTGACAAAATAAATTTAAGTAAAGCCGAACGTATTGTTCCATTATTAAAGGGATTGAACGTGCCTTTACAAGGAGAAATCAGTGGCACGTTGGATTTTGCTCAAAAACAAGATCATTGGCGAAATATGTTTAAAAAACTTAATTTTACCATTAACACTATTCAAGCCGGAGATGTTCAACTACCCGAACCGTTAAACACTATATATCCCGTTTCTTATCTGGTTGCGAGCGGATCATTTACCGAACGATTAAATGCTTTAAAAATCAAACCGATTACAGCCTCATTAACAACCGGCTTAACTTCTGATGTTGCTATTGATGTTTCCGGCATCGGTACTTTTTTGGATACAAACGATTTTAATCATGTCAAAACGATATTAAGAGCAAAACTAATAAATATTCCGATAGAAGAAATTCCATCTGTTTGGCCTTCTTATTTAGGTCCAACCGCTCATGAATGGGTCAAAAAAAATTTAAAAGACGGCTCTGCAACAACTGCTTTATTTGCATTATATTTTAAAGGTATTGAATTAACCGATTTAAAAGGGAATATTGATGTTAAAAATGTAACTGTTGATTATCTTTCCCCAATGCAACCGGTTAAAAACGTTGCCGGAAAAGTATTATTATATCCGGATAAAGTAGAAATTTACGCTAACACCGGTACCATCAACAACATTCAATTACATGTAGGAAATGTGTATTTAACAAACTTGCAAGATGATATTTCACAAGCAAAAATTGAGTTAGACATTGCAGGACCTCTTCCTGAAATTTTAACCTTAATTGACTCTAAACCACTTACCTTATTATCTGATTTTGCCATCATTCCGGATAAAACAAACGGCAATGGGAAAGGACAAATTACTTTATCCTTTCCGTTAACATCCGCATTAAAACCAAAAGATGTTTTGGTTGATGTAAATGCCTCTGTCACAAACGGCAGTTTTAAAACACCGTCCGGAGAAGAAATACTGAATAATGCCTCATTAACGGTTTTAGTAAATAATGATGAATTATCCATCCAAGGAAATGGATTACATAAACAAGTACCGCTCAACATCAAATGGTCAGAATTTTTCTTCCCGACAAAAAACAATCCGACTCGAACCCGTTTACTGGCACACGGAGCTTTATCAACCTCATTTTTAAAACAATGGTATAATGATATATCTGATTATATAATCGGTATTATTCAAGGAAAAATTATTTATCAAAAACAAATGGATGGTTCAACTACAATACAATTTAATACAAACTTAACCAATACGGAATTTATGTTACATCCCATCAGCTATACCAAAATCAAACAGGTTCCTGCAACATTAGTCGGTGAAATTTTCTTAAATAAAAACACAGAACCGAATTTAATTAACTTTGATTTAACGGCAGATAATGATGCATTAAATATTAAAGGACAATTTAAAACAGACACAAAAGAAAAAAGCATAATTCTCAATCAACTAAAAGCCCCCGGAAGCAATTTTTCGGGAAACCTTAAATTAACAAAAAATAATGACATATTAATCAAAATAAAAGGGAAAGAATGGTTGATGACCGAATTGAAAAATACCCCATTTTTCAAGAAGCAATCCATTAAAAATACCCAAGAAAAAACAAAAAATAATCCTGTTCAAACATCCCTTATTAATATTGACGCTGATATTTCACTTGATTCATTAACACTCCATACAGAGGCCCCATTAAAACAAGTTGCCATAAAAGCAAAACGCCAAAAAGGACTTTGGAAAAACTTATTTGTTTTTGCACGAGGAAAAGAAGCCAATTCTATTAACCTGACATCCTCAAATCAAGAAGTCAACGGATTAATCCATAATATCGGTGATTTATTGAAGCGATTAAATATATCAGATTCGTTCGCCAACGGAAATGCTCAACTGTCAGCGAAACAAAATCCTTCCGGTACAATTCATGGAATTCTCGCCCTTAAAAATCTCTATTTAAAAAATCCGGGATTCTTAATGCAGGCATTTACCATTTTAGGAATTATGGATGCATTTAGAGGAAAAGAATTAACATTCAATGTCGGTTCTATTCCGTTTGAACTAACACCACATCTAACATTAACAATCAATGATGGAGTTATTTACGGAACATCTCTTGGAATAACATTTACCGGAACAATATCGCCCTCTGCTATTCATTTAACAGGTTCTGTTATTCCAGCATACGCAGTTAACAGTCTCCCAGGAAGAATTCCCCTTATCGGAACTTTATTCAAAGATTCCAAACATGGCGGGTTAATGGGGGTAAACTATACGATTACGGGAACGCCTGCGAATCCTCAAGTAGAATTTCATCCGCTCTCATCTATTGCCCCCGGTATTTTAGGTCGATTATTTAAATAAGGTTTCGGCATATAAAAAACCTTTTCGTGTACTAAGGTATATTATCCAAACATATTTATGAAGACAGCCATTCGTAAATATGTTTTTCTTTTTATTTCTTTTTTTTAAAATAACCTTGACAATTTCAAGCAGATTTGGCAATATGTACCCGTTATAGAAACGGAATAAAAAATGACACCAAAACTACATATAATCAGAACATCTGACGGTGTGGATTTTCCATTGCCTTCATATGTATCCAAACATCACGTTGGATTGCTTTTAAAAGCAGCTATTCCAACGGTTTTAAAAATGGATCCGAGTGAACGGGCACTTATACCTATTGGTTTTGGAATAGGTATTCCATCCGGATTGTGCGGACAAATCGTTTCTTTACCGGAAACAGCTAAGGAACTGGGTTTAATTGTATTAGATGCCCCACAAATTGTTAATCCAGCGGATCGAAATGCTTTATATGTTTTGGTTCAAAATGCATCTCGTCGACAAATCATTATTCATCGGGGAGATGCTATTGCACAACTCATTATTGTTCCTGTTTATCAAGTATGTTGGAATGAAATAACTGACAAAACATTATCTTCGACACAAGATGTTTCTTTAATTAATGACCAAGAGGACACACCATCTGAAAATGGCACAAATCAATCTGCCGGACCAAACAAAAGAGTTGTTAAAAATGTACGCGAAAGGACAAAAGCATCAAATGGGGCTTAAATTTTTTGCTTGTTTATTTGCTATTTTGTTTTTATCAACCGTTTCCTTTGCACAGGAACTGGCAATTCCTCGATTTGTTTCCTTTCGCCATGGAGATATCAATCTACGAACAGGTCCCGGTTCCAGATATCCAATCAAATTTGTTTATCGTGTAAAAAATTATCCGGTAGAAATTATTGATGAATACGAATTATGGCGTCAAATACGTGAAATTGATGGCACTATCGGATGGGTTCACAGACGTATGTTAAGTGGAGTTCGATACATCCTTGTCACTGAAGAAGCCGCTTTACATAAAAAAGAAAACGAGAAATCACCGATAATTGCCCATGTTCAGAAAAATGTATTGGGAAAAATTAAGGAATGCCCCAAACAATCAAATCTTTGTTTGGTTGAATTTACATTTCAAGATGATACCTATAAAGGATGGATGAACAAAAATTCTTTCTATGGTGTTTATCCGCATGAAATAATTCAATAAGTAAAAAATCTCCCTCATTTTTTAACAGTTTCAAAAACATCATCAAACAAGGGAGTTTTTAGTTAATTTTCCATTTTCATTGAAACATTTTCTTGAACAACTGTTTTATCAGAAACAACCTCTTGTGAGACCACGGATGACTGCAAAGACGATGTATCTTGTGTATCATCGTCTTCATCCGATGAAAACAAAGTTCCTGTTTCCAAAACTTCGGAAGATGTAGGACAACCTCGTAATAAAAAACGATGTATTGTCGATTTATCAACTCCTAAAATACGTGAAACTTCTGCCTGTGAACATCCATCATATATTAAAACTTTAACTCGTTCTGAACTGTTAGAAAGTTTCAAAGCTCTTGCTCTTGATCCTTTGGGGCGTCCTAATCGCTTACCATCAGCTTTTAATTTTTCGAGCGAAGCTCTTGTTCTGTCAGAAATCAATTGACGTTCAATTTCTGCCGCTAAGCCAAAGGCAAAAGCCATAACCTTTGATTGCAAATCCATTCCCAAACGATAGTTTTCCTTAATTGTCCATATTTGACATCCTTTTAACAAACAACTTTGCAAAATTCCCATAATTTCCAGTAAACTTCTTCCTAACCGAGAAATTTCAGAAGTAATTAAGATGTCATCTTCTTTTAATAAATCCAACAACTTACTTAATTTTCGCTTGTTTAAAGGTTTTCGGGTTGAAATTGTTTCTTCAACCCAATGATCGATTTTCAAATCTGAATATTTGACAAAGTTTTTAATTTCAAATTTTTGATTTTCAAGTGTTTGCTTTTCGGAACTGACACGAATATAGCCATAAATCATTGCTCTGCATTCCTTTTCAAAGTTATCGTATTGTTAAAAATTTCTTCTTCATCATAAACAATGAATACACATTTTAGCAATATGCTTTTTTTATTGTAAAAGAAATACATTTTTTAATCAATAAAAATTAAGAAAAAATAAAAAAATCTCCTTCATGAAGATATTTGGAGCGAGTGAAGGGAATCGAACCCTCGTCTTAAGCTTGGGAAGCTTCCGCTCTACCATTGAGCTACACTCGCAGTAGTTTTGTTTATACAACCTTTTTTTCAATTTAGCAAGTTTTTTTTATCAAAACAGGTACATTTTACTAGTGTACACTCATTCCGATATAGGCATTTTGATTCGCAACAGCAAAGGCAACCTCTCTCGATGCCGCATACCCCATTTTTTCCCCTTGAAAATTATAAATAGACCATACAACCGCATTGTTCATCAATTCTTGTTTAATATATGCCAATGATTCATCCGGATAAATGGTCAATGACTGTAATATCCCGCTATTTTCTATTTTAGTAGACATAATGACTTTTTTACCCATTCATACCTTCCTCTTGCATCGCAATCAAACAAGAATTTTCCTGTTTCGTTTTAATGGCAATTTTCTGTGCTTTTTTTTCTCGAATCGGACGTAATAAATCAATATTCAACAATCCATTTTCCAAGAACGCTTCCTTTACTTTCAAACCCTCTGCCAATACAAAAGATTTTATAAAAGAACGACCTGCAATACCCCGATATATATAATTTTTATTTTTTGCAGTTTCTTGTTTTCCTCGAATAGTCAATTGATTTTCCTCATAAGAAACATCTAAATCAGATTCGCAATATCCGGCAACCGCCAATGAAATTCGTAACGTATTCGGTCCTGTTTGCTCAATATTATACGGAGGAAAACTTTCAGAACCTTTTGCAATATTCAAAAACATGTTTTCCAATTCATCAAAACCTAACATAAACGGTGTATGAAACGGATTTACACTCATTAAATCATCCCCTCTCTTAACCGAATAAGAATATTCTCTTTATCTGTATTCAACTGTGCATCTCTTTCCAACAAACCTTCAATTGTTTTAACAGCATGAATAATTGTTGTGTGATCTCTTCCAAATTGTGCCCCAATATCCGGCAAAGAAAGTGCCGTCATCGTTTTTGCTAAATACATTGCCAATTGACGTGGACGAGCAATTTTTCTATCCCGTCGGGTAGATTTTAAATCACTTAATTTTAAATTATAATATGCTGCTGTCGTTTGTTGAATTTCCGCCACGGAAAATTGCCGTTCATATACTTGTAAAATATCTCTTAATACCTGCCGTGTTGTTTCTAAATTAATAGCTGTTCCTAACATTTCTGCCTGTGCAATTAAACGTTTTAATGCTCCTTCCAATTCCCGAACGCTGGCAGTAATGTTTTTTGCCAAGAAATCTAAAACATCATTTGGAATTTGTGTCTTAACAGTTTTCATTTTTTCCTGCAAAATACCCAATCGCAATTCGTATGTTGTCGGCTGAATTTGCACAACCAATCCTTGTGCAATCCGTGTCTTTAAACGTTCTTCAACACTTTCCAAATCCATTGGATTGGTATCGGCAGATAAAATAATTTTTTTTCCCCGTGCAATCAATTGATTAAAGGTATGGAAAAATTCTTCCTGTGTTGCTTTCTTCCCAAAAATAAATTGAACATCGTCAATCATCAACACATCAACACTTCGAAACAAATCCCGAAATGAATCCGTATTATTTTTACGCAAAGATTTAATAAAATGCTGAAAAAATTGTTCCGAAGACAAATATAAAACATTTTTATCCGGATAAATTTCTTTAATTCGCCATGCAATCGCATGCATTAAGTGCGTTTTTCCTAAACCAACCGGAGCTTGGATATAAAGCGGATTAAATGAAATACCCGTATCTTCTGCAACACGACGAGATGCTTCATAAGCAAACTGATTGGATTTTCCAACCACAAACGAATCAAATGTATGTGTTGCATCCAAATAGCTCGGAATACTTTCACCGTCACTTGAAACTTCAATTTCTATTTTTGAAGGTGTATGTGTAATATATTTTTGAGACTGAGTCGTAATAATCGGTGTTGAAGTTGTAGGAATCGAACAAACATCCGATACTGATTTTGCCGTAGTGGCTTTTACCCGAAACTTTAACGTATCAATCTGCGGATTTTCCCGCTGCCAAACAGCTAAAATCTGATCGGAATAATTGCGTTTTATCATTTCTTCAATACAAGGCGTCGGAAAACACAGACAAACCTGATTTCCCTCTTTACGTTCAGGAACACTCCGTTTTAACCAACGAAGAACCATCTGGTTATTGACTTCTTTTTCAAGATTTCCATATACCGTTTGCCATTCATGAATTAAATCATTTTGTTCCATAAAAATCACCTGTTTTATTCTTATTTTTGTTTTTGCTTATTCATAACTTTATATTAAAAATTTTTCAACAAAAAGCAATTAACTTTTTGTTAATTTTTTAAAATAAATAACTTGACCCAATATATATAAACACGAATCTATATCTTGTGTTTTTTAATTTTATTTTATCTATAATATAAGCACACATAGGGATCATTTTTGAAAATACATAAATACTCAAAAACGAATCTCAAAAAAAAGCGGTAAAATGCGAATCACTTTACCACTTTTTAATAATTAACTTAACGAGAACCTTTTCCCTGTGCAGCTAACATTGTTGTATTTAATTGTCCATGCGGATTACTAGCTGTTTCTTGCACAATAGAGCGAACTATTTCCATGGAATGATTCGTTTCAACATCAGTCGGAGGTAATTTATCCACATCCACACCATACAACATTTTCACTTTTTTGTATTCTTCACGTTCTTGGGCACTTAACTCATTTGATTGTCCCAAATATCTGTTCTGTGTTGAATTACGATCAATGCGACGATCATCTTCTGTTTTATAACCGGTTTTTCTGGTAATTGTCGGTTGAGCATCTTTAATTGCTTCACGAGAAAGAGCTTCTGCCGGTTTAATATCAAACTCTTTATATAAAGCCATTACATCTTTAACTAAATTACCGGCCGCAAAAGCAACATCATTTGCTCTCGGATCGGTTGTTTGAGCAATTTCTTTAAAACCAGCAACACCAGCTCCAATCCTTCCGGCAGTCAATGCATCTAAATTCTTTTTAACAACCATTGAATCGGATTGCAATAAACGTCTTAAACTTTTACGTAAATCCTCTCTAATTTTTTCAAATCGTTTAACTCTTTTTTCTGCATTTTCTTTTAATTTTTTAAACTGAGGATCGTCTTTTCCTAAATCTTTGTTTTCAGGCTTTTTTAATTCATCCAAGCCTTTTTTCTGTTTACGGGGATCCTTTTGAGATAATTGTTGCTTAATCAATTCCTTACGAATCTCCGGGGGCAACAATGGTTGTTCCGGCTGAATAGGTTCCCCTGCTTTCGGTGGTTGTTTCGGCTGTGATTTATCCGGTTTTTGCCCCATGTTTGCCGGTTGTTCTTTTTCTCTTTTTTCTTCTGCTTCTTGTGCTAATATTTCTTTTTGTTTCGCTGTTAAAGCTCCTCGACGGACCATATCACCTTTTTTCGGATGCATTGCCAACCGCACTATATCATTATCATCCAATTCAGCAGATAACGGCTTAATGGAATAAACATCATCTTCCCCGATAAATTGCCGAATCAACAAAATATGCTCATCTAATTCAGCAATTCGTTTCTGTGCTGTTTGCGAAAAACGATCAGCAACTTCTTTTCGATATAACAAACCGTTTCGTTCTTTTTCAAGAACTTTTAATTCTTCCCGAAAATCAATTCCTTGCGGGGCTAAAAATTCATCACCGGATAATTGTTCCGTTATTGTGTCATTTGTATCCACATCTGCCATAACACCCTCCAAAACAAACTTGCAATTTATATTATTATATACTACTTTTTCCTAAAAAACAAGTTTTTATACATAACTGTTTTTTTTAACAAAAAATGCTTCAACTAACGACATATAAACTTAGAAAATCTTGAATTTAAAAAATCAATCAAATCATTCTCTTCAAAAAATGAATCTATGGCAGTTTGTGAAGGAGGATTTTTATCCGAATCAAATGTACGATATTTTTGTAAAGCATATGTCGGAATTCTATACATCCGTAATTGTTTTTCAATCTGATAAACATCATCTATTGTTAAATAACGCGGATCAAGCGTTGTTCTCACTTCAAAATCCAAAGATGAATCCGATAAAATTTTTAAACTTTTTTGTACATTCCCTGTCAAATCTGCCCGTCCTGTTAACAAATCATACTTTTCCCACGGGGCTTTTACATCTAATCCCACCCAATCTATATGCGGAATTACTTGTGCCAAACGATTTGGATAAACTCCAGACGTATGGATAGCAACCTGAAACCCCATTTCCTTAATTTGTTGAACAGCAATACCGATATCGGGCTGCATTAACGGTTCTCCACCACTTAAAACAACTCCATCCAATCGTTTTTTTCGCTCCTGCAAAAAGGACAAGACCGTATCCCAATTAATAACATCATCTGATACGGTTAATTGCAAATTCGGATTATGACAAAAGGGGCATCGCAACGGACACCCCTGAAAAAAAACAACAGCTGCCAACTTATCCGGAAAATCAATTGTCGTAAACGGAACAAGTCCGGCAACCGTTAACATCTTTATCTCCTTATGCTGCTTTTTCCATTCCGCATTCACAAGATGTTTTTGATTCCAAAAACCATTTTCGATCATTAAATTCAGATTTTTTACCTGTATTAAATTGGCTGTATGGTCTGAAATATCCCATTACACGAGTCCAACATTCTACCGGTTGACGTTCTTGTTCACTTACATTTAAAATTTCTAAATCTGTCATTTTTTTTCCTCTTTCTTTTATTATGATTTAAATATTACCCTGTGCTTCCATTTCACGCCGTTTCTTTTCAATTAACTCCTTATCACAATGCGGACAATATTTATGTTCTCCCGCTATATATCCGTGTTTCGGACAAATTGAATAAACAGGCGTAATAGAAACGTACGGTAAACGATAATTTTCCAAAACCCTCTTGACCAATGATTTACAAGCGGCCGATGACGAAATACGCTCACTCATATATAAGTGTAAAACCGTTCCGCCGGTATATTGCGTTTGTAAATCATCTTGGTAATCTAATGCCGTAAACGGATCATCCGTAAATCCTGCCGGCAATTGCGATGAATTTGTATAATACGGAGCCTCTTTTGTTCCCGCCTGAATAATACCGCTATACCGTTTTTGATCCTCACGAGCAAAACGATAAGTTGTCCCTTCTGCCGGTGTTGCTTCCAAATTATACATATTTCCTGTTTCAGCTTGGAAATCCAACATTTTTTCCCGAATATGCGTTAAAAATTCTTGTGCAAAAATCCGTCCGTTCTCTGTTGTAATATTTTCGGCATCATAGGAAAAATTACGAATCATTTCATTAATTCCGTTAACCCCGATTGTAGAGAAATGATTACGGAACGTTCCCAAATAACGACGGGTATATGGATATAATCCTCTATCCATGTGCATTGAAATTGTCTTCCGTTTAATTTCCAATGATGTTTTGGCTAATTCCAACAATTCATCTAATCTTTTGTATAATTCTTTTTTATTTCCTTTATACAAATATCCCAAACGAGCACAGTTAATCGTCACAACACCGATAGAACCAGTTTGTTCGGCAGAACCAAACAAGCCCCCGCCCCGTTTTTTCAATTCAGTCAAATCCAAACGCAAACGACAACACATGGATCGGACATCACTGGGTTTCATATCTGAATTCAAATAATTTGAAAAATAGGGCAACCCATATTTCGCTGTCATTTCAAACAAATATTCTATATTTGGTGAATCCCATGGAAATTCATTTGTGATATTATAGGTTGGAATCGGAAATGTAAACGGACGACCTTTTGCATCTCCTTCACCCATTACTTCCAAAAATGCTCTGTTAATCATATCCATTTCTGATTGCAATTCACCATACGTAAAATCTTGTTCTACACCACCGATAATCGGATGTCTGTCTTTTAAATCTTCCGGACACGTCCAATCAAATGTTAAATTGGTAAACGGTGTTTGTGTTCCCCAACGAGACGGTACATTTAAGTTAAAAACAAAGGACTGCATTGCCTGTTTAACTTCTTCGTATGTTAATTTTTCAATACGAACAAACGGAGCCAAATAAGTATCGGCAGAAGAAAAGGCCTGAGCCCCGGCCCATTCATTTTGCAATGTACCCAAGAAATTAATCATCTGACTAAATGCAGAAACCAAATGCCGTGGCGGTTTGGACTCCACTTTATTCGGAACACCGTTAAATCCTTCCGTCAACAAAACACGCAAAGACCAACCGGCACAATATCCGGACAACATATCCAAATCATGAATATGGTAATCACCGTTCCGATGTGCTTCTCCGATTTCAGGCGTATAAACATGGTTTAACCAATAATTGGCAACAACTTTTCCGGAAACATTCAAAATCAAACCACCCAAAGAATATCCTTGATTGGCATTGGCATTAACCCGCCAATCCGAACGATCCAAATATTCATTAATGGAAGAAATGGCATCAATGGCAGCATGTTTATCTTTACGCATTTTATCTCGTTGCTCCCGATAAACAATATACGAACGAGCCGTTTTATAGTAATTGGAAGAAATTAAAACCTGTTCAACAACATCTTGAATTTGCTCAATAGCCGGAATAGTACCAAAAGCAAATTTATGTTTTAAAACCTTAATAACCTGTCGTGTTAAAAGCCATGCTTCATCTGAACTGAATTCATTGGTTGCTTCACCGGCACGTGTAATTGCCATCGCAATTTTAGAAGCATCAAAAGCATGTTTTTCGCCATCACGTTTAATAACTTCCGTCAACGGTCCCAAATCAATATTGCTTTTATCTTCCCCTTGCACGACATTTAACATTTTTTTATACTCCTTTTATATCTGTTAAACACAATATATAGTAATGCGAATCTATATGTATGATTTAGCAAACACCTTTCAACACATCTTGTCAATGTATTTCTTATTCATCAAAAAACCTTTTTGAAAAGTCATTCAAAAACAATTATTTTTTTACTAAGAAATTATCCCTTAAAATATGGACAGAGTTGACAAAAAAAACACCCTGTCACATTAAAAGAAAAACAGCCTCAAAAAGAAGAAACAACCCATTGAAAAACAAAAATAATTCAAAAAATTGAAGATTCGCAAAAAACACGGCAAATTTTCAAACAGTTTCCTGCCGTAAAAATTTGCCGTTTAAATGACTCCAAATAACAGTCTGTATTTTTAAAAAAACAATATATCGGACACTATTTTTTATAAACCGGATAAGATAAAACGACTCAATCGTTTTGTAAACAAGGCCGGATCCGAAATCGGTTCCCCCTCGGCAATCAAAGTTTGATCATACAAGACCCAAATCGCATCATTTACCTTATCTATCGATTCCTTTCGTTCAATCAAATCTGCCAATTTCAAAATAAGCGGATGACGGGGATTTATCTCAACAACACGTTCACTTTTCATTGCTATCTGTTGTCCATGAGCCTTCATCAGTTGCTCTAAATGTAAACTCATTTGCCCTTCCGGTGTAATTAATGCAATCGGACTTTTTGTTAATCGTTCCGTTAACTGCACATCATTAACTTTATCGCCTAAAACTTTTTTAATTTGTTCCGTTATGGCTTTAGATTGTTTTTCAGATAATACATCCCCTTCTTGTTGTGTATCTAATGCAATTTTTTCCAAATCCTGTTTCGCATGCATAACTGAAACAAACTTTTTTCCTTTATAATCTTGATATGTTTGCACCCAAAATTCATCAATCGGATCCGTTAATAACAACACCGGAATTTTACGAGCAATAAAACCTTCTAACTGTGGATTATTTTTTAAGGTATTTACATCTTTTCCGGACAAATAGTAAATATGTTCCTGTTCCGGTCGCATTGCATTGACATAATCGGCAAAACCGATAAAATCATCATTCAATGTTGAATGAAAACGGCACAACTCGGCAACTTCTTCCCGTTCATCAACCGGCTCATACAATCCTTCTTTAAAGACGATACCAAAACTTTCCCAAAATTTCAAATAATCCGCTTTATCTTCTGATCGTTTTTTCAGTTCAGATAAAATTCTTTTAACAATACCCTTTTTAATTTTAGCAATTACCGGTGTTTTTTGAAGCATTTCCCGACTAACGTTTAACGGCAAATCGTTTGTATCAATAACTCCTGTCACAAAACGCAAATAATTGGGCATAATTCCTTTAATATCATCAGATATAAACACACGATTAACATATAACTGAATCCCTGATTTTCTATCCGGCTGAAATAAATTAAATGGCTGTTTCGTAGGGATAAACATAAGTGCCGTATAATTTATAATTCCTTCTGCTTTATAATGTAACGTCATCCACGGCTCATCAAAAGCATGCGAAACAGTTTGATAAAAATCTTTATATTGTTTCGGTGATATATCAGTTTTAGGTTTAGCCCATAAGGCACTGGATGAATTAATCGTTTCGGTTTTATCTTCGTTTTTTAAAATAATCGGCCATTCAATATGATCAGAATATTGACGAATTAAATATCGTAACCGGACCGGTTCCAAATATTCCTTTGCTTCCGGTTTTAAATGCAACACCACACTTGTTCCAATCGGTAATGTTTCATCCGCACTGATTGTAAAAGAATCTGCCCCTGCCGATTCCCAAACATACCCTGAATCGGCACCAACTTTACGTGTGTAAACAGTTACTTTATCAGCAACCATAAATGCCGCATAAAAGCCGACCCCAAATTGTCCGATAAGTGCCATATCTTTTTGTTTATCACCGGTTAACGCATTAACAAATTCAGCCGACCCTGACCGAGCAATTGTTCCCAAATGATTAATCAAATCTTCTTTTGTCATCCCAATACCGGTATCGGTAATTGTTAATGTATCATTTTTTGCATTTGGTTCTATTGTAATTTTGGCCGGTTCCGTTTCCGGAGCCAATTCCGGATGAATAAGTAATGCATATCTTAACTTATCACACGCATCCGATGCATTAGATACCAATTCTCTTAAAAATATTTCGGCATTTGAATAAAGCGAATGAATAACAATATCCAAAACTTTACTGACTTCTGCTTTAAACTCAACTTTTTCTTCTTTTTTTTCGGTCATTTTTAATCCTTATTCTAAATGATGCACCTAGTGCATACACATATAGTCACTTTTTTTCAAAATGCAAGAACTCGTTATCATTTTTTTATTTTTATCATAAAAAAACGCCCTTACCGAAGTAAAGGCGTTTAATATCGAAATAAATTTCTTATTAGCAACTTGACATTCAAAACCAATTTTTGTTGTCACTAAAAAGTTTCGATAAAAACACTATGCCCTATTTTTCATAATTTGTCAACTTGTTTTTAGTAAAAAAGTATGATACACATAAAATATTATTTAATTTTTTGATGAAAGGTATAAAAATGAAATATAGATTAGGTTTAGATATGGGGGCAACATCAATCGGATGGGCAGTATATGATATTGATAACATGAATTTGATTGATACCGGTGTCCGTATTTTTGATGACGGACGAGATGACAAAACAAAAGCATCCCTTTGTGTAAAACGCCGTATGGCAAGAGGAGCTCGAAAATTACAAACCCGCAAACATATTCAAAAACAATTTTTGTTAAAAACATTGGTTGAACTTGGTTTGTTTCCGCAATCTCGTATGGAACAACAAAATTTAAAATCCCTTAATCCATATTTACTGCGTGTCCTAGCTTTGGATAAAAAGGTTGATTGTTACGAGTTGGGACGGATCTTTTTTCATTTAGTACAAAGAAAAGGATTTCTATCCAATCGAAAGGACAACAAAGAAGAAGGCGGAAAATTAAAAGAGGGGTACTGTCTGTTACAAGAAAAAATAAAAACATTAAATGCCCGTACCTATGGCGAATATTTATATTTGTGTCATCAAGAAAAGCCCAATCAACCGATTCGGCTAAAAAATACATTTGATGCCTTCGGTAAATTTATCGGTGCGGAATTTCCGTTTCGGGAGCTCTATAAAGAAGAATTTTATAAAATTTTTGATAAACAGCGAGAATTTTATCCACAACTATTAACACCGGAAGTTCGGGAAAAAATAGAAAATATTTTGTTTTTTCAACGACCGCTTAAAGAAGCGGAAGAAGGCTTTTGCCCGTTTGAACCAAAGGAAAGACGTATTGCAAAAGCACATCCGCTTTTTCAGGAACACCGCATGTGGCAACACATTTTAAATTTAACTTTTGCTCCGGAAACATCATCTGAATACGAAGGTCTTACCAAACAACAAATAGAAAAATTAATTCACATTCTTAAAAATCCGACAGAGTACGTTAAAACAAAACAGCCGATTTTAACATATAGTTCCATTAAAAAATTACTAGGATTAGATAAAAAAGGTCTTTTTAATTTTGAACGCAAATCCGGTTCTGTGGATACCAATACAAAAGGTATCTATGTTGACACAACGGAACACGCCATCGGGATGGTTCCGATTGTTTACGAAGAATGGAAACAATTAACTGTTTCACAAAAAGAAACAATCATAAAAGTATTGAGCCGACCAACCGAATACATTGATTTTCCTAAAACACTCTCCATAGAGCAACAAGATAAACTGATTATCCAATATTTGTGCTCAACATTTTCCTTTTCAACATCAGCAGCAACCGCTCTTTTATATGATGTAGATTTAGAAGACGGATATGGTTCCTTATCCGAAAAAGCATTAAATAAAATTGTTTCAGCAATGAAATTGGGAATGCCTTATGACGTTGCCTGTAAAGAAGTCGGATATCATCATAGTTTTAAAAATCATACGAGTTTAAATACTTTGCCCTATTATGGTGAAATATTGGCACAAAGTTGTATCGGGCAAAAAAATAATCCAAAAACACCGGAAGAAAAATATGGCAAAATCAATAATGCAACCGTTCATGTGGCCTTAAATCAAATTCGGCATTTGGTTAATGAATTAATCCACAGATACGGAAAACCGTTTGACATTTCCATTGAATATGCCCGTGATTTAAATGCTTCAACGGAAGAACGCAAAAAATTGTCTGATACTCGTGATAAAAACGAACTGGAAAACCAGCGTATTTTACAAGAATTAAATGAAAAAATAGAAAATCGTGCATGGACAAAACGGGATATTGAAAAATACAAAATTTGGAAAACGCTGGGAACACCCAAAGGAGAAAATCCGCTTAATTGTCGGGAGTGTCCTTTTACCGGCGAAAAGATATCAGTAGCTGATTTAATGAACGGCGATCGGTTTCAAATTGAACATTTGATTCCGTTCTCCCGCAGTTTGGATAATTCCATTCATAATAAAGTCATTGCTTCGGCATGGGCAAATAAAATAAAAGCCAACAGAACACCGTTTGAAGCCTTTCATGATGATACGTACGCCCCTAAAATTACATGGGCCGACATTCAACGTAGAGTCAAAAAATTAAGTCTGGAACAACAATGGCGATTTAGCAAAAATGCTATGGCAAAATTTGAAGAAAAAGAAGGTCCGATTGCTCGTTCACTAAATGACACCCGTTATATGACACGCCTACTCCAAGATTACTTATTACCGATTGTGCGTGAAGACGGTAAAAAAACAGTGCAAGCCGTTGTCGGACAACTTACGGCTATGATTCGCAAGTCTTGGGGATTAAATCAATATAAAAACAAAGAAGAAGCCGAAGAATATCGGTCTTATCATAATCATCATGCCATAGATGCTATAATTGTTGCAACCATTGACCGTGGACAAATAAACAATACGGCACATCAACTGAAAAATGTACGATATTCTGCCATTGAAGAATTTAAAGATGAATTTTATAAATTTAAAGATTCATCTGTTTCAAAAGAGGAAAAAGAAAACTTACGAACCCGCATCAAAGATTTTGTTAAAGAACGGGAAGCTGCAATTATTAAACAATACATTCCTATGCCGTCAACATTGAGTATATCAGAAATACTCAATCAAGTACAAAATATTTCTATTTCGCACAAACCCAAACTCAAAAATGTTTCAGATAGAAATGCAACTGTCGGTCAACTACATGAAGATACGGCTTACGGATTAAAATCGTTTATTGATGAAAATTCCTTAACCGCCCGTTTTAAAACCGGTAATGGTTCAAACAAAAAAATCGTAGAAAAAGACATTACGGAATATATTCCGATATTTTATACAAAAGAAGATAAACAAGCCTATTACGATGCGTATAAAAACTGGTTTATAATAGAACGAAAAGCAAAATATTTAAATGCTAAAACATCCGCTGAAAAAGCCATTAAAAAAGCATTAATGATACAAGAAGCAACGGCTGTACAAAATTTAAGAATAGCTGCAACAAAGGCGTTCAAATGGTTTGTCGGCGGAGGTAATTTTTGTGCTGAAATTTATCAAATTAATCCGACTAACAAAATAAACGGTGTTCCGACAAAAGATGCCGGCGAGTGGAAAAGTGAAATTATTTCTAATTATAACGCAACCATTCGGACATCCCGTAATGAAAACATTTTTTACTGGAAAAACCGATATCCGAACGCAAAACGAATCATGTGCTTAAAACGCAATGACATGGTTTTGGGCTTCTTTACAAAAGAACAAGCCTATCAGGAAGATTTCCCCAAAGGCATTCAAAATTATGTCCGTCAAATCTTTACTCAAAATCCGTTATTGGAAAGAACAGAAGTTTTATTTAGAGTAAAGAAGATTTCCAGTGATGGTCGTATTTATATTATTCCCCATAACATTGCAAAAGAAGAAGCAGACTCAAAATCGTGGTGTTCCAGTGCCCAATCCTTGCAAAAATATCAAGCCAAACAAGTTTTCATTTCACCAACAGGGAGAATATCACATGCCCAATAGAATTATAGAAATTGCAACCAACAATCAAAAACTATCAGCTTATCGTGGTTTTTTACGTATTGAAAGAGAGGGGAACGTTTCTGACGTTCCCTTTAATCATATTTGTGCCTTAATTATAACGGCACATCAAATTGTCTATACACAAAATCTGCTTCAACGACTATGCGAAGAAAGTATTCCCCTCATTATTTTAGGACACAATTATTTGCCTAGTGGCATGTTACTGTCCTTTATCGGTCATGTACGACAAACGGAAATTCAATATTTACAAATAGAACAAAAAAAACCGCTTTATAAAAAAGTGTGGCAAAGAATTATTCAGGAAAAAATCAAAAACCAATCTCGGGTTTTACAACTATTTGAAAAAGAAAATCCGTTAACCAATTTACATCATTTTGTTTTATCCGGAGATACGGACAACAAAGAAGGATACGCTGCAAAATTATATTTTAAATCATTATTCGGCAATAATTTTGTCAGAAACCGAGATTCAGACGGAATCAATGCTTTTTTAAATTACGGGTATGCCGTTATTCGGGCAGCACTTGCCCGATATGTTGTTGCAGCGGGGCTAAATCCGGCTTATGGCATAGAACATCATAATAAACTTAATCCGTTTTGTTTGGTAGATGATTTAATTGAACCATTTAGACCAATTGTGGATGCAACGGTATATAAACTTTTATTAAACAACGAATCGTTAACCGAATTAACATCAACACACAAAGCTGCATTTGCGGGATTACTGACAAAAGAATATGCCACAATGAGTGGTTCGTCTCCGCTCTATATGCTTTTGCAACAATGTGTATGGGATTTGATTCATATTTATAAAACACAAAATATTGAATTTAATTTTTCTCCTTATTTGTTTAAGGATGATAGAAATGACTAACCGAATCAACGGACGAAAACTTATGTGGATGATGGTCATGTTTGATTTGCCGACAGAAACGGCAGCACAACGAAAATCGGCAACAAAATTTAGAAAATTTTTACTGGATGAGGGCTTTGAAATGGTGCAATTTTCTGTTTACGTTCAATTTACGGGGACACAAGAAAATTCGCAAAAATTTATACGAGCAATTCAACGCAATAATCCGGCCTATGGGGATATTAACATTTTGTTTTTTACGGACAAACAATTTGCAAATATTATTCATATTCAAAATCGCATTGCAAAAACACGTAAAAAACATCCGGATCAATTTGAATTATTTTAAAATAATTTTATTTTTTTTATAATTTTCTAAAAAAAAATGGGCAATTTTTTCGGTTTTGTGCTCAAAAAAATGCGAATCAAGTAAAAAAATGAATCGTTTTGATAGAAAAACAACGTAAAAAACACCTAAAAAAAATGCCAAAATGCCCCAAAATTCATGCTTAAAAAGATCATTTTTTAAACAATGCATCCGAAAAATGAATCGTTTTTTCAACCATTTATTCGGATGTATTGTATCATATTGGTTTTGAATGTCAAGTTGCAACAGAAAATTCAAACGCAAATAAATTCCACTGATTGTATCATATTGGTTTTGAATGTCAAGTTGCAACTTTAAATCCTCGTACTTTTCAATTAACTGGATTGTATCATATTGGTTTTGAATGTCAAGTTGCAACATCGTTTCGTTTAAAACGTTTGCGTCGTCAATTGTATCATATTGGTTTTGAATGTCAAGTTGCAACCAAATACTCCTTGTATTCTTCAATAAATTTATTGTATCATATTGGTTTTGAATGTCAAGTTGCAACTGAAGGCATAACAACATATTTTTCATTAAATTGTATCATATTGGTTTTGAATGTCAAGTTGCAACTAAAGGCTACAAAAGAAGAACTTGGCGAATATTGTATCATATTGGTTTTGAATGTCAAGTTGCAACATTGTTTTATTCAAAACGTCAACGTCATTTATTGTATCATATTGTTGTGAATGTTAATCTGTACCATATTTCCGATTAATCCGGCTGTTCCGGTCTAAATACCGTATTTGCCCCATATTTATCTACCAGTCGTTCAGCTCCTTCCCGGCTCAACTTAAATGAATACGAAATTACGCCGATCTTATAAAGCCTACTCCTTTTGGCACTTAATACTTCTATTAATCGTACTAAATTAATTATCATTTTACTTCTCCTGTTATTGTTACATTTGCATTATATCAATTCATCTTTTTCTTGTCAAAGTCCCTCGGTGTCAAGTGACACCACAAGAATTCTATATACCTGCAACAAACAAAAAATCTTTCCTTTTTTCACATCTACCGGTCTGTGTTTCTTTATCCGTTTTACTAAAAAGTTAACAAATTTATTTAAACAAGGAAAAATTAAACAAAACACATGCTATTATCGGCAAAATGACTTGACAAAAAACAAAAAATGAAGTATTATAAATAAATATAGTTCAAAATTAAAAACCAAATTTACAATAAAAGGATTCATATGTCAGCAAAAATTATTGTCTTTGCCAATGAAAAAGGCGGAACAGGTAAATCAACACTTGCAATGCACGTCATTGTCGGATTACTTCGTTTAGGAAAAACAGTTGCCTCTTTTGACTTGGATTATCCACAAGGTTCTCTATCTCATTATATTGATAACCGAGAAGCTTTTCGCAAAGATATGGGTTTACCCTTACCGATGTCCCAACATACACTTTGGAATGAAGATATTGCCCGAATCTATACAATCCGTGGGGAAATTGATAAAGTAAAAGACAAGGTGGATTTTATTATTATTGATACACCTGGGGCTTCTAACGACATTGCACAAGAAGCAATGGTTTTGGCAGATACTTTAATTACACCGATTAATGATAGTTTAGTAGATTTAGATGTACTGGCACAAGTAGATACCAACTCTTTAAAAATAAAAGGTCCCAGTCATTTTTCACAAGTTGTTTGGTCAACACGTCAACAACGAATGATTGAACGAAAACCGCCTTTAAACTGGATTGTTGTCCGTAATCGTCAAACATACAGCAAAAGTAAAAACTCTCAATTAATGAGTGTTTTACTTAACGCACTTTCCAGACGAATTCACTATACACTTTCTAGCGGTATATCTGAACGTGTCGTATTCCGTGAACTCTTTTTAAAAGGGCTCACAATGATGGATTTAAAAGAAAACGGGTTAAATATGCCGACCTCTGTTTCTGCAAACGCTGCAAAACAAGAAGTTTTGGCCCTAATGGAAAATATTTTTTCAAAAACTCTTGATAACCCCATGAACAAATGATATAAAAGAAATACTTTTTATTATCATTAAAATATTGGGGGAGACAACAAATGGAAATTTGTACAATTAAAACGCAACCATATACCGATCAAGTTTGCGGAACATCGGGGTTACGTAAAAAAGTATCTGTTTTTAAACAACCGAATTATTTAGAAAATTTTGTACAATCAATTTTTAATTCTTTAACCGGATTTGAAGGGCAAACACTTGTTATCGGCGGTGACGGCAGATATTTTAACGCTCAGGCAATTCAATCCATTATCAAAATTGCCATTGCGAATCAATTTGGCAGACTGATTATCGGTCAAAACGGTATTTTATCAACACCGGCAGCTTCTCATTTAATCGTTAAACGCAAAGCATTCGGCGGTATTATTTTATCGGCAAGCCACAATCCCGGTGGACCAAACGGTGATTTTGGCATTAAATATGATACAGAACAAGGAGCCCCTGCTCCACAAAATTTAACTGATATTATCTCAGAAAAATCAAAAACAATTGATCATTATTGGTCTTGCAATATGCCAGATATTGATTTATCCAAAATCGGAGAACAATCCTTTGGAACAACGATTATTGAGATTGTCGATTCTATTGATGATTATGCTCAATACATGGAAACAATTTTTGATTTCGATGCCATTCGCTCATTATTTCAAAATGGCTTTACAATGATATATGATGCGATGAATGCGGTTACCGGTCCCTATGCTAAACGTATTTTTGAAGAAATGCTCGGAGCTCCCAAAAACTGCGTTCAAAATGCTAATCCCCTTCCGGATTTTGGTGGATTACATCCCGAACCAAATCTGACATATGCCAAAGAACTGGTCGATAAAATGTATGCTCCCGATGCACCTGATTTTGGAGCTGCCTCCGATGGGGATGGTGACCGTTATATGATTTTAGGCAATCGATTTTTCGTTTCTCCGGCCGACAGTTTAGCCATTTTAACAGAATATGCCGACAAAATCCCGTTCTATCAAGGAAAAATGTACGGGGTAGCTCGCTCCATGCCGACAGCTAATGCTGTTGACTATGTTTTAAAAGCAAAAAATCTACCGGTATATGCAACACCTACCGGTTGGAAATTTTTCAGTTCACTTTTAGAAACACAAAAAATCACATTGTGCGGAGAAGAAAGTTTTGGCTCGGGATCATTCCATTTGTGCGAAAAAGATGGCATTTGGGCGATTTTATTTTGGTTAAACATTATTGCATTAACCGGAAAATCTGTTCAAACACTAACGGAAGAACTTTGGAAAAAATACGGACGTGTTTATAATTCTACACAAAGTTATGAAGGCTTAGATTCAGAACAGGCAAAACAAATGCTTGATGCATTAGAACAAAATCTGTCTTCTTTTGTCGGAAAAGAAATCAATGGTTTTAAAATTACTGAAACAGGAATATTTGAATATACCGACCCCGTTACCGGAGAACAGGCACATCGACAAGGATATTGTGTGTTGTTTGACAACGCCCGCATTTTTATGCGTTTATCCGGAACAGGCAGTAGCGGAGCAACTTTACGGGTCTATTATATGAAACGAGAAACAAACCCAACTGAGTTAACACATAATGCACTTACATACATAGAACCACTGGTAGAAACATTTAAACAATTTTCAAATATTTACACATTTACGGGCAGAACAGAACCTTCGGTTAGAACATAATATATTCATTTTTAAAAAGGCATTTCGAAATGCCTTTTTTCATACCACACTTTTTGTTTGCTTTTTTTGATTGTTCAGAGTATAGTTGAAACAAAGTAAGAAAGGGTTTAGCCGTGAAATTAGAATTACAATTTGTAAATAAATTAGGTCATGTGGTTTTATCATTTTTAAAATCTGCCGGTGAATTAGGATTATTTGCATTAGAAACAATATACCATTGTTTTACACCACCATTTTATGGTAAAGCGTTTTTAAAACAATTTATAGAGATTGGTTTTTATTCTTTACCGGTTGTTGCATTAACAACTTTATTTGCCGGCATGGTTATTGCTTTACAAACATATACAGGATTTGCTCAATTTTCGGCAGAAGGTGCAGTTGCAATGGTTGTTTTGGTTGCCGTCACCCGAGAATTAGCCCCTGTTATGGCTGGATTAATGGTTGCCGGAAGAATTGGGGCTGCCATGGCCGCTGAAATCGGGACAATGCGTGTGACCGAACAAATTGATGCACTTTCCACGCTATCAACCAACCCCTTTAAATATTTAATTGTTCCCCGAATTGTTTCCGGTATTTTAATGTTACCGATACTTGTATTAATTGGGGACATTATCGGTATTTGCGGTGGTTATATGATTGGTGTTTCCAAATTAGACTTTAACGCCTCAACCTATCTGATGAGTACTTGGGAATACTTAAAACCAATGGATATTATTTCCGGTTTAACAAAAGCCGCTGTTTTTGGGTTTATTATTACTCTATTAGGCTGTTATAACGGTTTCCACTCAAAAGGCGGTGCACAAGGTGTTGGTCAGGCAACAACAAATGCCGTTGTTTCATCCAGCATTTTAATTTTAATTTTCAACTACATTTTGACGGAATTGTTCTTTTCCATTTAGGAGAAATTTATGGCACTTTTTAAAAAACAAAAAAACACACAAAATCCTAAAATCAGACTTGTCGGTGTCAAAAAAAGTTTTGGCTCAAAAAAAGTTTTATCGGGTGTTGATTTGGATATCTATCCTGGAGAATCCCTTGTCATCATTGGCGGTTCGGGAACAGGAAAGTCCGTCACGTTAAAATGCATTTTAGGTTTGTTGTCCCCAGATAAAGGTCATGTGGAAATTGATGGAAAACACTTAGATAAACTTTCAAAGAAAGAACAAGATGCTTTACGCTCACAAATCGGCATGCTATTTCAAAGCGGAGCTTTATTTGACAGTTTAAATGTTTGGGAAAATGTTGCTTTCTCGCTTACTCAAAACAAAAAAATATCTCCTGCGGAAGCAAAAAAAATTGCCATTGAAAAACTGGCACAAGTCGGATTAAACGAAACTGTTGCCGATGTCTATCCCTCGGATTTATCCGGGGGCATGAAAAAACGTGTCGGATTGGCCCGCGCCATTGCAACAAATCCTGCTGTTATTTTCTTTGATGAACCCACAACCGGGTTGGATCCGATTATGTCTGATGTTATTAATGATTTAATTGTTTCCACCGTCAAAACATTAGGGGCAACGGCATTAACAATTACACATGACATGAGTTCCGCCCGTAAGATTGCCGATAGAATCGCAATGTTATATGAAGGAAAAATTATTTGGATTGGCACAGTAAAAGAATTAGATAAAACAACAAATCCATATGTACGGCAATTCGTTACCGGCAGTGCTGCCGGACCAATTAACGTAGAGGTAAAGGCTGTAAAATAATGGCAAAAAAGAATACACGGTATGTCTGTCAATCTTGTGGTAGCATCTATCTCCGTTGGACCGGAAAATGTGATGCTTGTGGAGAGTGGAACACGATTATCGAGGAAGAAGAACCACAAAAAGAAAGCCCAACCGCAACAGGTGGTCGGGGAGGAAAAAAAATAATTTTTTCAGATTTAAAAGGAGCTCCGGAAGTTGTTTTCAGATTAAAATCTCAAATTGGCGAACTGGATCGGGTTGCCGGAGGCGGTTTGGTTCCCGGATCGGTTATTCTTGTCGGTGGAGACCCCGGAATAGGCAAGTCAACTTTATTATTACAGGCCGTATCTAAACTGTCACAAGGGGTCAACAAAAACGGTTCACCAACAAAGTGTATTTATATTTCCGGAGAAGAATCTGTTGATCAGGTTCGATTAAGAGCCATGCGTTTAGGACTGGCAAATGCAACCGTAGATTTAGCAAGTACAGCAAATGTAAGAGATATTGTTGCAACATTGGATTCACCGGATACAGCTGATATTGTTGTCATCGATTCTATTCAAACAATGTTCACGGACACATTAGATTCCGCCCCCGGAACAGTCGGACAAGTTCGTTCAGCCGGACATGAATTAATCCGACTAGCAAAACGACGTAATTTTGTTTTGTTTTTAGTTGGACATGTCACAAAAGAAGGTACATTGGCAGGACCTCGTGTTTTAGAACACATGGTTGATACTGTACTTTATTTTGAGGGTGATCGAGGTCATCATTTTCGCATTTTGCGTTCAGTTAAAAATCGCTTTGGGGCTACAGATGAAATCGGTGTTTTTGAAATGGGCGAAGAAGGATTACGAGAAGTTCCTAATCCGTCCGCATTATTTTTAGCCGAACGACGAGGCAATGTCGCCGGTAGTTGCGTATATGCCGGTATAGAAGGCTCTCGTCCAATGTTGGTTGAAATACAAGCACTTGTTGCTCCCCAAAGCGGTGTATCTCCCCGCAGAGCCGTTGTCGGTTGGGATGCTAATCGGTTGGCCATGGTCTTGGCTGTTTTGGAAACACGCTGTGGCATTTCTCTTGTCAATAAAGATATTTACTTAAATGTCGCAGGCGGTTTGCGTGTAACAGAACCCGCCTGTGACATGGCTGTTGCAACCGCCATTATTTCATCGTTAACACAACGGGCGGTACCCGCAGACATGATTATTTTCGGAGAAATTGGTTTATCCGGAGAAATTCGTGCAGTTCCTCAACCTGATTTAAGATTAAAAGAAGCTGAAAAATTAGGATTTGAACGAGCACTTATCCCGCCATCTCGCCAAGAAAAACCACTTAAAAAATCATCTATGCGTTTAACACATATCGGGCATTTAAAAACACTTGCAGAAACTTTTCAAGGATAAACAAAGGAGTTTATTATGAGTATGGGAATTATTGATATTATTGCATTAGGTACACTTGTTTTTTCAATTTTGTTTGCTCTTTACAGAGGTCTTGTCACCGAATTACTGGGTATTTCTTCTTGGATTTTAGCAGCATTCGGTGCCGTATTCAGTTATGCTCATATGCAACCGATTATGCAAAAATTTATTGAAAATGAAAAACTGGCTGGCTTATGTGGTTCCGTACTTATTGCATTAATTATTTTAGTTATAATGACCTTAATCAACTCCCATATTAATAAAAAATTACGTCAAAGTTCTCTCAGCGGATTGGACCGTATACTTGGGATGATTTTTGGCGTTATTCGTGCTGTTTTGTTAATGGCTCTTGTGTATATAGGCATTTCCGTTGCCATTTCAGATGATCAAATGGAAGAATTGAAAAAAAGTAATGTTTCATTAGTTTATATTCAAAAAACAGTCAACTTTATGAAAAAATTTATACCGGAAAACGTTCAATCTGATTTAGGTATATCGCAACAAGAAACCAAAGAGAAAAAAATCGGAACCGAATTAAAACGTTCACATACTTTACCCAAAAAATCACATCAAAAGGCAATAGACAATTTTGTTAAAGAGGTAAAAAAAGATGCATCGGAAAGCATAAAAAAACACGCCGAAAAAAAAGCCAAAAACAAATTGAAAAATGCCATCAAAAAAGAACAAAACAACAATACGCCTCAATATAATCAAACTGAACGAGACGCCATGGATAAAATGATAGAAGGATTAATTGAAAAGGATAATTAAAATGGAAAAAACAATTCCGGAAAAACTGATTGAAACAGCACGAACCCTTTTAAAAGAACGATATGAAAAAGAAGGACATCATACCGTTGTTGCTGCGGCATTAATAACAAAAAGCGGAAAAATTTTTGCGGGTCTCCATGTGGGAACAACACAACCATCTGTTGCAACATGTGCAGAAATCATTACAATCGGTATCGCATTAACTGCTGAAAAGGGAATGGAGATTGATATGATTGTTGCCGTTCGGGATATAGACGGATATATTATATCTCCCTGTGGAAAATGTCGGGAATATATTGCAGATTACAGTCAAAGTACGGCTCGTGTTATTGTCCCTGCCCAAAATGAACAAGGTTGGACAATTGAAACCATAACAAACCTACTCCCAAACAAATATTGTAAACGACCAATCCAATGAACATCATCATTACTGCTATCGGCAAATTAAAAAAACAATCACCGGAAAATATTCTTATTCAAGAGTATATCCGTAAAACACGGTGGAATATTACCATAAAAGAATTAGAAGAAAAAAAAGCATTATCCGGATTAGCCTTAAAAGAAGCCGAATCTCATTTATTGCTCAGTGCAATTCCCTCTGATGCAAAAATTGTTGTATTAGATGAAACCGGTAAAACACCTTCATCTCGTGAATTTGCCGATAAAATCCGACAATGGCAAAATGCCGGAGAGTCGACTATTGCATTTCTTATCGGTGGTGCAGACGGACATGCAGATTTTTTAAAACAACGGGCAGATTACAAATTATCTTTCGGCAGGATGACATTGCCACATATGCTTGCACGAGTCGTTTTGTCCGAACAAATATATCGGGCAAAAACCATTATTGACGGACATCCGTATCATCGTGATTAAAAATATTCCTCGGATACATTTTGAAAATAAAAATGCATTTGAAAATACATTGATTAATATCGTGTTTTTTACTTGATTTTCAATTCTGTTTTTGGCATACTGTTTGCATTCAATATTAAACAAAAAGGAAAAAAAACAATGGCACAACAAAAATATTATCCGGAACTACCGGCAAAAATCAATTTTTCGGAAATGGAAAAAGATGTTATCGCTTCATGGGAAAAAGAAAAAACATTTGAAAAGTCAATAGAAATTCGTCGTGAAGCTGAAGAATTTGTATTTTATGACGGTCCCCCGTTTGCAAACGGATTGCCCCATTATGGACATATTATGATTTCATATGTAAAAGATACAATTGCCCGTTTTCAAACAATGAACGGGAAACGTGTTGAACGTCGTTTAGGGTGGGATTGTCACGGATTACCGGCAGAAATGGCAGCCGAAAAAGAATTAGGTGTTTCCGGACACAAAGCCATTGAAGAATACGGCATGGACAAATTTAATGCATTTTGCCGTCAAAATGTTTTAAAATACGCCACAATTTGGACCGACATGTTTAAACGCATTGGTCGTTGGGTTGATTTTGATAACGATTATAAAACAATGGATTTACCGTTTATGGAATCTATTATCCATAATTTTAAAGCTCTTTATGATAAAGGTTTAGTTTATGAAGATTATCGGGTACAACCCTATTCTTGGAGTGCACAAACACCCGTTTCAAACTTTGAAGTTAATTTAGGTTATAAAGACAAAACAGATACCGCTATTACGGTTTTATTCAAATTGGAAAGCGGATTGAATCTTTTAGTTTGGACCACAACACCATGGACATTGCCTTCTAACTTAATGATTGCTGTCGGCAAAGATGTTGAATACACAATCATGCAGGAAGGAAATGAAAAATATGTTTTGGCTACGGCACTACTTGGACGATATAAACAACAATTACAACACGCACAAGCTGTTGGCACTATTACGGGTGCTGAACTGGTTGGTCAATCATACGAACCCATGTTTCCATATTTCAAACAATTAAAAGAAAAAGGCTGTTTTAAAGTATTAGCCGGTGATTTTGTTTCAACAGAAGATGGAACAGGTATTGTTCATATTGCCCCAGGTTTCGGACAAGATGACTTTGATGTATGCCGTTCTGTTCGTTCTGATTTTCCGGTTGTTTGTCCGGTTGATGAAGCCGGTTGCTTTACGGCAGAAGTTCCCGATTATACAGGCATACAGGTTTTTGAAACAAACGAACCAATTATGTTGTGGTTAAAAGAAAATCGTAAGTTAGTTAAAAAAGAACAAATTACCCATAGTTATCCTTATTGTTGGCGAACAGATCAACCATTAATCTATAAAGCAATGAGTGGTTGGTTTGTAAAAGTGACAGAATTTCGAGATGAAATGGTCGCTTTAAACCAAGAAATTACTTGGACACCCGAACACATTAAAAATGGACGTTTCGGTAAATGGTTAGAAGGAGCTCGTGATTGGTCTATTTCCCGTAATCGTTTTTGGGGAACTCCTATTCCGGTATGGAAATCAGATAATCCGGATTTCCCTCGTATAGATGTTTTCGGTTCCGTCAAAGAAATTAAAGAAAAAACCGGAATTGAAGTAAATGATCTACATCGACCAATGATTGATGACGTTGTTTATCCGAATCCGGATGATCCATCCGGAAAAACAATGATGCGTCGTGTTTCTGATGTGTTTGACTGTTGGTTTGAATCCGGCTCCATGCCAGAAGGACAAGTACATTATCCATTTGAAAACAAAGAACGATTTGAAAGAAACTTCCCCGCAGACTTTATTGTAGAAGCAATTGACCAAACACGGGGATGGTTCTATACCTTACATGTTTTGGGAACGGCTTTACACCATAAACCGGCATACAAAAACTGTTTATGCACAGGATTGATTATGGCCGAAGGAGGTGTAAAACTTTCTAAAAAGCTGAAAAACTACCCAGATCCGAATATTATTTTGGATACCATGGGTTCTGATTCTTTACGATGGTTCTTTGTTTCTTCACCGGTTATCAAAGGTGGAAATGTGGCATTAGATCAAGAAGGAAAAGAAGTGGCAAAAAATGCTCGAAAAGCTTTAATGCCATTTTGGAATGCCTATTACTTCTTCTGTCTGTACGCCAATGCAGAGGGGATTAAAGCAACAAAAACCGTCGATTCTCCGGACGTATTAGATAAATATATTTTATCAAAATTACGCTTATTAACAGAAGATGTCAAATCTGCCATGTTAGGTTATGACTTAAATCAAGCTTGTAATGCCTGTGCGGAATTTTTGGATATCTTAAATAACTGGTATATTCGACGTTCACGGGCTCGCTTCTGGGACGGCGAAGATTTAAATGCCTTTAATGTACTTTATACAGTATTAGAAACACTCTGTCGCATCATGGCACCATTAATGCCAATGACAACCGAGTATATTTATCGGGGATTAACCGGAAAAGAATCCGTTCACTTAACAGATTATCCGGATGTATCAGGTTTAACAATCAATGAAAAACTGATGGAACAAATGGATTTGGTTCGCATGATTTCATCAACCGTAAAATCGATTCGTGAAGAGCACAAATTACGCAATCGCTTACCATTAAAATCAATGATGTTAGCCGGTGAAAAGGCAACCCAACTTTATGATTTTGTAGAAGTATTAAAAGATGAAGTTAATGTCAAAAACATCGAATTAAGCACTGATATTCAATCTGTTGCGGATACATTTTTGTATTTAAAAACACCCTTAATCGGCAAGCGATTAGGAAAATACATGAAAGACATCATGGCAGCTTCAAAAACAAACAATTGGAAACAAAATGAAGATGCCACATTATCCATTGGCGGACAAACATTAACACCGGAAGAATATGAATTACGGCTTGTTATGAAATCTGGATTAAACGGACAACCATTACCGGATAATACAGCTGTTATCCAACTAGATACCGAAGTTTTGCCTGAATTGGAAAAAGAGGGTATTGCCCGTGACTTCGTACGCATGGTTCAATCAGCCCGAAAAGCAAATGGATTAGATGTTTCAGACAGAATCAATCTTTCATTCTCCTGTGATTCAGAATTGGTTTGTACTGCCATTGCCGAACATAGTTCTTATATTAAAGAACAAGTATTAGCTTTGGTATTAACACAAGGTAGCATTAATCAAGATATTGCAGCAGAAGAATTGGGTGATTCCTCTATCCGATTTGAAGTAAAAAAAGCTTAATTATACTTATATCAAACCAATATTCTTAAAAGCCTTACGCATCGTAAGGCTTTTTATTGTAGCTAGCCCTTCCCGGCCAAGTCTGCAGGGGTCTTTTTTATTTAAACAAATAAAACCTGTATCTCTGTTTCAAAAAAATAACCATTATTGTTCCGAGAAAAGAACATATAAAGCTAATTGGTTTCTGTCTTATATAACAGAATCATCTATTCCATAGAACTATTCCAAACACACAAAATCTATTGATTTATTTGTTCATGCTTACGCAAAAATTGAGATGCAAAAAAAGCATCACTTTTATAATAATTATGAGAGATTCGCATATTCATGTGAATTTGAGAAGATAGTTGTTCCTCTTTATTTTTAGGCAATACTGCCCCCAATGTATATAACATCAACAACCCGGCTTGATTCTGTCCAAAAACAGCTGTTGAAACATATTTATTGGTATCAACTCCTAAATTGGTCGGTAATAAATCTGGTTGTTGTATAAACAAATAATTTAACAACGGGACATTATGTTCCTGTATTAACAAATTTGCAACATCTTGTTGTGTTGCCCGCATTCCGTTTTGTGTTAAATAAATAAACAATTCAGCAACTTCTGGAATATATTTCTGACAAGACAATGCTCTGGATAGTTTTCCAAGAGGATTATAATCCTCTACTGCCGGTCGATGTATAACATTCGGATATTGTTTCATAATTTTTTTAATATTATTAATTTCCATTCCACCAATTGCCGCACAAAAATCAGCACACGCTTTATGCATTTCCTGTTCCATCAAGATCCATTTTTCTTTTTTTTGTGCTAATTCTTGTTGTAACTTACCAAAATACCCAAATCGCCGATGAAATGATTTTTTTAAAATTAATTTTGCTTTTTTTAACATTGTTTTTCCTTATTTTTAATAATGTAAAAAACATTATAACACAAAATACAGAAAAAATCTACAAAAAATATTTCTTCTTATTATTCGCCAAAATATTTATCTATTAATCTACATACTCATTTTTTATATTCTATTCTCATTTCTTCTAAAAAAAGTTATCCTCCAAACAAAATTTATCTATAAAAATGAAATTTTATCATTTAAAAACAAACAATTATAGAATTTATAAAAAAGTGCTTGACAAGTTTATTTTTTCACGGCATAATGAAGACCTCTTGTTAAGCAAGAGTGTCTGTTGGGCCGGAAGGGTGGCCGAGTGGTTAATGGCAGCAGACTGTAAATCTGCCGACTTATGTCTACGAAAGTTCGAATCTTTCCCCTTCCACCATAAGACCCGATTATAAGCGGGTGTAGCTCAATGGTAGAGCTCCAGCCTTCCAAGCTGATCACGTGGGTTCGATTCCCATCACCCGCTCCAATTAAGGGAATCCTCGTTATTAAGAGGATTTATTTTTTAACACTGATCAGTTAAGGAATTTATAATGAGTAAAGAAAAATTCGAAAGAAATAAACCGCATTGCAACATTGGTACAATCGGCCACGTTGACCACGGTAAAACAACATTAACCGCTGCTATTACAAAAGTATTGGCAGAACAAGGCGGTGCTGCATTTGTTGATTATGCAAACATCGATAAAGCTCCGGAAGAACGTGCTCGTGGAATTACCATTTCTACATCTCACGTTGAATACGAAACACCAAACCGTCACTATGCACACGTTGACTGTCCGGGACACGCTGACTACGTCAAAAACATGATTACAGGTGCTGCTCAAATGGACGGTGCAATTTTGGTTGTTTCTTCTGCTGATGGTCCAATGCCTCAAACACGTGAACACATCTTGTTGGCTCGTCAAGTCGGCGTTCCTGCAATTGTTGTTTTCATGAACAAAGTTGACATGGTTGATGACGAAGAATTATTAGACTTAGTTGAAATGGAAGTTCGTGAATTGTTATCTTCATATCAATTCCCTGGTGACGATATTCCTATTATTCGTGGTTCCGCAAAAGTTGCTTTGGATGATGGCGATGCCAAAATCGGTCGTGATGCTATCTTAAAATTAATGGAATCCGTTGATGCTTACATTCCACAACCAGAACGTCCAAAAGACAAACCGTTCTTGATGCCGATTGAAGACGTATTCTCAATCTCCGGTCGTGGTACAGTTGTTACAGGTCGTGTAGAACGCGGTGTTATCAAAGTTGGTGAAGAAGTTGAAATCGTTGGTTTACGCCCGACAACAAAAACAACATGTACAGGAATTGAAATGTTCCGTAAATTGTTGGATCAAGGTGAAGCTGGTGATAATATTGGTGTCTTACTCCGTGGTACAAAACGTGACGAAGTTGAACGTGGTCAAGTTTTAGCTGCTCCGGGCACAATTACACCGCACACATGCTTCGAATCAGAAGTTTATGTTTTGAGCAAAGAAGAAGGTGGTCGTCATACTCCATTCTTTGCTAACTATCGTCCACAATTCTACTTCCGTACAACAGACGTTACAGGTACAATTGAATTACCTGAAGGTGTTGAAATGGTTATGCCGGGTGATAATGTTAAATTAAAAGTAACATTAATCGTTCCGGTTGCTATGGACGAAGGTTTACGTTTTGCTATCCGTGAAGGTGGTCATACAGTTGGCGCCGGTGTGGTTGCAAAAATCGAAAAATAATTTTCGAATATAGTTAAAAAAAACGTCTTTCTTATGAAAGGCGTTTTTTTTGATAAAAAAACTTAAAGAATAAAACAAAAATGCTCCGTCCGTTTAAACCTCATCATATCAATTAAAACATAAAACAGATTTACCGCCTCAAAAAAAGTCGAAAAACACTAGATTTCACACATAAATCAATATCTTTTTTTTGTAAAAAATTGTTACTGCAAGACAAATCCGTTATTATACGTAAAAAATGAACAACATAGAGTAACACAAAAGAATTTCTTAAACCATGCAAAAGATAAAAAATAGATATTCACTTCAACACATACAAATAAACAATATTAAATTAAAACCCTTAAATTTCCACTACCTAACACTCTTATTAACTAATTATTTCATACTGAGCACCATCTCGAAACTTCGTAATTCCTATGGCAAAGCAAAACTATTTATACAATATCTCGATTCCATAAACATTCACTAACCAACACTGATATTCCTATATTTTGATCGTCTACACCCCCTATGCCATACAAACCCACAGTTTGGTAAAAATATCAACATCTGCCAATCTACTTTCTGAAATACAATAAAAAAATACCCTTCAAATATGAAAGGTATTTTTTTGAAATATAATTAAACAAATTAGAAAGATGTTCTCAATCTTAAACCAATTGTTTTATCATGAATTTCCGTATCATATTTTGCTTGACCATCTAAAGCATAAGAGCCAAACGCACTAATAGCCCAATTTTTTGTCAAATGATAGGAAGCTTCTAAATCATAAGAAACAACTCTTGATTCATCTGTTTCATCATAATTGATACGAACACCGTTATCCAATGCCCATTTTTGTCTTGGACAATAAACATATAAACCGGCTTTACCTTCATATTTAGCATGGTTGTCTGCATTGGAATTTTGAGCAACAGGTAATTCTACACGACCAGCAACATATGGTGTATAAACACCCATGGTATAACCGGCTTTTACAGCACCGGCAACATATTTATAAGCCCCTAAATTATCAGAAGAATCACTTTCTCTTTGACCATATGCTCCACTTAATTGCAATTTTGTTTTGCCTGTTAAAGCATTCCATGTAGAACCTAATTCAAAATCAATATTTTTATCATCTGTATCTGTTCCCAAACCGGCAACTTTTATTTTTGACCAATCATTAGAAACTGTACCGTCTAATGACACGCTATCTGTCAAACCATAAGATAATTTTTCAGAAACAACATGATCATATCCTTTAGCATATGCCGAAGCATTCTTAACTGAACCTTTAGCAAAACTATATGATGTTGTAGAAGCTGTTGTTCCTTTTGCCGGACCAAAAAACGGATTTGTAGATTCCAAAGCAGATGCTGATGTCGCAGCCACTAAAATACCAGCAACTAATAATGTTTGTTTAAGCATAAAATACTCCTTTGTTAAGTTTGATTGAACTCAATCACTAAGCAGGCAACCTGCTGTAGATAGCATAAACCACATATATTCGTATTGCAAGTAAAAATCATCCTTTCGTCTGTTTTTTTATCTTTTTTTCAAAATAAACAACACAACTGATTATCTTTTTTGAAAAATGAATATTTTGAAATAAAAAGCGAATCACAATTCAGTATAAACAATATAAAAATCAATATGTTTTCAAAAAAAAGCATATCCAAAGATCCAAACAAAAAAATATTTCAAAAAAAAATTCTGTATCCGTTTAAAAATTTTTTTATATATGATTCAAGACTCTATGAAAAAAATAAAAAAAACGTATTGACTTCATCACGTTTTTAATATTATGAATAAATATAGAAACACAAGATATAGTATTATTTCTTTTATACCATCTATATATTGTGGTTATTAATATAAATTTAAACCCAAAAAGGAGCAGCTTATGTCTATGACAGACAATGAAATTTTAAAACTCAATGAACAAGAACGTCAACCGGTAGAATGTTGGACTCGTGTAATGGGATATTTCAGACCATACAGCCAATTTAATACAGGTAAAAAATCTGAATTTAATGACCGAAAATGGTTCTTAGAAGATAATTGTTCCTGTCATATAGAAATAGAAAAAGCCGCTTAATTACAGCTAAAAATCCTCTGCTAAACAGAGGATTTTTATTTCAAGAAACTAAATTGATAAAATATATTCTTTTAATTCCCTTTCTTATTTATTGTGTTCCGGTTTTAGCTTTAGGACCAAAACCTGTTTATTTTAAGTTGTCAACCCCATACAAATCGGAAACAAGTAATACACCTGAGACATTATCTTATCAAACGGTTGATTTATATGCTAAAAATGCGCCGGAATTTGAAAAAATATCTGATTTAGTCAATTATTTAATTCGTCCATATCAACACGATGAAAAATTAAAGGTTCGAGTTATTTTTGCGTGGATTGCATATCACATTGAATATGATTCGTTCAAAGCGACCATTATAACCGGAAACAATCAAAAAAAGCATTCATATAAACTCAACAGTGGGAATCCTTATAAAACACGAGTTGGAATTTGTGGAGACATTGCCGATTTATTTTTAAAAATGTGTCGTTTGGCACATTTAAATGCAGAACGTATTAATGGATCGGCAGGATATGATTTAACCTTGGAAAACGCATCACAATCACTTCATGCGTGGAATGCCGTACAGATCAACAATGATTGGTATTTGCTGGATATAACTTGGGCAATGAACGGAAACTATATCGCATTTGCAGATATAACCCGCATTAAGGATTACAAAAAAGAAATACGATCCCGCAAAAAAAATCCTGAAAAAGTAAAAATCATGCGTTCCATTAATAACACATGGTTTCTAACACCTCCGGAGGTAATGATTTTAACACATTTTCCGAATAAAATAAAATGGCAATTACTAGAAAATCCCATTTCTCCCCGTAAAATTTGGAAACAAAACACACAAAAGAAAAAAGAACAAGAAAAAGAATTCAATATCAAAAAGAACAAAACAGCAGCTTTTATACCTACCGTTTACATTGGCAACCCTAACGAGATTTGGGTATTCCCACAAGTGGGCCCCTTTCGCATCGTATAGCTTTTAATTCACTTCGTTCTTAAAAGCTAACTAACTGCTGAACTCTACTCGTTCAACTCTCGAGGTTCGCATAAAAAAAATGATTTTTTTGGCGAGGCTTTGTGTGCAATTTACGAACTCGTTTTTGCATTTCCTTTTGATACTTGAATCATACTATCTAAGTCAATAATGTCTGCAAAATTGTCCCTGATATATTGAGCTCCATTATCTTGATCCATATCCATATCTAAAGATAACTTTAAATTTGCATAACTGCAATTATTTTGATCTAAAATATCACCCCAACGCTTTACATAAATTTTTTTAAGAAGATTTTCTTCTGAGTATCTTAGTAAACCAGTCCTTTTATCTTTAATCTCTCCATCATAAATATCTTGATCTATATCAGATGATACGACGATGAAATCAATTTTCCAATTTGCAAATTCTGGACGCTTCTTCAAAATATTATAATAATTTTTTATCTGTTGAACTTCATCAATTCCAATGGAAACTTTCGGTCTTTTCAATTCGACAATTAAAGCCCATGGTTGGTCTGCAAAAAATCTTTTTGATGTAAAAAATAAATCAGGAATTTTACTACCACCTTCTACTTCATACTCTCCGCAGAAATTAGGAATAGTTTTGCGAATTTCTGATATTGTCGTATCAAATGTTTTGTCTGAAGCTTGTAAATTATACTCTTCGCCAAAAATCCACGCTTCTCGAGCAACTATTTTGTGCAATTGAGAACGTTCTTTTACTTTGTCGGCAATATCCCCATAAACCAACATCCTTAAAGCTTCTAAAAACTTTAAACGGTTAGACACCATAGTTGATGTTTTAATGATATTGGATAGATCCGTTTCATCCAATAGTTTTGAAAATTCACTAGTTTCCTCTGAAGTCAGATTCAGCAATTTCTGTAATATATTGGCAAAATGTTCTGGTTCACGTTCTAATAAAACTTTAACGGTTGAAACAATAAATTGACGTGTTTCTTTTGTTTTCAGTACATTAGGCTTTTTCTCATGTATTTTAACTATAATTCTGTCATATAAATTACGAGCAACTTGTTCAGAAGACGATTGACTATCTTGATAGGGATAAATATTTTCTTCCTTTAATTTTTTGATAATATCATAAGAGTGAAGTTGTCTCTGTTTTAGTAAAAATTCATCTTTTTTGTCTCTAGCCCTCTGTTCAATTTCAATAAAATCTTGATTAGAAGAAATTAAGTCTAATGTATTATTATTTTTAGCTTCTTCTACTCTTTGTGATGCAATATATAACGAAAAATTTGTTTTTTTGTTACCATTTTCCAATTTGTCTTCTTTTAATATATTGTATCCGCTATCACACCAAAATAACTTATTATTGTCAGTATCCTGTTGTTTCCATATAATTGTTTTTGTTTCAACGTCCTCATATGGTTGATCTAAGGTTTGTGTTTCAGTGCTATCAATATGAGGCTGTGCACTTAATTTTTCACTATCTAAATATATCGAGATACGTGAATCATCAACAATTGTCACAAAATGTCGCTCTAAATTTTCTTTTAGTTTATCATGATTGGGAAGTTTTATATTACGATCGTCGGCATAAGCAGTAAAAATGGTTCCACTTCTTGATGTAATTTCTGGGGTATCACAATTATTAATATATTTAAATTTTTGAGGTTCCATATAGTTTCCCATAATTTTACAGGTAGTACTATCTGCACGTTTAGAAATCCACTCAACATGACCACCTAATGCATAACTTTTAAAGCGTCCCTCTCCATTTTTGCCATGTACATTTCTGCTAAAAATATTGACCTGTCCACTTTTCTTTTCTGAATACCCTCTTCTTAGAAACGGATCCATTGGATTGTCTTTATTAGGCTGCTTAATTCCTGATCCATTATCAATTACTTTGATCCATTCAATAATACCCAAGGCACTACATTTTATTGAAATTTTAATGGTGTTAGCATCTGCATCTAAAGAATTATGAATAATTTGAGTCAGAGCCTCAAAGGGATCACCATTAATAAAGGATGACATAGTATGATCATCGTTCAATATATTTACTTCTTGGATTACATCAGGCATAGTGGACTCCAATCAATGTATAAAATCTTTTACCAAGATCAAAGTATATATGATAATGATTCTTTTTTCAAGAGAAAAGCTCTAAATCGTGGTATTTTCAAGAGGTAAATAATTTGCAATAAGTCCAACGGGGTGAGCAATTTGATTGAACTCTTCTAAATTGGTAGTGATATAATTCGGAATATCTTTTTTTACATCACCAGTCAAAAAAGCAGAGAATGGTACCCGAACTTCATATTTTAATTTATCACCATCTAAGACAGCATCTTTAATCAATAATTTTAAAATTTGATTTTGTATTTTTGGATCAGCTGATTTCATAATATTTGATAAATTACCAACGATTTCAACAATTCTTTGTACCGTATCTTTGATTTCAGTTGTAATTTCAGTATGTTTTTGACCGATTGTTTCAAGATCTTTTTTCTGAGCCTCTACTTTTGTTTTTTCTTCCTGATATTCTTCTTTTGCAAGTCCACCATCTAAATAAACATCAAGCAAGCGATTTTCTTTTTATTTGCTAATTCTTCCAATCTTAATGTATTTTGACGTTTTAATGCAGCATTAATATGTGATTCTTCTTCTAAACGTATACGTACATTTTTTTGAAGTGCTTGTAAAATAGATGGTGGTACTTGTAATTTAGAAAAAACTTCATCATCAAGCTGTTTTAATATTTTGGGTTCAGGGACAGGCTTTTGCTTACAACCACCTCTCATATGACTACACCTTAAATGATGATATATACGGCCACTTTTTTTGATGTATTCTTCAGAAGTAATACTACAGCCACATACTGCACATTTGATTAACCCACGAAAAATAAATGCTTTCTTTTTATAAATTTGTTGATGTGGAATAATTTTTTTCTTACCTTTGTTATCTAAAATATCTTTCACTTTTTCAAATAACTCAGTGGTAATGATCCTTTCATAATTATGTGGATATGCTTTTTTCTTGACAACCATCGTTCCACAATAAAAGGGATTTCTCAAAATATCATTGATTTTATTTGGGCTAATCAGATGAGATTTACATTTTTTTGAGGCACGAGTGGTTAGATTCATTTCTTTGGCAATTTCCCACAAACTCGCCCCTGAATGTAAACCAGTTGCATATTCTAAAAACAATCTTTTAATTTTAGGGCTCGTTCTTCATCCAACTTGATACCGGCATTATTATTTTCATCTCTATAATTAAGGTATCCAAGGGGTGCCTTCGCTGGAAATACACCATTATTTAAATTGTAATTAATTGCTTTTTTTACATGAGCACGTAAAGCAGAGACATACATTTTGGCTGTAAAGACATTCATGTCATTTTGCATTTCTTTGGATTGTTCGACATCATCATCTATATTGAAATTTTCACAAACAAAATGGACTTCAATAATACCATCTCTTGCTAATTGGTTGATAAGAGAGGATTCATCAAAACCACGTTGCAATCTATCCACAGAATGAACAACCAAAGCCGTTTTTTCTTTTTGCTTTTTCAAAAATTCAATCATTTCACGAAATTTTGGACGATTACCGATTGTTGAACTTTCTGTAATGGGATATGTTTTAATAATTCTAAATCCTTGTTTATTACAATAAGCTGTCATTGCCGCGATTTGAGCTTCTTTTGAAACACCGTCGTCCTGTTTCAAACTAGATACACGGGCGAATAAAACGGCCTGCTTACACTCAGTTTCTTTTACTTCTTCAATATCATATTTGGACATTCATTTATTCCTTTCTTTGTATATATTATGTCGTAGAAGCTATTGAAAAGACATATCTTTTTTTGTAATTTACGAACTATTTTCTGGGTTTTTTTTATCATTATTTTTGATTTGATTTTTTTCCATTTGTATTGTTGCTTTAACACAACAAACACAAAGATCCGTTAAATCTTGAATCATATTATGTATATCAATTGTTGTTGCTTTGGGATAAACCCTTTTTAATTCTTTATTCAATTCTTCCATTTAATATCCTTTCAGTTTTTGGATATTGTTTAGAATGTGTAAAGCAAAAGAATTCTACTAAATTATTTTAAAAAAGTTTGATTTAAGATATAAAAACGATTAAGTGACATCGATGTCACTTTTTTGAAAAACTATTTTTTTACTATTTGAAAAATTATTTAGGTGAGTTTAAAAATTTTGGGTGTTCTATAAAAATTGGCGAGGGTATCTTAATGGAAAGAAAAGTAAGTATAAAGCACGGAAAAAAAGTAAAAGACATCCTCATCAAAACGGAATGCTCAAATATTTCGCTGACCATAACGAAGACAAGGGAGCTGCAATATGATTGAAATCGCGGATTGTGCAACGTTATTTGTGCTGATGAAGGAGAGTTATACCCGTTATATGAAAGAAGTAATAACCAGTAGCAGAAGGAAAGTAGATGAAAGAAGAAGAAGATAAGATGGATTACACAGCAGTCATGGAAGCGGTCAAACAATATGAAAAAGCCAGCTGGTACAAAGATAGCTTAGAAAGGACTGCAGAAGATGATAGGTATTTATATCAGCAGCAACAACAAAAGAGGGCCAGGAAAGCGATATTGAATTGGACGAAGGATAGGTATAAGCCGACACATTTTATATCTATCCAACTTCCAACTAATTACAGAAGCCATGATGAAACTGTATCTTTGAATCTGTTTAAAAGAATAATTAAGAACTGGGAAAGACAATTATGTGGTAGTCATTGGATCCATCATTACATACCGTTTATAACATTTGCAGAAAATCATAAGGGTTTGGGTTGTTGGCATTATCATATATTATTTAATCAGGGTAAGTATAGTGATTCAGATATAATAAATGCAACAATTAAAACGTGTAAAAGTCAAAGATTGGGTCTGCCGACTGTGGATGGTGTTGATATGAAGGGAAGGAAAAGGTCGTCTGTTATGGATATTAAGAAGATTGATTATGCAGGTTATGAAGACGCTATTTTTTATTATTCTACCAAAGAGACAAGTATTACATTAGACAGTAAGATGAACCCAGATCGTATTATTCCATCTAATATATTATTTGGTAAGACTGAAAAAGATGAATGGTTTGGTGACGGTAAGTGAAGAAAATTTATTAGCTATTTGTGGGATATAGTAATGGAGCGTTCTATTTGGATATGATTTGTAATTTTTATCTTTTAACCACATATTGCTATCCCATTGAGCCAGAAACAAGCCACCGAACACAACGGATGAAAAAAATGAGCCAACCTATACCAAAAACAAAACTGCTCACCACGGATGATTTAAGCTGATTTGGGATTTCAATGGTAAAATTGTATTATATAACAAGAGTTATAGAATGGTTATCAAATCTCTTTTTTCTCTGACTAATTATTTCCACAAGCTTCTCAAATGATTGTGTCGGTTGGTAAATCTTAGGTTCATTATCCTCAACACGATTTTTCAACTCTGCTGCCCCTTGTTCGTTAATATAAATAATTTTTCCTGTTTTATTGGCCTGGCATGCTAATTCTTTCCACTTATCTGGATATTTTTTACTAAATATTTCTCTTCTAGTATTTTGTTCCTCTTCTGATTTTGAAAAAGTATTTCTTGAAATAATAGAATCAGAAGCATACTGTATTTGTATATGTCTATCTTTAAATTTTTTTAAACACGCATCAATTTTTTTCTTTTGTTGGCCACGATTGAATGACATAATTATTCTTAAATCAATTTCTTCTAAAATTTTTTTCATTACTGTATTAAAAAGGTTTAAAATATTGTCAGCATACTTGATTGTGTCTTCTTCTGTGGGATAAACACTATCATGCATAACTTTATTGCGTAAATTAGTTTCTATTTTGTTTAAATCTAAAAACTCTCCAAATCTATAAAAGAATAATGAAAAAAAAGCACCTAATCGTCTTTCGGAAAGAGCCACACCTTTGCTCCATATATCTTCTATATCAATGCCTGAATTTTTTTCATATAATAATAATTCAATGATGTATTTTATAAATGTTTCTCGTGATTTTGTAAGAAAAAAAACGGATTCTGCATAATTCTTATCTACAAATTGTTCAACAGCAGTTTGAAAATAAATTTCATATAGCATTTCTTGACTAATGGAAAGAATTATATCTTGACATTCAGGGCAAATTATTTGAGTAATACCATCCATACTAAAATTACGAACCTTATATAGAGGGAGTCCATTTAAATTACCCTCTTTCAGATACTTTTTCTGACACTTAAAACACGTAATATACAGATATGATCCTGGCATATAAAACACTTTCCAATTTATTTTATCTAATCATATCATAAAGTTTATATAAAATCAATATTCTTCACTAGTCAGGATGGTAAGAACGCGATTTGTAATTGTTGGATCAGCAGGATTATCAGACAAGAATTCATAGTTTTTATCGTAATAGTCAATCTTCCATATAATTACATCACCTTTAAATGCAAAACTACCATAATCTCTTTCGCCATGCACGTTATTAGATTTATTGAATTTATTATAGGATCTGACCTTGGCTAAAATTCTTGATACATCTTCTACGGGTTTACTTCTAATGCCTATTGTTGTTAAAATCCTGCCACCAGTAAAAGTAGTCCTGAGTATATCATTTAATTGTCTGATTTTATCCGTATCTGTCATGTTTACTCCACATCAAACCAATCAAGACAAGTAGCTAACAGATGATCATAATTGCCGGAAGTTGCCTCTTGTGTAAATTTATCTATTTCAGACTGTGATAATCCATTTTTGATCATGGCCCGCCTGCATATTCCAAGAAGGTCATATGCGTTTGAGTCTTGCCCTACTAATTGGACTGTAATCTCTGGATATTTAGGCATTTTGACCTCCAAAGCGTGAAACTAAGATGAATTTTCTAAAATTTTTGAGTGCATTAATATAACTTTGATGTGATCTTTGACCTGTACTCCACTTTTCACCTAATTTACCATATAGTTCTATGTACTTATTGATATTTGTGGAGAGCTGTTCAACTGTAATCCCTTCTTGTTCAATAATTTTAGATATACGCCAGGCATAGTCAATTACTGTTGAACTACGATTAGATGCACTAAATTCTTTGAAACCTTTACTGATTAAATATTCTCTAAATTTGTTTAACATGATTTTGTCCTTTCCTTTTGTTGTTATTGATTATCTTGAAAATTTGTATGAACTGGTTGAATCATAGACACAAACAGAATTACCTTCTTTGACTGCAACGGTCTGACTTGTAAATCCTGCTAATTCACCAGTTCTTGAAAAAAGATAATGACCTTCCACATCATAAACTTCGACCGACAAACCATTTTGTTTTGCCATTCCAATTTTGTTTTCCATTTTAAATTCCTTTCATTTATCAATGGGTTACTCTTGATTAACAGGTATATTATGTCAAGGTTTAGTGGGAAAGTACGCAAAAAAATGCTAGAAATTAGAAAAAAGTGCATTTTTTTAGTGATTTGTTAGTAAATAAGCTTAAAAATAGGCTAAAATTCAGGCTTTTTCGATTAACTGACATTGATGTCACTTAATCAAATGAGACGAACAAAAAAATTTTTATTCATGAAAAAGGCCAATTTTGCGCTTCTTTATGGCAGACTTACGCTACTTATTATATGCCTTTTTCAGTATAAACAAACAAGTATGATTTTTCGGTTTTACTTTTAAATAAAAATACGATAAAATAGGGCTATGAATACAATAAAAGTGAAATTTAAGAAATGGTTATTAAAAAAATCAGAAAGCAAGTTAAAAAACGCGGCTACCGTCAACAATTACCTTAAAAAAATTGATGAAATTTGCAAAGAAACATTTCCTAATACATCAGATCCAGAATATGCTTGGAAAAAACTATCTGACTGGATATTACCTGTCTTAACCAAATACTATGAACGGGCCAACAAAGGATATAAGTTAGATAGAATAACAATCTGTGATGCTATTGGTTATTATCGTAAAATTATATGTCCTATGTATCAAACAGGGTGGCTATCAAATGACGACATAAACGAAGCTAAATTATATTTCTTTGATGGAAAAGATTACTATATAGATACCGTCCATGTGAAAGATTTATATACCTATGTGACTCTTTTCAATGATATCGTTTTTAAACATTCTTTACCTTCAAAATTGATTGATGAACAAGAACATGATGCCTATTTTTCAAACAAAATCATTAAAATCGTTCAGGATAATAAAATCAAGAATCCCGAAGATATGGCTCTACATATTGTTTATAAATTGAAAGGGAAATATACAGGTAAATTTGTATTGGAAAAGTTTTGTGATTATTTAAACCATCAAACAGTCATTCCACGTTGCAATTTTCAACAAAATGAATTGCTACAAACAATTACGAATTTGAATCCAACACAAACAATTAATGGAAATTATAGAGAAACACGAACTTTAACTGGCGAACACTCTGCTCAAGTTGCATTTCATTTTAGAAGTAAAGTTGCAGAACGTCCTGATAAAAATTATGTCCTGACACAAGATGATTTGGCCGAGATATTTCATATAAACGAAGTGACGGTTTGCGATTCAATGTATCGTTTTTCAACGGATCGAAAAGCCACTGGTAAAACATACATAAAAACCATTTCAAGAGAATACTATGGGATTGAAGCCGTAAATGCCTGTTTAGAGGAATATCACCATTATGATAAAAGCAGAAGAATCGATGATGTTGATTATACAAAAGAAGGGTTTGATAAATATTGGTGTACCAGAGAAAAAGCCTTAAAAATCGTTGGTGTAAAAAAACAGGCATTTTATAAGTGCGTTAAAAGCAAATCCGTTTATATTGATTATGCAAAACAGGCACCCAAATACTACATACCCCATTTAGAACAAGTAAAAAAAGATGCAAATATTTTACGAATTAGAAGATATTATAATAACAAAAAATATTAATATCCAAATAGTTATATATTAAATACAGACATTTTAAGTTATTCATTTTTGTTTACCTTTAATACCTGATAAAATTAAAGGTGTCCCGAAAGGGTGTTTTAATTTTTAACAAAGGAAAGAAAATGAGTAATCTAAGTATATTAGAAACAATTATTAAAGAAGCAAAATTGGCTGCTAACGGTGAGATTTTTACCCCAATGGAACCACAATCAGAAGCTGCGGAAAGAGCGGCCAATGACAATGCGGTATTCCAAGCAGATTTTACTTTGCCAGATGCCTTGCAGGACAAGACTTTGGAAGAAATTTTTCAGAACGACTATTTGACCGAAGACGAGCTGGCGGACTTGGCCTCTAAGTGTGCAAATGATAATTTTGACACTTTACCGATCGTTCTTCTTTCTGATAAGGAGAATTTGCCCACACTTCTAGATCAGGTTTCAAACCGATTGAAGGCAAAAATGACCGTTTTGAAGAGTCAACCACTTTCAGATGAAGAGTATACCAAACAGTTGCGGAAGGTCCAAATTGAAGCTGCCTATCAGTTGCTGCTTGAATATTTGATTTGTCAAGATATAAAGGCTATTAAGGGACAAAAGGGCTTGAAGAAAAAATCAGCCAGTCGCAAAACAAAAAAAGATGTGGTTCATGAACGCTATCCTCGCTTAGGTGCCCGCCAAATTCGTGACTTTCAAAAATTAGAATTGCCTAACATTTATGCCGCTGTCAGTCATGCCATTTCAATTAGTGAAGTGCCGACCCATTCTATGGCGTTAAGTAAGGATATTGCCAAAAAGGTTCAAGATGAAGATTCTAAAAAAACGGAAGGGAAAATGCTGAAAGATTGGTGCGCCAAAGAGGATGACTTTGAAACGGTGGACAAGACTTTGACACTTGAAAAGCCTATCGTTGCCGTTTCCTTATTCGCCAATATCGGAATTGGGACCAGCCTTGTAGAAAAGGTCACAGGCATTAAAATTGCGGTCGCAAACGAATGGGATGAATGGCGCGGTAAAGCCCACCGGCGACTGTATCCAAACTGCAAAACCATTATTGGAAGCATCTCCGATCAGCCCATCTTTGATGAAATTGTGGCAGAAAGTAGAGCGGCTGGGGCTACCTTCGTTTTTACCTCGCCACCTTGCCAAGATAGTTCCAATTTAAATACAGCGGATAGTAAGGGAACGACCGAACGTGCCACATTGTTTGCCGATACGCTGAAAAATATTGAAGCGGTTGGATATAAAGCCGGTATCATTGAAAATGTGCCTCTTTGGTTGGTAAGTCGCCCCGAAAAAGCCTTGAATATTTTAGGCGATAAGACAATCGGCGAATATGTTTTGGACGAATTGAATCGGATGGAATATAAGACACGTGTCGGCATTTTATCTGCTGCTGATTATGGGACAGCCGAAAACCGTGAACGTTGTTTCATTCTATTTTGGAAGGAAGAATTGGGCGATTGGAAATTTCCGAAGAAACATCAATTCCGCCCAACTGTTTTTGAAGCCATCCATATGCTGAAAAGTTTAGAAGCCGGTGAAATCGATCCTGATAATCGGTGGCATTACGCTTTGCCATTGACGGATCATGAAATTGAATTTTTGAAGCATACACCGACTGGGATGTCCACATGGTTAAATTCGGTTCTGTATCAACCAAAGAATAAAAGCGGTTCAGCAGCAGGAGCAAGCTTTAAAGCGAGCTATAGACGCGTTGACCCAGCCTACCCCTGTCCAACCATCACAAGTGGTAGTGGCAGCATTGGAGACGTTTCATCCGTTCACTATGGTCGTCCTCTCACTGAGAAAGGATGCTATTCTGATGTGCGTGTCTTTTCAATCCATGAATTGCTTCTGTTAATGGGTGCCTCTGCCGACTTTTTGGATCCATTATTGCCTCCCAAAGCATTTGATGATGATTTTGAGAGCTTGCATTGGAAAGATAGTATGCTGACTTCTAAGGATGAAGACAATGTTCGTGATGCCTTGGGCGAGCACGTCTGTCCGAAAATGATGTTGGTGCTACTCAGCACGTTTCCCGGTGATAAGATAGCGACGGAAGCAAAAGAAGCTGATAAATAAGGTCTGAACACAAGATGAAAGGGGCGACTTCGGTTGCCTCTTTTTTATTCGATTATGTGACGTCAATGTCACTTAATAGTAGGCAAATTCCTGGGACAGTAATTTCAGCATCACAGAGTACCTGTATTGATTTTAAAGGCAATTTTCGCTCAAGAGTTCGTAAATTTGAAAAGACAGCCTGTTTTTAGAAATGAATTTACGAACTCTTATAAGATTATGAAAATAAAAGAAAAAATGCCCATCCTTGGACGTTTACATTTAATGGCGACCCTAACGAGATTTGAACTCGTGTGCCAGCCTTGAGAGGGCTGTATCCTAACCGCTAGATGATAGGGTCAATTTTTATGCAGTTTAACATTATTGCTTTAAATTTGCAAGCCGTTTTATCTTTTTCTCAAAAGAAATTTTAAATTAAGCAGAATAATAGCTGGTATTTTACAAAAATTATCAAAACTCAATTCATATTCTTTTTCATTAAAAAATATATTTAAAGTATCTAACATAGAAGATTCTCCGACATTATTTTCCTTATTAATAAAGTTAAGTCATTGAACCAAAACGCTTTTTCATTTTTATATCCTCTATAGTTTTCTAAAATTATTTTTTAGTCTCATCTTCCATTCTTTTCACTCATACAATAAATATAATTTTATTCACAATCACATCTTTTTAGTAACTGAGTAATATTACTGAAAATTCTGCACTTCATAATTCTAACTTCGATTCGTCAGCTACAAATGATAAAACATCTGACTTTGATTGTTCGAAATAAACTTTCATAAAACAGTCATTTAACTAAGATATTAAAAACACTATTGAATCATACAGATAAATCAATCGAAGATATTTTGGTAGCATTGATGGTTAAAACTGAAATCTTCTATGACGTTATTCAATATCATCTCATCAAATGATATTTTTAACACTGTATTAAATGGCAAACGAAACAGTCCTACTTTGTCACTATTGTTTGGCAAATTACTACACAAGTGGTCATGAGTTCTTAGGCTTTACTCTGATGAATGATTGATGATATGAGATAAGGGATTAAGAAAAACCTCCCCCAAAAGGCATTTTTGATTTGGACAAGGTCAATCTAAAAATATCTATTTTTCGTGTTTTTAATAAAAAATCGCTTAGCAGTGACTCATATGTTCACATCATAAATGAAATACAGAATCTCACAAACCCCGCAGACAATGGGCTTTTGAGGCCTCATCAAGGACACAAAAAAAGAGGACGGTACCGCAAAAACCTGCCTGTGGCCGGAGTTTTGCGGTGAGACGCAATGAAACACAATGCGTTATGACGGTAGTCATAAACGAATTGATGTTGGAATTGAACATCCCATATCAAAATAAAAAGTCTTATCAATTTTGATAAGACTTTTATAATTGGTGGTGGATAAGCCCCCATTGGATTTAAGATTTTTGAATATCTTTATATTCCAGACACTTACAAAAAGATAAAGCTCAATCTGGTCTGAGCTTGTATCTAAAATTTACTCTGGGTTATTAAAAAACAATCTCACCTAAATATTACCGAATAATTACCGAATAGCGAAAGTACTAACACCTTCATTTATAGATACGAGTTCCGACCAAACCCCATTTTTCAGCGCACAAAACACCTCAAATTTGGAAGAATAATTCAAAAAGTATCTATATTTTTCAGGGTAAAAATATAAATTTAGTCTTCAATAAAAATTTACGATTCGTTTAGAAACAATTAGTTAATACAAATAAAATAAAAATTATGTAAAATTAATGCCTAACCCTTGCTTTTTTTGTTTAATTTTAATAAAATTTGGTATGCATAAAAGTGGAATTATAAAATTAAGATAAAGAATTAAACTTTAAAGGAATGGATATGATTGAAAAAATTAGAGCATTAATAGCCCAAGGTGAAGGCCTAAAAATTGAATTTAAGGAAGCTCAGGGAGGCTTACCTAAAAGTATATATGAAACCATTTGTGCTTTTTCTAATACACAAGGTGGTGAAATTTTACTGGGCGTTGCCGATAATGGCACAATTATAGGAATTCCTAAAGATAAAATTTCTCAATATAAAAAAGATTTTGTAAATACTATTAATAATAATTCAAAATTTCATCCTCCACTCTATCTTTCAATTGAAGAAGTGAATATTGATGGAGAAATGATTTTATACATTCTTGTACCTGTAAGTTCTGATGTCCATGTATGTTGCAATAAAATTTATATATGTAATGCCGATGCTGATTTAGATATAACTCATCAACCTAAACAAATTGCTCAATTGTACCTTAACAAAGATACGTCTTATTCTGAAAATGATATTTTTCCAGGTCTCCAATTATCAGATTTACGTAAGATTTGATAGAAAAATGTCGTAAAATGGCTACAAATAGACAACCTGACCATCCTTGGAAGGATATGGATAATGAGCAATTACTAAAAAGTGCCGGTTTGTATAAAAAAGACTTCAACTCACAAAAAGAAGGATATACTCGTGCTTGTGCCTTGTTATTTGGTAAGGATGATGTAATTCAATCCATTTTACCTCATTATAAAACAGACTTAATTTTACGTGTTAAAGATGCTGAACGTTATGATGATCGAGATGACATAAGAACAAATTTAATAGATAGTTATGACCGAATTATGGCATTTGTTACAAAACATCTACCATCTCCGTTTTATTTAGATGGTGATATTCGTAAGGATTTAAGAGCTATACTCTTTCGTGAAATAACAGTAAATTTGTTGATGCATCGTGAATTTACCAATCATTATCCGGCAAAATTAGTCATTGAACACGACAGATTAGTTACAGAAAATGGAAATAAACCTTATATATGTGGAAATATTAATCCTGATAATAACACTCCATATCCGAAAAATCCAACAATTGCTAAATTTTTTAAAGAAATTGGATGGGCTGAAGAATTAGGTTCTGGCGTTCGTAAAATATCAAAATACGCAAAAATATATGCTGGACATGAACCAATTTTAACTGATGGCGATGTTTTTAAGTTAGATTGGAAAATAAATTTATTTAATAAAACGGATAATAATATTACATCTAAAGTATCGATTACACCTTGTGACACAGTTGGGGACACAGTTAGGGACACAGTTAGGGACACAGTCCTTGAATTTTGCCAAGAACCTAAAAAAGCGGCAGAAATTATGAAACACTTCGGATATAGTAATAAATCTAAATTTTTGAAAAACATTATATATCCATTAATAAGTTCAGGTACACTTCAACAAGTGTATCCAGACAAACCTAGCCATCCAAACCAAAAATACGTAACAACTAGAAATTAGACATATTAAAAATTCAGAATTGCAACAGCTATCATTGTGATGTTTTTGTAAATTATCTTTTACATTACACCGATATACTGTAAACTATATTTTACATAATTAAATATAAAGCACATCTAATAATTAAGAAAAATGTGTATATTTCAGCCATAAATGTTCAGAATTTTGTGTATAATTTAATAATATAACCCCTGAATTTTGTGTATTTTTATGCTAAATATAACTTATAAAATGTGTAGAGCTATTTAAAGACAACAGTCCTTAAATTTTTAAGGATATAAAATGCTACTTAATCCATTTTCTAAAAAATTTCACAAACAATTTCAAATTGTTTGCACGATACCATGGTGCTATTTTTTCAATTATTTCCTTATTTAACTTCATCAACTCGTCTTCATCAATACGAAGATCTTCAAATAAAAGAGCTCTAAACTCCGTCAAATTCTTGACTGGAGGTAAAGAATATAATTTATCGCACAAAGCCTTTTCCGGTGTTGCTATTTGATATGAATAACCATTTTCTTCATATAATAATACACCCAATGGGTATACATCAGCTGGAACATCTCGATATATAAAAACACCAAAATAATTATCATATCTTTTCATTCTCCTTTTCTGAAAAGATGCTGATGTATATGTTTTATATACAGCCTCTGGTATTAATGAATAAATATATAGTGCATAATCGAACGATAAATAAGAAGGTCCACAAATTATGCTAGCTAAATATTTACCATCTGCTCTAGCATCTGTTTCGTACAAACCTCTTGTAATTTGCACCAAACGTCCAGATTGAACTTCTCGCCTAATTTTATTTTTAACATCTACATAGTTTTTATATTTTATAGCTAAATCATCAAAGGAACATATCATAATTTTCTCCAGTTGGTTTTACTACACACAACTTCGCGGAGAAAATCAAGTATTTTTTTATCAAATTAAATAAATAAAAGAAAAAAGTTTATTACATATACTTAAATGTTGATAACATATTTATCTTGCACAAATACGCATTTTACTGTCTTGCGGTCATCTTCAAACCGTCACACTTTGTAACCGTTTGGATTACTTATTAGGTATACAAAAAATGGAAGCAGAAGGATTTTAAACGTCTACAAATTGTAGACAACTGAAAATGAATAATAAATGTTTAAATTTACATATTTTGAGTTATCAGTTGGTTACAGATTGTAACCAACACGTGACAAATTGTCACGTGTTGCTTTAAATATTTACCGAATAATTACCGAAAAGCGAAAAATTTTACCGAATATCATGCCTTTTGTAAAATCAAGAAATAAAAAATCCTCAAACATCCGAACGAAAAACTCTCAAACTACCGAACGATAAATTGCAAAATCATGAAATGAAAAAGACGTCTCATTTTATTTATCTATAAATTCAATTACTTATAAGATGATTTGTTTTTCAGCACATTTTACTTTGCCAGAAATTTATATATAGATACGAGTTCAGACCAATCCCCATTTTTTTAGCGCACAAAACACCTCAAATTTTGGGCTATAATTTCAAAAGTATCTATATTTTTTCTTATAAAAAATCTTTTTATGTTGAAAAATAAGACGTTATAAGCTAAAATCATGCTAAATTAGTGTCGGAGCAATGATAAATGGATAATTTTGAAGAATATAAAAAGCAAGGTGAACCTGAAAAGGCAAAAAAAGCTGAGAACTGGGGGGCTGCTATTGGTCTCCAACTGGTTGATGGTTTAACTCCTTCAAAATACCTTATAGAAGTAGCTAAAGACAATATTGAAGGTAAAATTTCAACTGATGAAGCTGTAAAACAAATTCGTCACTATTACAAACAAAATCCTGCACAGACCGTAGAACAAGAAAAAGAACAAGAGGCTGATGAGGTTTCATCACGTATTAATAAACTATTGGCGACACACACTTTTTCTTTTAGTCCTACCGAACTTCTTTCTATTCATAAAGTTCTATTTACAGGAATATTAGATAATGAAATTGCTGGTAAAATCCGTACATACGATATAACAAAAGAAGAACCTATCTTGAATGGAGATACTGTTATTTATGGTCGCTCTGACAGTTTACGTGAAACTCTAGATTATGATTTCGCACAAGAAAAAAAGTTCATTTATAAAGGGTTATCTATAAAAGAAAAAGTTGAGCATTTAGCAAAGTTTGTATCTGGTATATGGTAAATTCATCCTTTTGGAGAAGGCAATACGAGAACACCAGCTGTCTTTGTTATTAAATACCTTCATACACTGGTTTTTGATGCCAATAATGATTTGTTTGAAAAACATGCTAAATATTTTCGTAATGCTCTAGTTAGATCAAATTACCAAAACTTAAGAAAAGATATTCCCTATACAATGGAATTCTTAAATAAATTTTTTGGAAATCTACTATTAGGCGAAAGTAATGTATTAGACAATCGTGAAATGCAAATAAAAGATAGTGTTACTACCCAGAAAGCCACCCAAGAAACTACCCAGAAAATATTGAAAATTTTAGAAAGTAATCCTAAGGCTACAAGGAAAGAACTAGCTGAAAAAATAGGATTAACACCTGATGGTATAAAATGGAATCTTAATAAATTGAAAAAAGAAGGTATAATTCGCCGTATCGGACCGGATAAAGGTGGTCATTGGGAAATAATATAACTTTGTGGAATAATGTTTAAAGACAATAACTACACCTTAAATGCCGGCTCCATTTTATTGATTTCAGCTTGTGATAACCCTAAACGTTTTGCAACTTGCTTCCATTGCATAACACTCGCTTTTATTTGCTCAACTATGTGATTAGCTTTTTCTTGTGATATTTCTAGATATTCTACAATCTATCCGCATACTGAAATGAAGATGTTTCATTTCTCCCTTTAATATGCGACCATAAATAGCCAATAAAAACATGAAATGAAAAAGACACTCATTTATTTATCTGCAAATTCAATCACTTATAAAATAATTTATTTTTTTCAGCACATTTTGATTTCCTCGGGAATTTACCTTTTGGTGGAAGGGAAAAACAAACCTTTCACATCAAAGAAAGATAAAAACCCGGATGAAAATATTTCTTCAAAATCAATACATTATAAAAAAGTTGAAAAATTTTGCATTTTTTGAGTACGAAAAATCGAGCTCCGGGCTTTTTACCTTATGCAACAAGAAAATAATTTTTAAGTGAAAGGTAAAATTATGAAAAAAATATTCTTTGAAAAACAACGACTTATCAAAAATATTAAAAAATATGTACTCTACATGGTAATATTTTCCCCACTCATGGATTTTTACCCTATGTCAGGCAAACAAAAAAAATTGAAAAAAGTGAGAACGATTTTTCGATTTTTTGACTTGTTCTGTATGTAAGGAACTTTATGAAAGGATAAAACCATGAATGAAATCATAGAACTGTTAAAAACAGCGGTGGCCGAAATCTTAAACGAAACAGCACCCAAAGATTTATCGAAAAATCCCGAAAAATCACTTGATATTGTTTCAAAAGCAAGCATTCATTGTCAAACAAAAGGAGGCACAAATGGCCAGAAATATTAATTTAGACATTCCTTTGGAAAACATACCACAATTAGATTTTGATGAGTTATACAAACTCTATATTGAGCTTTTCTCTCTTCCGACAAAGGCCACTCGCAAATCCTTTTTTATCTGGCGTGTCACAAACAGATTGCAAGAACTGCACTTTGGCGGATTAGACAGTGCAACCAAACACCTGCTTGAAACAATGGATGATGAACCCGATAATGCAACTTATTTGCCCGTTGGCACAGAACTTATCAAACGGTTCAAAGGGAATGTTTATCGTCTGCATGTGTTGAAAGATGGTTTTGAGTTTGATGGTCAGGTTTATAAATCTTTATCGGCTATCGCTTTGGAAATAACTGGTCGGAAAATCTCCGGCAAAGAATTTTTTGGAGTGTAGCCATGAAAGAAGTTCGTTGTGCCATTTATACCCGAAAATCAACCGAAGAAGGGTTGGATAAAGAGTTTAATACATTAGAAGCTCAGCGTGAAGCCGGTGAAAATTATGTATTAAGTCAGAAACATCAAGGTTGGAAAATCATTCCGGAACATTATGATGACGGAGGTTTTTCCGGCGGTAATATGAATAGACCTGCCTTAGAGTGCCTGTTAGAAGACATCAATGCCGGCAAAGTTGATATGATTGTCGTTTACAAAATAGACCGGTTAACCAGGTCATTAACTGACTTTTCTAAAATGATTGAGATATTGGAAAAGAACAACTGCTCATTTGTATCGGTAACACAAAATTTCAACACTGCTGACAGCATGGGCCGTTTGATGCTCAATATCTTACTTTCATTTGCTCAGTTTGAACGTGAAGTCAGCGGTAAGCGTATTCGCGATAAAGTCGCAGCCTCTAAAAAGAAAGGTATGTGGATGGGCGGTGCTGTTCCGACCGGTTATATTGCTATCAACAAAAAGCTCAAAATTAAACCGGAAGAAGGCGAAATGATACGCTTTATGTTTGAAAGTTACCTAAAACATAAATCCATTACCGCAGTTTGCAAGCTTGTCAAAGATAAATACGGTATAGAATACCGCCGAGAGATGATAAAACGCTTACTCAAAAATCCGGTTTACCTTGGCAAAGTCAAACACAAAAATGAACTGTATGATGGACAACACCCGGCCATTATAGATTAAGACACATTTGATAAAGTTGCCGAAATCAGAGCCAGTAAAGATGTGGCCAAACGCTCTTGCTTGTACAAGAAAAACGAAGTCGGCATTTTGCGTGGCATTTTAACTTGTGGTTGTTGCCATACCAGAATGACACCAACTGTCAGTATGGGACATGGTCGCAGGCGTTATTATTACACCTCGACCAAAGTCAAATACTACGGCTATCATACTTGTCATAATGGTTCGGTGGCGGTGGCTGTTCTTGATGAAGCAATTATACAAATTATCACACCAATGTTAAAAGATGCACATATTCTAAACGGACTTATCAAGCAAATTGCACCCAACAAAACCAAAGAGCTGTTTAAGATTATGCAACATCCCGAAAAGGTCTTGGCAAAGATGAGCGAACTTGATAAATCACTTTTAGTCAAAGAGTTAATTGAAAACATTACCGTTCAATGTGATAATTTGGAAATCAAATGGACTGCTTTGGCGCTGGATATTTTACCGGATAAATACGCTCCTCAAACCAAAGATGGCGTTATGACGATAGATGTCCCTCTTTCCAGAACGCATGGTGTATTACAGGTGACAGTTCCGGAAGCATTAATTCAAAACTCTTGTCCAAATAAAGAGCTTATCAAAGCCCTTTCCAAAGCGTTTAAGTATCAAAAGATATTAACCTCCGGTCGAATGACTATTGCCGAACTATCGTTACATGAAGAACTGGATGCCGGTTATTTGGGACGTATTCTTCGTTTAACTTCATTGGCGCCGGATATTATTAAATCCGTTTTGGCAGGCACTCAACCGGCAGACTTTATCTTAAAAGAGGAAATTCCACCAATTTGGGTCAAACAACGCAAAAAAATATAACTTCACGGAAATTTAAGACAGGAGTTTTCTCATGACAGATATGATACACCATAAGTCTGACAATACCTCTTTGTCTTCTAACAAAAAGGAAGTTGTTAAAGGTGGATTTATTAAGTTCTACCGCGATTTTCAAGATTGGCATTGGTATTCGGACGCAAATGTTTTGTAACTATATATCCACCTGATGCTGACGGCAAATTTCAAAGATAAGCCCTTTAAGGATATTATCGTTCATCGGGGTGAAGTCGTCATTAGCCATATGAGATTGGCCGAAACTTTGGATAAATCCAAGGAGCAAATCAGACGACTGCTCAACAAACTGAAACGCACCAATGATATTACAACAACGCGTATCGGATGTGCCACACTTGTCAGGCTCATTAACTATAATAAATATCAGGGCTTTAAGGATATTACGCCAGACCCCACCGCCACTTGTTCGCTGGATGATAGCCATTTAATCGCCGATTATCCGCCAACGACTGAAGAAAGAAAACAAGGTAATAATGTAAATAATGAAAAGAAATTAGTCGGACGTGAGATTTTTGAACAAAAACGAACCGGCGGTGGTTTAGTTGAGCTTAGTAATGTTTTGGCTCGGCAAGGATTAGGAGTGGGCGCAAAGTTCAAGTATCACTTCACACAACTACCACCGGACTGGACAGAGTTAGAACGGTATGTGGCCGAAAAGAACATCCATATCAACCTAGAAGGCTTTTATAGTTATTACGTAGCTAACGGTTGGTGTGAACGAAGCGGTAAGAAACTGGACGGTTGGCACTTTGCCCTGTGCCACACCCACAAAACCGGCGAATATTTGTAAAGGAGGTGATAAACAAATCTGCCCTATTCCAAATACCAAATTAGCGATAGTTTCTGAGTTTAAGGATAGTATGATACTAACAAGATAGTATCTCTGGTTTTTCGCCAAATTAACGGATAGTATCATAGTATCTACATACTATCTCATATTTTGCCCGATTTTGGCGGATAGTATCATACTAACATGACCATAACTGCCAGTTGGGTATAGATAGTCACTCCTTTTTAGGGGGTAAAAATGCCAACGGGTCCTTCCTGTCGATAGACCATATGCGGGGATGCAAGCCGCGCCATATTTCTAGCGAAACAGAAAAATTCTGGCTGGTCGGGTATATCCCACCCCCCAATAAACACAAGGGTTATAATGGGGTATAAAAAATTCTGGCTGGTCACTGGCCACTTCTAGCTGGTCACTTTGGAAAATAGGCCCTATTTTATGTATCTGAAATCATTTAGAAAAACACACCCCATACTCTAAAACAGAAAAATCATATTAAGACAATAGCTTAGAAAATCCTCAACAAATTCCCAGTTACCTTCTTGATTTTTCTGATTTATTCCTTGCTTTTTGATTTCGTATAATATAGAATAATATGTATTCTGATTAAAAAATAATGAGCAACTAATGACAAATAAAGATACTACTTCTGACAATCTGACCATACGCCCGATACTTTCGGTGTTTCTTTCTTCCCTGAGAGATATAGGATATTCCTTTGAAACTGCTTTAGCAGATTTAATTGATAACAGCATTTCTGCCAATGCTGAAAACATTAAAATATATGCGTTACCTTCTACTGATAAACTCGTTATTATTGATGATGGAACAGGCATGTCGGATGATATGCTTAAGGAAGCCATGCGTTTAGGAACACAAAAGGAAACCAGGGCTAAAAATGATTTGGGGCGTTTCGGTTTAGGGTTAAAAACAGCTTCTTTTTCACAATGCAAGCGATTAACGGTATTTTCAAAATGTGACCAAACAATTTCGGGATATACGTGGGATTTGGACTTCCTTTCTCAAAAAGATGACTGGTTGTTACAAAAAGCATCCGTTGATGATTTAAAATCCAAACTGGATGAAATGAGCCCGCAAATATTTGAAGAATTTTATTCTACACAGCATGCTTCACTGATTTTATGGGAAAAAATAGACAGGTATTCTGAAGAAGAGTTTGATGAAGAACTGAAAAATGCCAGGAAGCATTTGGCTTTAACTTTTCACAGATATTTAGGTTTTCCCGGATTTAACGGTCAAATGGTTAAATTGTATTTTAATAATACAAGAATTGACCCGTTTGATCCTTTTACATCCAAAAATAAAAATACAGCCCGATCCGGAATGCAGGCTCAAACCGATGAATACACATTATCTAACGGTACGAGCCTCTCTGTTACTCCTTACATCCTCCCGCCTCTGAATAAACTCTCCCAAAGTGAATATAAAGAATTGGCTACTACTGAAGGTTTTACCAGATCACAAGGGTTTTATTTATACAGACAAGGCCGCTTACTGATTTACGGTACATGGTTCGGTTTATCTTGCATTAAGGACGCATCCAATCTTGTCCGAATAAGAATAGATGTTGATGTTTATCAGGATCAAGAATGGAAAATAGATGTTAAAAAATCTACGGCTTTTCCGAATTTGGAAATCCGAAAAATTTTATCCCATTACATAAACGTCCCGATTGATAAATCAAAAAAGGTACATAAAGCTTCTGGTATAGTTTCCAAGAAAACAAAAGAATGCTACTGGAAGGAAGTTATATTTAATGATACTTCCGAATTCAGAATTAATGAAGAGCATCCGCGGTATAAAGCATTAATCGAAAACATGACTACTGAACAAAAACAGCGTCTGAAAGGATATCTGGCTTGTCTCGAGGAATGCTATCCGAAGGAACAATTACACTCCCTGATGACGACAGATCCGTATTCGGTCAAAGAAAGAACCGTAGATGAAAATATTTTGGTGGAAGAAATTACTGAATACAAAAACATGGGAAAAGATAAAGAAACAGTCAGAAAAATACTTTTGGCAGATGAATACTATGTTAATGCCGAAAATTTAATTGATAAAAAGCTTGGAGAAATATATGACTAGCGATTATGAAAATTTCGTAAATCTGGTAAAAGCCGAAATAACATTTAATTTCACAGATGTAACCAGTATAACGGAAGCGGATATAAAAAATGTCGTCCAAGATACAAGGGATAGATATAAAAAAAGACATAATATAACTATATCTGATGAGGATGCTTTAAGAGCAGTATCAGAGTTATTACATTTTTATGCTGTAACCATGACTGATGAGGATTCAGAATTATTTGAAACAAGAATTAAATCCACTTGGTGGACTGACTCAGCTGAAACTCGTGAAAAAGATGGCAGGAATTATTATTGGAATTCCTATAAAGAGTATCTTTTGAAAAAAGACAAATTACCAGCTGATGTTATTGAACGGATTGATGAAAGAAGTGATAAAGTAATGAATTATCTTTTTGATCCGACCAATCCGGATATTAGAGATATAATAACGCGTCGCGGTATGGTTATCGGTTCGGTTCAATCCGGTAAAACGGCAAATTATTCTGCGCTTGTAGCAAAAGCGGCTGATGCCGGATACAAAATTATTATTATAATCGCTGGTATATCCTCTCTATTAAGAAAACAAACTCAATTTCGCATAAACTGCGGTTTTGTAGGACTGACGGATTTAAATAGAGATGAACCGGAAAAAATCCCAGAAAAACCTTGTACCGAAGGAACAGTTACAGATTATAGAGGGCAAGATAAGAGTGAGCTGGAAAGGCTCAGACCATTTGCCATGACAAACGAACGTATGAGCGGAGATTTTAAGACTACTTCAAGCAGAGCTCAAAACCAAACGAATTTAAATAATACCACATCTCCGCTTGTTTTTGTAATCAAAAAAAATACGACAGTGCTGCAACGTCTTATTGAATGGTTGGACGGTAAAGATTTGTCTGAAAAATCTTTATTATTGATTGATGATGAAGCTGATAATGCATCTGTTAACACAAAGAAAGAATATGATGAAGTAACGGCAATAAATAAAAAAATAAGATCAGTTTTAAAAAACTTCAAAAAGAGTGCTTATGTAGGTTTTACAGCAACTCCGTTTGCAAACATTTTTATAGATCCTATGCTTGCGGAAAATTCAGAAGATAGAGATTTGTATCCCAGTGATTTTATTATTTCTCTGGTTTCTCCTGATAATTATTTCGGTCCACAAAAAGTTTTCGGTCCTGAAAACGCTGAAGAATCTGAATATATCAGATTACTTACGGAAGAAAATACAGGTGAAGCGAAAGAAGATTGGCAAAAATACTTTCCGGTAAAGCAGAAAAAAGGTGTTACATGTCATAAAGTTGATGATTTACCTAGGACTCTTAAAGAAGCTATAAACTTATTTATCTTTAATATATACGTTCGTAATCATCGTGGATATGCAAACAAACACAATTCCATGCTGATTCATGTCAGTTGTTTGGTTGATATGCATAGTACAATAAAAGAACAAGTAACCAAATACCTTTTGGATTTGGAAAACAATATAAGAAATTATGCAGGGATGAAAGGAACATCGGAATACTTAAAATATATAGCTCCGTTAGAAAAAATTTTTGAAGATATGTTAGAAGGTGATTGGGCTTCATCACCAAAATTTGATACTCCTGATTTTGATGAAATGCTTCCGGAACTTCCAAACATCGTAGCTAGTATTAATGTCGGTATGTCTAATACAAAAGAAGCATCTATTAAATATTCTTCTGAACACCAAACTAATATGATAGCAGTTGGTGGTAATAGTTTAGCCAGAGGATTTACAATAGAAAATCTCAGTGTGAGCTATTTTTTAAGAAATACAAAGATGTGTGATACACTTTTACAAATGGGGCGGTGGTTTGGATATAGACGTGATTATGACGATTTATGTAAAGTATATACTACTGAAAAGTATTATGATAATTTTCATAATGCCTTGATTTCAACAAATTCCTTGGTTAATTGTGTAAAGAGTATGGAAAAAGCAGGAAAAACTCCGACAGAATTTTTAGTTACCGTATCTCAACATCCTGCAACGCAAATGATTTTAACCGCTAAAAACAAAATGTATAATGCAAATAAAGATAATGGGGTCTTTTTAGATGGACATATCCGCGAGAAAGGAACATATAATCGTTCAGAAATGGATGAAGTAGCAAATTATTTTTCTACTGCAGAAAATTTTATTTCGCAACTTGGGACTCCAGAAACAGTTTCTCAAATAAATAATTCAGATGACCCAGAAAATTGCTATCGTTGGTTGAATGTTCCCGCAGAAAAGATTATTGGATTAATAGAAAAATGCCCAAAATCGTTTAACAATATTAATGATTCTGATTTATTAATTAAGTATATCAAAGAAAATAAAAAACATAATTGGCGTGTGGTATTACCCTATGCTCAAAATGGAAATGAAGTAAAATTATCTGGGAGTAATATATCTTTTTGTAAGTTTACACGTTTTGATAAATTAGAGAACGACAAAAGATCCTTTGCTGTATCAGATAAAAAACAAGAACAATTTGGATCACTTAAGGAAGAGTATCCTAAAGAAATAACACGAGAAAATCTAAGGCTCGAAAGGAATGATCCATTACTTATTGTAAATATATTTGATTTATACGAACATATGAGTAAAGAAGATAGAAAGTATAAAGAAAAAATATTGGTTAAAGAGAATTTTCCTTTTTTCTCGCTTAGTTTTCCCGGAAGTTTTGAAAAACCAAAATTTAATCCATTGATGGGATTTAAATACAATAAAATACTGCAAGAACAATTGCGAGCAGAGATAAGAGAACAGGAAGAAAGTAGTGATGACGTGGAGAATGAGTATGAATAAAGATGATAATTCAACAACAATCCCTTGGAAATCATTATCTGAAGGACAAAAAATTAAAGCTTCACCAGATATTAAATCTGATATATGGTGGGTTTGTTTGAAAAACGGAAAGTATGGTCTTACAATAAATTTTAACGGCATTGTGCATATAGATCTTGCTCAAATTCGTTTTAGCGGAGCTGATGCTAATTTAGCAGACGTGAACGGGAAATCAGTTTTTGCTCTTTCTTTGCGTGAAGATGCCGATATTGAGATTTTTAATCGCTTCGGAGAAGACCTGGTATCCGTCCCCGTTTATGATGATAAGCAAAAATATGCAGATGCGCTGTTTGTAAGGATGAAACAATGGATGAAATTCTTACAAAGACTGAAAAAGAAAGAAATTGATATCAGAACCCAAATAGGCTTAATAGCGGAATTAAAATTTTTGCAATATATGCATTCGGAATATTCTCGTACATATGAAGAATTACTGGCAGCATGGCAAGGTCCGGAAAGAGCTGACAAAGATTTTATGTTTGATGATTTTTTTGCCGAGGTTAAGGCTTGTTTTGATGATGAAAACGGAGTTCATATTTCGAATGAACAGCAACTGGCACGAGAAAGCAAAGATTTATTTCTTGTGTGTTATAAGTTTGCTCAAGATACCTCATCTGACAATCTCGCGGATATTATATCCGTATTAATACAACAAATAAGAGCCGAAAAAGAAAATCTTGTTACTGTATTTGAGCAAAAACTTTTGTCGGTCGGTTATAACCCGGACTTTTATACGAAAACCTTGTATCCGTTAAAGATGTTTCTGTAACTTATTACAATGTTACCGATGAATTTCCGAGCATAACGGTAACAGATATTCTGGAATGTATCTCAAATGTGAAATACGATATTAATTTTACGGATATGTCAAAATATGCTGTCAAAGAATTGATTGAAAGGAAAAAATAATGGCAGACATGCAATTAGAAGATTTTTACCAAGGATTTTACCAAGATGCTTTGACTGATTTTCAGGTAGATAAGGATGCTTCGAAAGCACAGATTTTTACACAAAAAATAGGAAGTTATCTGGAGCAGGACGGAGATGTCGCAGATATCACCTGGAGTGAATACATTCAATCAGACATTGAATTTGCCGGTTATGCATATGATGAAGAACGTAAATTGCTGACCATTATCGGAAGTCAGTTTTTTCCGGGTGAACAAATTGAAACACTTACAAAGGATATGTATGAACGTAAATTTAAGAAAATGAAACTCTTTTTTGAAGAAACGGTTAATACAAGTTCTCCCTTATATTCCATAATGTCTCCTACCGATGAGGCTGTTGAATCGACAAAGTATATATATGAATTATTTTACTCTGGTAAAATTCAACGCATTATGTTTTTAATTATTACAAACGGCACATTAACCAGAAATACAAAAGTTATTCCGTTTGAAACGATTAAAGGATTGAGAGCTGATTTTCAGGTTTTTGATTTGAAAGATATACACAGAATATCAACACAAGAAAACAATTTACAAGAAATTGAGGTGTCCATAAGCGATTATACAGATAAAGGACTTTTATGTTTGCCTGCCTCATTAGAAGCTCAAGATTATGCCTCGTATCTTGTAGTTATGCCTGGAGATATATTAGCTCAAATATATGATCAATATGGTCAAAAATTATTAGAACAAAATGTTCGAACCTTTTTACAATTCAAAGGAAATACGAACAAAAAAATGCAGATTACAATAAAAGAGGAACCTGAGCGCTTTTTTGCTTATAATAACGGGTTGACATGTACCGCATCTTCAATTGAAGTTGAAAAGCAAGATAATGTATTAAAAATTGTTCGATTAAACGGATTACAAATAGTGAACGGAGGACAAACAACCTCTGTAATATATAATTGTTATAAAAATAAACTCGATATAAAAAATATTTTTGTTCAAATGAAATTGTCCGTAGTTTCTAAAGAGGAAGAGTATGCTGATTTTGTAGGCAAAGTTGCCAGATATGCCAATAGTCAAAATCCGGTTAAAGAATCCGACTTTTTCTCGAACAGTCCATTCCATAAAACATTTAAAGAGCTTTCTGAAAGAATATGGGCCCCAATGTCCGGTGGTCAACAAATTAAAAATAAATGGTATTATGAACGAACTCGCGGTCAATACTTGAATGAAAAGGCCAAATATACTCGAGATGGTAAAGAAAAAGAATTTATGTTGCGTTATCCTAAGGAACAAATGGTTGATAAGCACTTGTTAGCTAAGACAGAAATGATATTCAGCAACTCCCCGTATTTGTCAACAAAAACAAATCAAGCTTTTCCAAAATTTGCAAAGCAAATAGAAGAAATGCTAGAAAAAGATAATCTATCTATAAATGAAGCTTATTTTAAAGAAACTATTGCTAAGATTATTCTGACCAATAAAACAGATAATCTTATTAAAAATGCCGAATGGGCAAAAAGCAGAAAATCTGTTAGAGCATATATTAAAGCATATGCTTTGGCAATATTGTATAAATATGTAAAAGAGCAAAATTCATATTTGAATTATGCCGATATATGGAATAGACAAGATGTCTCGGAAGATCTGGAAAAAGTACTTAACATATGCATAAACACAATCAGAGAGTATATTGAATCACAAGAAAATGAAGCTGATTTACGTGAAAAATTCAGTCGTGAATATACGTGGAAAGAAATACAGCAATTAATTTTTAATATTCCTGATTATTTGTTTGATGCCATAACTACTGCTAGAGAAACTGTTAAATACGAAAAGAAAGAAGCAAAAAAACAACAAGCTATAGATAATACTATAGAGCGCCAAAGTTTTGTGGTAACTCTTCCTTTTGGCGTGTGGGGAAAATTAGTGACATTTTATAATGAAAACAGAGCTTTTTGCGGTTTTAAAGAATTTGAGATTTTATCTAAAATGGCAAAAGGATATCTTCTTCCTCCAAGTGAAAAACAAGCCCAAATACTGTATGAACTTTATGAAAAAGCCAAAAATATGGGGGTTAAAATTTAATGGATAGGATTACCCCGGAACAAAGACATAAAAACATGAAAGCAGTCAGAAATAAGGACAGTAAAATTGAATTGGCCTTAAGAAAAATATTATGGGAAAACGGCTATAGGTACAGAAAGAACTGCTCCAAAGTGTTCGGGAAACCTGACATTGCATTCATAAGTAAGAAGGTCGCTATTTTCTGTGATAGTGAGTTTTGGCACGGTTATAAATGGACAGAGAATAAAAACAAAATACACTCAAATAAGGATTTTTGGGTAAACAAAATAGAAAGGAATATAGAAAGAGATGAAGAAGTTAATAAAAAACTTGAAAATAACGGATGGAAAGTATTAAGATTCTGGGGTAAAGAAATTATAAGAAATCCTCAAGAGTGTTTTGAAAAAATTATTAAAGAACTAGGAAAAGATCATGAAATATAAAACAATAGATTTATGCGCAGGTATAGGCGGAATTCGTAAAGGATTTGAAATGACAGGAGGTTTTGAAAACGTATTATCTGCAGAAATTGATGAATACGCCAGCAAGACTTATGAGCATTTATACAAAGAAAATCCAAGGAATGATCTTACTTCAGATGAATTCAAAGATAAGTGTTCCAAATTAGACTATGATGTATTATTGGCAGGTTTTCCTTGTCAAACATTCAGTAGAGCTGGAAAAAAAGCAGGATTTGAAGATACTGTAAAAGGGACAATATTTTTCCATATTTTAGATATAATAAAACGCAGTAAGAAACGTCCTAAAGTTGTCTTTTTAGAAAATGTTGACCACTTGACTACGCATGATGGCGGAAGAACTTTCAGAATAATATTGGAAAGATTGACTGAGCTAAATTATAAAGTAATCGGTGTTAAAAAAGAAAACAACGGAAACATTATTTATAACCCTAAGGATTTTATCAGAAATTCAAAGGACTTCGGTATTCCTCAAAATCGTCCGAGAGTATATATAATAGGGTTCGATTTGGAACAATATCCTGATATCAAATTACCAGATCATATTCCATCTAAAAGAAAGGGACAACTGTATACGGACTTAAATGACCTGCTGGAAAAAGAAGTTTCCGACAAGTTTTTTATGTCACAAGGATACTTAGAAACATTAGAAAAACATGCCGTTAGAGAGAAAAATAAAGGTAATGGTTTCGGTTACAGAATAGTTAATGCCGAGAATATTGAACATCCTATAGCTAATACAATTTTAGCTACGGGAGGATCAGGAAAAGAACGAAATCTGATATTTGATAAGAAAAACGGTGAAAAATATACCGGAAAAATGTACGGACAGAAACAAACTCCTATTAATAATAAATTTGTGCGTGTTATGACGCCGGTTGAATGGGGAAAACTCCAAGGTTTCGTTAATTATGCTTTTAAGAATGAAAAAACAGGTATGGATACTTTTAGCTTTCCTTCAGAAGTTTCCGATACCCAACAATATAAACTGTTTGGGAATTCCGTAACAATACCAGTAATTAAAGAAATGGCAGAAATGGTACTAAGAGAGTTAAATAGGTATCAAAAAGGATCTAAAAATGGATTTAAAAAGTGAGTTTCAAAAATACTTAACAGAATTAGGCCTTTCTTCAGCATCCGTTAAAAAATATTCAGAACAAGTACCTTCGTATGTAAAGAGTATAATAAATAAAGATATTTATAGCTGCGATAACGTAAATGATTTATTGATTATTCTGAAAAATTCTCAAAATAGCACTGATTTTATAAAAACTGATAGCATAGGAAATCATATGTATTCTGCTGGACTTAATCATTATTTTAGGTTCTTTAGTAACATTAATGTCAGTAATTTTGCCAGTGCAATTACATTGTCGTTCAAAGATAGTCATGATGCAAGGTTGGAAAGGCTTAAGAAAAACACTTCTAAAACTACTATAAAACAAGTAATTACAAATACTTTTATCAGAAATCCTGATGTTGTGGCAGAAAGACTTTATTTAGCAAATGGTATATGTGAAGATTGTAAACAAAAAGCCCCCTTTAACAGAAAAAGCGATGGAACTCCTTATCTTGAAGTCCACCATATAAAGCCTTTATCAGAAGGAGGAAAAGATACTCTTAAAAATACGGTGGCCCTTTGCCCCAACTGCCATAGGAAAAGACATTTTGGATAATATTGGAAATCATGATTAAAGTTCTGTTTGTATGTTTAGGGAATATTTGTCGGTCGCCGATGGCGCAGTTTGTGTTTAAGCAAATGGTTGAGGAAAGCGGTTTAGCTGACCGGTTTGAAATTGATTCTGCCGCCACCGAGGGATATAATGAAATGTGTCATGCCGGTATTCACTATGGTACGCATGAGATGTTGAAATCTATGCACGTTCCTTTTGAAGAACATTATTCTCGTCGTATTCGGCCATCTGATTATGCGTATTATGATTATATCTTAGCGATGGATGATAGTAATGTTGAAGATATTCAATCTATCGTTGGCGTGGATACGGATAATAAAATTCATCGCTTGCTAGATTTTGCAAATAAGCCCCGCAATATCAAAGACCCTTGGTACACCGGTAACTTTGATGAAACCTATTGGGATATCGTTGAAGGTTGTGATGCGTTTTTGAAGTATTTGAAATTGTAAGATAAAGAATACGTTGAGAGGTGAAAATATGGATAATACACTAAGTTTTGCGGAATTAATATTAAAATTTTGGAATACTATCCTGGAATATATATGGCCACTATATTTTAGACATGAAGGTTTTAATATTATAAAAAAAACATGTGGAAAACCGACTAAAATTTATGAAAATGGTGAGAGGTTTTGTTGGAAATTTCCTTTTTTTCAAACTTTTGATATTGTTGATATACGCTGTCAAACTTTTAATAGCACAGCCCACTCTTTTGGATGTAATAATATTAAAACTGTACCTTATAACGTTGTAGTTGATACTCAAGTAGAATTTCGTATAATAGACCCTAAAGTAATTTATGAACTAAATAATGATTTTAATAATCAAATAAACCCATTATATCTCTTTGTGTCAAATCAGGTGCACTTACTATTATCAAAATGTTTCTTAGATACTAAACAAACAGGATTCCTTAATTTAAATAATTTACAAGAAACCATAAATGATAAATTAAAAAACACAGATAAAGATTTTGGTAAATATATTAAAATTAACAGAGTTGTTATAACATCATACGATTACAATATATCGTTAAGACAAATTCAATAATTTACTATATGATCTGTAAAGTTAGGTTTTTGATATTTTGGTTCGGACATATTACAACTCCTTCTCAATGGCTTTGTATTTAGCGACCATTTGTTCCAGTTTATGTGCAAGACGATTGATTTCGTATTTATATTTAATTGGTAGCGCTGGGATGTTAAGTCTGCTCAGTCGTCTATCCAGTCTATCAAGTACTCTGATTGCGTGGTTATAAACCATCGGCATGCTGATTTTGTGATTAGGTGGAATGTCTTTATAGGTCTTCATTTTCCACTCCCATATATCGGCAATAGCTTGAACCGGAAGGATCAACATAAAGCGTTGGCTTGCCTAGGCATTTTATAGCAACTACTTTGCGGTGGCCTGTATCATCATAACCGCCTTTACTGGATAAGAAAATGTAGTTATCCAATGGGCGTTGGCAAAACTCCTCATACCAAGTTGGTGGTAGGTTGACAGTTTCTTCAATTAAGACCTCTTCGGCCTCATGCGTATACTTTTTGCATAAAGTTTTTACTTCTTCAAAATCCGAAGGTTTTCGCACCATATAAACTTTAACTGTTTCCATAATGAACTCCTTTCGTCACAAGACAATGAATGCTTAGAAAAACGAATAAGTCCAGTCAATCTAAGAAAAAATAGTGCTAGAACCTTGTAATTTATAAAACTTTGGGTTATGCTTATATAGCTTATTTACTATCAACTTAAATTGAACAAGGATAATAGATGTTTAATATTGGAGATGTTGTTGTTTTAAAATCAAATCCATCTAAAATTGGAACAATTCATGGTACCTCAAAAATAAGATTAAACAGAACAATTTGGCCCATCAAATTTAATAATGGTATCTTACAACAAATTCCTGAAGATCAACTAGAATTACAACAAACAATAGAAAGTTATACATTACCGGATTTAATTGGCATGAATAAATTCTCATCAGCTAACGATGTTCGCCAAGTTATAACACAAACAAGAATCAATGGAAATCTTAGTAATATCATATATAGTATGGATGTTACTAACACAGATTTTTATGCGTATCAATTTAAACCAGTATGTAAAATTATAAACTCTCCATCTAATTCAATTTTAATTGCCGATGAAGTTGGTTTAGGTAAAACAATTGAAGCCGGACTTATATGGACTGAATTAAAACAACGATATGATTTTAAAAGATTATTTATTGTTTGCTCAAAAGTTTTAAGTGAAAAATGGCGTGTAGAATTACGAAATAAAATTGGTGTAAAAGCAGAAATTGTCAAAGCATCTGATGCTGTTAAAAGAATAAACTCAGATGAGGATTTTGCTTTAATTTGTAGCATGCAAGGAATGGCTTCCGAACAAATACAAGCAGAACTAGCAAAATACTATGAAGATGATAAAGAACTAATTGACATGCTTATTATAGATGAGGCTCATTATCTAAGAAATTCAGAAACAAGAGCTCATAAGTGCGCTAACCTCTTAAGAAAAATTTCTGATTATGCTGTTTTTCTATCTGCAACTCCAATTCAAAATAAAACGGATGACCTATTCTCTTTGGTTAATATACTAGACGAAGATCATTTTCCCATCCAAGAATATTTTGATAGAATGCTAAAAAACAATGAACAATTAGTTCAATTACGAAAAAGATTAATTTCTTCTCATTTAAATAATGATGAAGTTATAGAAGCTTTAGAAGATATTCAAGCTTCAGATCATTTTGGTATAATGAGGGATAGCAAACAATTAGAAAGCCTTATTCAAAAACTTAAGAAAAAACAAGCTCCCATAGGGCTCAAAGAATCACAAGAAATTGCATATGAATTAGATGAAATAAATTCCATTGGATACATATATAATCGAACAAGAAAAAGAGATGTTCATGAATTCAGAGCTGTTCGAGAAGCAATTCCTGAAAAAATAGAAATGAGTATATATGAACAAGAATTATATGATACAGTTACTAAATCTATTCATGAGTACGCTGAAAATAATGTTATGGGAGCTGGTCCTGGTTTTACCCTTTTTCTATTATGTCAACCGCAACGAATGTTAACAAGTTGTTTATATTCAACTTTACAATCTTGGAAAGAAAAAAATGCGAATATCTATAATGAAGATATAGAAAACATAGATGAAGAAAAACTGCCTAGTGACTTTATGAGAGCCATATACGACAAAATATCAAAATTCAAGTATGAAAAAGAATTGCTCAAAAATGATACCAAATTTGAAAGACTTTTAGAAACAATAAAAGATATGCAAGCAAAGTATCATGATGAAAAAATTGTATTGTTTTCTTCTTTCATACCTACTCTGGAATATTTACATACAAGATTACATGAACATAATATAGATTCTATACTTTTAACTGGAAAAGTTAAAAGTAAAGATGAAGTATTATCCAAATTCCAAAAAGATGAAAATATCAAAATACTATTGGCATCTGAAGTTGGTAGTGAAGGTGTAGATTTACAGTTCTGTCGCTTACTTATAAACTATGATCTTCCATGGAATCCAATGAGAGTTGAACAACGTATAGGCCGTCTTGATCGTATAGGACAAAAATCTGATAAAATACTCATATGGAATTTATTTCACGATAGTACTATTGATGCTAGAATTTATGAAAAACTATATACAAAATTCAATATTTGTACCAGTGTTTTAGGCGATTTTGAAGTCGTTCTTGGCGATATGTTTAAGCAATTATCATTAAACTTATTACTATTGTCACCTGAAGAACAAAGCAAAAAGATCGAGCAGACTGAACGAGCTATTATAAATAAAAAAATTGAAAATGAAAAATTAGAAAGCAGTGCGGCTGAACTTGCTGCATATGGTGATTACATTTTGGAACGAATACAAGCAGAACAAGGAAAAAAAATCACAGCAAAAGATTTATCTTCTTATGTTCTTAGAACGATAAGAAAGCTTTATCCGACAGTATTATCTAGTAAAACACACAATGAAAATGAATACACTATTTCATTTCCCGTTAGTTTTGCCAGTGATTTTTCGCAGTTCTGTGAACGAAATGGGTATGGTTCTCACTCTAAAATATTACAAAACTATTCAAATATAATATGTTCTTTTAATAATAAAATAACAGCATCATCTCCTAATTCAGAAATTATAAATCAGACACATCCTATCATTAAATTTTTACGTGAAAAAATAAAAGACATTGATTTTTCAACATATCCTTGTGCGGCCATACGTATTAAAGGAGAAAATAAAGGGGAATATTTAATTGGCGCTTCATTTGTATCTGCCCAGGGAATAACTCATTATGCTAAAATACTATACTCAGGATATGATTTACATTCAAAAGAGACGATTTCAGATGATTTATCTGAGGAATTAATATTGAATGCTGTCTCTGATGGACTGGATTGGACGGATCGTGGTGGAATTAATTATCAAGAACTTGAAACTTTAGCGTCGGAAATTCTAGGAATAAATGAGGAAAAATATGATGAAGAAATTCAAAAAATAGAAAATAAAAACTTCGATCGTGCTGAATTACAGAAAAAGACAATTGAAAATCACTTAGAAGATAAACGTAACAAATTTAATATGCTACGCGAAAAACTTATCAGTGAACATAAAGAAAAAATGATACCTGCAAACGAGGGAAAATTCCGAAAAATGGAATCTAATCTATTATTGAAACTAGAAAACATAGAAAAAAACAAACAACTTATCTATGATAAAGATGATATTTGTATGGTCCTTTTAAAAGTGGAATAACAAATGGAAAAAGAAATTTTAGATTTATGTATTGGTTTGGATATAGGAACATCAACTACTAAAGTTGTGATACATCCTCTTTTTGCAGATGATAGTTTTTTTGTTGTGGACTTCGAAAAAGATAAAACCGAAGATGCAACTTACCTACTTCCTACAAAACTCGCTATAAATCTTGAAACGAAACAATTTGAGTTGCCTCTATATAGAATAGAACAAGAAATTCCTAATTTTTTTGAACGGTTGGCAAGTAAATTTTCAAAGGTTTCTATTAGTGAGAAAACTCATAAACAGAAAATTTTAGAAAATCTAAAAGTAAATTTTATGAATAACGAAGAAAACTCAGCAGATTACCTAAGGGTATTTATTGCTCTTGTTATACAATATTCTAAAGAATGGTTTGTAAAAAAATATAGCAATAGAGACTTTATGAAAAACAAAGAAATCATATGGTCAATTAATAATGGGAATTCCATCTGCTAAATTTAGTTCTACAGGAGATAATAAAAAATATTTAAACCTTCTTAAAATAGCATATAATTTGTCAAAAAAATCAAAGATAGATTTAAACAATTATAAAAAGATTGGTAATTCCGATCCTGATATAGAGTATTCAGTTATTCCAGAGATTGTTGCGGCTGTTTCATCTTTTGTAACACAAGAAGATTCTGCTGCACAAGGTTTGTATTGTGCAATAGATATAGGCGCAGGAACAACGGACATCTGTACCTTCAGAATTCATCGAAATGAATCTGCAGATATTTATTCATTCTTTAAATCATCTGTATTGGAACTTGGTGCTGACAGATACTATGAAGCAACAAATAAAGGGAATATAGAAAAAAGCTTCTTTAAACAACTTGGTAGAGTAATATGGAGAACAAAAATAAATAGAGATCCTAATGCAGATGAATGGGAAAGCTATTTGCCTCTAATTATCTGTGGCGGTGGTTCTTATATAAAAGCATATAAAGAGGTAATTTATAATTATGAACGTGATATTTTAATAAAACAATTAAGTCATAGAGGTTTTAAAGGGTATAGAAATATTTTATTACCAGATACACAATATATACATACTTCTGAATCAATTGACCCGAAAAGACTTTTAGTTGCCCAAGGACTTTGTTTCTCAACGGATTTTTATGATGACATGAAAAAATATTATGCAGAAACAGAAATTGAAGATATTCCAAGAAAACAAAAAAAAGAATTTGAAGAAATAACAAAAGATGTTTGTTAGTATCCCTCCCAAGTGGCCTGGGGTTCGCAACTGTAGTCTGGTGATGGATATAGGGTGCGAGGTTGAGGATAGAGAAAAGCACCTAAATTAGGCATTTTTTGATTTGGACGAGGTCAATCCAAAAGTATCTATTTTTCTTAATTTCAATCAAAAATCTCTTAGCGGTGGTTAAAGTGCTCACATCATAAATGAAACACTGAATCTCACAAACCCCGCAAACAATGGGCTTTTGAGGCCTCATCAAGGCACAAAAAAAAGAGGACGTCACCGCAAAAACCTGCCTGTGGCCGGAGTTTTGCAGTGAAACGCAATGAAACACAATGCATTATGACGGTAGTCATAAATGAATTGATGTTGGAATTGAACATCCCATATCAAAATAAAAAGTCTTATCAATTTTGATAAGACTTTTATAATTGGTGGGTCCGGAGGGACTCGAACCCCCGACCAGACCGTTATGAGCGGCCAGCTCTAACCAACTGCGCTACAGACCCATTCAATTAAAGTGTATTTTATCAGTATTTGTTTTAAAATGCAAGTGTTTTTTGTATTTTTCAAAAATTAATATTTTTTAGAGACTTTTTATTTGAAAAAAATAAAAATTATTCTGTTTTTTATTTGAAAATTTCTAAAAATGTGCTATACTCAGCTTGTTCGTATGGTTAATTTTAAGGAGAGTGAAGTATGGCAAAAGATGAATATATGTTTAATCCCGGTGATTTTGTTGTTTACCCCGCTCGGGGCGTTGGACAGGTAACTGAAATTAAATCAGAAAATATCGGAGGGCAAAGTTTGGATTTCATTTCTGTTAATTTTAATAAAGATAAAGCAACAGTTAAAATTCCGGTATCCAGTATCAAAAAAGAAGCAACCGCTTTACGACAATTATCTTCTTGTGCTATTATGGATTCTGCTGAACAGGTGTTAACAGGTAAAGCGAAAATTAAACGTGTTCAATGGAGTCGTCGCTCACAGGAATATCAGGAAAAAATTAAATCAGGTAATCCGATTGCTTTGGCAGAAGTTTTACGTGATTTGTATAAAGATCCGGACAAACATGAACAAACATACAGTGAACGACAAATTTATGATCAAGCAATGGGATTGTTTGCACCGGAATATGCACTTGTTCATAAAATAGAAGAAAAAGAAGCGGCACAACGGTTAGCAACTATTTTAAAAAACAGAAATCATTAAACAATATAAAGATAAAAGGTCTTGTAAAATGACAAGGCCTTTTTTTAGGTGAATTTATGCAGTGGAAGACTTTTTTATTGGGTGGAATGCTTTGTGTTTGTTTATTAAACGGGTGTTCTCAATTTCAACCTTTTGTCGATGCCCGTCGTGAAGCCGGACAAATTCAACCAATTGGTTCTTCAACAGATGATTTTCCCGTCATATGTCATGGTTTTGTTGGAGAGCAATCTGATATTGATGCCTTGGCTGAAAATGAATGTGCCAAAACAAACAGAATTGCTGTTTTAGACCGAACGGAATCATTTTCCTGTCGCTTATTTACGCCAACAAAAAGTATTTATCGATGTGAAGAAACACAAAAAAGTATTCCACCACATAAAAACAGTTGTTCAGTCAAATAGAGATTTTACTTTTCAATAATACCACAAGCAATACGTTTGCCACCACCACCTAACGGCAAAGGCGTATCCTTATAATTATCTCCACCGGCATGAATCATCAAAGATTTGTTTGCAAAATCCGTTGTTTTTATACCTGTTAAATAAAAAACTTGTTGCGTCTTTCCATTTGTCGAAACAATTAATCTTGGTAAATCTCCTTTGTGACCACCCCCATTTGGACCTAAGTGTTTTCCGGTTTTTTCCGGATCATAATGTCCACCAGCAGCCAAAGCTAGTTCAATTTGATGATTTTTGTTTATGCCTGTATTGCAGTTAGGATATTCATGCACATGAAATCCGTGTTCTCCGAAAGGAAGATTGGTTAAATCGGTTTGTATTCTTAAACCTTTGGAGGTGTCACTAAAAATGACTTTTCCAATATAAGATGAGGAATCAGTAGAATACATTGGAACAGTAATTATTGATTGTGAAGTATTGCAGGCAGCAAGTAGTAAAGCAGATACAAATAATGTTTTTTTCATAGTTTCTCCTATTTTGATGATTATTTCTTTTATATAGATCTGTTTTTATTGTTTTTTATAAAACAAATATGAAAGTCGGTACTTTTAAGTTGAATTTTGGATAAGATTATCAGAAAAAGATATTTAAATTTTAATAATGAAATTCTTTTTTTATTTTTTGTTGCATTTTGGTATAAATTTCTGTATGTTTGTAAAGTAAACATACAAAGGATAAAATTTTCAATGAAGCATATTTATTTTTTTCGTCATGGTGAAAGTACATTAAATGTAAAAAATGTTTTACAAGGACATATTCATAAGCCACCGTTAACGGAAAAGGGACGAGAACAAGCAAAAGTAATTGCTCAAAAATTAAAAAATGCACAACTGGAAATTATGTATACATCTCCACAAACTCGTGCACGACAAACAGCTGAAATCGTTAATACGTTTTTTCGTGTTCCTCTTCTTCGTGATAACAAATTAAAAGAAATGAATTTAGGGGATTTAGATGGGTTGACAATGGCAGAGGCTACTGAAAAATATCCAGAAATCATACATGCATTTTTGAATTCGGAAAATATTGATTTATCATTACGATGCCCGAATGGGGAAAGTTTTGAAGAGTTAACCAAACGGGCAAAAACACTTTTTGAAGAATTCGTTGAAATCAGTACATTTCAGTCTGTTGCTGTTTCGAGTCATGGTATGTTTTTAAAATATGCTTTATATGGTTTAGGCTTTAAAATGGATATGCCGCCTTCAAATGCCCAAGTTGGTCACTTGGTTTATAATGACGGGGAATGGACGTTTTTAGGATTCATTTAATAAACTTTATTTTTGATTATAAAATTCTATTAGTTAATGCAAGAGGATGTTAACAGTTTAAAGTGTTGCTTATTAGCATAACCTTGAGTTTGATTTGTATGTTTATGTGGAGAGTTATCCATTAATATTATAAAAATGCTCCCGCTATTAAAAAATAGCGGGAGCATTTTTACGATTTGCTTTTATTCTGCATTTTCTTCGTGATGTTTGTGCTTTCCGGATTTATGCGGTTTTTCTTCAACAGGAATAGCTTCTCCTGTTTCTTGATTAACTCGTTTCATAGATAATTTTATCTTGCCACGATTGTCAATTCCCATGCACATTACTTTTACTTTATCACCTTCTTGTAAAACATCTGTCACTTTTTCAACACGATGTTGTGCAATTTCAGAAACATGAACTAACCCGTCTTTGTTCCCGATAAAGTTTACAAAAGCACCGAAATCCATAATTTTTACAACAACACCATCATAAATTTCCCCAACTTCCGGTTCGCTGACAATGCCTTTAATCCATTTTAAAGCACTTTCGGCAGCTTCACCGGAAATAGTAGCAATACGGATTGTTCCATCTTCTTCCACATCAATTTTTGCACCTGTTTTTTCAACAATTTCACGGATGACTTTTCCACCGGTTCCGATAACATCCCGAATTTTTTCTTTATCAATTTGTAAAGAAACGATACGAGGTGCATTTTCATTTAATGTTGGACGTGGTTCAGCTAATGATTCAGCCATTTTGCCTAAGATGTGTAAACGACCCTCATGAGCTTGCTGTAAGGCAATTGCCATAATTTCTTTTGTAATGGATGTAATTTTAATATCCATTTGTAAAGCTGTTACACCATCTTTTGTTCCTGCAACTTTAAAGTCCATATCTCCTAAGTGATCTTCATCTCCCAAGATATCAGTTAAAACAACAAATTTATCTTTTTCTTTGATTAAGCCCATAGCAATTCCGGCAACCGGTTTTTTCATCGGAACACCGGCATCCATCAATGCTAATGTAGAACCACAAACTGTTGCCATTGAAGAAGAACCATTTGATTCCATAATTTCAGAAACAACCCGAACCGTATAAGGGAATTCTTCTTTTGTCGGCAACATCGGATGAATTGCTCGCCATGCTAATTTGCCATGACCGATTTCACGTCGTCCCGGAGAGCCGATACGTCCGACTTCACCGACAGAGTATGGCGGAAAGTTATAATGCAACAAGAATGTTTCTTTATATTCACCTTGTAATGCATCAATGATTTGTTCATCTTCACCGGTACCGAGTGTTGCAATAACCAAGGCTTGTGTTTCTCCACGGGTAAATAAAGCGGAACCATGTGTTTTTGGTAATACCCCAACTTCTGTTTCAATGACACGAACAGTTTTTGTATCACGACCATCAATGCGTAAACCGGTATCTAATACCATATCCCGAACAATACGAGCTTCTAATTCGTGGAAAACTTTATCACATACGGCAGCTTCTGCTTCACGTTCACTAAATAAGTTTCTTGCTTTTTCACGAATAGCAGAAATTGTTGTTAATCTGTCTTGTTTTTTGTGAATGTGGTAAGCCGCTTTTAATTCTTCACCTAATTTTTCTAAAATTTCAGAACGAACAATAGCATATTCCGCCGGTTCTTCTTTTACGTTCCATGGTTCTTTTGCACATTGTTCTGCCAATTCAATAATCATTTGAATAACTGGTTTAATACATTCATGACCAAAAGAAACAGCCCCCAACATAACTTCTTCTGATAATTCTTGTGCTTCGGATTCCACCATTAAAACACCTTCCATAGTGCCTGCAACAACTAAATTCAGTTGACTATGTTTAATGGCATCTAAATCCGGATTTAAAATGTACTGACCATCTGTGTATCCGATACGTGCACCGGCAATTGGTCCTAAAAATGGCAAACCTGATATTGTTAATGCAGCGGATGCGGCAATCATGGCTACAATATCCGGTTGTGTCTTTAAGTCGTGGCTCAATAAAGTTGCCGTCACTTGTGTATCATTGTTAAATCCCTTAACAAATAACGGACGAATTGGTCTGTCAATTAAACGAGATGTTAAAATTTCTTCTTCGGATGGTTTACCTTCCCGTTTAAAGAACCCCCCCGGAATACGACCAGCAGCATAACTTTTTTCAATATAGTTAACTGTTAACGGGATAAAATCTTCAAATGTGTCCGGTTCATTTTTGCTAGCACATACGGCGGCATGAATAACCGTATCGCCATAACGGACAATAACTGCACCGTCAGCCTGACGGGAGAATTTACCTGTTTCAATTGAGAGTGTTTTTCCACCCCATTCTATCTCTTTTTTAAAAGTGTTAAAAATTGTCATTTATTCTTTTCCTTCATACATACAAATTGAAGGGGAGCATCCCCTGATGTTCCCCTTTATAATTAGCTTACTTGCGTAAACCTAATTTTTTGATGAGCGTTGTATAACGTTCTTCACTGTCTTTCTTTAAGTAAGACAACAAACGACGACGGCTGGAAACCATTTTCATTAAACCACGACGGGAATGAAAATCTTTAGCATGTGTTTTCATGTGTGCGGATAAATATTCAATTTTAGCCGTTAAAACAGCAACTTGGATTTCCGGTGAACCAGTATCTCCGGCTGTTGTTGCATATTCAGCGATAATTTGTTGTTTTTTCTCTTTTGAAAGCGACATCGTTTTTTTCCTTTCCATAATAAATGTTATACTTATTTTTCGGCAAAAACTCTAAATGGTTTAAAAAATCCTTTTTCGTATTTTGCCAAAGCGACAAGTTGATTTTGGTATTTAAGTCCGATAATTAAATCTGTATCCGATTGTTGGGAAACATCTTTAAAAACTGCTTCTGTTCCTTGCGGAACACGAATAGCTTTTCCAAACATCAACTCCTTCATTTCTGTTTCACTTACAGCCAGCACCAAGATGTCGTCCAGTGCGGTTAAAGTAGAAATCAGATTTGAATTGAGGGTATTATACACGTCTTTTTCTAAATTTTCAAGTAAAATCGAATATTTAATATCAAATGGTCCGCATTTTGTTCGATGCAAAAAAGAAATATGTCCATAACAACCAAGGATTCTGCCTAAATCATGTCCAATTGAACGAACATAAGTTCCTTTTCCACAAACGACTTCAAAACGGGTTTTTTCGTGTGTGTGAGTTAAAATTTTCAATGAATCAATTTGAATTGTTCGAGGTTTCATCTCAACGGCTTCTCCATTGCGAGCTAAATCATATGCCCGTTTTCCGTTAATTTTTAAAGCAGAATAAATCGGCGGTGTTTGCAAAATTATGCCGTGAAATTGCGGTAAAATTGCTTCTATTTCTTGTTGTGAAGGCCGTTTTTCCGATTGAAAAACAATTTCACCCTCTTTATCATCTGTTGTTGTTTCAGCCCCCCAAACAACATCAAACTGATATGTTTTTTTTCCATCCATAACAAATTGAATAGTTTTTGTTGCATGACCCAAAGCAATCGGTAAAACACCGGTAGCTAAAGGGTCCAACGTACCTGCATGACCAATTTTTTCCGGTTTTAAAAGCCATTTTAATTTTCCAACAACATTTGTAGATCCCATATTATAAGGCTTATTGATAACAAGCCAACCGTTAATTTTGTTTTTCATAAATACCTCATTAAAATCATTTTGACTGAATGTACCATAATAATGGGAAGAAATCAATAAATCGATTAAGTTTTATGTATAATGTTTTTTCTTGACTTATGAAAAAAAATGTGATACAAAAACTTATCTTTCATAAACTGAAATGCTTTTTCAGTCTCTAAGGAGATACATCAATCCGCGATGGTTCGTGCATTGGTGCGATAATTGTATTTGAGTTTTTGAACGGTAAAACAAAAACAAAATAAAGAAAGGAATAAAATAAATGTCAGTACGTATTCGTTTAGCTCGTGGCGGTTCAAAAAAACGTCCGGTTCACAAAATTGTTGTTGCCGATAAACGTTCTCCCCGTGACGGTCGTTTTATTGAAGCATTAGGTTTTTACAATCCGTTATTACCGAAAGATCATGCTGATGCTTTACGCATTAACACAGAAGCAGCTCAAAAATGGATGTCTCAAGGGGCTGAATTAACAGAACGTGTTCAAAAATTATTTGCTTTGGTTGGATTGGCAGAAAAACCGGTTATTCGTGAACAACCGAAAAAATCCGCTCCAAAAGCAAAAGCTCAAGAACGTATGAGAGAAGCACAAGAAAAAGCAGAAGCAGCCCGTGCTGCAGAAGAAGCTGCAAAAGCTGAAGCCCAAGAACAACCTGCTGAATAGGAAATAACAATGTCCCAACGTGTCTGTATCGGTCAAATCATTAATGTTCACGGAATTAAAGGTGCTGTAAAAATCAAAGCATTTTTAACAAATCCGATGGATATTGGTGCCTTTGAATCGGTCACGGATCAGCATCAAAAACGAACATTTCAAATAAAAGCACATAGTCAAAAACAGGGGATTGTTTTAGCTTCAATCAAAGGGGTTAATACCCGTAATGAAGCGGAGTTATTAAAAGGGATTTCTTTGTACATTAATCGCAATCAATTACCACAAGAAGATTCTGATGAGTTTTATTATTGTGATTTAGTCGGATTAACCGTTTTAAAAAATAATGAAGTTTTTGGCAAAGTGCATTCCGTTGAAAATTTTGGTGCCGGTGATATTATCAATATTCAATTAAATAATGGAAAAATTTATTCTTTTGATTTTTCTGATGCAACATTTCCGGTTGTGTCTGTTGATCAGGGAATAATTGAAATCTGTTTGCCACACGGGATGGAGGATGTGTTAAATGAAGATTAATATTTTAACACTGTATCCGGATATGTTTCCTGCTTTTCTAGGATATTCACTTGCCGGAAAAGCATTGGCAGAAGGAAAGTACACATTAAATATTGTGAATATTCGTGATTTCGCAACAGATAAATATAAATCTGTTGATGATACACCATTTGGTGGTGGAGCCGGTATGGTAATGAAACCGGATGTTTTAGATGCGGCCATTCAGGCAACATATAAGACGGGTCCGATTTATTACTTATCGCCTCGTGGTGTTGTTTTTACACAAAAAACAGCCCATGAATGGGCAAAAATGGAAGAAATGACTTTTTTATGTGGACGATTTGAAGGGATTGACGAACGTATTCTTGAAAAATGGCAGATTAAAGAGGTAAGTATCGGAGATTTTATTCTCTCTGGTGGAGAACCAGCTCTTTTAACCATGCTGGATGCGGTCATACGGTTATTACCGGCAGTTATGGGCAATACGGAATCGCAATTTGAAGAAAGTTTTGAAAATGGATTATTAGAACATCCACAATATACAAAACCACAAAATTGGCAAGGACGTATTGTTCCGGAAGTTCTTGTTTCCGGACACCATGCTAAAATAAAAGAATGGCGAATGGAACAATCTATCGCATTAACAAAGGCAAGAAGACCAGACTTGTGGACAAATTATCTGGCTCAGAAAAAAAATTAAGAAAGGAAATAACATGAACTTAATTAAAGAATTAGAAAATGAACAAATTGCCAAATTAGGCAAGAAAGTTCCTGATTTTAAAGCAGGTGACACTGTTAAAGTGATGTATAAAATTGTTGAAGATAAAGGTCGTGAACGTTTACAGGCATACGAAGGTGTTTGTATTGCTCGTCACAATGACGGATTAAATTCCTCTTGTGTCATTCGTAAAATTTCTTTTGGTGAAGGTGTAGAAAGAATTTTCCCGATTTATTCTCCGAATGTAGCAAGTATTGAAGTTGTTCGTCGTGGTAAAGTTGTTCGTTCTAAAATTTACTACTTGCGTAAATTATTTGGTAAAGCTGCACGTATTGCAGAAGACAAAGAAACAACAACAGAAGCATAATCTTAAAATTTTGTTTACCGTAAAAAAGCACTCAATTAGAGTGCTTTTTTTACAATGAGAAGTATATGGTTATTTATGTGAGTAAAACCAAGAAGGGAACTCCTGTTTCTGATACCTATTTCAATTGATGCATGATTATATATTCTTGTTTGTTTTTCACATAAGTATATTTTGTTTAAGAAAGAAAAGTTATTCCTTATTGTTTTATTTCAAAAACTAGATTAGTAACATAAAGGAAGTTCCGCTCCGTTGGATCGATTACCTACATGCACATCACCATTCGTAAGACGATTAGCCTCACCAGAACCATGTGGCGTTGTCAGCCAAACCCAGATACCACGAGTCGCATCATACAAATTCGGACATGACTTTGTCATATCACACTTTAATTCGTCTCTACATTCACATTCTTCTGTTGGCACTAGTCTCATCCCGATTGCATCACACCATGCGTGTGCACTCCACCAATTCGTACCTACTCGTGCTCGACAATACGTTCCGTGATCATTTCCTTTTACTTCTACCCCTGCTCCATTGGCACAGCTTGCTGATTCAGCATTCATCGGAAGTATCGTCAATACACCTGCTATTCCCATTATCATTACCTTTTTCATATTCTTCATGTTCTTTCTCCTTTTTCTTACTTGATTTTTCATTTATTCTGCCGGTTTCGGACACATTGTGTTCTTTTCATCCCACAACGCACACGCTCCATAGACTCTGCCCGTTATACCCGCTCCCGCTGCCGTGC
>SUUT01000026.1 GCA_015062385.1 Alphaproteobacteria bacterium | reverse complement strand
ATCCCGTATTGCCACCCCACAACCCCGACAACCGAAAGAATTCCGACAATCGCTAATACGCCCAGCATTTCTAAAATGCTTCGACCAACTTCTTGAACGCTCTTTTTATACATAGGCTCGCTCCTTATTCACATATACCTACATATATTATAAAAAAAGGTACCTTTTTTTCCCGCTTCGTTTCGGGAAAATCAGATTTTTGATAAAGTGGTAGTTTCTTCTTTTAATTGAATATCTTATACAAAATCAAAAAAAATGCAAAAATGTGTAAAAAATTGTTGCATTTATACGTACCTTTTTTTATAGCAATAGAAAAAATTATTCTTTATTCAAGCAATAAAATAATCCCCAATTTTTTTTAAATATCACAAAAAAAAGCGACTGAATCAGTCGCTTTTAAAGTAAATAACAAAATAAAAATTATTCGTTTTACATTTTAATTGCTCCACAGCAATGCTTATATTTCTTTCCGGATCCACACGGACAAGGAGCATTACGGGAAATTTTACCCTCCGGCTGTGCATATTGTTGCTCCGACTCACTATTAATCGGCGTATCTGCAATCGGATGACTTTCCTGCGTTTGTTGTGGCATTCGTTCCTGAATCTGGAACTGCATATGACAAATCAACTGCGTAATCCGCTCACGCACACGAGATAATAAACTTTCAAACAAAATGAATGCTTCTCTCTTATATTCATTTAATGGATTTTTTTGTCCGTAAGCCCGTAAATTAATGGCTGTTTTCATAAAATCAAGCGTTTGTAAGTGTTCTTTCCAAGATTGGTCTATTGTTTGAATTAAAATATTTTTTTCTAAATTACGACGCATATCCTCCGGCAAGATAGCCATTTTTTCTGCAATGGATTTAGCTGACATTTCACTTAAACGTTCAACCATTGTTTCCGGTGAAATACCCGGCTCATTAATCCAAGACGTAAACGGCACATCTAAATTCAATAATTTATATGTTTCATTTTGTAGCTGTTCCGCATCCCAATTTTCCGGAACGGATTTACTCGGAGCAACGGAATAAATCATATTTTCAATACAGTCATCTCGCATATCCTTTAACGTATCCGTCACAGAATTGGCAACCATTAATTCTTTACGCTGTTCGTAAATAACTTTACGTTGATCATTCATCACATCATCATATTTTAATAAGTTTTTACGTACATCAAAATGATAAGATTCAACTTTACGTTGTGCAACGGCAATTCCCTTACTTAAAAATGAATGAGCTAATGCTTCCCCTTTTTTCATTCCCATTGTTTTCAACATTTGTTGCATTCGATCAGAACCGAAAATACGCATCAAATCATCTTCCATTGAGATATAAAAACGAGAGAAGCCCGGATCACCTTGACGACCGGAACGACCCCGCAACTGATTATCAATACGACGACTTTCATGTCGTTCGGAACCCAATACATATAAACCACCGGCAGCCAATGCAATTTCTTTTCCTTTGGCAATTTCTTCCTTAATTTGAGCAGATAGTTCTGCTTTATCTGCATTCGGATTTTTTGCTAATTCTTCTGCTAAACGCATTTCAAAATTACCACCTAATTGAATATCTGTTCCTCGACCTGCCATATTTGTTGCAATCGTAACAGCTCCGGGAACACCGGCTTGTGCAACAATTAAGGCTTCTTGTTCATGATGGCGTGCATTTAATACGTTAAACGGAATATTTGTTTTGCGACGCAACAAATCCGCCAAAATTTCTGATTTTTCAATAGACGTTGTCCCAACCAAAATCGGTTGTTTTCGTTCGTGTGCTGCCTTGATTTCTTCAATAATAGCTTCATATTTTTCTTCTGCTGTCCGATAAACAACATCATTATCATCAATACGGGCCGCCGGTTTGTTTGTTGGAATTTCAATAACTTCTAAATGATAAATACTGTCAAATTCGGCAGATTCCGTCATTGCAGTACCGGTCATTCCCGCCAATTTAGGATACATTCTAAAATAATTTTGGAACGTAATAGAGGCTAACGTTTGATTTTCCGGTTGAATTTCAACTCCTTCTTTTGCTTCAATCGCCTGATGCAACCCGTCCGAATAACGCCGTCCGGCCATCATACGTCCTGTAAACTCGTCAATAATAACAACTTCACCGTTTTTAACAATGTAGTCTTTATCTTTTGTAAATAAAACATGTGCTTTTAACGCCTGATCCACATGATGTACAAATGCAATGTTTTGTGTATCATACAAACCACCATGAATTAATCCGGATTCCTGTAATAAATGTTCTACATATTCCGTTCCGGCCTCTGTCAAAGTAGCCGCCCGATGTTTTTCATCCTTTTCATAATGTTCCGGGCGAATAGTTGTCATTAATTTATTAATAGCAATATACCGCTCCGATGAATCTTCTGCCGGTCCGGAAATAATAAGAGGTGTACGAGCTTCATCAATTAAAATTGAGTCAACTTCATCTACAATGGCAAAATAAAACGGACGTTGCACCATTTCTTTTAATTCAAAACGCATATTATCTCGTAAATAATCAAATCCCAACTCATTATTGGTTGCGTAAGTAATATCAGCATTATATGCGGCACGCCGTTGCTCCGTGGTCATGTCATGCACAATACAACCGACACTTAAACCTAAAAACCGATAAATTTGTCCCATCCATTCACTATCACGTTTAGCCAAATAATCATTAACTGTCACAACATGAACACCTTTTCCGGTCAAAGCATTTAAATATACCGGCAATGTAGCAACCAATGTTTTGCCCTCTCCGGTCCGCATTTCGGCAATTTGCCCGTTATTTAAAATAATACCACCCAACAACTGAACGTCAAACGGTCGCAATCCCAATGTACGTTTTGCCCCTTCCCGAACACTGGCAAAAGCCTCCGGCAACAAACTTTCCAATGATTCGCCATTTTGAATACGAGTTTTATATTCCTGTGTTTTATCCCGTAACTGTTCATCACTCAGCAATTCATAAGAAGCTTCCAATTCATTAATTTTAGCTATTGTTTTTTTAAACTTACGCAAATATCGGTCATTAGCAGACCCAAAAAGTGATTTTAATATCATTTTATCCCTTTCACTATCAAAATTATTTATTATGAGATAATCTATTTTTAACCGAAAGTCAAGGGCATACCCCGATATTTTACATATTATCAGATGACAAATATTTTTATTTAAAAAATTATTTTTCTTGCATCAACTGTTTAGCTAAATCTGAAACATCTTTCGCAATAATTGTATTCGGATATGATGTTAATAGTGGCATTTGAGATTTAATACACTCTTTAACTGCAGAATCCTGATGTAAAATACCACCCAAGACCAAATCTATATTCAAGAAATTTTGACACGCCTTTGAAAGTGTTTGAAATGTTCTTTCCCCTTCTTTTTGTGTATTCGCAAAATTAACAACAATCCGCATTTTAGGTGTTTGTGATTGTTCAGATAAAATCTTAATAAACGTATATGCATCAGATAAAGATGTCGGTTCATCCGTACACATTATTAACACCATTCCACTATATCCTGCCAATAAGCTCATTGATTTTGAAATACCCGTTCCCAGATCAATAAACACATAATCATAATGCGGAGCCAACATATACAAATCATCCCTCAATAATTGCAGTTGTCCTTCGGATAGTCCAGTCATTGCCTGAGAACCTGTATGCCCTGCTAATACATCACACCCGATATTTTCATCATAAACAACAGCTTTATTCATCGGTATTTTACCATTTAACACGCCGGATAAATCATATAAAGCATTCAGACCCAACTGAATATCTACATTTGCCAATCCCAAATCACCATCTACCAATAAAACTTTTTGTCCGGCTTGTGCAAAAGCATGTGCCAATGTTATCGTTAACCAGGTTTTTCCGACCCCTCCTTTACCGGAAGCAATAGCAATCATGTTTCGCCCATTTAAACGTTTATAAATTTCTTGTGTATCATTCTGTGTGTTATTTGTCATGCTGTTACTCATCTTCTTTATCACTTAAAGTCCCTGTTATCATTCGTCCTAATTGTTCGGCATTAATCGATATTAATCTATCGGCTATTTTGCTTGATGAACTCCAACCTCCCCACCTATAATTTCCGACAAATGCCGTTTGCAACAATCCACCGTAATCTCTAACCATATCCAATTTTGTAGCAAACAAAACCGAACAACCGTTTTGTGCAAAAATCAATCCTTGTGTTTGTGCTTCCTGATACGATATTCCGGCAGCCTGCACATAAACGATATCAGCATCAGACAACTGCTCCTTGATTGTTTTTAATTGCTTCACTTCCTGCGTGTTATATGGACTTATCGCCGGTGTATCAATTAAAATAATATCATTTGTTAAACGTAAAACTGTCACTGTTTCATTCAATTTTGCATAATCATCCAAATACGTACATGAGATACCCATCCACCCCATATAACGGGCTAATTCGCCAAAACCATACGCTTTTCGTCTATCTATCGTAATACAGGCTACTTTTAATTTTTGTAATTTCGCCTGAAAAGCTATTTTTGACACAACCGTTGTTTTACCACATCCGGCATTTCCGACAAAAACAAATACATTATTCTTCTGTAACGGAATAAGGGGTTTAAACGCATACATTTCCGAAAATGCCGTCATCAATAATTTCTCTTCTGTTATTTTAATGCTTTTACGTGCAACTCCGTTTACCAATCGCTCAAAATAAGATTCCGGCAATACATGTTGTCGTAATCTGGACTGAAAATATTGCAACCGATGTATTCGCTTTGTTTTTTCTGCCTCTACCGGTTTATCAGAAGATAAAGAAACTGCTTCACTGGCAACAATTAATTTAACCTGATTATTCGGCAATCTTACAGATGATACAATAACCGCATTTTCTCCGAATGTTTGACGGATGGCTGTCATGGCTTCCGGAATACCGGATGCTTTAAATGTTTTAAGCTTCATACCATTTTTCCTTTGCATTTATGCGTATCAATCAAATGTTGTGCTATTTGTATAACGGCACGTTGTGACATATCAATATCCTGAATACGTTCCGTTTGTAATTCATTCATTCGTTTTAAAAGCATTGTCCACTTTTGAGGCGGAATAACCCGTGAAAAAGCATCTTTTGTTACACTGCCCGCATGTGCCAACGCAAGAGCCAATGTTTTTGTATCAATATGTTTTAACAAAACAGATAAATCTTTTTCAGACCAAAAAGCAAAATCATCAAATGTAATAAGCCGTTTGGACAATACATCTGCCGTTTGCGGAGAAGACTGTCCAATTTGATTTAACAATTGAGTCCGATATTGACTATTCAACAAACTCAATAATGCTGCCGCTTTTTGAGAACCATTTATCGTTGAAGTATTCATTAATGCCGTTATTTGTTCATCTAATCGGTGTTCCAATGTTTGTATTTTTAACGGGTTAATATATTGCAAAGCACTTAATCGAATAACAACATCCGTTGCAAACGACACCGGCAACATGCACAAAATTTGAGATGACTTTTCTGTCGACAAATGATACAAAATTTCAGCAACCGTTTGTGGATATTCCTGACATAAAAAAGAACTCAAAACATCATTGGGAACATTATTTAATTTATCCCACACGCCGGTTCCTGTCGCAGAAATATTTAAATCCCGCAATAATTGTAAAGCTTTTTCTGCCGGCAATGCCGTTTTAATAATTGCCTGTGTTTGTGCCACTGGCTCTAAAATATCTTGCGGTTTATTCATTTCTTGGCAAAAATGAATCAATATCGGTTGAATTTCAATAGCTTTTACACGTCCCAAACCGGCCATGGCATGCGAAAAAGTACCAACTTCCGCATCAGTCATTCGTTTAAATAAAAATTTAACACATTTATCACCCAAACACAACAAAACGATAGCCGACTGCTGTACCGGTGAAAAAACAGTTTCAATTCCTGTTCGTATCTGTTGCGTTGTTTGCTGTTGATATAAACTTTTTCGTAAAATATTAACCGCAACTTCCGGCATTTTAAAACTCAATGTTTGTGCCTGTAATAATAAACTCTCTTCAGGATTACCCGTAATTTGATTCCGATACAAATTATTATCCTGTGATTCAAATACGAAAGGAAATCGCTGTTTTCGTGACCTAAAAAACCATGGAACAATCAACCCCAACACAACAAAAACACAACTGCTGCATACCAATGAAACAGCTATCATTTGCCGAATTTGCGTATCATACATTCCAAACAAACCACCAACCGGAAAAGCTTGTGGCAACTGAATAAATTGAAAAGAATCTCCTCGTTCTGCCGAATATCCCACAACTGATTTTATCATAGTCAATAAATTTTGACGTTGTGTATTGAAAAAATCACCTAACTGCTTATTCAAAAATGGGCTTACAAACACCAAAACATCTGACTTTTGAACATCATAAGATGTAAATTGCGTTTTTGTTTTTTGTGTTGAATATATGTATTTTGTATCCTGAACCACCTTTCCTTCTGTCGTTTCATGTATTATTTGCTGCGATATAACTCCCGTTTCTGGCAAAATTTCTTCTTTTTCAATCTGGTTTTGTTGCATAACAAATTTATTGTGCACAATAGCCTTGACATTATCCTCTCCAAAAAAAGGAGAAAGTATCGCTTCGATTTTTTGTTCCATATATGCATCCGTTAACGGAAAAATAAATGATTTTTCTCGAACGGGCATCTTTTTTTCAAAGGAACGAATAAACTCTTCCGCCTTTTGCTGTTCGGAAACAATCCAAAATGACGGAGCAAAATAACCAATACCGACGGCAAAAAGCAATCCGATAAAAATATAAGAAATTATTTGTCCGACATTTTTTTTTGACACGATATATCCTTGCATAAAAAACACAATGTTCTTGTATTTTTACAAACAAAGAATGAAGAATTCGTTAATAAATTTTATTTTTAAAAACTTTTTATACAAAGATAATAAAAAAATTCAAATAAGTCTTTTTATTTTAACATGTTATTCAAAAATATCTTTTAAAACAATTTTTTGTTTTACCGTACGTGATTGCGGATGAATAACTATCAATCGTTGATTAAATGAACCGGTGCTTGTTAACAAACAAATATCTTCACCACAATTAACCATAGATATCACTTGTTCTACATTTGCTTGATTATTCAAATTTATCGATTTTTCGGATATACCCGACAAAATCGGTTGTTGTATGGCGGATTGTGTTTTTAACTTGCTTTGCGTCTGCTTATCTGCTACTTTATACAAAACAAGTGCAAAACCACTCACAAGAAGAAGAGTCATAACTGTGACAAGAATTTTAAAAAAAACAACTAATTTCATAAAAAAACTCCGATAGAGGGATAAATGGCAGATAACAACTTAACCGATTACTTAACAGATGATATCGATTCGGATTCAGAATATACACAAACATCTCAAATTGTCACGCAAAAAGTATCATCAGATACAGAAAACTTGAGATTAGATAAATTTCTTGTATTTTGTTGTCCACAATTTTCCCGCAATCAAATTATTCGCTTTATTACAACAGATTGCGTTAAACGTGTTCAAGATAACGAATTTATGATCAAACCGGACTATCGTGTCAAAATCGATGAAACATTTGAAATAACACCTCCTAATGCCATTCCGGCGGAACCTGAACCGGAAAATATTCCCCTTAATATTCTTTATGAAGATAATGATTTACTCGTGGTTAATAAACCTGCCGGTATGGTTGTTCATCCGGGAGCCGGCAACTATACCGGAACTTTGGTAAATGCATTATTGTATCATTGTAAAGATTCGCTATCTGGTATTGGCGGTGTTAAACGTCCCGGTATTGTTCATCGAATTGATAAAGACACTAGCGGCATATTAGTTATTGCAAAAAATGATTTTACGCATATTCGCCTGTCCGAACAATTTTCTGCCCATACCATTGAACGCATTTATCAAGCATTTGTTTGGAACTTAGTACAACAAAAAGAGGGTATTGTTACGGGAAATATCGGCAGAAGTCCGATAAATCGTCAAAAAATGGCACTTGTTAAAACCGGCGGAAAACCGGCAACAACACACTATGAACGATTAGCTGTCTATCATAAAGGAATTGCCTCGCATATTCAATGTGTTTTAGAAACAGGAAGAACCCATCAAATTCGAGTTCATATGTCTTCTATCGGACACGCTTTAATTGGTGATAATATATATGGCGTCATTCCCAAAACGGCCCCCGCTATATTAAAATTTTTTCCTCGTCAAGCATTACATGCCGGATTTTTAGGATTTGTTCATCCTAAATCGGGAAAATATTTGTCTTTTTCTGCCCCTCTACCTGATGATTTGCAACAGTTAAAGCAAACTCTGGAAAATTTGGGAGCATCATAAATATTTCAAAATGGAACAAATACGTAGATAGACACATAAAAACATGGCGTGACACCCAAGGAAAAAAGTGTCACGCCGGCTTGCGTATTTTTAAGAAATCATCTTAAAAATAATATCTGGCAGAAAGCTTAACATCGTTGGAACGAATGTCTTCGCTTGTTTGACCCACGTAACCGTCTCTGTATTTGACACGGGCCTCACCCAGATCTGTATAACGATAACCTAAATCAAAGGACAAGCATTCATTGACATAATAGTCAATACCAACACCGGCAGTCCATGCAAAATTGGATTTACGAGCCCCTTTTGCTCCGCTGTTGCTGTCTGTTTTATTCCATGCCATACCTAAACCACCCATACCATATACACTCCAATTACGATGGATTGGATAAGTGACATACATATTAGCTAAAACAGGCAATGACCAAACATCTGTTTTACGGCTTGGTTCTGCTTTCATATTCACATCACCCCAGCCACGATAACCGACTGTAACATCCCCTCTTAAATATTCGTTGATATGATAACCGGCACCAATGCCTAAAATACCTGCATCACCTGTATTTTTCATACCAAACGAATAACCGGCTTCACCAACGATATACGGTTTACTAAAATCCAAAGCTTGTGCAGTAGCACTAAACATCATTAAACCGGCAATGGCTAAACCTGATAATAAATACTTCTTCATGATATTCTCCTTTCTTAAAATAGTACGAAGCAATTAAACAATAGGAATGCAAATAAGGCTTGTCCAGTTTTCAAAAAGAAAATATTAAAAATAAATATATTTGTATGTAAAAATAATATTATTATATGTTTTCAACATCTTAAATGATTTTTTAAATTCAAAAAATCTATATTTCCTCTCCCATGTATTGATTAACAGAAATCATTTGTCTTTTTTAAAAAAAACTGGTATAATTTTCAAAAAAGGAGTTGTTTATGCGTGTAAATGATAAAATTATTGCAAATGTTATTGATACAGATGAGGAATTTATTTGGGAAGTAACCGGATCGATTGCTGATGTTAAATACAATCCGTTTTTTTGGATTTTAACACTAATGACATGTGGAATTTTCTTAATTATCTTACACTATAACCGTATTTATCATAGTTATGTATTAACTTCTCAACGATTAATCATCATTTCCGGCATTTTCACAAAAGATGTTGATGAAATTGAATTGTTTAGAATTGTGGATAGTTCATCTTCTCAATCTATGATTGATTTATGGGCAGATTTAGGCGATATTTTTATCAACTCTACGGATAAAACCGGCTTTTTAAAAATGCACAAAATCAAAAATCCGCATAAAGTCAGAGATTCTCTCAGAAAACACTATGTTTCTGCTCGTCAAAAAAAGGGAACGGTTGTTTTAGAAAGCCTTTCCAATTAGTTTTTCAGATTGATTTTAAACTTCTCAAATCATTTTTTCAATTACTTACATATCTGCAATAAAAGGGACGTATAATTGCAACACTTTTTTTCACTTTTTTGAATTTTTTTTGATTTTGACTAACTTATTAAACTAAAAGAACAATCCTTCATTTTTGCAAAAAGTTGATTTTCCCGATTCGAAGCGGGAAAAAAAGGTCCCTTTTATTACACTCACTTTATAAATGCAACTTTATAATTGTGAGAGGGAGAAAAAGATGAAAGTCAAAATCAATGAAATCGGTCGGAGTATGGTGGAAATGCTTGGTGTGCTTGCCGTTACCGGCGTATTAAGTGTCGGTGGTATAATGGGATATCGGTTCGCTATGGATAAATATCGGGCAAATGAAACACTGAATGAATTACAGATTCGAGTGGCTGATTTGTCCAGACAAATGCAAAATGGGATTATAGAATTATCCGTAGATGAAATGGGTGACCATACCCGTATGGGCTACCCGATTCGAGCTCGTATCAGCCCGCAGTACGCAGATTACTTTGAAGTGTTTTTAGATGAAGTTCCCAGTGGTGTTTGTCGGCAACTGTTAAAATCTCAATGGACAATCCCTTATTCTATTTTTGTCGGCACAACCGAATATGAAATTGATGCAAGCATTTGTAATGAAGCGGAAACCGTCACACTAGCCTATGAATTTAAAGATGACTTAACGGAAAAACGATATATAGAAGAAGAAGACCGACATGAAACAGAGCGTTGTTATCGTGATAATGATTGTAATTGTGCAACTTGTGAAAATGGACTATGCAAAACGATGTGTCCTACAAATAGTGGATGTGCCAAAAGTTATGATAATCCAAACTCGTGGATGTGTTGTTTAAAAGAAAGCATAGTCAGTGGATTATGTTGTTCTCGGGTGGGGGATAATGGAGAATGTTGCGATTCAAATAATAAATGTTGCCCAAAAGACAAACCACTTAAAGACAAAGATGGCAATTGTTATGCGTGTGATGATGAAACACAGGTCAATATAGAGGGAACGGTAGAAAATTGTGCTATTTGTTCTAATCGGGTAATATCTGGATCTAAAAAGTACTGTGTATTAAAGTGCGGACAAAAAGGAACAGCCAATGCAAATAAACCTATAAGTGATACAGATGGAAAATGTCATTCTTGTGATGAAGAAAAAGGATTTGGTGTAAATGGTGTTAAAGAAAATTGTGCCAAATGTCCAAACAGACATTTGGTAAATACGGGCTGGGGTTATTACTGTTCTATTTGTGGAGTTAAAGGATATTCAGCAGAAAATAAACCTTTACACGACTTAGGAGGTACTTGTCAACCATGTGACAGTCCAAATGCAGTTCATATGTATCCGCGTGAAAGCGATTGTCAATCTATGTGCCCCAAACGAACATATGTTGGTTTATATTGTTATCCAGCTTGTCCGGCAGACAAACCATTAAGAGGAAATGATGAAAAGTGCCATAGTTGTGATTATGAAATTGCAGTTTCATTATCCGGTGTATCTGAAAAAAAATGCACTGAACTATGTCCCAACAGAAAAGTTGAAAATGATAAATGTATATTAGCTTCTTGTCCGGAAAACAAACCATTAATGGATGCAAATGGTGGATGCCACACTTGCAATGAAACAGCCCCAGTATATGTAGAAGGCGTTCCTGATAATTGTAGCAAATGTCCTTCCAGATATTTGATGACCCGATATCAAACAAGAAGTTATTGTGTTTTATGTGGCGTTCCCGGAACACCTGTTGCAGATAAAAAATTAATAGATATGAATGGATATTGTTATAGTTGTGATGATTCTAATTCTGTGAATTTAAATGGCATAAGAGAATCTTGTACAACAAAATGTCCTAAACGAACATTAAACAGCAGTGATCAATGTTATCCTGCTTGCCCAACAGATAAGCCGTTGAGAGGGAGTGATGGAGTTTGTCATACCTGTGATTATGAATTATCTGTACCATTGAGCGGTGTTTCCGAAGGAAAATGTAAAGAGTTATGTGATAATAGAAAGGTTGAAAACGGACAATGTGTTTTAGAAACATGTCCTTCAACTAAACCATTAATGGATACAAACGGTGGTTGCCATACTTGCGATGAAGCGGCAGGTATTAATGTAAAAGATGTTAATGCTAATTGTGCTAAATGCCCATCTCGATTTGTATTACGTAATTATTGTGCCTTGTGTGGTGTATCTGGAACTTCTGTTGCAGACAAAAAGTTGATGGACATGAATGGAAAATGTTACAGCTGTGATGAATTAAACTCCGTAAATGTAAATGGTATAAGACATACTTGTACCGAAAAATGCCCTAATAGAATACAGAATGGGGATCAATGTTCAAGAGATTATTGTTCAGAAAATGCCCCACTAGAAGATAATCTGGGTATATGTCATCCATGTAATGAACCCTTACCTGTTGATGTTGCCGGAGATGAAACAAAATGTGGAGCGTGTCTTAATCGTTCATTAGAGGGACAGTATTGTATATTAAATTAGAAAAGTATATATTTTTATTAATCTACCGACAAAATCTTAAATACTTTGTCGGTAGTATTTGTATAGATATCCCCCAAAAAAGGTACGTATAATTGCAATGCTTTTTTTCACTTTTTTGCATTTTTTTTCATTTTAAATAACTTACTCAACAAAAAAACAATTTTGTATTTTTTTGAAAAATCGGATTTTCACAATTCGAAGCGGGAAAAAAAGGTACCTTTTTTTATACTTATTACATTAGAGTAATTTTATGTATGAGGAAACAATGCGAAACAAACTGAATGAAACCGGCCGTAGTATGGTAGAAATTATTGGGGTATTGGTGATAATGGGTCTTTTATCGATTGGCGGAATGGCAGGGTACGACTATGCGTATTCCGCTTATCAGGCGAGTCAGATTCAAGATGCAGTAAGTAAAGCAAAATTAATTGCCAAACAAGGCGGTCGTAAAAGTCGGTTTTCCTCGGTTAAAAAGTTTGTTGAAGAAACATTGGGAAAATATAAATCTGCCACAGGAACGGATGAAACTCATCCGCTTGTGATGTATGAAAATGATGAATATACCATTTTTATTTATGGTATTTCTAACAGTATTTGTGAAAGACTTGTTGCAAAACAAGAAGTTTTAAACTCAATGGGTATATCAATTTCGCATCAGGCATGTAATGGTGATGGGGAAGATATGTTTTTCACATTTAATAAAACAGATTTATTTAGTGGCAATGGTAATAAACGGTGTCCGGATAAAATGGTAGCCCGTCGGATGTTAAATGAAGAAACGGGAGATTATGAATTGCAATGTGTCTGTCGTCATGCGAATGAATATGGAGCTGACTGTACTCGTTGTGAAGCGCCCCGTATGTGGGATACAGCAACAAACAGTTGTCGCTGTCCGGAAGATGAGCCATATTATGCGGATGGTAAGTGTCAAACATGTGCTTCTGTAAACTCAAAGTTTCCGTTATACAATCCGGAGCTCAATAAATGCGTGTGTGATTCATCCAAGGGATTATATGGGGATGAAGAAACAGGATGTTTTCCGATAGCCTGTATTTCGCATGCCGAACCATTTACGGCAAAGGGGTCTTTAACATTTTGTACGGAACATGACAGATATGTACGTATTGATAAATTAGACAAACAAATCCGAGTTGCTTTTTTAGATGGATGGAATGGTGATCATAATTATTCATGGGATAATTATGGTTGTCGATGTACAGATTATAATACCTACAATGATGTTGACAGAGGCGGGCATTATACAGATGCAACAATACATAAGGTTCCTTTTTCAGTTTATACAATTAAATATCCTGTTTATTTGAGATTATCAGGAATTGGTGGATGTGATACTGGAACATATACTATTACCTCAGACAGCACTTGGCATCACGTTGGCATTTGTGTCGATACGGGATCAACAGAAACTACCATCTCATATACATTCCAATCAGAAATTGAAGGTCTTCGGTGTCCGATAGAAAATGGTACCTGTGATAATTCTGGAAAGTGTATAGACGGATATTTTAGTAAGGCTCAAAATATTTGCGGATTGCCTGGGGCAAATGAAAATTGCAAATGTCCGTTTGGAAAGAAAAAAATAGAGGGGCGTTGTGACTGGGTTTGTGAAAAAGGGCAAGTGATACAAGATGACGGAACATGTGCTTGTCCATCCGGAACGACAATGACGGATGGTTGGTGTAAAAATGCCGGATGTAATGAAGCAGAAGGATGGATATTTGATACAACACAACAAAAATGTGTTTGTAATAATGATGCTGCGTATTATGACAATGGAAAAGGTGGTTGTACATATTGTTATGGAACAAGTTATGGATCTAATCTGGGATCATATGTGTGGAATGAAGAAACCAAAACGTGTGAAGTGAAATGTAATCAACAATCTTATACAGTTGCCAGTCCATATTACAGTTCTCAATATCCAACCGGTCGTTGGAATAGTACAACACAATCCTGTGAATGTAATGCAGATATCTTTTTCTTTGGAGAATATCCAAATTGTAAACGGTGTCAATCAACCGGTAATATGTATGATGAAGCAACAGGATCTTGTATGTGTGATTTAGAGCAAGGTTATGAAACGGCAGATGGCTCATGCGTATTATGTATGCCCAGTGCAAAACCAAATGCAGATGGAACAGAATGTGTTTGTCGGGATACTCGTAAAGTTATGTTCTCACGGGGCGAATGTTTAAGTTGTGATAATGTGAGTGATGGGGTGGTATTGTACAAAAAGGATTCGTGCAGTACTTGTACTGGGTGGTTTACAGATTCGGAAAATCGGTGTCATCAATGTAATACAAAGACAGCTTATGCATCTACGCAAGAACAGTGTGCCTCCTGTTCAAATCGTTATTGGGATAACGGCACTTGTCGTATCTGTCCTATGGGATATTTTTGTTTTGGCGGAAACAGAAAAAAATGTTCAGCCGGTACATATCAATCGGAACAAGGCAGTTTAAAATGTATAACGTGTTCAGCCGGTTATTATTGTCCGGAAGGAGCCACTTCGCAAACTATTTGTCCTGCGGGATCGTATTGTCCGGAAGGATCGCACAGCACAACGCTTTGTTCGGCAGGTACTTATCAGCCATCAACCGGACAGGCTAAATGCTTGCCTTGTTCAGCCGGTCATTACTGTCCGGAAGGAGCTACTTCGCAAACTATTTGTCCAGCGGGGTCGTATTGTCCGGCAGATTCGGACAGTGCAACGCTTTGTCCAGCAGGTAGTTATCAGCCATCAACTGGACAAGCTAAATGCTTGCCTTGTTCAGCCGGTTATTATTGTCCGGAAGGATCGCACAGCACAACGCTTTGTTCGGCAGGTAGTTATCAGCCATCAACTGGACAGGCTAAATGCTTGCCTTGTTCAGCCGGTTATTACTGTCCAGAAGGTGCTAAAACACAAATCGTTTGTCCAGCGGGGTCGTATTGTCCGGCAGATTCGGACAGTGCAACGCTTTGTCCAGCAGGTAGTTATCAGCCATCAACTGGACAGGCTAAATGCTTGCCTTGTTCAGCCGGTTATTACTGTCCAGAAGGTGCTAAAACACAAATCGTTTGTCCAGCGGGATATTATTGCCCAAGCGAAAGTAATTCTCCGATAACATGTCCGAACAATAGTTATTGCCCACAAGGTTCAGATACAGCAACACCTTATCCGACAACAGAAACAACACAAAATACAGAATAATCCTCCTTATAATCATAAAAAACGTTCTTATTTAATGTAAGAACGTTTTTTTGTAATTAGTGACAAACAATTCTAATTTTTATCAGATTTTTTATCAGGCGAATGATAATCTAACTCTTCCAATATTTTTTTGAAAAACTCTATACGAGATGCCGCCTCTGTTTTACCAAGACCAGATCGATAACCGACAAAAACTTCTTCTGCTTTCTTTAATTGTTTTGCAATTTTTTCTGCATCAATTTTTTCTTCAAAACCACCCCATGCTAATACCGGGCATAAATTTCGTCTGACTTCACAAATACCGCTGGAAACTAAAAAGCTGACCGGCTTTTCCCCTTTGTTATAAACAATCATCCGACCAGCCGTTAAATTAAAAAATATCGGCGCTCGATTTGGTAAAATTAAAATATCGCCGTCAACTGCCGGAATAAGAACACTATCCGCTTCCATTGTAGTTACCGGATACAACGGACAAATCAATTTGACTCGAATTTTACCGTTTGCCGGCGATTCTTCCGGAACCGGTTGCATTGTTTTCATCGGTTCTTTCGTATCAGGCATTCTTTACCTTTCCTTCTGTCGCTTGCATTTCTTTTGCCTTTTGAACAGCTTCTTCGATTTTACCAATCATAAAGAAGGCCTGTTCCGGCAAATCATCATATGTACCGGCAATAATAGCAGCACATCCTTCAATTGTATCCTTCAAATCAACCGTCACACCTTTTCGGCCGGTAAACACTTCCCCAACAGCAAACGGTTGTGTTAAAAACCGTTGTAATTTACGAGCACGAGCAACGGTTAATTTATCTTCATCTGATAATTCATCCATCCCCAAAATAGCAATAATATCTTGCAATGATTTATAAACCTGTAAAATACGCACAACTTCGGAAGCTACTTCATAATGACGTTCTCCGACTAATTGCGGATCTAACAAACGAGAGGTTGAATCTAACGGATCAACAGCCGGATATAATCCCTGTTCTGCAATTTGACGAGATAAAACCGTTGTAGCATCCAAGTGTGAGAATGTTGTTGCCGGTGCCGGATCCGTCAAGTCATCTGCCGGCACATAAACGGCTTGAATGGATGTAATAGATCCTTTTCGGGTTGAGGTAATCCGTTCTTGCAAAGCGCCCATATCAGTTGCCAATGTTGGTTGATAACCCACCGCAGACGGCATACGACCCAATAGAGAAGAAACTTCTGAACCGGCTTGTGTAAAACGGAAAATGTTATCAATAAACAGTAACACATCCTGCGCCATATTATCCCGAAAATATTCGGCAACCGTTAATCCGGTTAAAGCAACACGAGCACGCGCACCCGGAGCCTCGTTCATTTGTCCATACACTAATGCAGCTTTTGATTTATCTCCATTTAAATCAATAACCCCAGATTCAACCATTTCCCGATACAAATCATTTCCTTCCCGAGAACGTTCCCCTACTCCTGTAAACACAGAAAAACCACCATGCATCTTTGCAATATTGTTAATTAATTCCATAATAATAACAGTTTTACCAACACCAGCGCCACCAAACAAACCAATCTTTCCACCTTTCGGATAAGGACATAATAAGTCAATAACTTTAATACCTGTTTCTAAAATTTCCGTATTTGGTGCCTGTTCCATAAATGAAGGAGGAGCTTTATGAATCCCTTCTTTTAACTCGCATTGAATCGGACCTCGATTATCCATTGCATCACCTGTAACGTTCATAATACGGCCTAAGGTTCCTATACCAACCGGCACACTAATCGGTTTTCCGGTGTTGAAAACAGGGGTACTGCGTTCCAATCCGTCCGTATCAGACATAGCTAAACATCGGGCTATATTATTCGGTAACAACTGTTCAACTTCCAAAACAAGCTTTTTATCTCCGATTTTTGTTTCCAATGCATCATAAATTTTTGGCAAATCTTTTTCATCAAAAATAACATCAACCACGGAACCAGTCACACGGTTAATTCTGCCTTCTGCAATATATTCCTGTTTATTTTCTGTCATTGTTCATCCTCATTTTTATTGCTGTTGTGCCATTGCACCCGAAACAACTTCGGTAATATCTGTTGTAATTTTAGATTGACGTGTCCGTCTGTAAACTTTTTGCATATCCTGCAACATATCTTCCGCATTGCGAGTTGCATTATCCATTGCCATTAAACGAGCCGCATTATCAGCCACATCTGTTTCCAATAAAACCCGATTAACATACGCTGTTAAATATTGAGGTAATACTCGTTCTAAAACAGTAATATCACCCCCTTCATAATCATAAGCATCTGCAGGGCGAGTCGCAGGCTTTAATAAATCGGCATCTAATGCTCCCAAGGGAGTTAACATTTCCACACCACCATAAGCCTTCAAAAACGCCGATTGTTTTAAAGCAATCTTTTTTTGTCCTAATGCATCTCTTGCAATATATGAAGCATCATTTGTATCAATAATAAATTGCCAAGGATTTTCCCCTGAAAATATTTTACCAGGGATAAGCTGATCAATTGTCGGAAACTGCGATACAACCGATTTAAATTGATTGTACACAAAAAGGCATACATCAAAACGATTTTGATTAAAAGCTTCAATTAAATCAACTGACAACCGTTCTGCATCCAAATAAGATTCTCCTTTACTGGCAACTTTACGTTTTAATGTAATAATACGAATTCCCCGTTCTGCGGCGTAAATTCGTTTTAAAATTTCAGCTCCCTTTGTACCAAAACTCAAAATCGTAATTTTTTTGTTATTTTTCTTCAAATAGCTGATTAATTCTTGTGCTTTCTTAACAACCTGCACATTTGAAGAACCGCTTAGTCCGTCATCTGATGTAATAACAACAACAATATATCGTTCATCCTTACCATTTCCTTTTAATAAAGGCGGTAACGGTAAGATTTCATCACTACCTTGCCAAATCAAATTATCTTGTCGCAACGTAGCACTGCGAATCAAACGACGAATCATTCGATTCATTTCGTCCATATATGGTGTTGTTTTTAAAAACGCTTCATGTAATTTCCGTAAGCGAGAAACCGCAACCACCTTCATTGAAGATGTTACCTGATGCGTTGATTTAATTGTTTTTATCCGTTCGGATATTTTTTTTAATGAACTCATTTATCCGCACTTCCAGACATTTCATCAATTAAAACTTTTAAAACCACGTTCAGTTTTTCCTTTATTTCTTCTTTCAACTCACGGGTTTGTGTAATTGATTCCAAAATTTCAGGAGCCTCTTTTTTGACTACTTCTTGCAATTTTTGTTCAAACACAGGGATTTTATCCAATGCAATTTCATCCAAATATCCATTGACACCGGCATAAATAGACACAACTTCTTCAGCCATTGAATATGGACGATATTGTTTCTGTTTCATAATTTCAGTTAAACGAGCCCCTCTGTTTAATAATGATTGGGTTGCCGGATCCAAATCCGAAGCAAATTGAGAGAATGACATCACTTCTCGATACTGTGCCAAATCTAATTTTAACGAACCTGCAACTTTTTTCATAGCCTTACTTTGTGCAGAAGAACCGACACGGCTCACTGATAAACCAACATTAATCGCCGGTCTTACCCCTTGGTGGAACAAACTTGTTTCAAGGAATATTTGACCATCCGTAATAGAAATAACATTTGTCGGAATATACGCAGAAACATCTCCTTCCTGTGTTTCAATAACAGGCAATGCCGTTAAAGAACCACCACCATTTTCCGGACTGAGTTGTGCCGCCCGTTCCAATAATTTTGAATGCAAATAAAACACATCTCCCGGATATGCTTCACGACCTGCCGGCCGTTTTAATAATAAAGACATTTCACGATAAGCAACGGCATGCTTAGATAAATCATCATAGAATACAATGGCGTTCATTCCGTTATCACGGAAATATTCCCCGATTGTACATCCGGCATACGGAGCCAGATATTGCATCGCTGCACTGTCTGCGGCCGTAGCAGACACAATAATTGTATAGTCCATTGCTCCTTTTTGTTCTAAAATTCGCATAATATCCCGAACAGTTGATTGTTTTTGTCCGATTGCGACATATACACAAAACAGTTTATCTTTATTCTCTGCTTTTGCGTTCATTTCCCGTTGACTTAAAATGGTATCCAAAATAATAGCTGTTTTACCTGTTTGGCGGTCACCGATAATCAGTTCCCGCTGTCCCCGACCAATCGGAACCAACGCATCAATTCCTTTAATTCCCGTTTGAATCGGCACATTAACCGGCGAACGGGCAATAATCCCCGGAGCAGGTGCATTTACCGGATTATGCGGTAAATTTTCAAAACCTTCCTTTCCGTCTAAAGGTTCTCCCAACGGATTTAATACCCGTCCCAACATTTCCATACCAACAGGAACGGTATTCATCATACCCGTTCTTTTAACACTTTCCCGTTCACGAATATTTTGAGCCTGATTAAAGATAACAACATCAACTGAATCCGGATTTAAATTTAAAGCCATCCCTTGTGCACCGGATTCAAAAACAACCCGTTCACCGGAAGCAATGGATTTCAAGCCTTCAACCTTAGCAACCCCATCAGAAACGGACAAAACCGTTCCCACTTCGGAAATAACCGTTTTTTCTTTAAACTCCTGAACACCTTGCGTAAAGAATTCTGCTATTTTCGTCATATCAACCGCTGATGACACTTTTTGAGCAATTTCCTGTTCAAATGATTGCAACTGCCCTTTAACAGAAGCATCAATCAATAACGAATCTACTTTTAATGACAAACCGCCTAAAAGTGCCGGATTAACCTTTACCTGCAAAATAAAATTATCCGTCCGCAAAACCTGTTGTAATCGTTTACGCAATCCATCCAACTGTTTCTCCGTTAAGGAAACGGCAGATTCAACCTCAATATGTTTAGGTTCATTAATTGTAAATAAATTTTCTGTTTGATTTTTTGCTGTCATCTTACATTATATCCTTTATCCAAAAAAATAATATTACCTTTACCATACTCTGACTCTATTTGCAAGAGGGTTTCCGTATATTTATATTTTTTTTATCTTTTTTGAGGATATAAAAACACATCCCTATGTTTAAACAAAAAACGAAGCAATCAAAATCCAACTTCAAAACATTAATTCATTAATGAATGTGTTGTTCGTGCTTTTTCTGAACAATTCGTTCCATAATTGCACTTTTATTCATCGGTGCAACTTGTTTCATTTGCTCCAACAATATATGAAAAGCCTGCGAATCCTCGGCACTATGCAAATAAGAAGCCTTTTTTCCGGTAGAAAAATAGATAATGGAATCATTAATCATATTTTCCAATTTTTTATTAGCTTCAAAATCTAACCGTTCAACATGATTATATTCATCAATTGTCAAACATTGATCTTTTTTAAAATCATTATCGAAAATAAGTGAAACAATTCTTGTTTTTTCTTTTTCATCCAAATTAAATTGTTCTGCTTTATTTTTTCCGACTTCTGCTTCTTTTTTTGAAAAGAAAAATATAAAAGAACGCTGTCTTCTGCTCTTTTGAAAAGAAGACATCAATTTCAACGGAATTTTCTCATCGTTTTCATCCGTTAATATATATTTAAACCGTTGTTGAATAATTCTCCCATCAATTTTTTCATCCGGCATGGGAATATTACGAGCAACCCGCACATCTTTTAATTTACCAAACAGCGGTCCGTTTAAACACAAATCCCAAATATGATATAATTCCTCATACACCCCAATATCCCGAAACCGCCGCGGATCTTTTGTTTTATCTTTGCCATAATCAACCTGTCCTCCGATTAACTTATATCCGGCATTTTTCAGTAATTGTATTTTTTTCTGAACAGCTCTGACTGCACCAGATGAACGCAACAAATAATCCACAACAATACGGGCATCTTTGGGAGCTACATTCTGAACACGTTTATATTCATCTTGCGTTAAACACATCGGCTTTTCACAAAAAATATTTTTAATTCCGGCTTTCAATACTTTTTCCAACACATCACAATGCGTAATACTATTTGAAGCAATAAATGCAGCCGAAACATTTGCATCTTCCGGTAAATTTTCAAATGTATCACAACAGGCAACCGGTGGCTCACAGCGAGGATTCGGATCAACAATGTATATATTTTTAACAGACTGATTTTCCTTTAAAAACTTATATATTAATCGCCCCATATATCCATAACCGAACAAAACAACATTCATTTGAAAAACTCCTTTCATATTAAATCTATGCTTATTTTAACAAATACAAAAATTATTGTCAAGTTTTTCTTGAAGATTTAAATTTCCTATGATATAATAATAAAAATTATGGAGAAAAAAAATAAATGCCTGTCAATTTAATCAATGAAAAAGAGTTAAATGCCTACTTAACAAACTTGGTATGGCATGGTGAAAATGTTCCGTCATTTCCGACAACGGCTTTAAACGATGTAGCATTCGTTTCAGAAC
>SUUT01000025.1 GCA_015062385.1 Alphaproteobacteria bacterium | reverse complement strand
CTACCATTACTGAGATAAACGCTATAGGCGGCACTGCTACTACTTGGGGTTGTGGTCCAAACCCAGTTGCTTCCTGTACCATACAAATTCGGACACTGTTTCATCATATCACACTTGGATTCATCACTGCACTCACATTCATTCAATGGAACCAGTTTCATTCCGATGGCATCACACCACGCATGTGCACTCCACCAATTCATACTAGCTTTTGACAGACAATATGTTCCATGGTCGTTTCCTTTTATTTCTGTCCCTGCCCCATTCGCACAACTTGCTGCTGCACTTGCCGATTGCATTATAATCAATCCAATAATTCCCATAATAACTTGTTTTGTTTTCATTTTTCTTCTCCTTTTTTTGATTGTTTCTCACTTATTCTGCCGGTTTCGGACACGTCGTATTCTTTTCATCCCACAACGCACACGCCCCATACACTTTGCCCGTTATACCCGCTCCTGCTGCCGTGCAATTGATGTCTTTCCACTGTAAATGGCAGTACATTTTCGGCGGACATTTCTTTTCTAACTTAAATATTCTATTATTATCGATTACTTGTTCAAAATATGGATGCGTATAAAAAACCGGTAATCTTTGACACTTACCATACAGAGTCCCTGTTGCTCCGGCACTTGCCGTTGGTACTGTTTCCCCCTTCGACCATGACGATTTTGTCCAATTTAACGCACAATATTTATCTGAACTGACACACTTCTTTTGGGGTCGTATGACTGTTTCGGTTGTTGTGAGCGTTTCGCTATAGGCTATAATCGGATCTCCAGACCGTATTAACCATTGGCATTTTCCATATAATGTCCCTGTTGTCCCTGCTTTCGCTGTCGGTACTGTTTCTCCTTTTTGCCAGGTCGCTTCTGTCCAATTTAAAAAACAATATTGATTTGAGTTTGTACATTTGGTAGCAAACTTGACCTCACCTGTAGCACTAACCGTATAACTACAATCTGTTTCGTATTTTTTTTCTACGACATTTTCTATTTCCTGAATACTATAACTACAATCCGTTGTATACTCAAAACTCATATCGGTATCAAAAAACGTATAAATACACACACCGTCCGATGGCACGCATTCGCCGGCTTTTGTTTCACTACAAAACTCATCATACCGACAACACCATCCGATTTCTTCTGCCTCTATCTTGCAGGATGTTATTTTTTCATCGGCTCTATCGGCACATAAATCAACACAGCCGTCTTCCTCATCGTTCAGTCGTTCATCGAATCCGCATGCCTGACAGATTTCTTCTTCCTCATCACAATATACGCCTTCCGGACATTCACTGTTATTTGCACACGGTATCAGTTGTTCTTCGCCGTTAAAAGACACAACAATTTCCTGCGTGTCTGCCGAACAGTCCATTGGTGTATTATCCATTGTATAAAGTGTCAGTTCACCGGCATCTTGTGCCAATCGGTTTAAATGAATACAGATGTTCTTTTCAACTGCTTCTATCAACACAAAATCATTTTGAGCTTTATCACGTCGAATAAAATATGTATAGGGACTTGGTAAATCTTCTTCAAATTCTTCCCATTCGTACGGAACACCATCCGTTTGTGACACAAGGTTGATTTGTATCAGCTTGATATCTTTGTAAACCTGATTCGCTTGATATTTATTAAATGCATAGCGGTATCCCCCAACTGCGGCTATCGTTAATACTCCGATAACCGCCAATACACCGAGCATTTCTACCATACTTCGGCCTTGTTCATTTCTTTTATTTAGCATCTTGTCTTCTCCTGCAAATAAGTTCTCTTCGCTATTGTAAAAAAAGGGACCTTTTTTTCCCTATCCGAATCACAAAAATCGGATTTTTACAAAAATGAAAGATTATTGTTTGAGTTGAATTATTTATCTAAAATTAAAAAAAATGCCAAAATGTGAAAAAAATTGTTGCATTTATACGTCCCTTTTATTGCAACGAAACTTTCAGTTAAATTTAATATTTTCATATTTTTCAACGATATAATTTTATATATCATTGATATTAAAATAGAAAAACAAATAATTTTTTGTCAGAATATACCACTTCTTCCCTAACCTCTAAAATAAATTCAGGATGGCAATGGGTGTGAAATATGTTGGTATTAATTTTTTAATATAGACAACAATATTTACAAATCTATACCTCATGATAACTCAATCTGCATACACCATGTTGATTTTGTAGGCATTCCATCCATGCCCTATTATAACATTGTTGCCATCATTCAACCCAATTAAAACAGGAGCAATCTGTAAAATATTATTACAAAAAAACCGCTGATTATTCAGCGGTTTTTGGTAACAATTAACTTTATTCTGTTGTATTTACCAACTTATTCCACCAACCTCTTTTCTTTTTTTTAGGTTCTTCTGGTGTTAATTTCTGTTCAGTGAACTCAACAGATTGTGCAGTATCCATATGTTCAGAATGTTCTGCTGATTTTTCCGCTTTTTTTGTTTTTTTGTGCTCTGAATCCATCTTAATTTCTATGGAGTCCATCAATATTTCTGCTTTTGAACTTTCTTCTTGTGCACGTTGCATTTTAGCTGCATGACGACTTTTAAAAGAACGCGGCTTCTTGTGTTTTGTTTTATTTTCACGTCTTTTTAAATGTTCTTCTGTCTTATCATCAGAAAAACCAACATCTTGCGTTGCATTAAAATCTTCTAATGCCTGTTGTTCAACAACCGTGAAATTTTCTTCTGAATGCTCAACAACCTTATTATTTTCCGCTTCTTGTTGTGCTTGCATCGCTCGCATCAAACGCCGTTCCCGCCGTTTTTTTCGCCATTCCTGTCGCCGACGACTATTTCTGCTTTTGTGTGAATTACCACTGTTTTCATTCGTTTCTGCTTCGCCGGAAGATATCTGTTCAGGTTCCTCTTCATAAATCTCTAACTCTACTTGTTCTACCGGTGCCGGCTTGGCTTTTTCTGCTTTTTTATTTTCATTTCCCTTCTTTGTTTTTTCTTTTTCAATCGGCTTTGTCAATGTCGGGTTAACCCCATTTAGAGAAAATTGCACTTTTTCACCATCTGCCCGAATACGTTCCAACTTATAATCAGACATTTTTTCTAACGTGGCATCTGCCTGAACATTAATCACAACAGTGTAGCGATTTTCCAAATTAACCAAATTATGTCGTTTTGTATTTAAAATGTATGCTGCGACCGTAAGGGGCAAAGACAAAATAATCTCACATCCTTGTGCTCGTGTTGCAGCATCTTCTAAAATATGCAACGCGTGCATTGCACAAGATTCTACCGAACGAGTCATCCCTTTTCCACCACAATGCGGACAAATTCGATAGCTGCTTTCCAAAAAGCTGGAATGCAATCGTTGACGAGACATTTCCATCAACCCAAAACCGGACATTTTACCAACCTGAATACGAGCACGATCCCGTTTTAACGCTTCCTTTAAACGACGTTCAACAGCTGCATTGTTTTTTGCCTCATCCATATCAATAAAATCAATAACAATCAATCCGGCCATATCTCTCAATCTTAATTGCCGAGCTAATTCATCACAAGTTTCTAAATTTGTTCGCAAAGCTGTTTCTTCAATATCATGCTCTCTGGTTGCTCGTCCCGAGTTTACATCTACGGCAACAAGTGCTTCGGTTTGATCAATAACCAAATATCCTCCGGATTTTAATTGAACAACATTACTATGAATGGCTTCCAGTTGATTCTCTACCTGATGCGTAAAAAACAACGATTCCGTGCCCTTATATTGTTTAACTTTTTTAGCCTGCCCTGGCATGAGCATTTTCATAAAATCCTTTGTAGATTTAAAAACACTTTCACCTTCCACCCAAATTTCATCAATATCCGGAGAAAAGACATCCCTCAAAGAACGTTTAATGATGTCCCCTTCTTCGTGAATCAACTTTGGTGCTAACGATTCTAATGTGTTTTCCCGAATTTTAAGCCATGTTTTAATTAAATAATCAAAATCCCTTTTAATTTCCGTCTTGGTTTTTCCTTGTCCGGCCGTCCGAATAATAACACTCATCCCTTCCGGCAATGGCAATTTATCTACAATGGTTCTTAATGTTTTTCTGTCCTTCACATTGGTAATCTTGCGAGAAACTCCACCGCCTTTTCCATTGTTCGGCATTAAAACACTATATCGACCGGCCAAAGATAAATATGTTGTCAAAGCAGCCCCTTTGTTACCCCGTTCTTCTTTTACAACTTGAACAAGCATAACTTGCCCCTGCCGAATAACTTCTTGAATTTTATACCTCTTATAAAAATAAGATCTTTGACGGGGCGTTTCTTCAGCTTCCGATTCACTAATCACTTCAACTTCATTTGTCGCTGTTTCGTTTTCTTCCTTTTCAGCAACGGGATCTTCTTCTTCTCGGTCTTGCATTAGTTCTTTTAATGCTTCTCTGTCAGCAACCGGAATTTGATAATAATCCGGATGAATCTCCCCAAAAGCCAAAAAACCGTGTTTATTTCCACCATAATCAACAAATGCGGCCTGTAAAGAAGGTTCTACTCGCACAATACGTGCTAAATAAATATTTCCTTTGATTTGTTTTTTTGTTGAAGTATCGACATCTAATTCCTCAACTCTCCCGTTTTCAAGTACAACAACGCGTGTTTCTTCGGAATGCGTTGCATCAATAAGCATTTTCTTCGACATACATAATCCTTTAAAATAATAATAGTTTGTGCTTGTTTCTCAACAAACAACTTAATCAAAAAAAACAATCCGATTCGCATCAGAGGTAAATACTTCCGGAAATGAATTAAATTATCCATTGTGTTCATTGTTCATCCATCGGATTGTAAAAATAAAAAAAATAGTTCGGACAATCATAATTTTGATTGCAATTTGGATTATATCGGTATATGAATAAATAAGCAAGTCTTTTTTATACATTTATTAAAATTAACAATGATGACACTCAAAAAAGTATGTTTGTATATTTTTCTATGCTTTTTTTGTTGTTGGCAAGTCCAAGCCGCAACAATTAAAGACATTCGTTTTGCAAACTTTGATACCGGCGATGTACGCATAGTCATTGAAACAGATGTTCGAACTGATTTTAAATATCGCTTTATTACGAATCCGGATCGATTGATTTTTGATGTGACTGATTTATTTGTCCCACAAGATGTAAAACAAAAAGAGTATCCAAACAACCCTTTGATTAAAAGTGTACGATTTGGCACACACCAAGGTGGAATTACTCGAATTGTTTTTGATTTCAAGAAAAAAGTATATGTCATCCGAGAATTTATTTTACCGCCACAAATGGGACGGGTTGGCGGTATTTGGCGATATGTGGTTGACGTACGGGATAATGCCAAAAAGGAAAAAAGCGGTTCCGGGGCAATTTTAACAGTTCCATTAATGAAGCAAACAAACACAACCTCATCCATTAAAGCAATTAACACACCTCAAAAAAAGACCGCCCCAACACAATCGGCAGTCAAACCGGCAAAACCAACAATAAAACAATCCGTACAACCATTTAACAAACCCAAAAAACACGTGATAATGTTAGATCCCGGTCATGGCGGAAAAGACCCAGGAGCAATTTCAAAATCCGGTCATTATGAAAAAGACTTAACCCTAAAAATGGGACGGGAACTACGTAAAATGTTAGAAAAGGCTGGATATAAAGTTGTTATGACCCGAGATTCGGATATATATATATCTTTACGGGGACGTGTCAAGAAAGCACATCAAGCACAAGCAGATTTATTTATTTCCATTCATGCAGACAGCTCAACTAATTCTTCCGCAAAAGGACTATCTATTTATACACTGTCTGAAACATCATCAGACAGAGAAGCCGCCGCATTAGCCGAACGTGAAAACAAATCGGACATTCTGTTTGAAATGGATTTAGGAGATGTCAAACAAGATGCCAGTACCGTTTTGATAGACTTAGCCCAAGGAGAAACAATGAAGCAATCACGCAATTATGCGGATTTAGCTGCGAAAGAATTACGTAAAAACGTAAGAACATTACCTCAACCCCATCGACATGCCGGTTTTGCTGTGCTAAAATCTCCAAGTGTTCCCGCTGTATTGTTAGAAATGGGATACTTATCCAATCGACAAGAAGAAGCACAATTACAAAAAGCATCTTATCGTCAAAAATTAGGAACAGCCTTGGTAAAGGCAATTAATAACTATTTTTCCGAATATGATAAAGCATTGAGTAATTAACCCTCTCAAAAAAAATCTTAAAAGTTTAAAATTTTTTATTTAGCCGTTTTGACAACACAAAACGGCTTTATTGTATCCAAACGATAAACTTTTCCCCACATTCTTAAAAATGATATTTAAGAGAAGCGGTTCCCGTCTGTGTTAAATAATCCGTCCGCCAATCAATTCCGTATTTTGCTTCAAGTTCCAATGCTTTAAATTGAATACCAACACCAACTGAACCATTTAACGCAAATCTATGCAAGCGACGACCATTTAATACATATGCAATATCCGTATCCGGAATTTCTACCAATGCTTGATTACTGTTTGATTTTAAATCATATGATAAATTTAAATTCATTTTCGGAACAAATGCAATTTTTGCCGATGTATCATATTTCTTGGCAAAACTTGTACCAATAACAGCCGTAATAACTTCTCCGTCTTTATGAGGCATTCCTGCTAAATTGTTTGTTTCCGGATGAATATACGTATATTTTATCCCCGAATAATTATTAACATTTCCCAAGTTATATCCCGAAAATAATTTTACATTATACATATCCGTGTGATGTTGTGTCAAAACAGGTTGTTCTTTTCTTTTGTATGTTCCATGATTATATCCCGCCAATACAGAAACATACCACTTTGTCGGTTGATATTTTCCAGAAACAAAATAATAATCATTATATAAATTTTCTTTGGGATTATTACCCTTAATGTCCGTCTTTAAATAAGTATAACCCAACCCCATAGAAACAGATTCGGAAAGTGGTAAATTAAGTGTTACATACCCACCTTGAGAATATCCATGCCATTTTTGGATTTGAGTGTTTTTTGTTTTATTCGAAATAAACCCTGCTTGCATCAAAGTCGAAAAATCCGAATGAACCAACTGATTCTGTTGTGCCAAAACACAATCAGAGGAAAACAAAATACCTCCCAACACTCCCAAATAAATCATTGCCTTTTTTTTAAAATCATATCTGCTATAAATACACCACATAAAATTTACTCCTGCTCTCAAATAACAAATTCATGCAAATAATTTTATTATTTCTCATTTCAAAAGTCAAGAGCATAAAAAAATCTCAACATCAAGCATCTATTAAATATTTCTTTAATAAATTTAAAAAAAATACAGTTCTACTTCATTGAAAAATAAAGTCAAATTGTAGATAATGTTTGTAATTATAATTTACAAACATCGTAATAAAGGAGAAAAAAATGATAGATGAATTAAGGGTTGTTGTGGCTGTCAACATTAAAAGATATCGTAAAAAAAATCAAATGACACAAGCACAATTAGCAGAAAAAATCGGAAAAACCGTAGAAATGGTTTGCCAATTAGAAAATAATATTGCCAGTACAAAATTATCTACATTAGAAAAAATTGCGCAAACATTTGGAATTGAACCATTTCAATTACTTTTACCCAGAGAAATCCCTAACTATGATCATTTCTCTTCGGAATTAACCGAATTAATGCTAGAAATTCAAGATCAACCCAAAGAATTTTTGGATTCATTAACAAAACTGCTCAGATACCATATTTCTCACGAAAAAGAAACAAATAAATAAAAAAATTGACAAACAATAAAAAGCCTGTTAAAATAGGTTCAACACTTATTTTTACAGGCTTTTTAAATGATATCTGAATCAAATCAATCTCAACAATACAGCACAACCCAAAATCCATATGTTTGGATTTATTCTCACTTGCCACTTGCAGATAATCCGGCGCAATCAATATCTATCGGACTTGGATTACTTTGTGCAATCGGCATAACTTGTTATGGATTATCTTTTCGCCGAAAACAAAATCATTTAAAGCTGATGACTGATTTTCATCAAATCTGGCAAAATATAATTTTGTCAGATGAGGGCTTTTTCATAGAAAATAATTATGCAAAAAAAATTGGCTTAGAATCACAAAAACAAAAAATATATTTTATTCAAAGCACCATTTCAGACACAGAAATAGGGAAGCTAGATAAAAAAGTTCATCTTCTGTTTTTTGACAGACTACGCTTTTACAATTTAAGTCAAAATAAAAACTTAAAAAATGCAGCAAATAAAGCATTAACCGACGTTATTCATAAATTTTTACCTAATTTATACACTCACAAAAATTTAACAGATTGTTTTAAAGAAAATAATCAATCCGAAATGATGCTGGTTTACATACTATCCACACTTTGTCATAACATTCAAAAATGCCGAACAAACACAGAAATTTATGAATTTATTACAGATATCCAAAATGATTACAATAATATGCCTGAAACAGAAAAGCTCGTTATCAATCAAGATGTATATTCGCACAACAAAACAAATCGAATTCAATTAGGACAAATATCAACTTGGCTTGTAACCGGTTTATCCGCAGCGTGGCTTTTATTCACACATGACAAATCAGGCACATATGGCGGATTATTAGGAGCATTAATTTTAGCAGGATTAACTGAATTATATCGGCAACATCATATCCAACAAGAAACAAAAAAAATTTATACATCACAAGAATATGTCAGCAATATGACCAGTTCTTTCAAATCTAATTCCATTTATTTAACAGAGACAGTGCACAAAATAAGTTCCAGAGAATTCTTACGCATTAAATTGAAAACCTTATCTGAAATACACAATGAAATGAATAACCAAACACTTGAATCCGGTAAAGATTTAATTCGTTTACTTAAAAAGAAACTTTTTACAAGACCTCAACTCAAAAATGTATATAATGGTTTATATAACGGTCTGAATTTACAATCCTGTATGTATCAATATGGTTTAAAAGCTACAACACAAACTGCTCTTACACTAGACTGTATCAATCAAATTAATACAGAATGTAGCAATTGGGATGTACGAGATATACAAATATTTTATCACAATTTACTGCACGATACACTTTTAGAATACAAACAAGCGCAAAATGAAGCTGAAACAGACTTATCAACAACAGAATTATCATCTGAAAAACAAAAAAACATACAAAGTTATTCAAACGAAAAAATAAAAGAGTTAACAACTCAAAGGCATATTCGTGTAAATACGGAAATGCCATTACATCCATTTATTATACAAACATTACAAAATTATCAAAAAATATCAAAATCTCAGACACAAAAAAACTGATAAATAATAATTGATTTTTCAAAAAAAACATATATAATTATTCTCTCTGACAAATAAATAATAATATAAAGGATACATTTATGAAACGAGCACAATGGAGCAGTCGACTTGGTTTTATTTTAGCTACTGCCGGCTCTGCAATCGGGCTAGGAAACGTTTGGCGTTTTCCATATTTAGCCGGACAAAATGGGGGCGGAACATTTCTTCTGTTATATTTAATTTGTGTTTTCGGCTTGGGATATTTTTTATTATTGGCCAAATTAGCGTTTGGACGATTGGCTCACACAAATATTATTGACGGTTTTCAAATTGCAGCTCAAAAAAACGGCAAAACCATCGGAAGTAGTTGGGGAAAATTTGCCGGTTTTTTAACAATTACAAACACTTTTTTAGTTAGCAGCATTTACGTTATTGTTATCGGATGGACATTATTTTACTTTTACAATGCCGGTACGCATTTATTTGGCTTCACAACAGCTATGCCCGACACAAACGTATTTAATTTATTAACAATGTCCTTTTCCCGTCAATTATTTTGGGGCTGTTCTTGCATTATTATTACATGTTTTGTCTTGATTCGTGGAGTAAAAAAAGGAATTGAAAAAATATCACTTTACTTAATGCCTGTTTTGTTTGTTTTATTACTTTTTATGGCTTTCCGTATGCTGATAATTCCCAATGCCGTAAAAGGACTTTCCTTTTATTTAATACCGAATTGGAGTATGATTGGCTTTACCGAACAAGGATTTGATTTGAAATTATTTTCAGATGTACTCCTCAAAGCAATGGGTCAGGCTATTTACTCTCTTTCATTGGGGTTAGGAACAGTCTTTATTTACGGTTCTTATTTGTCCAACAAAGAAAATTTAGTCAAATCAACAAAATGGATTGTTATTTTAGATACATTCGTTGCATTTGTTTCCGGATTAATTATTTTACCTGCTGTATTTGCATTTAATTTAACACCAGAAACAGGTCCGACATTAACTTTTATTACATTACCAACTGTTTTTTCTCAAATTTCTTTTGGGCTATTTTTTATGTTTTTATTTTTTGCACTTCTTTTTATTGCAGCATTAACATCTTTAATATCTATTTATGAACCAACAGTCAATTTAATTTCAGAAAAACTCAAATTAAATCGTCAAAAAACCGTATGGCTTGTCGGAGGAATCAATCTATTGGGAACAGCCGGAATCCTTCTTTCATTTACAAATAAAATACCACTCAAAATTAACGGAAAAGATTTATTTTCCGCAACAGATGAACTAACCGGTTCATATACAATGGCCATTATGGTTTGCTTTTGTACATTGTTTATGGGATATATTATTTCAGATGCTCTTGTGAAAAATTTGCAAGAAGGATTAACAGAAAAACTTTCCCCAATATTCACAAAACACTTAAAATTAACACTTCAATTTATAGCCCCCCTTGTTTTGTTGTTTTTATTTATAAATGCATTAATCTCATAATCATATACCCTGCCATTCATTACTTATTAATTTATTTTCCCTTTACCTCTCATGAAATTTAGCATTGGGATTTACACTTAACGTTATTTTAACGACACAATCTATCAGCTTTAAATTGCATTTTAATATATTTATGATACAATGTATTTTAAGGAGTTTGTAATGAAATTTTTATATCACGCCACCAATGTTGATTTTTCCCGTTTTAGTCTTGATGTTGGTTGGCGTGGTCGGGAATATGGTGCGGGCATCTATCTGATAAACGACATTCAGCACATAAAAGATTTCTATGACAAAGAACAAAAAAAAGAACTACAAACACGTGTCTCTGTTAACAATTCGGCATATGTTGATTTAAAAGCATATAAATATCATCTGTTACAACAATTAGATATGCATCAAAATAAAAAATGGAGACACCTCCTTTCTAGAATAATAGATACCCATTTTCAATGTAGAAAAAAAGAAAATGCTGACTTTTTCCCAATTGACAACATAACAGATAACATGATTTTTCAAACATTAGAACGACAAGGAATGTTTCTACAAATACCAGCAGAAATCAAGAAAAAATGTCAAAAATTAGTATCCATCCTCAATAATAATACCTATCAACTCAAAAAAACGCCATATCCGGATAACAGGCGAATTTTAAAAATTGCGTTATTAACAGAAGAAGGCATCATTAATGGTGACAAGTCATTAAAAGAAAATGGATATTCCAAGATAGAAATAAACGATATTTGCCAAGCACTTTATTTAGATAAAAGCAATTTAAACCACTATATTAAACGTATTTTAGCTATGCAGACATTTATTCCTTACACGATTAACCCTCAACAAAAAGCACGTATTCAATTATTAGAAAAAAGATGCAAAACAACAACAGAAATTAATTCTTCAACAATTAAATTAGCAGATAAAATTCTGCTTCATTGGTTCTTGAATGTACCTTATAAAAAATTATCAAATCAAAATGCAAATCTTTATTTTATTCGACAAATGGAAAAAAGTTTGGGCATTATCGGACAAACCATAACCGTAGAAAACAACAAAGGGAAAACAAATTGGACAATTATAACAAATCCCGATGTTTTACATATTACCGCATATGCCTGTGAAAAAACAAATTGGGAATGGAAACCGGTGTTAAGAGTTGCAACCCCACAAGAAAAAGCTTTAGCTCTTAATATTCATATGCGATAATATAACAATCAAACATAATCTTTGCTTTTCAACATTATCAACAATATATTTCATTTATCATATAACAATACTATCAATGAGCCTATTATCTTCTAACATAACAGTATTAATCTTTCGAAATTTGTTCACTCATCCAAAAACTTAATCAAACTTTAAATCAGTCTAAATTATCTACTTTAAAATTGTATTACGTTGAATAACATAAAAAGCCTTCTGTTATCCACATTAACAGAAAGCTTTTTATAGGATGTGTTTAATTTACAACTCTTTGAACATCGGCAAGTTTTTGAACATTTTTGTTGATTGAGCCTCCATTAATGTTCCCAAACTGATACGCCCTTCACGAATAGCATTTCTCATCTGATCCGGAGCTAACGGATTTGGATTGGCAAATGCTGTTTGTACAACAGGGTGTAAAGTTGTTGTTCCCTCTAATTTTTGGTGAACAACTGCTAAAATACCACGGGCAAGCAAGTCAGAAACCAATTTTTCATCAAGACCCGCACCCATTGCATATTTAATCATAGAGTTCAAAGCATCTTCTACACTCGTAGCGTGAATGGTTGATAAAACCAAGTGTCCGGATGTTGCGGCACGCAATGTTTGAGAGGCAACTTCCGGTGTACGAATCTCCCCGACAAGAATATATCTCGGACGAGAACGCAATGCGGATTTTAATCCATCTTCCCACCGTTCATTTTCTACGGGAGATTGTTTACACAAACCCAATGCACCATTTTTAGCGTAATACAAGCCATCTAACGGCATTTCAGGAGGATCTTCAATTGTATATAAGAATCCACCATGATTTTCTAAAAACTCTTTCATTAAGGCCGAGGCTGTTGTTGTTTTACCCATACCTGTCGGACCGGCAAACAAAATCAATCCGGCTTCCGGTGCCAATGTCGCTAAATGCTTTGTAATCGGATCCGGAATACCCAATTTATACAAATTAGGCGTGGAAACAGGCATCTTACGACAGTTATACTGAACACCCGTTGTTGTCATAACCCGTTCAACACGGTAAGCCTCCCCTTTAAACTTAACGGCAAAAGAAGATGAACCTGTGTATCCCTGTTCCAAAGCCTTAAAGAAATCTTCCATGTCATTTGTTTCAAAAGGAATCAATGCAAATTTAGTTGCTTTATCCCGAATATAAGCAATTCCCTCTGGCGTATACCAAAGGTCGGCAAACTTAACATCAGCAACCGAATCTGCAATAAATACTTTATCTCCGTTAGGCTTCCGTTCTTCATGCGGTTCCAACTTATCCGATTTAACCGTCGTTTCTGCCTGTACAGCAACTTCCGTTTCTTTTTTGGTTTCAACCGGAGGCTGATAATTGACCGGTTTTGCATAAGGACTAACACCATTCTCTGTTTGAGCGGCAACTGCCGTTTCTAATGTTGTCGGGGCTTTATCAGTCGGCACCGATACAGTCGGATTGGTTACAGGCATTACACCTGCTTGCTTAGGTGTTTGAGCCGTTGGAATTGGTGGAACTGCCTGAGGCATTGGTGTTGTAGCCATCGGCTTAGGTATCCCCATCGGCATGGTCGGAGCACTTGACGGACGTGCAATCGGCATAACCGGTGGAACAGTGCTTGCTTGCTTCTCCGTTGTTGCCTGTACATTAGGAATTGTATCAGTTAATTTTGGTTTAAAAAACATTTTTCTCCCCTTTTCATTAATCTATCTTTTACTTTTTTTACACAAAAAAAAACATTTTGCAAGATTTTTTCTGTTTTTTTAAAAAAAGGCTTGATTTTTTCCGAAATATTGATATAATTCATATATATTCTCAATCGTAAACAGTGAGGGTGGGCTATAAAAGCTCGCCTTTTTTAATAAAAGGAATTATAAATGGAAATTTGTACACAACTGGAAACACAACTTGCACCATCACTAGATGCATTAGGATATGAAATTGTCCGCATTTCTTTACAAGGAGGAGATGTTAAAACAGTTCAGGTTATGACAGAAAGAAAAGATTATGCCAGTATGACATTGGCTGATTGTGAGAAAATCAGCCGAACGGTTTCTGCTCTTTTGGATGTTTCAGATCCTTTTCAGGGAAAATATATATTGGAAATATCTTCTCCGGGTATTGACCGTCCGCTTGTAAAACCGGCAGATTATGTTCGTTTCCAAGGCTGTAATGCCAAAATTGAAACATCAAATGAAATTAACGGAAGAAAAAGATTTAAAGGAAAAATCTTATCATTTGATGCCGAAACCCAACAATTACATTTTGAATTTGAAACATCAGAATTAATTGTAGATTTTTCAAACATTGCAAAAGCCAAACTGTTATTGGCTGATTCCAGTATTCAAAAACAACCTAAAAAAACACACAAGTAATGAAAGGAACTACTATGCAAATTGCAACTCTTCCACGACCGGAACTCATTCAAATGGCTGATGCGTTAGCTCGGGAAAAAGATATCACAAAATCCGATGTTTTAGAAGCAATGGAACAAGGAATTTCCAAAGCCGGTCGTTCTAAATATGGTCCAGAATACGATATTCGTACAAAAATCGATCCGAATACCGGAGCAATTAAAATGGCTCGCTATTTAACTGTTGTTGAAGATGTAATGGATGAATTTACACAAATTTCTTTAACAGAGGCCCACAAAAAAAACAGTTCATTAAAAATCGGCGATGAAATTATTGATATTTTACCCCCGATGGATTTTGGTCGTATTGCCGCCCAAACAGCAAAGCAGGTTATCACTCAAAAAGTGCGTGAAGCCGAACGCATGCGTCAATATAACGATATGAAAGATAAAAAAGGTGAAATTGTTAACGGAACCGTTAAAAGAGTTGAAGGTGGTAATTTAATTTTAGAAATCGGACGGGTTGAAGCCTTATTGCGTCGTGATGAATTAATTCCGAGAGAAACATATCGTATTGGCGACCGTTTACGGGCTTATGTTTTAGATGTTCGTCCGGAATTAAAAGGACCACAAGTATTTTTATCTCGTTCACATCCTCAATTTTTGGCTAAATTGTTTACAGCGGAAGTTCCGGAAATTTATGATGGCACAATTGAAATCAAATCTGTTTCTCGTGATCCGGGGTCACGAGCAAAAATTGCTGTTTGGTCCAAAGATAATACCTTAGATGCACGTGGAGCTTGTATTGGTATGCGAGGGGTTCGTGTACAAGCAATTGTTCAAGAATTACAAGGTGAAAAAATTGATGTGATTCAATGGTCATCCGATCCGGCAACGTTTATTGTAAACGCATTGGCCCCCAATGAAGTTTTGAAAATTGTTATTGATGAAGAATCCAAAAATGTTGAAATTGTTTTAAGTGATGAACAATTATCAATAGCAATCGGACGTCGGGGACAAAACATTAAACTTGTCAGCCAATTAACGGGATGGCATATCGATATGATGACAGAAGCTCAAGAATCCGAACATCGTATTAATGAAACAAAAGAACGTGTCGAACTGTTTATGCAAGCATTGGATGTAGATGATATGATGGCACACTTATTGGTTCAGGAAGGTTTTTCCAAAGTAGAAGATATTGCATATATTGCTTTGGAAGAATTGGCATCCATTGAAGGATTTGACGAAGCTTTGGCCGAAGAATTACAAAATCGGGCAAAAGCCTATCTTATCGTTGCACAAGACAACTTAGAAAAGAAAGTTCAAGAATTAAAACTGAAAAAAGATTTGCAATCTTTTGAAGGATTAACATTGGAACAATTGGTTAAATTAGGAGAAAAAGATATTAAATCTTTGGATGATTTAGCTGATTTATCCGGTGATGAATTAGTAGAAATTCTGGGCGAAACAAACATCACGGAAGAAGATGCTAACGCTCTTATTATGAATGCACGGGAACACTGGTTTGCAAACGAAAAATAGACATTCTCACAAACGAGCCGCAGATAACGGCTACAAAGTTTGTTTTGCAACAAAAAATCTTCTGAATCGGGAAGAAATGCTTCGTTTTGTCATTTCTCCCGATAAAGAAGTCGTTTTTGATGTTTTTGAAAAATTGCCGGGGGCCGGCTTATGGTTAACGGCAGATCAACAACTGTTAAAAACGGCTATTGAAAAAAAATTATTTTACAAAGCCGCAAAAAGAACCGTTAAAATTCCGGATAATTTAGAAGAACTAACGCATCAACAATTAAAAAACAGATGTTTGTCCTTACTAGGTTTGGCCCGCAAAGCAGGATTTTTGGTTTTTGGATTTGAAGGAGTTAAAAAAGCAATCGGGACAATGGAAACCGTTATCGCTTTCGAAGCTGATGATGCTGCTGAAAACGGAAAAAATAAACTGTACAAATCAACAGAAAAAATTCAAATCTTTTCATTTTTAACAAGAGAAGAATTAGGACAAATCACAGGACAGGATTCACAAGTTCATGTCGCAATATTAAAAAGTTCAATTGCACAGGAATTATTAAAAATCGCAACGAAATTAGATTTATATATTCACCATTCAAAGAGAGGATAAACCATGGCAGAAGAAAAAAAACCACTCACCTTATCAGGTAAAACATTAGAGTTGAAAAAAACAACTCTTTCTTTAGGCGGTCGTGTACGACAAAATGTCGGGGCGGGACGGACAAACATGGTACAAGTAGAAGTGCGAAAAAAAAGAGTTGTGACACCGGAAGCCCAAACAGGCACATTATCAAAAGATGCTGCTCAAAAAATCAAGTTATTGCAAGAAGCAAAACAACGTGAACAAGAAAAAGCAGCAGCGTTAGCCGAACAACAACGGATAGAGGCTGAACGTAAACAACAAGAAATTCTTGAACAAGAAAAAACAAAAGAAAAAACTGTTGAGCAAGAAATAATATCCTCTCAATCCAACCAGCCAACAGAAGATTCGTCAGAAAAAAAGCGTTTTTCCGAAAAGAAAAATTTTACCGATGATGCCCCCTCTTTTTCGCGTAAAAAAGAACGTGAAATGAACGATGATGACAACAAATCCAACAGAAACCGCAGTTCATATGAAGAAAAAAGAAATGGAAAAATGAATATGAATGCATATAAAAATATTCGGATTAACACCGGTGATGATGATGACGATGATGGCGTTCCGCATCAACGCCGCTCTCTAGCATCCATTCGCCGTTCCAGAGAAAAAGAACGCTTAAAACATCAGGAACAATTAAAATCACAAGAGAAAATCATTCGTGAAGTTGTTATTCCGGAAACAATTACAGTGCAGGAATTAGCCAACCGCATGAGCGAAAAAGGTGCAACTGTTGTTAAAATTTTAATGAAATTGGGTATGATGGTAACCATTACACAAACCATTGATGCCGATACCGCTGAATTGGTTGTATCTGAATTAGGTCACAAATTTAAACGAGTTGCCGAATCAGATGTAGAAGAAATTTTAAAGAAAGAAGAAGACAATCCGGAACACATGGTTTCCCGTTCTCCGGTTGTAACCGTTATGGGACACGTTGACCATGGAAAGACATCCTTGTTGGATGCTTTACGCTCAGCAAACGTTGCTGACGGAGAATCCGGAGGAATTACACAACACATCGGGGCCTATCAAGTTACATTACCAAACAAACAAAAAGTGACATTTATTGATACACCTGGTCACGCTGCATTTACAGCCATGCGAGCCCGTGGGGCAAAAGTGACGGATTTAGTTGTGCTGGTTGTTGCTGCAAATGACAGTGTTATGCCCCAAACAATTGAAGCCATTCATCATGCCAAAGCTGCCGGGGTCCCAATTGTTGTTGCCATTAACAAAATTGATGTTCCCGGAGCCAATCCACAACGTGTTCGAACAGATTTATTACAACATGACGTTGTTGTGGAATCAATGGGGGGAGATGTATTAGATGTAGAAGTTTCAGCAAAAAAACGATTAAACTTAGATAAATTAATCGAATCTATTTTATTACAAGCTGAAATTTTGGGTTTAGAAGCCGATCCGCAAAGAACAGCCGAAGGTGTTGTTGTAGAAGCACGAATGGATAAAGGTCGTGGTTCCGTTGCAACCGTACTTATTCAAAAAGGAACATTAAAAGTCGGGGATATCTTTGTTTCCGGTCAGGAATGGGGACGTGTTCGCTCATTGTTTAATGACAAAGGTCAACGTGTTCCTCAAGCTTTACCGTCTGAACCGGTAGAAGTTATCGGATTACAGGGAACACCGGCTGCCGGAGATGATTTCATTGTAGTTGATTCAGAAAATCGAGCAAGAGAAATTTCTGCTTATCGTCAAAGAAAAGCTCGTGAAATTTTGCAGGTAAAAACAATGAGTACTGCTGAACATTTATTAGCTAAAATTAAAGCCGGTGAAATTAAGGAATTACCTGTTTTAATTAAAGGTGACGTTCAAGGTTCTGTTGAAGCATTAAACGGCATTTTATCAAAAATTGCCAATGACGAGGTCAAAGTTCATATTTTACACAGTGCTGTCGGGGCAATTAACGAATCGGATATTACATTGGCTCGTGCCTCAAAAGCAATTATTATCGGCTTTAATGTACGTGCAAACCCAACCGCTCGTGAGATGGCAAAACGGGATGGTGTAGATATTCGTTATTATTCTATTGTCTATGACGTTGCCGATGATATGAAAAAAGCCGTTGAAGGTTTATTAGAACCTGAATTACGTGAAAAAACGTTAGGATATGCCGAAATTCGTCAAGTTATTAACATTTCCAAAGTCGGTAAAATTGCCGGTTGTATGGTTAAAGAAGGACTTGTACGAAGAAATGCAAAAGCCCGCTTATTAAGAGATGGTGTTGTCATTTATACCGGTGTTATTTCTCAATTAAAACGCTTTAAAGACGACGTTAAAGAGGTAAAAGAAGGATTTGACTGCGGTATCAGCTTTGATAATTACGATGACATTAAAGTCAATGACATTATTGAATGTTTTGATATGGAAGAAATTGCCGTTAAATTAAACTTGGATGTGTAAGGAGACTTTTATGACAACAATCGGAAAAGGACAATCAAAAGCCCCCTCACAACGGCAATTACGTGTCGCAGAAGAAATTCGCCACGTTATCGGAAAAATGTTTATGGAAGATAATTTATTTATAAGCGGATTAAAACCAGCTTATATTATGGTCACAGAAGTATCTATTTCTCCGGATTTATCTTATGCAACGGTCTATATTCAAGGAATCGGAGATATCGACACAGATGAACAAATTCTATTACTAAATAAACATAAAGGGGCATTCAGATACAAAATTGGTAAAGCAATTCGGTTAAGAATTGTACCGGATATTATTTTTAAATCAGATTCAGGTTTTGAAACATCTCAATACATTGAAGAATTACTCAATTCTCCACGTGTGCGTGCCGATATTGAAAAAGAAATTGAAGAAGAATAAAATTTTCATTTTCAATAACATAAAAACTTTATCCCCACCAATCAAATCGGTGGGGATAGTTATATCAGTTTCACTGAACGAACATAACAAAAGTGATATGAGTTATTAAAAACTTTGCTTGCTGTACAGCAGACTTAAAACACGACACAGAAAGCGTTCTGTTTGTAAAAAAGCCTTTATACACATCATAAAGGCTTTTATTGATTAATCTATTTATCCGTCTTAATAGCCGGTGTTCTATGACCGTTTAAATTATCTAAAAACTGTGTTTCCATCTTATTATATTGACGGAATAACCATTGGGATTTTAAAACAGCCCAAACAGATAATGCAACCAATATAGCAATGACCTTTGGATTTTCCGTTAAAAACTGATGAACAACTGTCATAATAAAGAAACAAACAACCAATAAACGGAATGTCGTCAATAAGATTAACGGTAAACGATTGGCTTTTTTCTCTGTCCATAATTTGTAATATACAAGAGCAATTTTATTATTTCCCAATAACAAATTCTTAATATTTTTCGTTCCCCCGATATCACAGGACTGAATTGTTTCTTCAACCTTCTTAATAACCTGATTATCTCGCCAATTCAACCGCAAAGAACCGGCGACCTTATTCAATATCGGATCCAATCGTTCTCGTAAAACATCCGGTAAAATAGTCTCCCAACCAACTAATGCCTTTAAGAATGGGGCCATAACTAACAAAGCAATAGCCGTCACAACAATGCGAGCGGTCAGATTTGGAAATAACGAGTGAATAATCGGTTTAATAAAATGATTCGTACAACCGATAATCGTAAAATTAATCATAATAAACAAAATCAACCGAGATAAGTAGTTTTTAAATAAAATATTCCACAACCGCTCTGTTTGCTTTGTTTCCGAAACTCCGGTAGCATTTTGTTCAATATATTTTAACCAAGCTTCAGGTAAAGCCTGTGATATCATATGAAACATCGGCTCTGCAAACTTTATCATCATTGGCGTTAAAAAAGTCGTAATAACGGAAACAGCAACAATAATCGGATAAACCCGTTCATTTAAAACCCCTAAACTCATACCTAATGTTGCAATAATAAAAGCAAATTCACCAACTTGTGCCAAAGAAAAACCACCTTGAACAGATGTCTTTAATGCTTGTCCGGATACAATAAATCCAAAACAAGAGAAGGCAACTTTTCCGATAATAACAATTAAAGTAATTACGAAAATCGGAAAAGCATATTCCACAAACATTGCCGGATTAACCATCATCCCAACCGAAACAAAAAAGACAGCCCCAAAAAAATCTTTCAACGGTTTTACATTCTTTTCAATTCGTTCTAAAATAGCTGTTTCTGCCAAAATTGATCCCATAATGAACGCCCCCAAAGCAGAAGAAAATCCTGAATATGTTGCAAATAAAACCATTCCAAAGCAAAGACCGATTGTCATAAGTAGCAGCATTTCATCGTTTAAGAACCTTTCAATTCTTTTGAGAAAAGTCGGAACCAAGTAAATACCGGCAACAAAACAAAGCACCAAGAAAAAACACAATTTTAATGTACTAAATATCAATTCTCCACCATTAATAGCACTACCCAATGCAATTGTCGGCAATAAAACCAATAATAAAATACCCACTAAATCTTCAACAACCAAAACACCAAAAACCAAATCGGTAAACTTTTGTTTTTTAATATTCAAATCATCAAAAGCTTTAATAATAATTGTTGTGGATGACATAGAAATCATACTGCCCAGAAAAAAACTGTCTGTTGTGGACCAACCTAATAAAAGACCGGTATTATACCCTAAAAACAACATAAACAAGATGTTCAAATTGGCCGTAATCATAGCAGCTTTTCCAACATTCATCATCTTTTTAAAGCTAAACTCCAAGCCCAAACTGAAAAGTAAAAATATAACCCCGATATCCGCCCACAAAGTTAAATTTTCCTTATCTGTGACAGTTGGTAAAAAATCCAAATACGGACCGGCAAAAATACCGGCTAAAATGTATCCGAGAACAGTCGGCTGTTTTAATTTTTTAAACAATAACGTAATTAAAGCAGCATAAATGGATATAAGTGTTAAATCCACCAAAAGAGAATGAATTGAGTGCATGTTTTTTCCTAAAAAATAATTAAAATTTAAAAGATACGTTATTTTAACAATATCTAAAAAAAAATGCAAACATTGTTTTATAAAATTTCAATAAAAAAAGAAATATCTTTTTGTAAACAAATCTTTTTCAAAAGTTTTAACTAATCGATACAGATACAATCCGCAGTACATTTTTGTGTACCGATAATTGAATCATCCTCATATAAATAATGGTATTATCAGGAAAAAAACATTCCTTTGTTCATTTAAAATAAAGAACACTTTAACATTTTATAAAAAGATGATACAATAATTTTAATAGTCAAATGTATGATGCATTTGACGTTTTTTATTGAATGAAAGGGAAAAAAATGAAAATAATTTCATCACTTATCCGTAATTTACGGAAAAAAAAGATTTAACACAAGAAGAACTGGCTGAATTGATGGATGTTTCAACGCTTTCAATTAGCAATATGGAACGAGGCAAACATTTTCCCTCGGCTAAAAATTTAAATAAATTAATAAAAATATTTGAATTGGAAAATCAGTTAGAATCACTCTCGCTATTCTTAATATCTGATTCGGAAAAACAAAAATATTTACTGCAATTAACAACCTATTCTGAGGAAGAATTAGAAGAGATTATTATGCTATTTGAACAGAGAGGCAAATAGAAGATTTAATCCTCATTCTAGCCGTTGAAATTTAATTCAATGGCTAGAATGAAGGTTCTAATTGGTACAAGTAGAACCGCTTCTACAGTTGACAGTTCCGTTAACCGTACAGGAAATATTTTTTTTCGGATAATAATAAATCATCGGAGAAGTAATTGTTGTACCTTCAGAACAAGAAACCCCTCCATCCCTATTGTCTCCAGCAACACCTAAAATACTTTCCGTTGCAGTCACTTTTG
>SUUT01000044.1 GCA_015062385.1 Alphaproteobacteria bacterium | reverse complement strand
CAAGCGAAAAAACAAACTTTAACAGCACAAGATTATGGAATTTATAGCTTATTAAAGCCAGAAAGATTATTGGATTTAGTCCGTAATTTCATCATCTATGACAATGGCATAAAGAAAATCACCCGCTATCAACAATATTTTGCCATTAAAAAGACAATTGCCAAAATTCAAACAATGAATGAAAATGGAAAAAGGCGCGGTGGCTTAATTTGGCATACCCAAGGAAGTGGTAAATCTCTGACGATGGTTATGCTTGTTAAAAATTTGATTGAAATGATTACCAATCCGCGCGTTATTGTTGTAACAGACAGAATAGATTTAGATATTCAAATTCGCGATACTTTTGCCGCTTGTAATATTAAAACAGGTGTTCAACAAGCAACATCGTGCTCCGATTTAGTTAAAAAGATTAAATCTAAAACTTTGGATGTTATTACAACTTTGGTTCACAAATTTGATAAGCCGACCAATTTTGTAGACGAGGATAACAATATATTTGTTTTAATTGACGAAGCACATCGAACTCAAGGCGGTGATGCCAATGCAATGATGAATAAAATGTTGCCAAGGGCCTGCCAGATTGCTTTTACAGGGACTCCCTTGATGAAAAAAGTTCCGGCTCGATTGGAAGGAAAAGTTATCTCTAAATCGCAATCGATTCAAAAGTTTGGTGGATTGATTGACGAATACACGATTTCGGAAGCTGAAAAGGATGGAGCGGTATTACCTCTTATCTATCAAGGACGTTTTGTTGATCAAAAAATTGATAAAATTGCAGATAAATTTTATGAACGGTTAGCCTCAAGATTCTCGGAAAGTGAACGTAAGGATTTTGCCAAGAAGTGTATTTCTTCTTCGGTTTTAGAGGAAACATCACAACGTATTGAAATGATTGCTTTAGATGTAAATGATCATTTCTTGAAAAACTTTAAGAACACAGGTCTAAAAGGACAGTTGGTTGCTCCGAGTAAATATGCGGCTGTTATGTTTAAAAAAGCGCTGGAAATGTTGGGGGATATCAACGCAGAAGTCGTTATATCTGATACATTAGCCGAGGAAGGTAAAGATGATGTTAACTCAACCCATAAGAAGCTGGTAACTGAATATATGGCCGAACAAAAACACAAATATGGTTCCTTAGAAAGCAGAGAAAAACAAATCATTCAGGATTACAAGAAAAATCCAGAAGGATGTGAATTACTTATTGTTGTGGACAAACTTTTGACTGGTTTTGATGCGCCAAGGGATACTGTTTTGTATTTAGCCAAACAACTGAAAGATCATAATTTGTTACAGGCAATTGCTCGTGTTAACCGAGTTTTTGATGGTGATGCAAATAAACAAAGTAAAACAGCAGGCTTAATTGTAGATTATTCTAAAAACGCAAAAAACCTAAAAAATGCATTGGAACTGTTTTCAAACTATGCTCCTGAAGATATTGAAAATGCTTTATTGGATACAGAAAGCCAAATTGCACTTTTGAAGAACATATACACACGTCTACACGATGTGTTAAAAAATGTTACTGACATTAATAATAGTAATGCCTACGTAGAATTTTTAGCAGATAAAGCTCATGAAAAGGAAAAAGAGGCATTCTACGATGATGTTAATAAATTCATTAAACAATTTTCTGTTTGTTACTCTTTGTATGATTTTCATGATAAAATGGATCAAGATACTTTAGAGATTTACAAAAAAGATCTGAAACGTTTTGTTGAAATCAAAAAAACAACCCAACTTGTGCTGGCGGAAAAGGTCGATTTTTCAAAATATAAAGACCAAATTATGAAATTACTGGATAAATATGTCAGCGCAGGCGATGTTGAGGTGTTGTCTAAAGAAATTAGTTTGTCTGATATGCATGAGTTTAATCAGTATATTGAAGATGAAAATAATGGATTATCGGATAAATCTAAAGCTGATGCTATTTTAGCACAAACAAGAAAAGTTTTAAGAGAACGCTATGAGCTTCAAGATGAAGTCTTTTATGGGAAATTCAGTGAATTTATTGAAAAGCTTCTAAATGACTTGAAAATTGCAAAAAAAGAAGATTTGGCCTCTCTACTAAGTCAGGCAAAAGAAATACAAAAAAAAGTGAGTGATTATGAAGATAATGATATTCCTCAAAATATGAGAAACGCCAAGGTATATCATCCTTTTTATCGAAATATTCAAAAGTTTTTTACAACAACCGGAGACGCTTATACACAAATTATTGAACATATCGTTGGCTTAATAAAATCTTCAAAAGTGGTAGATTTCCAAAATAATTTGAATGTAAAAAGAAAGATCTTTAATGAGCTGGAAGATTATTTGTTTGATGAAGTAGACGAAAAATTGTCTGCAGATACAATTGAACAAATTACAAAAACTGCTTGGAATATTGCGGTTCAAAATAAGGATATGCTCTAGATGATTGATATGGATAACATTAAGGTTGTTAAAGAAAAGCGCAAATCTCTAGCAGTGGAAGTTTATCCTAATTTTACTGTTCTAGTAAAATCACCAGAACAAGCAAAAGATTTTGAAATCAAAGATTTTATTAAGAGAAAAACAACCTGGATTGAAAAACAATTAAATTATTTTAAACAGTTCAATATGCCCGAAGATAAAGTCTATGAATCTGGTAGTTCGGCGCTATATTTAGGACGTCAATATCAGGTCATTATTGAGAAATCACCATTGCGCAATATTATAAAGGTTCTAAACAATAAAATTTATATTTTAACTCCCTCACCGCAAAAATTGGATGAAATTAATCATGCTTTGCAAAATTGGTTTATAAGGCGTGGTGAAACTATTTTTAATGAACGTCTGAATTTTTGCATGAAAGCATTTCCTGATTTAAAGATGCCAAAATTAAAGATACGAAAACTTAATAAGCGCTGGGGCAGTTATTTAAAAAAACATGAAATTGTTCTTAATCCAGCTTTAATTAAAGCTAGTAAACAATCTATTGATTATGTTATTTATCATGAGCTTTGTCATGCATATTACCCAAATCATACAGATGAATTTTATAATCTTCTTTCTCTTAAGATGCCTAACTGGGAAAAGATAAAAGAGAAAATGGAGTTAAAATTATTAAGTTATTAGGGATGTCTAATG
>SUUT01000024.1 GCA_015062385.1 Alphaproteobacteria bacterium | reverse complement strand
AATTGTGATGTAGAATGCCCCAGTCCCCGAGAATGGAATGCACAAAATGGTTGCCATTGTCCAAAAGGAAATTGGAATGGATCAGATTGTATTGTGTGTGATGATACAACGCAAAAATGGGATGAAAGCAAAAAAATATGTGTGTGTACAACGGGGTATTATGGGGATAATTGTGAAATAGAATGTTTCCCACCACGAGAATGGAATGATGATTCACAATCTTGTGTATGTCCGGAAGGGCATTGGAATGGTCAAAAATGTGTAATTTGTAATGCAGAAACAGAGACATGGGATTATGAAAAACAAGTCTGTATCTGTTCCAATGGTATGTATGGTCCGAATTGTGACATTGTGTGTGAAGACCCTCGTTGGTGGAATGGTACAGAATGTGTTTGTAAAGTCGGAGATTGGAATGGAGAAGAATGTATAACGTGTACGGAGCCGAAAACAGTTTGGAATAAAACAACGAAAGAATGTGAATGCCCCGCTGGAACATATGGAGATAATTGCGAAGAATGTCCGTCACCACGCTATTGGAATACAACAAACAATGCGTGTGAATGTCCAGGGAATGTGAAATATAACGCTGAAAAAAATACATGTCCGGATACGGATGGTAGTTTATCGGAAGGTCTTTGTAGCGAAGATGAAGTTTGGAACGGACAACAATGTGTCACAAGAAGTTGTGTAGAAGATGAAGATTGTCCGGATTATTATTACTGTAATCCAAAAAATAAACGTTGTGAAACTATGATTTGTGATAAAATGGGCTTTAAAACAAGAGCGTTTTATTGTAGCACTATAGTTTGGGATAATGATTCATTTGCTCCTTGGTTATATGTGAATAGACAATATTATACAGGAAGTGGAGATCATACTCTTGTTTCTGGATGTCGTAATTCTATTTTAGTTATTCCGCAAGATTATGTCGGTTCACTCTATTTTGGAAGTTGTCGAGTAGGGTATGTTGTGATTGATGATGTTCAATATCATTTGAATTCAACATATTCAATCAGTCTTAAAAAAGGTGTTCATAAAATTTCGTTCTGGACACCTCGTAACAAGGGAAAAGAATTTTGTACAATTAACTTTCACAATGCTCCTGGGTGGGATGTTTGTATGAATTATATATCAAATTGTCCGGCCGGATATTATTGTGAACCGGATGCTTTGGAGCCAATCGATTGTCCGACTGCCCACTATTGTCCGGCAAACAGTTATTTCGGACCGACAGATTGTCCAAATGGAACATGGAATGATACAACATTATTGGAAGCTGTTGATGAATGTAAAAATTGTCCGGAACAATATTATTGTCCTGTTGAATCGGTTAAGCCGACATTCTGTCCGGTTGGCACTTATTATCCGTTAACTAAAGCATATAAAGAATCACAATGTATGAGCTGTAATATTAATACGGCAACAACAGGAACAACAAAAGAAGCGTGTCACTTCTGTGATAACAGATATTGGAGAGAACGTGACGGTGCTTGTATTAACTGTAATTATGTGACATATTACGGGAATACCAGTCAGGAAGAATGTTTCCGTTGTCCAAAAACATTTTGGAGAAGTTATAATAATGAAAATTATTGTTTCCATTGCGATACGGCAGATGCTTGGGCATATACCTATCGGGATGAATGTGAACGGTGTAAAAATCGGTTTTGGGTAGAACATGATGCCACAAATCATTATGGATATTGTTATCGGTGTCCGGTTGGAATGGTACGAGATGAAGAAACCGGAATTTGCACATGTGGGGAAGGACAAATTTACAGTCGCTCATCCAATACATGTGTTGCGTGTGAAGAAAACAGTCATTTCCAATCGACTGAACAGTCAACAGAAACAAGTTGTGAGGCAATTAGATTTTATTCAGATAATCAATATTCCTATTTGTGTAGTCGGACAGATCAATATCCTGTGACAACAAAAGAAAACTGTGCATTTTGTGGTGAAAAGAATGTGCGGTATTGGAGAAGTTATGATAAATATTGTATTCATTGTGATTATTCATATACTTCTGCAACCACGCAAGAAGAATGCCATACATGTGATAACAGATATTGGCGGAGTGATAATTACTGCTTTAATTGCAATACGGTAGATTATTACGGAAATACAACAAAAGAAGAGTGTGAACGATGCGAAAAAACATTCTGGCGAGAAAATGGGGGATATTGTTTCCATTGTGACACAACCAATACATGGGATACAACCTATCGGGAAGAATGTGAACGTTGTGAAAATCGGTTTTGGGTAGAATATAATGCAACAACGCATTATGGATATTGTTACAAATGTCCAACAGGAATGGTCCGAGATGAAAAAACAGGTATTTGTACGTGTGGAAATGGACAAATTTATAGTCGTTCGGCAAGTAAGTGTGTTCCGTGTGAAGAAAACGGACATTTCCAATCAACGGAACAATCAACAGAAGTAAGTTGTGAAGCAATTCGTTTCTATGCAAATAATGAATACTCCTATTTGTGTAGTCGTCCGGATGAAGCTCCGGTAACAACAGAAGAAAACTGTGCATTTTGTGGGGAAGATACTCGTTTATGGCGAAGTAATGATAAAGCTTGTTTTAGCTGTGATTACAGTAGTTATATTTCTACAACAACACAAGAAGAATGCTTTACTTGTTCTAATAGATATTGGCGATCACATGATAAAATATGTATCAATTGTGACACGGTAGATTATTATGGTAGTACAACAAAAGAGGAATGTTATCGGTGTGAAAATTGGTTCTGGCGAGGACATGATAATCATTGTGTTCATTGCAACCGAACAGATACTTGGGGCAATACAACCGAGACAGAGTGTGAACGATGTGAAAACCGGTTTTGGGTACAAACAACAGCAGCAACGGAAACAGCTGAAGCAAAAGGAAACTGTTATATGTGTCCGGTAGGCATGAGCCGAAATGAAGAAACAGGAATTTGCGGTTGTGAGGCAGGAATGGTTTATAGTCGTTCAGCAAGCAAGTGTGTTCCATGTGATCAATCCGGAGAGTTTCAATCAACAGAACAGTCAACAGAGGAAAGTTGTCCAACAATTCGGTACTATGCCAATAATGAACATTCCTATTTGTGTAGTCGGAACGATCAGTATCCGGCCACAACAAAAGAAAACTGTGCTTTTTGTGGCACAGATACCAGATTTTGGCGCGATTCGGATGATTTGTGTATTCATTGTAACTATGGTCCAGAAACAAATGCTACGCAAGAAGAATGTCATACATGTTCAAATCGTTTTTGGAGAAATACCGGTAGTAATCAATGTATGAATTGTAATACACTTACTTATTATAACAGTGTGACACAAGACGAGTGCTATCGGTGTGAAAATTGGTTTTGGCGAGGAAGTTCAAGTCAATGTGTACATTGTGACAGGACAGATAGTTGGGGTAATACTACAAGAATAGAATGTGAGCGATGTGAAAATAGATTTTGGGTAGAAACAACTGCCGCAACAGAAACAACGGAAGCACAAGGTACTTGTTATATGTGTCCGGTCGGTATGGAACGGGATGAAAAAACAGGCATCTGCGTGTGTGAAGAAGGCTTGGTATTTAGTCGCTCGACAAATAAATGTGTACCGTGTGACCAAGCCGGAGAATTTTTATCAACGGAACAATCAACAGAAACAAGTTGTTCCGGAGAACGGTATTATGCAACGAATGGATATTCATATATTTGTACACGAATAGACCAAGCCCCGGAAACAACAAAAGAAAATTGTGCTTTCTGTGGGGAAAAAGATGGACGGTTCTGGCGTGAATATTATAAAACATGTTGGGATTGTGATGATAATGAGACCGTTTCATGGACCAAAGAGGCTGATTGCGAAGTTTGTTCTAATCGGTATTGGGTAGAACATGATGCAACCAATCATTATGGGTACTGTTATTTGTGTCCGAATGGTACAAAACGGGATGAAAAAACAGGAATCTGTGTGTGTGAAGAGGGAACAATATACAACCGTTCAACTAACACATGTGTTCCTTGCGAGCAAACAGATAGATTTGTGTCAACAGCAGAATCAAGTAGTAATAGTTGTGCCGGAATAAGATATTATGCAAATGATACCTATTCCTATTTGTGTAGTGCAACAACATATGCCGCAACGATAAGAGAAAATTGTGTTGTTTGTGGCGAAAAGAATGTTCGTTTCTGGCAAAGTGGCAATAATAATTGTGTTTCTTGTAATCACTCTTACACAAACACAACCACGCAAGAAGAATGTCATATGTGCGATAACAGATATTGGCGGGCAGATAATTATTGCTTTAATTGTGATACGGTAGATGGATATAATGTTATTACCAAAGAAGAATGTAACAGATGTAATAATCGTTTCTTCCGTAGTTATGATGGGTATTGTACGCATTGTGATCATTCAGATAGATGGGGATATACAACGGAAGCTGAATGTTTTGTTTGCCCAAATCGGTATTGGGTGGAACATGATACAACAAATCATTTAGGTTATTGTTATAAATGTCCGGCAGGAATGACACGAGATTCTGTTTCTGGCAGTTGTGTATGTGAAAATGGCAAAATAATTAATAATTCAGCAAATACGTGTGTGGATTGTACATTGGAAAGTAATTTTGCTTCAACGCAAGAAGCAAATGATTCTGTATGTCGGGGAACACGGTATTATGCGAATAACAATAATTCTTATTTGTGTAGTCGTTCGGATCAATATACGGCAACAACAAAAGAAAATTGTGAAAGTTGTGGGGCAGATGTGAGATTTTGGCGAGATTCGGATGATTATTGCATCCATTGCAATTATAGTTATGTATCAGGTACGGCAAAAGAAGAATGCCATATGTGTAGTAACAGATATTGGCGGAATGACAATTATTGCTTTAATTGTGATACAGTAGATTATCAGGGAAGTTTAACGGTTGATGAATGTTATCGGTGTGATACAAAACGCTTTTGGCGGAGTTCGGATGGTTATTGTATCCATTGTGATCATGCATCCACACATGGCACAACTTTGCGTGCAGAGTGTGAATGGTGTCCGAATCGGTATTGGGTAGAAACAAATGCAACAAATTATACGGGGGATTGCTATCGGTGTCCGGAAGGAATGGTTCGGGATGAAACAACAGGTATATGTCGATGTGAAGCAGGAACAATATATAGTCGGTCATCAAACAAATGTGTTTCTTGTGAAGAAAATGGCAATTTCCAATCAACAGAACAATCAACAGAAACAAGTTGTCCGATGATTCGGTACTATGCAAATAATGCAAATTCCTATTTGTGTCAATCATCAACATATGCGGCAACAACACGAGAGAATTGTGAATTTTGCGGAGAAAATGTCCGTTTCTGGCAAAGTAGTAATAATAATTGTGTCTCATGTAATCATTCGTATACCAATTCAACAAAACAAGAAGAATGCCATATGTGTGATAACAGATATTGGCGGACGGATAATTACTGTTTTAATTGTGATACAAATGATTATCAAAGTGGATTGAGTGCTGACGAATGTTATCGATGTCCGAAACGTTTTTGGAGAAGTAAAGATCAATATTGTATTCATTGTGAAAACACAACAACGCATAATAATTCCTTAAGAAGTGAATGTGAGCGGTGTGATAACAGATATTGGGTAGAAACAACTGCTGCAACAGAAACAAGTGGGGCTTTGGGTAATTGTTATATCTGTCCAAACGGAATGAAACGGGATGAAAAAACAGGTATTTGTACGTGTGAAGCAGGAACAATATATAGTCGGTCATCAAACACATGTGTGCCATGTGATCAAACAGACAGATTGCAATCAACAGAACAGTCCACAAATACCAGCTGTTACGGAATACGGTATTATTCAACGGATACATATTCTTATTCTTGTGCGAATAATGGGCAATATCCGGTAACGACGGAAGAAGAATGTATCAGTTGTGGCGACGGGGTTCGTTTTTGGCGGAGTAATGATAAGTATTGTATCCATTGTGATTATTCATCTTATACGACTAATGTGAAAAAAGATGAATGCTCACGCTGTGAGAATAGATATTGGGTAGAACATGATGCAACAAATCATTTAGGCTATTGTTATAAATGTCCGGCAGGAACAGTTGCAAATAGTGATCATACAGGATGTCAGGCTTGTCCGGAAGAGGGCAAATATTGGGTAAGTGAATTGAACAGTGGTGGAAACGTTTGTATTGCTTGCTCTCCAACGACAAGTTATTATTCAACGGTAGCTGAATGTCATACGTGCGATAATCAGTTTGCGACAATTCGTACGGATAATCGGATAGCCTGTTACGGTTGCAACGAGGGGAACTATTCGTATTCAGCTGTTAATACAACAACAGTAGAAGAATGTAATCGGTGTCCGATGAGATATTTAGACAGCAATAAAATCTGTAAAATTTGTCCGACCGGATATTATTGTGAACGAACGGAAGAAGGAAAAGATGCCATTATTTGTCCAATAGGACATTATTGTGAAGTAGGTACCGATAAACCGACAGTTTGTCCGGCAGGTACATACAGAACATCAACAGGCGGATATTTGGAAACACATTGTTCAACGTGTCCGCAAGGATATTACTGTCCGACAACGGAAGCTGCAGTTGTCTGTCCGATTGGACATTATTGTCCGGCAGGAAGTACTGAACCGACGATTTGTCCGAAAGGAACATATCGAACAGGTACGGGCGGATATTTGGAAACACATTGTACGGCATGTCCGGCAGGAAAATACTGTCCGACAACAGAAGCAACGGTTGATTGTCCGATTGGCCATTATTGCCCGATAAATTCCTATGAGCCGACAATGTGTCCAGTTGGTACATATCAGGGAATAATTGGAAAATCAGCACTTTCGGATTGTATTGATTGTTCAAAAGGGTGGTATTGTCCGACAACGTCAGAAGCTGTATTGTGTCCGGCAGGTTATTATTGTCCAATGCGGTCAACGGATAAGATTCCGTGTCCGGAAGGAACATATCGCTCCGAACCGGCGGCGTATGAGGTGGAAAATTGTGAGGCCTGTCCGGAAACAGTTTCATGTCCACCCGGATCAACATTGTTGGATACATAAATAAAAAAACAGGTGCTGAAATAATCGGTACCTGTTTTTTGTATACAAAATAGTATCGGATTAAGAACGTGAAAGGCAACGGAATTTAAAATAAAATTTGTACTAGAGTTTTAGTGGAAATTGCAAAAATTATTCTTTAAAATCCATAGCCAAGGAATTAATACAATATCGGTTTCCTGTTTCGGTCGGTCCGTCATTAAATAAGTGTCCTAAATGACTACCACACCGAGAACAAATGACTTCATCTCGTATCATAAAATGAGATAAATCTTTTTTGATTTGAACAGCATTGGGAAGTGCTTTGTCAAAGCTGGGCCAGCCACATGGCGAATCGAATTTGGCAGAAGAATCAAATAAAGGATTTCCACAAGCAGCACAACGATAAATCCCTTTTTTATCAAAAACAACATATTTTCCGGAAAAAGGACGTTCGGTTCCTTTTTGTCGTAATATATTGTATTGTTGAGGGGTTAATTTCGCTTGATAATAGGCTTCTTTGTTAAAAGCAGTATTCGTTGTGTGACAGGTTTTTCCGTTTTTTTCAAAGTATTTTTGATGATACGCTTCTGCCGGATAAAAAATACCGGCAGGGAGTATTTCCGTGATAATCGGGGCTTTAAAAAAAGGTTGATATTCTTTGATTTTGTTAATAGCCATTTTTTGTTGTTCAGGTGTTGTATAAAAAATAGCCGAACGATATTGAGAACCAACATCCGGTCCTTGTTTATTTTGCGTTGTTGGATTGTGTGTTTGAAAAAACACATCTAAAATTTCATCAGTTGATATTTTTTGAGGGTTATAAGTAATTTTGACGGCTTCCGCATGACCGGTTGTGTCCGTACAGACTTCTTCATAAGAGGGATTCTTTGTTGTACCTCCGGTATATCCGACTTCTGTTGCAATAATACCGTCCAATTTATCAAAAGTGGCTTGAACACCCCAAAAACAACCGGCAGCCAATATAATTTCCAACATCATAATATCCTCCTGTATACAAATTGGTTTTTTTATTTTAAAACGCAAGAGGAATAGTTGGAATTATTTTTCTGATAAGGCTAGGTCAATGGCTTGAGCCAATTGATCGGCACAAGATGTTCCTTTCCCTCGACAATCGTTGTGACGCAAAATATTAGCAACGATGTGAGCTTCTTTTCCGTTGACCAGTTTGGAAATAGCTTGTAAATTACCGGCACATCCGCCGATAAATTTTAAATTATATATTTTACCGTCTTCAATATCAAAACTGATATTTTTTGTACAAACACCCTGTGGTTCATAAGAAAAGTTTTTCATAACGATACTCCATATTGTTTCTAAATGTATTTTATACCAAACAGCACACAAAAATCAATTTTATTTTTTATAATCTCTTTACTTTATGAAAAAATTTATGTATGCATAGTGTGTATGATTAATGAAAATTAATTTTAAATAAGAAAGAATGTGATATGGATATATATCAAGTAGTAAAAATTTTAAAACAAAGTGTAGAATTAGTTTATATACGAGATGCTTCTTTGATAGAAACAAATGCTCATGAACAAGCTATAACACATCGTATTGCGTATTACTTTGAAAACATGTTAATGTTGTATCCTTGGTATATTCAAGAAGGATATAATATTGATGTGGAGTACAATCGTTATTATGATGATCCTAAACGCAAAAATGATCAATCTTTGTGTAAACCGGATATAATTTTACATAGACGAGGATATAATAAGCTGTACGATAATCTCCTTGTCATAGAAGTTAAAAAAAATAGTGATAAAAATTGGCACGATTTTGATAAATTGTCAGAATTTACAAATCAACATGGTAAATATAAGTATCATTTGGGTATTTATATAAATTTGAAAAAAGATTTTAAGCAGGTTAAATATACTTATTTTTCAAATGGTAAAAAAGGTTGGGAAAATAATTCTTCTTTCGTAAGATTATGTTCTTAAAGTTTGTAAAGAAACAAAAATATCCGCCTTAAAAGGTGATAATGTAGTTTAATTTGTAGTAATTCAATGTAATTTATAAACAAATGATATAATGGATATATAATGATAAAAGTTTTATTTGTATGTTTAGGAAATATTTGTCGTTCCCCCATGGCTCAGTTTGTTTTTAAACAAATAGTAGAGGAAAAAGGGTTAGCTAATCAATTTGAAATAGATTCAGCGGCTACCGAAGGATATAATGAAATGTGTCATGCCGGGATTCATCATGGTACACGGGAAATATTAACAGCTATGCATGTGCCGTTTGAGCAACACTATTCTAGACGTATTCGTCCGACTGATTATGCGTATTATGATTATATTTTGGCGATGGATGATTGTAATGTAGAAGATATACAAGCAATTGTTGGTTTAGACACCGAAAATAAAATCTATCGCTTGCTAGATTTTACCTCAAATCCTCGTAATATTAAAGATCCATGGTACACCGGTAATTTTGATGAAACTTATTGGGATATTGTAGAAGGGTGTGATGCCTTTTTGAAACACTTAAAGATGTAAAATTTGTATCAATTACTTTTTTCAATTAGAAATACATTTAATTATTTTAAAGTAGCTATCCGGTTAGTTTTTGATATAGGTACAGATATTTTTGTTTATATTTTTTCTTTAGAGGACCAATCAATATTTTTCCTAAGATTTTATATTTTATTAATCGGGATGTTTCTTTTATTGCATTTTGAATTTTTGTATTGTAGATATTGATTAGTTGCTCCCATAAAATGTCGTAATAGCTTGACTGTAAAGCATATTTCCAGAATTTTTTTGATTCAGATAATTGTGGATAGTTAATCGGTTTAATTTGACCACCGGTATAATGAATAATATATGGATTTTCTTTCGCATTTGAATAAATTTCACAATAAGTTTTTCCTAAATACTTTTCCCATTGTGATTCAACAATATAAATATGCCATGTAAAGTTCCAATTTTGAGGAACAAAGAAAATTTTATCTTTGCAAACAGCATTTAAAATACATTGATCGTGAAACATTGGTGTTTTTATTTGTTTTAATTTTTCAATCAATAATTGCGGAATTTTATCTTTTCTCATTTCTTTGAGATTAAATAATAAACAGCCTGCCTGAAAATAATCATAGGGATTTGTCAAGTTTAATGTTTGTGTGTAATATTTAACATTTTTTTCTTTCGTTTTATGTAATCCTAAAACAATTCCTAAATCTCGGGTTGCTCCTAAATAAAATCCGTCTATATTTGTTTGATATAATTCAGCAATATCTTTTTGGATAAGCATATCACAATCTAAATATAGAATTTTATCTAATTGTGGAAAAATATCTGGTAGGAAAAAACGAAAATAAGTTTCAATGGTTAAATGATTGTTGATAAAAAAAGTATCTTCTTGTGCTTTGGATAAAGAAGATTGAACATTTATAAAAGAAATAGAAATATTTTTTTGTTCCAGTTCTTTTATTTTTTGTATATTTTCTGCTATTATTGTTGAGTATAAGATAAAAACATGATAATCTTTTTCTTTATCGGCATAATCAATTAAACTGCGTAAGCAAACATCTAAATATGGTATGTAGGTGTCATTTGTTGAAAAGGCAACATAAATTGGCAGCATATCAGACATTTTATTCCCCATTTGTTTTTGTTTTTTTCTTAAAATAACAAGAAATAAAAAAAAAGACAAGTCATACCTGCCTTTTTTATCAGAATCTTTTAAAATTTATTCTGCTCGTAATGGGCGTGATAATAAATCTTTCATAACGTCTTTAATTGGTTTTTCATGATAAATAATGGCTTCAACTGCTTCGCAGATAGGCATTTCAACACCTAATTGACGGGCTCGTTTCATGACAGATTGAGCAGTTGCAACACCTTCTACCGTTTTTGTACAATGTTCTAAAACCGGTTTTGCCCATCCGGCTTGTCCGATTTCAAAACCGCAAGAGTAGTTACGGGACTGATGACTGTTTGCCGTTAGCATTAAATCACCAATACCGGATAATCCTAAAACACTGTCTTTTTTTCCACCGACTGCAACGGCAAAACGGGACATTTCCGCTAATCCCCGTGTTAATAGTGCCGCACGAGCATTATCTCCAAAATCACAACCGTCTGAAATTCCCGAAGCAATGGCCATAACGTTTTTAATAGCTCCACAAACTTCCGGTGTGATTAAATCTGTTGAAGAATATGGCCTGAAATAAGTTGTTTTCATATATCGGCAAACCCGTTCCGCCAACATTTGTGATTGTGATGCAATTGTAACAGCTGTTGGTCGTTCTTTGGCTACCTCAGCAGCAAAACCGGGACCGGATAAAACAACTAATGGTGTTTGTGGGCGAATTTCCTGTATAACTTCACTCATCAATAAACCGGTACTTAATTCAATTCCTTTTGCACATAAGACAACCGGAGTGACGGTTTTTAACAATGGTGCCATTTGTGTAAAGACTGAACGGGTAAATTGTGCAGGAACAGCCATTAAAACACAATCAGCCCAATTTAAAACTGATGCCATGTCCGTTGTTGCAATAATGGCTTCCGGTAGTTGAGCCGCCGGTAAAAACGTTGTACGATGTGCCGTATTAATTTCTGATACTGTTTCGGGTTCTCGTGCATATAAATGAACGTCATTTTTTGCCTTTGCGGCAGTCATTGCTAATGCAGTTCCCCAAGCTCCACCGCCGATAACACCTATATTTGCCATAAATTCCTCCCTGTTTATTTTGAAACTTCCTGAATAGCCATTTCTTTGGCAGAGACGTAATCAAACTTGCCTGTTCCCAACAAAGGGGGATGATCCGTTATGATAATTTTAGACGGCAACCCTAATTCTGTAATGCCGGCTGCTTTAAAAGCTGTTACTAAATCATCCCGTGTAACATCTTTACAAGTTGTTATTAAAACAATTTGTTCTCCTTTTTTTGCATCCGGAATGTTAACGGCTCCGGAAACAAAACCGGGATATCTTTTTTCAACAACAACTTCTACTGCTAACAAGGAAACCATTTCTCCTCCGATTTTAGCAAAACGTTTGCATCTGCCTTTAATGGATATATAGCCATTTTCATCAACAGATACAATATCCCCCGTATCATACCAGCCGTCTTCCGGTGGATCTAAATGCATCGGATCCGTATGACGCATATATCCTTGCATAATGTTTGGTCCTTTGACCCACAATTCCTGACCTTCTGTAATGCCTTCTACCGGTTTTAATTGATAGGTAATGCCCGGCATTAATCGACCGACAGAATCTTTTTTGGAATGCAAGAATGTATTTACAGAGATAAATGGAGAACATTCTGTTGCTCCATATCCTTCTAAAAGACGTACCCCAAATTTTTCTGCCCAAATTTTACGGGTTTCATCTTTTACTTTTTCAGCTCCGGAAACAACAATACGCAAACTGTTAAAATCATATGGATTAGCACATTTTGCGTAGCCTGCTAAAAATGTATCCGTTCCAAAGAAAATTGTTGCTTTAACAGATGCACAGATTTCCGGAATAATCCGATAATGTAAAGGAGTCGGATATAATACTGTTTTCACACCCAATAATAATGGAAGAACCATACCGGCACCCAAACCAAATGAATGGAACATCGGTAAACAATTTAAAAACACATCAGACGGATAAACATCAAATAATGCCGGTACCTGATAACAGTTTGAAATAATGTTCCGATGAGATAAAAAGACGGCTTTTGGCATACCTTCCGAACCGGATGTAAACAAGACAACTGCGGTATCTTCTGCTGTCGGCTTAACCGGATTCATTTTTCGATAAATTGTCTTTGGACAAAGAGCTCCTGCAACACCGATTAATTTGTCTTTTAATGTCAGTGTCGGTTTTAAGTCTTCTAAGTAGATAACACGAATACCGGCAGTTTCAATCGCCGTGATTAAATTATCCAATTTTGCCATACTGACAACTTTTCGAGCGGTTACAATGGATTTTAATCCAATGGTTTCACAGGTTGAAATAACTTGTTTGGGTCCGGATGTGAAATTTATCATTGCCGGAATTTTTCCAACTGCATGAAGCCCAAAAACAGATAAGGCACAGGCATTAGATGTCGGGATCATTAATCCTACATATTTTTCATTTGTTGTTGCCCGTTGAATTAATCGTCCCAAAATAATGGATTTTAAGAAAAATCCACAAAATTTTACCGGTTTTCGAGATGTGTCTTCTAATATTGGTTTTAAATATCCGACCATATGCATTGAATCGGCAACGGCATCAAACAGAGTTCTGTTTTTATCATAACTGTCAAATGTCATTTGGGATAAAATATTATATAATCGAGAACTTGATTTTTCACGAATTTCCCGAGTCGTTAATTCATCTTTAAATTTAAAATCAACCGGTTCGGCAATATTAATTGTAATTTTAGGAAATAATTTAAAGTGAGCTTTTTTGCCCAATATACGGGAAAAAAATGTATTAGAAGCACCGTCAATTCGAATTGGCAATACTGGGGCATTCCCTTTAACAGCCATCATCGCGGGTCCTTCGTAAATTTTCATGCGGGTATTTCCCCCCTCAATGATGCCTTCGGTTAAAATCATACATAATTTATCTTCATTGAGGCGTTCTGCCATATATTTTACGGCAAACGGGCTTTGAGGATCTAACGGATGAACATCCATTAAATTTGTCATAAATTTAACAAGAGTTTTTTCAATCAGTTGGTCACTAACAGCAAATGTAATTTGTTTATCAATGAATGTAGAAATCAGTAAAACATCCATATATGAGGTATGATTTGTAATCAATAACGCACGATTTCCGGCTTTTTCCAAATTTTCCAATCCGTTTATTTCAACTTTGAATAAAGTCCCTAAAATTGTTTTGAAAACATTTCGACGGGATTGTACCGGCAATAATCGAATCATATAAACGGCAACAAATAGGTTTGCAACGGCAAACAATGTTAAAATTTGCAAAATATTTAATGATAAAATTGTTAAACCAAAAGCAATAATCAATGTTGCCAAAACAGCAATGGCATTAACCATATTTGAAAAAGCCATCATACGGCCCATCATATAAGCTGGGGTTTTAAGTTGAATCAGTGTATAAAACGGAATTACAAAAAAGGCAGCCAATGCTCCTAATGCAAAAACATCAATCATAATGCACCAGTAGTTAAAATTAGTTGTTAACATTTTGAAAACGGTAATTCCTTTTTCAAAAACCAGTCCACTGGCTCCCATACTGGCAAATATAAAATTAAATAAGAATAATGACATTAACAAGCCGACAATGGATGTATATGCTCCCATATTGTTTTTACGGGACAAACGGGCATAAAAGATCCCGCCGATCATATAACCGATGGTAAAAATACCGGAACTTAAAAACATAACAACCGACCAACGTGCATTTAAGACTGTTCGTCCGTAATCCGCTGAAAAAACGAAGATAACAGCTGAAACCATCCAAAACCAAGCAATGCCAACCAAATAAGCCCACATATCAAATTGATGCTTTAATTTTTCCGAGACAAAACCAAAAGCTTTATATGGATTTCTGTATATAATGGTTTCTTTATCTGTGGGTTCAGTTTCGGGTATTTTTAACGTAATGAAGTAGCTGACAATGGATAGTGCTAAACCCAAAGAGCAAACAACAAAATAAGCTACATCAAATTTTAAAATGCTTGTCAATAACAAACAAGATAATCCGCTTGCAAAAATAACACCGATTTTCATTAACGTATTACCGGTGTTTAGTTTGGCAGGGGCAACGAGTTCAGTAATTAAGGATGTATCCAACACCCGTAAACAAGCATTTGTCATGCCGACAACAATTAAAATACACATTAACAATAAACGAGAGTCCAATGACAGACTTACAAGTGACAAAAGCATAATGCCGATTTCACATAGACGGACAATTCTCAAACATTTTGCTTTTGGAAATTTATCGGCAATTTGTCCGATATAAATTGTTGCGAAACAAAAAGAAAGAGCATACAACATAACAGCTAATACCATAAATGTCGGATTAGGTTGTGTTAATTTGTATGTCACAAAAAACAAAAATACCGTTCGAATAAACCCTTCATTAACTGCAGACAAAAAACGGGAAGTTAATAATGGTAAAAACTTTTTATTTTTAAACAATTGTAAAAACATAACTGCTCCTTGTTAAAATTCAAATATATTTCTCTATACCATACACACGCTAAACATTCAAGAGAAAAGAATAACTTGCATACATTTGTTTTTTTTAAAAACAGAAAATATGACAAAAAGTCAGTTGTTTTTCTGTTTTTTTTATAAAATATCATAAGGTATGGCAGATAGGTTTTATTGATAAAAAAATAAAATGAATAAAAAAACACCTTTATCATAAAAAAGTGTTTCTTTTTTTTAAAAAATTTGTTATAGTAAATTATTCAAATAATTTGGCTGGGGAAAATTATGAAGAATTTTTATTTTTTATCAATCACTTGCTTTCTTTTGAGCGGATGTTGGGGTTCATCTTCCGATGATGTTATGTATGCACAAAATCATTTGCGTGCACCGGCACGTTCGTCATTTCAACAAACGCCGGATACATATTCTGCTCTTCCGCAATCGATTACGCAACCAACAAATTTGTCGACACCAAATGTAAGTGTATCTACGACACAACCGGCAGTAACACCACAGCAACCACTGGTGCAAACGATTGTTATTCCACAATATACACCCCAACCAACAATGTATCCATATGCACAACCGGCTGTTACTCCGTTAGCGTACGGAACACCGCAACAAATTACCATTCCGCAACAAAATGCTGTTATTGGAAATCAAAAAATGGTACATGAAGTGCCCAAAATACAAAATCCGATAATGCAACAACCGACGACAAAACAGCGGATTACAACACAAACAGAGCAAATATACCCATCGTGGGCATCTTCTGATTATGAACCGCCTGTTGTTCAAACAAATAAAACGCAAATGGTTTCTTTCAAAAACCCGAATAGAAACGAAACAGTTCAATGCGATGCTGTGGATGTCATGTGTATCGCTTCATATCAGCAACAAGGTTATATACAATTGCCTGAAAAAGCAAAAAATACCGATTCGGGATACCCCAAAACGGACTGGGATAATTCTACGAGTATTCCCCGTTGGTAATTAAGCAAAGGATACCAAATGCTTGCGACCACAACAACAGTTTCTTTTGTTGGAATTGAAACATTAAAAATTACAACAGAAGTACAACTGACAAATGGATTACCTGCATTTACAATTGTGGGATTAGCGGATAAATCCATTGCCGAAAGTCGGGAACGTGTGCGGGCGGCTTTACACTCTATCGGTTTGGAATTACCGGCAAAGCACATTACTGTTAATTTGGCTCCGGCTGATGTAGTTAAAGAAGGAACTCATTACGATTTACCGATTATTATGGCTTTGTTAGCAGCAATGAAAATTGTTGATCCACAGCTAATTAATAATTTTGTAATGATGGGTGAGTTGGGATTGGATGGATCTATTCGTCCTGTTTCGGGTATTCTGCCGGCGGCAATGTGTGCTATGCAATCAAACAAAGGTTTGATTTGTCCGGTAGAGCAGGGAACAGAAGCAAGCTGGGTTCAGGTCTCTCCATTGTTAGCGGCTCAAAATTTATTACAGTTGTTAAATTTTTTTAAAAATGGTATTGAAATTCCCGTGCCTTCAAAAAAACAACAGGGGGAAGAAACTTTTTTTTCTGATTTATCGGAAATTAAAGGACAAGAAACGGCAAAACGTGTTTTGGAAATTGCGGCAGTTGGTGGACACAATTTATTGATGATTGGCCCCCCAGGCTCAGGAAAATCAATGTTGGCAAGTCGATTGCCTTCTATTTTACCACCATTAACACAAGACGAGATATTGGAAATCAGTCAAATTCATTCAATTGCCGGTAAATTGAAAGAGGGTAAGTTAATTACACAGCGGCCTTTTCGGGCCCCGCACCATTCTGCGACTATGCCGGCACTTGTCGGGGGTGGTTCGCATTCACGACCAGGGGAAATATCTTTGGCACATCATGGCATTTTATTCTTGGATGAATTGCCGGAATTTAATCGGACAACATTAGAAGCTTTACGGCAACCAATTGAAACGGGTAACATTACCGTATCAAGAGCAAATGCACATGTTACCTATCCGGCAAGATTTCAATTAATTGCAGCAATGAACCCTTGTAAATGTGGTTATTTGGGAACGCCAGGGCATGAATGCTCCCGTGCTCCAAGATGTGGATTGGATTATCGGTCAAAACTTTCCGGTCCATTTTTAGACAGAATTGATTTGCAAATAGATGTTCCTGCTGTTAATCCATGGGAATTAGCCGGAACACCTACCGGAGAATCTTCCCATATTATTCGACAACGGGTTTTAGAAGCTCGTGCGTTTTCTAAAGATCGTTTTGTCAATTCAAACATTACCTGTAATGCACAAGCGGATGGTCTTTTTTTAGAACAAATTGCCCGTCTTGAACCGGAAGCATCGGTTTTATTGCAACACGCAGCTGAAAAATTTGTTTTATCGGCAAGAGGATATCACCGTATTATTCGGGTTGCCCGAACAATTGCAGATATGAACTTTTCAGATGTTATTTTAAAAAGACATATCAGTGAAGCATTGTCTTACCGAAATTTCTTGCAAAGAAAATAAAAGAAACGTATAATCCGGTCTGACGGAGAAAAAAATGACACTGATTTTTATTTGGTTTTATGCTTTTATTTTGCTGTGCTTTATTTTTGTGGCTGTTTTTATAGCTCGTTTGCGTTATAAGTTACATAAGAGTACGGAAGCAACGTATCAGATGGAAGATATTTTGGATTCGGCCCCGGACGGTTATTTTTGTACAACAATTACTCAAGGAAAAGAATATACACATTGTTCCCGCAGACTGTGTTTACTTTTAAATATTGTAGAACAAAATGCTTCATTATCAATGGTATTAAACAGATTGTCAGCAAATGATGCTCGTCTTTTAATGGAGTCGGTTCAAAACCTCAAACAAAAAAATATGCCGTTTGATTTAACGGTTGCCACATTGGAAAAGAAACGTTATTTCAGTGTAACAGGACGTGTATTGCATATGTCTAATCCCCAACAAAACTCTTTTGTGTTGTGGTTTAAGGATATGACGTATAAAACAGTTTTACTGATTGAAGAACGTCAGGCTTATACACATCTGTTGCAACAAAGGGAAATTTTAACCAAAACACTCAATGCGTTACCGTTTCCGTTATATGTGGAAGATACAAAACAAAATGTTTGTTTTGCCAATAAATCATACGAAACAATTAAGGATGACCCATTAGATATGCACTGGGCGGATTTACCTTTACCGCTTGGTAAAAATACATTTTTGACATTAAAATACGGACAGGATAAAACAACGGAAGAGGGATTGCGAGCCTTATTATCCGAAGCAGAAAAAGCACATCGTTCTGTTTTAAAAGAATTGCCGTACGGAATTGTATTATTTAATGCTTCGGCACATATTATATTTTTCAATAATGCCTTTTGTGATTTGTGGAATACGGATGCTCAATGGCTTAAAAAAGAACCCTCATATGCCACTTTTTTAGATAAAGTGCAAGAAAAAGGATTATTGCCACAAGTGAAAGATTTTGCACAATATAAAAAGATTCAAATGAATACGTTTGCCCAATTGACAAAACCGACTGAAGAATTTTTATATTTACCGGGTGGACAAATTATTCGCAGATTGATGATCCCTTATGCACAAGGTGGTGTGCTTATGTTGGATGAAAGAAAAACAACACCGGATATTTTATTGTCCAAATAAAAAAAGAGTTGACAGATAAATCGAAATGTGGTATCAATATTCCAATAAATTTTTAACGAAAGGATGCTTTAATGGTAAAAGTTAATCTGAGTACGGCAGAACATGCAAGAGAATTTTCTCAATTTGGGTATGATGTTTATTCAAACGGTTCAAAAAATAAAGGAGCTGCTGTTAATTATGCTTATACAACGAATGATGTTTACAATAGTGTAGGTGTTGTTTCTTTTGCCTCTGGATTAGAAGCTAAACGGGAGTATTTCCCTTCTACCGAAAAAGGATCAGAAGCATTTCCAGTGTTAGACGTTCCAACACAAGGTAACACGCTTTCAAAAAATGCTACAATTGTTTCTTTAGATGAAGCATTGCCATTAGAAATGGATGGATTAACACGATAGATTTTTCATGTATATAACAAACCCCTGCCAATAAATGTTGGCAGGGGTTGACTGTATAAAGATTAAACAATTTATTTTAATTTATATGAAAGAATGCAACATTGCGGTTGAAGGTCTCAACAAATAAACATTATTCAACCGCATAATGTGCGTATCAATAAATTTTCTTATTGACAACCGGTAAATGAGCTATTTGCCTTTTGACCATCCGGACACTTATAACAATATCCCAACTGATTTGCTGTATCGTGTACTTTCCAATAACGATTTGAACAGTTACTCGTACATTCGGCTTTTGTCGTATTGGCATGTGTTGAGCCATCATTACAACTGATACACGTATTCTTATGTTTTCTATGGAAACGATTTGAACAACGATCGCATTGTGATTTTTCTACATTTTCCTGATAATCTGCCCGATTACAGCTAAAACAATAACCATCCGAACGATAGAACCGATTAGCACAGCGACGACATTCAGTCTCTGTAAAATTATTCCAATAATCGGTAGAATTACAGTTAAAACAATATTTACCATTATTTCTCCAAAAACGATTAGAGCAACGATGACATTCATCTCTTGTAAAATTATTCCAATAATCGGTAGAATTACAGTTAAAACAATATTTACCATTATTTCTCCAAAAACGATTAGAGCAACGATGACATTCATCTCTTGTAAAATTATTCCAATAATCATTAGAATTACAATTAAAACAATAATTATCCGCTGAGCGATGGAAACGATTTGAACAGTTACTCGTACATTCGGTTTGTGTCACGCTACTGTGATAATTCATATCATTACAGGCAATACATTTTTGATCTGCACTCCGCCAAAACCGTTTAGCCTTTGTACAACTGGAACACTCTGTTCTACTTGTTTGCGGATATTGATCAGTTCTGGTACATAAGTAAGAGTATTGGTTCGTAGAATAATACCGAGTTCCACCACAACTGGTATCATTAGACTTTTGGGTTGATTGCAATTCAGCAGACTGTGTACAAGCAACACATTTATTTTCATTCCGACTGAATATCTGTCCGCTTGCACATTTACAAATGCCGGTTGCAGAATCCCGCGTCATCCCATCTGGACACTTATAACAATACCCATATCCATTGGCTGAATCGTACAATACCCAATAACGATTCGTACACCGTTCACATTCTGCTTGTTTAACTGTATCCCATGTGCCAACATTACAGTGCACACAGTACTTGCCATAACTTCTCCAAAACCGATTGGAACAGCGGAAACATTGCTCTTCTTCTGTACTTCCTTGAGAATCTACCGCATTACAACTTAAACAATAAGTATCAGAACGCCAATACCGATTCGTACACCGTTCACATTCAGTTGTGGTAATGCTGTTATGGTGTCTTGTATCGTTACATGCAATACATCCTTTATCTGCACTTCTCCAAAGCCGTTTTGCAGAGGTACAACTGAAACACTCTGCTTGACTGGTTGCAGGAACTTGGTCCGTTCTGGTACATAAGTAAGAGTATTGGTTCGTAGAATAATACCGAGTTCCACCACAACTGGTATCATTAGACTTTTGGGTTGATTGCAATTCAGCAGACTGTGTACAAGCAACACATTTATTTTCATTCCGACTGAATATCTGTCCGCTTGCACATTTACAAATGCCGGTTGCAGAATCCCGCGTCATCCCATCTGGACACTTATAACAATACCCATATCCATTGGCTGAATCGTACAATACCCAATAACGATTCGTACACCGTTCACATTCTGCTTGTTTAACTGTATCCCATGTGCCAACATTACAGTGCACACAGTACTTGCCATAACTTCTCCAAAACCGATTGGAACAGCGGAAACATTGCTCTTCTTCTGTACTTCCTTGAGAATCTACCGCATTACAACTTAAACAATAAGTATCAGAACGCCAATACCGATTCGTACACCGTTCACATTCAGTTGTGGTAATGCTGTTATGGTGTCTTGTATCGTTACATGCAATACATCCTTTATCTGCACTTCTCCAAAGCCGTTTTGCAGAGGTACAACTGAAACACTCTGTTTGACTGGTTGCAGGAACTTGGTCCGTTCTAGTACACAAGTAAGAGTATTGATTTGTAGAATAATACCGTTTGCCACCACAACTGGCATCATTAGACTTTTCTGTAGATAACAATTCACCAGATTGTGTACAAGCAACACATTTATTTTCATTCCGACTGAATATCTGTCCGCTCGGACACTTACAAATTCCAGTTGCAGAATCTCGGGTCATTCCGGATGGACACATATAACAATATCCATATTTATTGGTTGAATCATACATCACCCAATAACGATTCGTACACCGTTCACATTCTGCCTGTTTAGTCGTATCCCAAGTATCCGTTCTGTTACAATGAACACAATAGCTACCACTCTTCCGCCAAAACCGATTGGAACAGCGGATACATTGGTCTTCTGTGACATTATTAAAATAATCTACCGTGTTACAATTGAAACAATAACCATCCGAACGCCAATATCTATTTGTACAAAGATTACATTCTTCTTTTTCAATACCATTATAGTAATTTGTATCACCACAATAAAGGCAAGCGCCATCACTGCTCCGCCAGTATCGTTTATCGCAAAAATGACAAGCATTTTTAATACTTTGGTATGTAATTGTTGTTGTATTACAATCTAGACATTGAGAAGATTCTGTTGCTTTTGTTAACGGATAGTATGTTCCACTTGGACAGGCAATCGGATTAACTGTGCCTGCTGGACAATATTTTTGAACAGGACAATTCAAACAGGCTGTTTGATTTTCTTTATTGTTATATGTGCCAGCTGCGCACCTATTTGCTATAAAATAATCCCCTGCTGGACAATAAAATCCAACCGGACAAATTCCAACACTTTTAATATTGGGATTATAAACAAAAGTCATTGTACCATTAACTTTCATAATACCTTGATAGGACCACCAATATCCTTTTGTTATTCCTGAACCGGCATAAGTAATTCCTGTAAACATATTTGTTTCTGTTCCGCTTCCTCTTAAATTCAGTTCTTCTTTATAAGACATACAATCTTTTGGGGCCAACCCACTTAAATTTGTTTCACAAATCCAATAATAATCATCAGCATATCCTGTATAGTAAGATTCATATGAAGCTTCTAGGTTTTTTAATGCAAATTTTTCAACTACAGAAGAAGCTCCACAACTATTGCTACAAGCTGAATATGATTCCAATATAATTGTGAATGTACAAGCATTCCAAGATGTATTCCATGTAGACGTATCCGGACAACCACATTCTTTTTCGGAAGACCTCCAAAATGGTTTTGTTTTATCCAATGTTTCACAGGGAACACATTGATTTTTAGAAGTACTCCAAACAGGGGTAGAAGTACTCTTCTCATAACATGCAATACATTTTGTACCGTTCCAATATGGTTTAGCATTATTACTTGCATAACAAGAAGTACATTTCTTATTTGTACTATCCCAAACCGGCGTATCAACATTGAAAGTAGCACAAGCGACACATTGTGTTCCGTCCCAATATGGTGTTGCTGTGGGACAAGCTTCACAAGCCGAACCATTCCAATGCGGTTTTGCATTATTAACTGCATAGCAAGTATCACACTTTTTATTTGTTGTACTCCATGCTGGTTTAGTCGAATCTAATGTCACACAAGCAACACATTGATTTTTAGAAGTACTCCAAACAGGGGTAGATGTACTCTTCTCATAACATGCAATGCATTTTGTACCATTCCAATATGGTTTAGCATTATTACTTGCATAACAAGAAATACATTTCTTATTTGTACTATCCCAAACCGGCGTATCAACATTGAAAGCAGCACAAGCGACACATTCTTTTTTGGTTGTGTCCCAATATGGTTTATCACTCGGACATATTGTACATATTGATCCGTTCCAATATGGTTTGCTTTCATTTACTTGATAGCATTTTAAACACTCGTTTGTACTACTTTTATAATAAGGTGTTGTTGTCGGACAGGTACAAATACCGTTAATCCATAAACGAGGAGCATAACACGTATCTTCGGTTGACCCTGTTGTCACACACTTTTTTGATGAAGCACTCCATGAACCACTGGAACAAACACATTTTTTATTTGTACTGTCCCATGAGGCATTCGTTCCCGCACAATAGGTACAATTATCACCATAATACCCTGTTTTGCAAACACAGGCTTTTTTGCCGGCATTCCATTCTCTGCTCGTCTGCGTACACGTACACTTGTTGTTTGTACTGTCCCATTTTGTGTAATTGCCGGCACAATACGTACAACTCGGTCCGTAATAATTCGTATTACAGATACATTTATTTTGTGTTGTGTTCCATGTGCTATTCGCTAATGTACACGTACATTTATTATTCGTGCTATCCCATTTTGAATTGGCTCCCGCACAATAGACACAACTCGGTCCATAATAGTCTGTATCACAAACGCAGGCACTTCCCGTCCAATGACTATGTGTCAACGAACACTCACATTTGTTCGTACTGCTGTTCCATGAGGCATGTGTCCCCGCACAATAATCACAGTTTGAACCATAGTAATTGTTTAAACATTCACAAACATTTTTATCTTTATTCCAAGTGCTGTTCTGTAATGTACAAATACACCGATTGTTTCCATCATCCCATTTAGTATGCTCTCCCGCACAGTAATCACAGTTTGTGCCGTAATAATCATCTTTACAAACAC
>SUUT01000023.1 GCA_015062385.1 Alphaproteobacteria bacterium | reverse complement strand
GTAAAGGTTCTTATGATATATATGTTCAAAACGGAATGATTGAAATTTATTCCATACGAGATAAAAACGGCAATCCGCATGTGACGTTTGAAGTTAGAAACGGTAAAATGCATCAATGCAAAGGCAAACAAAACAAGATGCCGAAATTTAAATATATTCCGGCAATTCAAAAAGTCATACAACAACAAAAATGGGAAATTATAGAAGATGTTGAAAACACATTTCATTTTAAAAAGAATGGAAAATTATACAATCTACTTGATTTTCCAAAAAATAAAGTATTTACTTTTAAAGGCGATATAGATTTATCTCATTCCAATTTAACAAAACTACCGGATTTATCCAATGTTGTGATGCTTTTTGGTTCTTTTAATTGTTCCGGTAATCAGTTATCTTCGCTTGAAGGTTCTCCTCAAAGAATTTTAGGTGATTTTAATTGTTCTCATAATGTATTGGATACGTTAAAAGGGGCACCATTAAAAGTAGATGGATATTTTGATTGCTCATATAACAACCTCACAGTACTTGAAGAAAAACCTCAAACTATTAGAAATAATTTTAATTATACACACAATCCAATTGCACTTATACAAACCATACAAAATCAAAAAAACAGACAAACTTAAATTTTATAAATCTGTAACCGCCTCTGTTTATTTTGTGTAAAAAGAGGCGGTTTTTTTTACAAAATTATAATTATTTATTAAAATCCTGACGAATATTTCTATCCAATGTTGAATTATAGTCCTGATACGGATCTTTTCCATCAATTCGTTCAGCAGCTTCTTTCAGATGATAATCTGCGACTTTACCCATATTACGAGCCGTATGGGATAAACTTTGTGAAAATGAAAATGTTCCATTTTTCAAAGCAATTGCCCTTTGATAAATGCGATTATATGTATCTGTCGGATTAATACCTAACAATATCCAAACCAATACAAAAAAGATAAATGCACGAACAATCAACCAAATACATATTTTAGATAAGTTTTTTAGCATTTATTTTTCCTTTCTTTTATGTTAAACTATACCAAACAGTGTTATTTTAAAATAAAAAGGTTTATATATCAATGGAAAAAATAAAAATCGGTGATTATTTTCTATTTTTTGAAAAAAAGCGAAAAACAAAAAACATTCGTCTTCGTCTTAATCCTTCCGGTAATATTATCCTGACATGCCCTTGGTATTGTCGAAAAACAAAAGCAATTTCTTTTGCCGAAGAAAATTTGGAATGGATAAAAAAGCAAACCGAAAATAAAATACCGCCCATTCGATTTCAACACAATGATACTTTAACAATTTTAGGAACAACTTATCAGATTTGTCATAATCCGAAACACAAATACGGCCTTTTATGCCAAGAAAACCTGTTAATCGTTGGTGGAGATGCAGAATTTATTCATCGAAGAATCACTGATTTTGCAAAAAAAGAATTATATGTTTATATTCAAGAAAAAGCCTTTCAATTAGCCGAAAAGTTAAATGAAAAACCCCATAAAATCACATTACGAAACACATCAACCCGTTGGGGAAGCTGTTCCTCCCGAAAAGATTTAAATTTTTGCTGGAAACTGGTTTTTGCTCCTCGTTTCGTTATAGATTATATTATTGCACATGAAGTATCTCACTTAAAAGAGATGAATCACAGTTCTGCCTTTTGGAAAACCGTTGCCCTGTTAGAATCAGAACAAGCCGAAGCACAAATTTGGCTTCGCAAAAATGGAAAATATCTACAAGCAATTATATAAAAAAATCAATTTGAACACAAGTTGTTATTCATACCGAACGGAAACAAAATATAATCCAGCCGCCGGAGCTGTTTGTCCGCCGGCTCGTCGATCTTTTGCCTCTAAAGCCTTTTTAAAATCAGATACCGTCCATTTTCCGGAGCCGACATTCACTAATGAACCCATTATATTTCTTACTTGATGATGCAAAAAGGAACGAGCTCTTACCGTCATTTCAATTATATTTGAAGAAACGGTTTTTACTTCTATAAAATCTAATGTTTTGACGGGCGATTTTGCCTGACATTCTGATGCCCGAAAAGTAGAAAAATCATGTTTTCCGAGCAATAACTGTGCTGCTTCATTCATTTTTTGAACATCTAATGGATAAGAATACCACCATACCCTATTTTTATCCAATGCCGGCGGAAAACGAGTATTTAAAATCCGATAAATATATGTTCGTTCTTTTGCACTAAAACGAGCATGAAAATCCTCTGAAACAGGTTCAGCTAAATGAATACTAATCGGATAAGGTCTAACCAAAGCATTTAAAGATTCTCTTAACCGAAAACAATCCAGTTTTTTTTCCGTATCAAAATGTGCAACCTGAGCCAAAGCATGAACACCGGTATCCGTTCTACCACTACCAAACAACACAATCGGCTCTCGAACAGCTGTTGATAAAGCCTTTTCCAAAACTTCCTGAACAGATATGCCGTCTTTTTGACGTTGCCAACCGACAAAAGGTGTTCCATCATATTCAATAACCAGTTTATATCGCAAATCGTTCTCCAACCGTTAAAGAATTGCCTTTCATAAAATCAGATGCACTCATCATTTTTTTACCGGCTCTTTGCAACGTTAAAACTTTTAGAACCGTACCATTACCACAAGCAATTTTTAAATCTTCATCTAAAATTGTTCCTGCCGATTTATCAGTTATTTCATCCATTGCAACCGCTGTAAATATTTTGATTCGTTCTCCCTTATAAAGGGTATAAGCCGTCGGATACGGATTAAAGGCCATAATATTTCGGCAAATTTGTGTTGCCGATAAATTCCAATTAATTAATGCTTCACTTTTTTGAATTTTTTCGGCATAAGTAATACCTTCTGTCGGTTGAGCAATTGGTTTTAAATCCAAATCCAATGCTTGAATAATTAAACGAGCCCCCATTTCAGAAAGTGTATCATGCAACATTTGTGCTGTTGTATCTGACTGTATCGGACACGTTTCAACAAGCAACATATCTCCGGTATCCAATCCTGCATCCATTTGCATAATAGTAACACCCGATTGCGTATCGCCTGCCTGAATAGCTCGCTGTATCGGAGCAGCCCCCCGCCAACGAGGCAATAATGAGGCATGAATATTAATACACCCTTTTTTAGGGGCATCCAATATTGCTTGTGGCAAAATCAATCCATAAGCACAGACAACGGCAACATCAGCCTGCAAATCAGCAAATGCCTGTTGTTCTTCCGATTTACGCAAAGAAACCGGCGTTCTGACGGAAATCCCAAACTCTTCCGCTTTTTGATGAACAGGCGATGGTGTTAATTTATATCCTTTTCCTGCCGGACGAGGCGGTTGCGTATAAACACAAACAACCTGATGTTTTTCTGCCAATTTTTCCAAGACCGGAACGGCAAAATCCGGAGTTCCCATAAAAACAACTTTCATTTTTTTTACCCTTAAATTTATAATTCCGCTTCTGCGGCTTTCCGCCGACGTTTTTCTAAATGTTTTAATAACCGTTTACGCTTTAACGGTGATAGATGATCAATAAACAAAATTCCGTCTAAATGATCTGTTTCATGTTGCACACAAATAGATAACAATCCTGTTGCTTTTAATGTTTGTTGTTTGCCATTTTCATCTAAATATTGAACAATAACCCATTCGTGTCGCTCTACATCAGCATATTCTCTAGGAATAGATAAACAACCCTCATTGTGCAAAACCAACTCTTCGGATTTTTCAATAATTTCCGGATTAACCATTTTAATCGGATTTGGCTGTTCATCAGCACCGGCACAATCCATTACAACTAATCTTTGCAACAAACCAACCTGATTTCCGGCTAATCCGACACCATGCGTTGCATACATTGTTTCCAACATATCAGCTAAAACTTGTTTAATTTCAGGCGTAACCACATCAACGGGCAAGGCCTTTTGTTCCAAAACCGGTGACGGCACTTCAAAAACTTTTAATATTGTCATTTTTTCTTTCCTTTTGTTTTTTTTCATTATATACTGTTTTTATCAATTTGAAAAGGAGTTTTTTTATGTTACGTCTTTTTGTTGGTATCGATTTACCTGAAGAAATAAAAGAAGAGCTGTATTCTTTACGGGGCGGATTATATGGGGCACAATGGCATACAAAAGAACGCTTAAACTTAAATTTGCGTTTTGTCGGCAATGTATCCGAACCCGTTGCAGAAGACGTTTTAAAAGAATTAAGATACATTCGTTTTCCCGCTTTTCATATGGCTTTTAAAGAAATCGGATATTTTGCATATGGGGATCAACCGCATCATATTTGGACCGGTGTTGACACTCCAAAACTTATCGGCGAATTACAGGAAAAAATTGATAAAGCTGTTATTAATGCCGGAGCCGGTAATGCAGACAAGTTTAAATTTGTTCCGCACGTTTCTTTGGCAAAATTAACAGGTACGACTATGGCAGAAGTTTTTGAATATATCGGACGAAACAATTTATTTCATTCAAAACCATTTTTAGTTGATTCATTTTGCCTGTTTGCCAGTCATGCACGGGAAAACGGAGAAGGAAAATATTATACCATTGAGGAAACATATTCGCTTAATTTAACGGAAACGCTTGATTCTCCACTATATACAAAATAAATTAGACCGATACCTGTTCAGAACCGACAACCGTTTGGGGCAATACGTCCAAAATCGGCTTTTGGCGAAAAGCCCAAAAATACAAAAAATCTGCCACTAATGCCAAAGAATATCCGCTTAATAACGCAATAGCCGGATTCGTTAAATCGGCAATCCAACCGACAAACATTGTTCCAATACTGTAAAACAAACAAATAACCAACGCAGATATAGACAACAATGTACCTCTTTCTTTTTCAGATACCAATTGTTGCAGATATACACATGAAGCCGGCGAATAAATTCCATTAGCACCCGAACCGGCCGTTTTAAAAATCAAACTAATCGGATTTGCAAAAATCGATGCTAAAATATTTACAATATCATCTGTCATTGCTCCGGCGAGTATTGTTTTTTTTAACCCGATTTTTTGTGCGACTTTGGCAGAAAAACAATTCGTAAATCCATTACACATATTCCCAACAAATCGGAATGCTCCCAAAGACCATTCCGGAATAATGGTTTTATAAAAATTCCCATTAAACGAAAAAGCTGATTCATTTAAAGCAAAATGTGCCGAATCTGCTAATATAAAGCAAGACAACCGTTTTTCCCGCTTTAAAAATTTCAATGCAGACCACAAATGTTTATACGGATTTTCCAAAGGAGGACGATTAACAGTCGGTTCGGTTAAAAACAAACTGACAATCAACAAAATTGACATCGGAAGAATCGTTGCATACATGGCAGCTTGCAAAGAAAACCAAGCAAAAACACCACATAACAAAGAACCGGCCCCTAATCCAAACATGCCAAATGCTGACATAACAGACATAACATCGTGATATTTTTCTTTTTGATTCAATTTATCTAAACTTTCGTATAACAATGCGGCATTGTTACCGGAACCAACCCCTCGATACAAACCGGCAAAAATACTCCCAATCAATAACATCCCATATGAATCGGAAAAAGCATACACAACTACAGATGAAAAACGAGCTCCTGCCGCCAAAACACTTACTTTTTTTCTACCAACTTTATCTGCTAGTACACCTAGTGGTAAACTGCTTAAAACACCAATACTATAAACAACAGCATAAACACTCATTGCCTGTGTATAATTACCGGTAATCTGAGCAAAAAAAATGGCTTCAATCGGCAATGAAATCATCATTTTAACAAACAAATTATATAAATACATCAATCGAATATTGCGTTCTAACGGATGTAACTCTTTAAAATAAAAAAAGTTAATCATTTTATGTATAATATATTTAAATAAATAATGACCCAATTGTTTCATAAAAATACCTTATAAATTTTAGAATTATTTTAAATTTATCTTATTTTTCACATTATGTAAATAGTAAAATACAGCCATGATTCTTTTTACGAGACTCTATCCATGCACACCGGATAAGTTACGTTTGATATAAAAAAATCACCGTTTAAAAATTAAACGGTGATTTTAAATGTGCCTAACCCATTATGCTTTTGGCCATTCTGCCGATTTTTCAGCATTAAATTTAATCCACTTTTCATCAGCTTCATCTGACATAGAAATTGCACCTTGCGGACATTCGGATATACAAACACCACATTCAATACAATCATCCGGATTAACAACTACTTGTGTATCTCCTTCGTGAAAAGCTCCAACCGGACAAACTTCCACACAACTTTTACACAAAACACATTTATCACCGTTTACAACTGATGGCATAATATCTTCTCCTTATAAATTTTAATCAGCTATTTTATGATATGCAAAAAAAAGATTTTCGCAAGCATTTTTTATTTTATTTGCATTTTTTTTCATTTTTTTATAAAAAAAAAGAAATCAAAAAAACAAAAAGGAATAAAAAAATGCATATCAATTACAAAATCGGAGATAAAGACATTCGCCCCTGGGGAACTTGGGAAACCATTGATATCGGTGAAACATATATTATAAAAAAAATAATTGTAAATCCCTATCAAGCATTATCTTTACAAATGCATACTCATCGTAATGAACATTGGATTATGGTTCAAGGGTCTGGATTTATCACTTTGGGAGAAAACACATTAACATTATCTGAAAATAATTCTTTATACATTCCAAAGCAAACAAAACACCGCATTGCAAATAAAACAAATAAACCTATTTGTTTTATTGAGATTCAAACCGGCAATATTTTAGATGAGAATGATATCATCCGTTTTTCTGATATATATGGTCGTCTAACAAAAAATGACTAATTACAAATCTGGTTTTAAATCAGAAGGAATGCCCCAATATTTTTCATCTTCTCGTATCGGAACATATAATGTATTATATGAATTAACCAAAAAACCTAACGGATTGGTTAAATGCGGGGTCCCGTTCTTCTGAACCCGTACAAAAACCCGAAACCGTTGCCGTTTAAGGGCATGCTTTGCTTTACAAGCAATACATTCCTTTGAATTATCCGTACAATTAGCACAAATCGGATTAAACGAATCCGGAATCGGCAAATCAAATGTATCAATTAATCCTTCCCACATCCCCGGCGTTGTTTTTTTCAACTCATACAGATGAACATCTCTGACAAAACCGCTTGTACGAGAATCACTATACATCAAATCAGCCTCAACCTGAAACGGCGTATAAACTTTTTTATAATGTGACATGGCGGCAATAGGACCTTTATTCCCCCATCGCTGCTTCATGGCATTATTGTCCCAAATAATTTCGTGACGATACCGAATATACTCCTGTAATCGAGATTCAATATATAAATCAAATGCATGTACAACTTTTTCTTCGTATTCTGCGGGAACAACAACCTTTCTGGAAGAATCAATTGTATACAAATTAACAACCCGTTGATTGGCAATAGAAACATCTACCCTATCCGCAACATACGTCACAAAACCGGCCAACATCATTATTAACGCCAAATTAAGCAAAATAACAATTGTTAAAAAACGGGCCGTTTTCATATATCGCCGTTCCGGTAAGGCTTTAACTTGCATTCCTTCCGGATAAGCCCCCATTGTATCCGGCGAATTAATATTTTTAGGTGTTAATGAAAAACCTAAAAAACGCATACAGCCCCCTTATTAATAATAACCTTTTGATGAACTGTTATTTTTTGTCATTGACACATCAAAAATGACTTCCGTTCCGTTTAACGATGTGGAAGTTAACTGTATCATTGCAACACGATTATCCTTAGCATACGTTAAATAACTATTTGTTGCCCGAATACTAGTTAATTCACGCCATCCGAATTTTGGCATTTCCTGCATATAAAAATCAAACATATTTGCCTGATTATACGGAACTTTAAAAGCCAATCGCCCCACCAACGGATCATTTCCGAACAAAAGTGTTTTATCTAAACTCATTGTGGCATTTTCCGGAATGGGAATTTCACGAAACTGTGCAAAATTCGGTGTAGATTGCATAACACCGTTTTCAAATGTATTTTCGGATTTAAATGATGCAGGAATACTTTCCTGCCGACAACCGGTTAATCCGCTGAATAAGCTTAAAATGCATAAAACAACCAAATAACGCATAATAAAATCCTTTCTTTTTTTACAGCATAAAAGAATCTGTTTCATAAATCAAGTCTTTTTTCATTTTTTCAAAAACATCATTTTGATAAAAATTTTTAAATTGATTAAAAAAAAATAAACCCTGCAAAATTAAGCCATCTCCTTCTTGAGATAATCCACTAAAAATGCAGGGTTTGATAAACCTTCGATTAATGATGTTTTTTACGCTTTTTCTTTTCCCAAAGTTTTTCGGATTTATTTCCTTTCCAAACACGTTCAACCATAATTTGGAAAACAACATATAAAGCCGGAATAAAGAAAATACCGACAAATGAAGAAACAAACAACCCTCCAAAAATAGAAGAACCAATTGCCTGACGAGCCATGGCTCCGGCCCCATTTGCCATAATAAGCGGCAAGAAACCCAACAACGCTGCAATAGCCGTCATCATAATAGCACGAAAACGCATGTGTGCCCCATTAATCGCTGCTTCTTTTACAGAAACACCTCGTTCGTGTTCATCCTTTGCGAATTCCACTAACAAAATAGCATTTTTGGCAGCCAATGCAATTAAAACAATAATACCGGCTTGGGCATACAAGTCATTTGTAATACCTCTTGCCCATAAAAATATCATTGAACCGAATAATCCGACAACAATGGAAACCATAACGGATACCGGCAAAACCCAACTTTCATATAATGCCACCAAAAACAAATACGCAAACAAGAATGCCAATGCAAAAATTAACGCAGTTTGAGCTCCGGCTTCTTGTTCTTGCAAACTCATACCCGTCCACTGGAATTGATATCCTGTCGGCAATACTTGTTTTGATATATCATCCATTGCCTGCATTGCAGAACCGGAACTTAATCCAGCTGCAGGTGTAGCGGTAATTTTAATAGAGCGATAGTTGTTATACCGTTGAATAGATTGAGCACCAATCGTTCGTTTTACACTAATTAAAGAGCGTAATGGCACCATTTCTCCCTTGTTATTACGAATATTAATTTTGTAAATATCATTCAATGTACGTCTATCCATCATATCGCCTTGAACATTAACCTGCCATGTTCGTCCATATAAGTTAAAGTCATTAACGTATGTACCACCCAACATCGTTTGCATTGTGTTAAAAATATCTGAAATCTGAACACCTAACGCATATGCTTTCGTTCTATCAACTACAACTTCAACACGAGGCGAATCAACCGTATAAAACGTCATAACCCGTTGTAACCGAGGATCTTTACTCCCTGCTTGTATAATTTTTTGAGCAACCGACATTAATTCTTCCGGCGAAGCCCCCTGTGTACTTTGCAAAACATATTCAGCATCCGAAGATGTTCCCAACCCCATAATAGCCGGCATATTAAAGGGGAACATACGAGCCTCTTTAATATCCATTGTTGCCATATATAAGCGGGTAATGATGCTGTCCACATCTTGTCCTTTTCCCTGACGTTCGGCATATGGTTTTAGTTTAATCACAAAGAATCCGCTTGATGAAGATTGCGTTCCGCTCATCATTCCATAACCGGTAATAGCCATATACGAATCTATCTCAGGAAAAGATTTAAATCGTTCGGCAACCTGTCTCATTACTTTGTCCGTTCTGTTCCAAGAAGCACCGGAGGGTAATTGAACTTCCATCATAAAGGAGCCCTGATCTTCTGCCGGTAAGAATCCGGATGGGGTAGCTTTCATAAATCCATAAGCAGCTACTCCAAACAAAATCATAGCACCAACCGAAAAGACCGCAAAAGGCATCGTCTTACGAATTACGGATGAATATTTATGTCTAAACCAATCCACAATATCCATGCATTTTTGAACAAATTTAAACGGTTTATCATTTGCCCGCATAATAACAGCAGCAACTGCCGGACTTAACGTTAATGAGTTAATACCGGAAATAACCATAGCCGATGCAATAGCAATAGCAAACTGTTGATACAGCAGTCCGGAAATCCCCGGTGTAAAAGCAACAGGTACAAACACTGCAAGCAAGACCATTGTAATGGCAATAATCGGGGCAGTAATACGACCCATTGATTTTGATACTGCTTCTTGTGGAGACAGTTTTGGATTTTCATGCATTACCGTTTCCACATCTTCCACAACCACAATGGCATCATCAACAACGATACCGATGGCTAAAACAAGTGCCAACAATGAAATGGTATTGGCTGACACTCCAAAAAGAGCCATCCCGATAAATGCCCCGATAAGAGAAACCGGAATGGCAAGAGTCGGAATAATGGTTGCACGGAAAGTTCCTAAAAACAAATACGTCACAAGCACAATCAATAAGAACGCTTCATATATTGTTTTAAAAATTTCGCTCATAGAATCTTCAACAAATGCCGCATTATCAAACAAGGCATGAAATTGAATATCTTTTGGCATTTTTGCCTTTAATTCAGCAACTTTTTTATTAACAGCCGTTGAAACATCCACGGCATTAGACCCCGGTGATTGGAAAATAGCAAAACCCACAGCTTGCAATCCATTATATGTTGCACGTAATGATTCTGATTTTGCCCCCAATTCAATACGGGCAATATCCTTTAAGAATAAATATGACCCATCAGCATTAGCCCGTATCACAATTTGACCAAATTCTTCCGGTGTACTTAAACGACCTTGTGTTGTTAAAGAAAATTGAAACTCCTGATCATCTGTTGACGGCATAACCCCAATACGACCGATAGATCCCTGTAAATTTTGTCCTTGAATAGCAGCCAATACTTCATTCGTCGATAACTTTAAACTTTTTAATTTATCATTATTCAACCAAATACGCATAGAGTAATCCAGTGTAGAGAAAACATGTACATCTCCAACGCCTTGTGTACGAGCAATTTCATCTTTAATGTTAATTAACACATAGTTCGTCAAAAATAAATCATCATAATCCGGATTGGTTGAAGCAACCGTAAACACCTGCAACATGGAAGACATTTTCGATTGAACGATAACACCTTGTTTAATCACCTCTGCCGGCAATAGATTTTCGACTTGTTTTAAACGGTTTTGAACATTCACAGCTGCAATATTCGGATCAGTACCGATATTAAAAGTGACCGTTAACGTATATGAGCCATCATCATTACTGTTGGAACTCATATAAAGCATATCTTCCACACCATTAACAACCGATTCAATTTGTTGTGCAACTGTTGATTCTACAACATCGGCACTAGCACCGGGATAAACGGCACTCACTTCAACAGAAGGTGGCACAATATTCGGATATTGTTCAACCGGCATCGCTTTTATACACAACAAACCGGCCAAAACAATTACAACGGAAATAACGGCAGCTAACCGAGGTCGTTTAATAAACACATCAGATATCATTGATACACTCCTTTACGCCTATTGCACCTGTTGATTTGCTTGTTCTGCTTCAAAAACCGGCTTAACCGTCATTTGAGGAGCAATTTTTTGGAATCCTTCCGTAACAACAACATCCCCAACATTTAAACCTTTATCAATAACAACTTCAAAATTCGGCAATTCATCTCCACGTACAACATCCCGCCGTTCAACTTTATCATCCGGTGTTAATATATAAACATAGGTGCCCGTCATATCCTGTTGAACCGCCCGTTGAGGAATAACAATTTCCGGACGGGGCGTTAAACTTTTCAACACAATACGCCCATATTGTCCGGCAATTAATTCTCCATCCGCATTTGGAAAAGATGCTTTAATTTTTAAAGTATTCATCGCCTCATCCAATGCAACATCAATAAAATTGATTGAACCGGAATGATTATATTTTTCCCCGTCTGATTTAATAAATTCAACCAACACTTTGTCTGATTTTTGAAAATTCTTCTGCATATTCAACAATTGATTTTCACTCACAGAAAAAACAGCTTCAATCGGATTAATCCGCACAACAACAGCTAACACACCGGAACTGGGTCCAATTAATTCACCTACTGAATACTTTGATTCACCGATTTTACCATCCATCGGGGAAACAATCGTTGTATATTCCAAATCTTTTTGAGCCAAATCCAATTGTGCTTTTGCCTGAGCTAATGATGCCTCGGCACTGCTGTATGCAGCTTCGGCTTCATCCAATTTTGCTTCGGAAACATCTTTCGTTTTAAATAATTTTGTTGTTCGGTCAAATTGAGCCTTTGTATTTTTTACCTGTGCTTCGGCTTTGGCAACATTTGCAGTTGCTTCTCGTACACGGGCTTCAAAATTAACCGGTTCAATAATGAACAACGGCTGATTTTCTTTAACCAAATCACCTTCCTGAAAAAGTTGTTGTTGCAAAAAACCCTGAACACGAGCACGCAATCCAACTTTGTCTTTTGATTCAATTTTTGCCACAAAACTGGTTTCCGGATAAATTTCCGTTGCAGAAACCTTGATAGCAGAAACCTGTTGTATCGGCATTTGTCCGGTTGATTTGGTGTAAAAATATTTATAGCCATAATATACGCCCCATCCGACAAACACAACCACAACACAGCATAACAAAGCTTTTTTATATTTTTTTACTTTTTCAGACCAATTTTTTTTCATTATTTTCTCCTTAAAAATCATATTATATAGAAAAATGTGTAGCATTTTTTTTTCAAAAAGTCTATAATTTTTTTTATAACACATGTAAAAAATACAATTATATGGAGAGGTTATGACTACAAAAAACATAAAAAAATCAACAACTGCCAATAAAATTTCTGTCAATCGAGGATCGGCGTTACTTAATAAGAAGACAACCCCAAACACACATAAAACATCTTCACAAGAACAAGCCGTTGTTGATGAATTTATTAAACAGAACGAACAAGGTGAAACCCGTGTTTTTGTCGCCGGGGGTTCACGGTCGGGAAACGATTCCATTTATGAAGAACAAGCTTTTGAGCTTGGAAAAGAAATTGGCAAAAAAAAGTTCAGACTTGATTTCGGTTTATCTTCAAAAGGCATTATGGGGGCCGTTGCTAAGGGCGTTTTACAATCGTGGCAATTTCAAGACAATCCATCAAAAAAACCAATTCACGCTATCACAACAAAAGAATATCTTGCCCTTTATCAAAATGATGATGTGATTGACAGTGTATCAGAAATTATTGTTGCTCATACTCTAGAAGAACGTAAACAACAATTACTCGGAGCAGATTTTGTTATTTTTGCCCCCGGTGGAGTTGGCACTTTGGATGAATTGGTTTACGATTGTGTTGCCATGCAGGACGGTTTTTTAGACTTTAAACCATTTGTTTTATTTAATGTGGACGGATTTTTTTATCACTTATTAGAGTATCTAAAAGAAATTCAGCAGAAAGGATTTTCCGATTCTGTTCCATTTATTGTGGTAGATGATAGTTTTGAAGCCAGTGTCGCTTTTGATTTACTCGGTTCTTATTACAGTAAAAAAATGAAAGATAAAAAAAATCGCAAAACTGCCGAAAAGCTGATTGAAAATTTAATTTACATCTTACCCTATGTTATTCATCAACGCCGTTTACATCCCAATCAATCTAGTGATCAATTATTGCAAAAAATGGGAGATACATTAACAAACGGGCTAACATATGAAAAAGAACAGTTGCGAACAGATATTGAAACCGCCTATTTAAATAAAGAAATTGAACGAATGTATGAACGCTTGGCAAAAGCCGGACGAGATACGGCACAGGTAAGTGATAAATTAAATGAATTAAAAAAGAAGTATAAAAAAACAAACTTCATTTAAACATTTCTTCCCGCCTTTGCCGATTGCATAGTGGGGAACAATGGATTTTATCTGTCTACCGATTATCTTTTTTACGGGTTTATTACTTATCAGTATTCTGACAAGTCTATTTTCCGTACGATTGGGCATTCCTTTAATCCTGTTATTTATTGTTATCGGTATTATTGTCGGCTCGCAACAAGCATCTCTTTTATTTACCGGATTGTTAACATTACAAAATGTATTTTTTATCAGTTCCGTTGCCTTGGCACTTATTTTATTTGAAAGCGGATTTACAACACCAATGGAATCCTTTAAACACAATGCAAAACCTGCCTTAATTTTAGCATCCGGCGGAGTCATTTTCAGCGTGTTGTTTTTAACTCCACTTGCCTATTTTATTTTACCGATAACATTTATTCAAAGTCTGTTATTATCATCTATTATCGGTTCAACCGATGCAGCAGCCGTTTTTTTTCTGCTCCGTTCTCGGGGACTCTATCTTAAAAACAAAATTCAATCCACATTAGAAATTGAATCCGGTGCCAATGATCCGATGGCTATTTTTTTAACGTTTTTATGTATAACCCTTTTACAAAAAAGCACAACAATTTTTGACCAACAAACTGTTTTATTAATTGGCGGATATTTTTTAATGCAAGTTCTTATCGGCGGAATTGGCGGTTATTTACTTTTTTTAGGATTAAAAAATGCTATCAACAAATTGCATTTAGAACAAGCCCTTTATCCACTATTTGTATTAGCCGTTGTTATGATGGGATTTGCCATGATAACGCTTATCGGCGGTAGTGGATATCTTGCTTTATATTTATGCGGTCTTCTTTTAGGAAACTCTGCCATTAAAGCCCATTTAACATTGGCAAAATTTCAACAAACGATTGCTTGGTTATGTCAAATTTTAATGTTTACCGTATTAGGCATTTTTGTTCATTATGAACAATTATATTCTGTTCTTTCCGTTTCTCTAATTATCGGAACAGGTCTTATTTTCTTTGCCCGACCACTAATGGTTTTTATCATCTTATCATTTTTTAAATATTCTTTTGCCGAAAAATTATTTATTTCTTTTGTCGGATTGCGAGGAGCAACCTCTGTTTTGTTAGCATTAACACCTATTTTATACGGCTTTTCATTCGGATTAACGTTTTTCAATATTGTTTTTATCATGGTTTTACTCAGTTTAAGCGTTCAGGGTTTACTGATTCCGTTTATGGCAAAAAAATGTCGGGTCACACAACACTTAAACGGAACACCGCCCGAAAAGACAGAGATTGACTTGCCGGATTTAATCCATAGCAGTTTAATTATGTATGAAGTTAATCAGGATTCCCCTGTTTTGTGCGGACAAAATTTGCCTAAATGGGCTCAACCACTTTTATTAAAACGCAATCAGTTGGTTTTTCAATCAAATAATATGCCCACATTACAGAACGGCGATAAAGTTTTTGTATTTGCCCCTACCGAACACAGATCTTTTCTATTGGATAAGCTTTACGGCAATACACCTGCAACCGATAAATGCCGCATATGGGGCGATTTTCCTATTGAGCCAAACACAAAATTAAGTGATTTAAAATTTTTATATGGTATTGAACCAACAATTTCCGTATCAGATATGACCGTAGCTGAATTTATACAAACAACTTTTCCGGAAGCAGATATCGGCGACCGAATCTCTTTTGGACCGGCAGAACTCATTATTCGAAATTGCAAAAACAATCATATCACAAAATTAGGTATTGATATTATGCCAAATGCTCAAACAAAATCATTTATTTTAAAGCATCAACAAAAAGACAATACCGTCACACAATATCATGATGTTATTATCCCAACAAAAAACACCGATTAAACAATGTCAATCGGTGTTTTTCTATTACTTGTCTTAAATTAATCAGATAATTTAAAATTAGATAACAATTCAGCTGATTTTTGTGCATTACGTGGATTTATCATTGCATTTTTATGATATCCGGCATCCACATGTACAATTTCACCCGTAATACCGGAAGACAAATCAGAACACAAGAACATCCCTGTCTTACCAACATCTTCAATCGTCACATTCCGGCACAAAGCAGAATTGTTTTCCGTCCAGCCTAAAATTTGACGGAAATCACCAATACCGGCAGCAGCCAATGTCCGAATCGGACCGGCAGAAATAGCATTTACACGAATACTTTGATGTCCCAAATCAAAAGCGATAAAGTGAACTGATGCTTCCAATGCTGCTTTGGCAACACCCATCACATTATAGTTCGGCAAATATCTTTCAGCCCCTAAATATGTCAATGTTAAACAAGCACCACCATCCGGCATTAATTCGGCAGCTCGGCGACAAACATCTGTAAAAGAATAACAGGAAATCAACATAGAATTTGTAAAATTGCCAACAGATGTATCAACATAACGACCTTTTAATTCATTTTTATCAGAAAAAGCGATTGCATGAACAACAAAGTCCAATTTACCCCATTTTTCTTTAATCATATTGAATGCATTATCCATAGAAGCAGAATCCAGCACATCACACGGAACCAACATATCAGACCCGACGGAAGCAGCCAACGGACGAACCCGTTTTTCTAAAGCTTCACCTTGATATGTAAAAGCTAATTCAGCCCCTTGTGCAGCCATTTCTTTAGCAATACCCCAAGCGATGGAATGGTCATTTGCGACACCCATAATTAACCCTTTTTTTCCGGACATAACTCCTGCTGTCATTTGTTTTTCCCTTCATTATTATTGTTAATAAGTCATATAGGTTAATATATACAAAAAAAGATTACAAAAATCAAATGACACTTTTGTGACACTTTTGTGTAACAGTAGAAAAACAACATGAAAAACCATTAATAAAGATCATATAATTTATTATTTAATTTAAAATTTCAAACTAATCAAATTACCTTGTTACGTTCATTGTGGATTTATCATATTACATACATACATTAGTTAATGGATTTGCAGGGACACCATTTGGACAGGTTGCCACACAAACACTGTTTGCACTATCCCAATATGGTTTAGTAGAATCGGCAATTTGACACGAAATACAAACACCACTCGTAAGCACAGGATTAGAACTATCTGTACAAACTGTCTTTTTCGGAGTACATAGTGTTGTACTTGAACAATTACATTCCATTATCCCCGTTGTTTTTCCCGCAGCAACAATACTCGGACAATATTGCACAGCTGTTGCATTAATTTTTCCAGTCGCTTCATTATACAAACCAACATATATCTGGTTACTGTTCGTAGATTCAAATGGATTCTCTCCAATAACCGTATCAGCCGTTATTGTACCACTATTATGTACTGCTCCATAAACTGTTAGTACTGATGGATTATAAACCGGACCACTGATTGCATCACTTTTTATTTCTCCTTTTACCATTGTAGCAATAATTTCCCCTGTATTTGAAATACCGGTATCCTCAACCATTGCTCCAATTCCCGTTATTTTTGTGGCCGTTAAAATTCCACTGTTTTCAACACCTACATTTCCAGAACCCATTGTGCTGGTTGTTTCTCCAATAATTTCATTTTCAATCATCATGGTTCCAGAATTGAATATAGCCCTACTTGCTCCACCTCTTAATGTTGCAGTTACATTCTTACTTGTTAATGTATTTTTATTCAGAATAACATACCCACTTCCTAAACCGGTTATATCTCCAGAAAGTATTACCTCACCCTCATTGTATAAGCCTGAATAATTAACAGCGCCATTAATAACCTCCATATTCGCCCCTGTTAATTTCCCTAAATTATAAATACCATGATTACTACCACACCCATTCACATTTCCGGTAGCAAGTAATTGTGCATTTATATTAATATAAATACCTTCTTCTGTATTAGAGCAATAATCTCCCCCTGATTTCGTTCCCACTATCACATTTTTCACTTTTACAGTTTTACCTTCATTAAGTGTCAGTGACCCTGAAACAACTAAATCGCAATTAGAAACATCCAAATCACTCGCAACTGTCATATCGCCACCGGTATAGGTAATAACACCATCATCAGAAACTGTATAAGTTGATGAATCATATCCGGACATTTTTGCTGTACAATATTCTTTTAGTGTCCCACAAGATATACCATTCCAGTAGGGTTTTGAAACATCTACCATTGCACACGCAACACATTCCGTACCATTCCAGTATGGCGTTTCACTCGGACATGCTACACTACAAACCTCTCCATTCCACTCTGTTCCCTCGGCACAAGCAACACATTTTTGATTTTCAGCATCCCAAAGCGGAGTTGTAGAATCAACCGTTGCACAACTAACACATGTTGTTAAGTCTCCCGATAAAATTGGTGTCGGGGCCAAACAAGCCGTTGGAGCCGTTCCACATTGTGTTGAATCCGCACAATTACAACTGATTGTTCCTGTTATTTTTCCACTATTACTGATTGAATGACAATAGTAAACATTTGTTGCAGTTATAGTTCCGCCTTCATTATAAACTGCTGTAGAAGTTTCTGCCGCCCCGATAACACTTTCTGCAATTATTATCCCCTCGTTATAAACCCCTTTATTATTCACAGCAATACCTGAGATATTTTCTGCAATTATTGTCCCCTTGTTATAAACCCCTTTACTATTCACAGAAACACCTGAGATATTTTCTGCAATTATCGTACCATAATTTGAAACAGAGTCTGAATTTTCTTGTGATACACTAATATTTTTAACTTTTAATGTTGTATTTGCTTTAACTGATAATGTTCCTTTCACAACCAAATCACATGAAGATATATCCAAATCATTTGAAACATTCATCGTACTTTCATTATAAGTAATTACTGAATCCGACACAACAAAATTGCTTGTATTGTAACCGGCTTTTTTCATTTGTTGCGTACACCAATTTGAACACATATTATTTTCATCCGGTAACGGATTATCTTCCGGACAGATTGACACACAAACCCCATTATCAATATATGATTTATCTGTCGGACAGGTTGCGGAACACTCATTTCCAGTCCAATATGGTTTGGTAACATCTGCTGTTGCACAGGAAATACACAGATTGTTAGATAAAATCGGTTTGTATCCTGAACATTCTGCCACACAACTGTTACCATTCCAATATGGTGTGGTTATATCATTCATTGCACAAGATATACATTTTTGACTATCATCATCCCAGAACGGCATTGCATTCGGACAAGCCTTACATGTACTGTTCACATCACAGTATGGTGTATCCCCCTCACAAACCGTCGTACCGGAAGCACAACCGCAATCACAATCCGCAGAACATTGCATCATACCAACAATAGATCCGTCATTGTTAATAGTTTTACAGTACGAGATTGTCGGAGCAATCATTATTCCATAATATCCATTATAAACACCACCTTTTGAATATCCAAGCTCAATATCACTTTCTTTTCCGGCTATCTCTGCTTCCGCTATAATTTCACCATAATTCTCAATGCCGCCATTATCAAAACCTTCTCCCGTAACATTTTCTGCATGAATAACACCACTATTAACTATACCCGTAACGCCACTACCAAAAACATCTTCGCCGGCATAGATTGAGGCATTATTAGTAGTATAAATACCCCAATAACTTTCACCCCAACCAATAACATTAGTCTGTGCAACAATTTGACCACCATACAGGACGACTCCATAATCACCCCAACCGGTCACTGTGTTAGCATTAATTATACCTAATACCTTAACACAATCAAAATCATCAACTGCAGAGCATTCGCCATAAACATCTTCGGAGGCCTCAATTTCACAAGATTCACCACAGAAAATTGATGTTCCATAATCACTATGTACCGTTAAATTCTTAACTGTTAATTTTGCATTAATATTTACACGCCCTTGAACTGTTAAATCACAAGACGAAATATCTAAATCATTGTCAATATCCATTGTACCTGTATATGTAATCGTTCCATCTGGACAACTTACATCTATACATTGATTTCCAGCCAGTATTGTACCACTCGGACATGTTGATACACATATTCCATCATTCAAATATGGTTTGTCACCTGAACAATCACCTATACACATTTGCGTATCCTCATCCCAATATGGTTTAGAACTATCTATATATTCACAAGATACACATTCTTCCGTTTGTCCATATTCGTTTGATATTATAACAGAAAGCGGTGTATCCCCAGAACACGTGGTTATTGGATTTTCTGTACAAGTCAATTCTGTACCAGAACAATCACAACTAATCTGTCCAACAATCGTTCCTGCATTCATTATGTTTTGGCAATAAGAAATTGTATTGGCTATTATTGTGCCACCTTCATCTCCATTAATAACACCATATCCATCCTCACTATAGTTAATACCAGTTATCTTTGTTGCTGATATAGTTCCATCTAAGAAATTAATAACACCTCCGGAATCAGAAATTGACCCCGTTGCATCTACAGCTGTTCCAATAATGGAGCCCCCAACAGTTAACTTATGTCCTATATTGATAATACCATAATGTTTACCTGTTCCAATTAAATCACCATAAACAATTACATCCAAACGCTCAGGTATCCCAATTCCATATTCGCCTTCCGGATTATTTGCCGTAAGACTGTTGATTTCCACACTTCCAACACTTACGAACCCATTGTTAACTACCAAATTACATGGAGAAAGATCTATATCCCATAAACTTATTTCATTATATTCATCATAGTTGGCAAAATTAATTGTCAGCGTATTTGTAGTCGTGTCATATGTATATGAAATACCTTCAGTATCATCTGTTATACCAATTCTATCCAAAATAGCTTCACTACAAAGTTGGTCTTCACTGATACAGGCATTTGTTTTTTCACTTGACCAATATTCATACCAATATGGTTTTTCCGGATCAATTGATTCGCACGTGACACAAGTCTGACTACTTTCGTCCCATACCGGTGTTCTGGTTGGACAAGCTCTACAAGCATTATATTCATCTAATGACGGTTTATCACTCGGACAAGCAGAAACACAATTTGCCCCGTCACGATATGGTTTACTCCCGCTACATTCTGCTACACATACACCATCACTTAAATAAGGCCGTTCGCTTGGACAATTTGTCACACAAATATAACCATCCCGTTTACCACTCGGACACGTTGCAACACATAATTTATCAGCATCCCAATACGGTCGGGTTGGATCTAGCATTTCACAAGAAGCACATTCTGTACCATTCCAGAACGGCATATCCGCAGAACAACTCAAAGTATTACAAACCTCTCCATTCCACTCTGTTCCCTCGGCACAAGCAACACATGTTTGATTTTCGGCATCCCAATATGGTTTTGTAGAATCAGCTTCCACACAAGATTTACATGTATTGCCATATAAAACCGGTGTTGGAACCCCACATTGTGTCAGATCTTCTGTACAAAGTGTCAAATCTTCACACCTACAACTGAGTTGACCAATAATTTGACCATACCCATGATTCCTAATTGTTTTACAATAATATATATTTTTTGCTTCTACAACAGAATATTCATGATTATAAATGCCATAACTGTTTTCACCTATTCCGATAACATCTCCCTCAACATCTATTACACCATAATTATCAATACCATATCTATTTTGACTCGTTCCAGAGATATCCGTCGCAGAAATAGTCCCTCTATTTCCAATACCATCATATTCCGTACATGTTCCTAAAATATCCCCATTTGCTATTATTGTTCCATTATTATCAATACCTCTGGTATTTGTACCTTCCGCCGTTATATTATTTACCTTTAATGTTTTATTAGAATTAACTGTCAATGTTCCAACTACATTCAAATCACAAGCAGAAATATCTAAATCCGCTGAAACTGTCATATTACCCGTGTATTTAATAGTAGTACCATCCATTGCAAAAGTGGATGTACTAAATCCTGCTCCTGTCATCGCTGTATAACAGGTTTTTGCTGTTTCAGAAATACAAACCGTACCTTCTATCACTGTTCCTTCGGGACATTCTGTCACACAAGCATCGTTTATAGCATCAAAATAAGGAGTTTCGCTCGGACAAGTCGTACAAACACCGTTTTCTGCAAGCGGCTTGTCAATCGGACACGTTGCGACACAACTTGTGCCATCCCAATATGGCTTTTCGGCATTAATTGCTTCACAGGTCTGACACATGTTATTTGTATCTGCTATCGGTTTATCGCTTGGACATTCAGATACACAAACATTATCTGCAACATATGGTTTTTCACTCAGACATGTGGCAACACATTCTGTTCCACTCCAATACGGCATTGTCGGGTCCGAACAAGCTGAACAAACCTTATTTGTTGCATCACAATACGGCGTATCTCCCGTACAAATTGTTTCATCAGCTGAACAATTACAAGCACATCCGCTTGCACATTTAATGTTGCCAGTGACACTTCCACCATTATATATTGCTTTACAATAATACAGTGTTTGCGTATTAATATTCGCGGAACTATATACACCATACGTTGTTCCGGTGCCTGTTACAGTCCCATTTATGGCATTAAGTACCCCACCACTATTTCCCCATAATCCATAGGCAACACCTTCGGCTGTTATAGAGCCTTCTGTTGTTGTTAATGTTCCTGTAAGTACAATTCCATAACCGGCACCCTTACCTGTTATATCACCTTTTGCGGTTATACTGGCATTATAATTCACCATATAAAGCCCTGCTCCGCTTGTTGTTTTTGTTGCTTTACCTGTAATTTGTCCTCCGGCACTCACTTCATTTGTCACATATAATCCATACGCAACACCATCTGCCAAAATTGAACCTTCCGTTGTTATCGGTCCATTCGAAAAAACACCATAAGCCGCTCCTTTTCCTTCAATACCTGTTTTTGCCGTTAACTCACTTGTGGCAAAATGCAAAAATATACCACTACCAGTACTCACATTCGTAACTCTTCCCGTCACTTTTCCTTCGGCATGGATATAGCTGTTTACACCAATATATACTCCGTAATAAGCTCCTTCACACAAACCTGTTACATCTCCACCAGCCTCTAATGTTGCCCCTCCTCGCACATCAATACCATATGTATTTCCGGTTCCATTTACATTACCTGTAGCTGTTATTTTTGCTCCACTTCCAGAAGCCGTTATACCACTTAAACCACCCGATGCTGTTATATTTTCGGCATAAATTTCTCCGCTAACTGAAATACTCAGTGATGGTCCTATTACCACAACATTCTTTACTCTTAATATTTTACTAGAATTAATCGTCAAATTACCATTAACATTCAAATCACAACCGGAGATATCTAAATCATTTGCAACCGTCATATTACCAGTATAGGTAATAACACCATTAATAGATACTTCATAATTTTCAGTACCATAATCCTTCATATTAGCGATACAATATTGTTGAACATCACCACAGGTTGTTCCATTCCAATATGTTCCGGCAGCACACCCACAAAGACCGGTATCCAGTCTAATCTGATTACTCGGACAAGCCGCACATTTGCCAGCTTCCGACCAAACTCTGTTCGCACATTCCGAGCATTCCTCTGGTGTCACATCTATTGAATGCGGATTCTCGCATTCCCAATCTTTAATACATTGTCCGTCCGTTATATCACAATAATATGTCCCCGGACAATCTGCTGTTGTTGTGCAACTGTTTGGTACACACTCTGACCCATTCCAAATTTCTCCTGCATCGCAATAATTTTCTGTATAACCTCCGTCACTGTCGTAACATTTATTCGTACTCTCTATATATTCCATTCCACCAGGACATTCACACCCTGTATTCCCTGCTGTCGTCTGTCTCGGTGATTCGCATACCACACATGTTTGTCCGTCCCCCGAATATCCGTCATTACAGACACATTCATTATCCGTAAACGTTGCGTTTGTATTGCATGTTATACAACTACTCCCGTTCCAATTGCCGTCTCCGTCACAATCACAACCACCTGATATCGGGGTACTTCCACTCGGACACTGGATACAACTATCCCCATCCGCATACGATTGATTATTACACACACAGGATCCATTCTCATATACTTTGTTCGCTCCACAACTCTCACAGGCTTGCCCATTCCAATAGGTTGTCGTGTCCTTACACGCACACGTTCCGCTACTCATTGACGCTACACTTGTATCACAGTATGTCGCACATCTCTCTCCGTGCCAATTTGTTTTACATTCACATCCGTTTTGGGTTTCATTCACTTGTTGATTCGTTCCGCAACTCACACAACTGTTGCCGTTCCAGTATGCGTTCGATTCTGTACATATACACCCGTTTTTACCACTGTTTACCGTACTCTGTGCCGGACATTGTATACAGGAATCACCGCTGTTATACGAACTGTCATCACATACACAATCACTCCCTGTCCACACTTCATTCGGTCCACAGGTCACACAACTCGTGCCATTCCAGTTCCCATTCGCACACTTACAGGTACCATCCAGCCAACTACGTGGACTTTCGCATTTTGTTGTACAACTACCTGCCGGATAGTAATCTTGTTTACACTCACACCCATTACTCGTACTATTGACTTGCTGATTCGTTCCGCATTCAACACAACTCGTGCCACTTAAATAACTGTTGCCCGTACAGGTCGGGGTTTCCGGAACGACCGGATCTTCCGGTGTCGGTGTTCCGCCACCACCGGTTGTACCTCCAGTGCCGTCCCCTGTTCCACCACCGGTACTGCTTCCCCCGCCGGTACCGTCCGTATCATCCGATGTCGTCTCATCCTCCCAACCGCTCTCGTAATCTTCATCCGTAAAATCCGTAAATGTTGAAACAAATCGGAACCGTATCGCTATATTCTGCTCATCCTCTCCAAATTCATCACACAATCCGCTATCTGCATTGCTTGCTGTTCGCATTATCGGTCTGCTTGATGATACACTCGCTATCGGGGCCGTTCCGTCTC
>SUUT01000022.1 GCA_015062385.1 Alphaproteobacteria bacterium | reverse complement strand
GGTTAAATAAACGGCAATGTCAGATGATTATGCAGAGCAGTTGGGAATTGCCGGATGCGTACTTGGTATCAACAGGAATAGCAGGGGATACAAGCGGAGACGGAACGGCCCCGATAGCGAGCGTATCGTCAAGCAGACCGATAATGCGAACAGCAAGCAATGCAGATAGCGGGTTGTGTGATGAATTTGGGGAGGATGAGCAGAATATAGCGATACGGTTCCGTTTTGTCTCAACATTTACGGATTTTACGGATGAAGATTACGAGAGCGGTTGGGAGGATGAGACGACATCGGATGATACGGACGGTACCAGCGGGGGAAGTAGTACCGGTGGTGGAACAGGGGACGGCACCGGAGGTACAACCGGTGGTGGCGGAACACCGACACCGGAAACACCGACAGATTCGGATAAAAATGATGATCCGGAACCGGTTGTATGTAGTGGAGGCAAAGAAGATAACGGAAACGGTATTTGTGTATGTCCAAGCGGAACAACAGAATTTAGTGGGGTCTGTAAAACAAATTGCACGGGTGGTAAAGAGTTTGATAGTACGGGAACCTGTGTGTGTCCGAGTGGAACAACAGAGTATAATAATGAATGTAAAACAAATTGTACGGGCAATTTTGCGTTTGACAGTGAGGGTAATTGTACAAAGTGTATTTCTAATTATTACGGCAACGATTGTACGTCATATTGTACAGAAACATGGAGCAATGCCAGGTGTGTTTGTAATGATTCGGATTCGTATTGGAACGGCAACAGTTGTGTGACATGCGGAACGAATCAACAAGTGAATGAAACCCAAAACGGATGTGAATGTAAAACAAATTGGCACGGAGAAGGGTGTACAACATACTGCGATACAAGTGTAGCATCAATGAGTAGCGGAACGTGTGTTTGTGAGGACAAGACAACATATTGGAATGAGCAAGGTTGTGAGAGTTGCGGAGCGAACAAAGTATATGAGAATGGATCCTGTGTGTGTAATAATCAATCGTATGCGGATGGGGATAGTTGTATCCAGTGTCCGAGTGGAAGTACCCCGATATTAGGTGGTTGTGATTGTGACGGAGACGGCAATTGGAACGGGAGTAGTTGTATAACATGCAATACAAACGCAACGTTTACGGATAATGCTTGTAAATGTAATGACGGATATTATGAGACAGGTACAAGTTGTACAGAATGTAAAAAGCCGAGAAGAACGAATGCCGATAATACAAGTTGTGAATGTCCGACAGGTACAATATGGACGGGCGAAGAAACAAACCGATGTGAACCGGATGATGATGGTAGTGGCGGTGTGACGAATTTATGTGAAGCCGGTTGGGTATGGGATTCGGAAGTAGGGGTATGTGTTGAAAATATTTGTAGTGGTACAGCAGACTGTCCGTATGGATATGTGTGTGATATAACGGACGGACAATGTATTAAGGATTGGGAATGCGAGAATCCGCATTCAATAGATGTGACACAAGAGGAATGCTCGGAATGTGCGAATCGGACTTGGTCGGAAGCCGATAAGTGTGTTAATTGTGACAGTAGAAAGGGATTAATCTTATCAAGTGGTAAATGTGTCTGTCCGGCAGGAAAAGTGATGAGATTAGATGAAACAACAGGAGAGTACCGGTGTCAATGTCCGGAAAATACACCGGAAGAAGCTGATGAAGAAACGTGTGAATGTCCGTCGGGATATGATAATATAGATGAAAATGGGGATGGAATAAATGAGTGTGTTATTGTTTGTCCGGAAGGAAGTGGTTTAACCGGTGTGAGAAATGCACAAGGAAATTGTTTGTGTGATGTAGATAGCGGATATATAGAAGTTGCGACAAAATTAGCCGATGGTGGGTATTTATGTTCTTGTGATGAAACAAATGATTATTATACGGGACCAGAGGGGTGTATTAAGTGTGTTCAAACAACAAAAGGGTGGTGTTATAATAGATATACAGGGTTAACGCAAGTAAATTGTGATACGATTGATGAAACAAAATGGTGGTGTGGGTATAGAAAAGCGGTAAGTGAAGGTCATCTTGTTTATAATCCAACTACAAAAGATTATTGTCAATTGTATGAAGTTTTAACTAAAACAGATACAGGGTTTGCATGTGGAATATGTGATAATTACACGCTTTATAAAGAGTCTCGTACATCTAATAACGGTATTTGTTATTGTCGAGTTGGACAGTATTTAGAAGAAGATATGTGTATTTCAGAATGTGCTACAGGAATTTATTATGAAACGGTGAAACAATGCATTTCTTGTGGAAAGGCACAAATATATGATAATGCCGGCAATTGTTATACCGGAGAAAATGTATGTGATACTATAACCAATGGAACATATTGGTGGTATACCTGGATACAGAATACGCAAAATACATGTTCGCAAAATTTTCCAAATTATACAACAGATGAAACGGATCCGTGTAGTTATGTTCATGGATGTACACAACATATATCAACACTTCCTTCCTGTGATATGAATACCAAAATAACAGATTCTTGTGCTTGTTCAACAGGTGGAACAGTTGGTCAGTATTGTTGTTCAACGTCATCTTATCCGACAGCAAATGGATGTGTGAGTTGTACGGATGGAACTATTCCAAATGCAAGTCGTACGGGATGTGAAGAATGTCCGGCTAATATGATTGCAAAAAATGGCGTCTGTACCCGATGTGATGAGGGATATTATCCCAATAGTACACAAATTCGATGCTTGGCTTGTCCGGCAGGAACAACAACGGATGCAGAAGGCTTAGCTTGTACTGTTTGTGTGGATACAGAAAAAGTATTTGATAATACAACAGGAACATGTTTAGATCCTTGTACACAAACAGCAGATTGTTCTGAAAGTACAGATGGTATGTGTTGTGATTCGGAACGCAAAGTATGTCGCAAATGCATACCGGATGATTGTAATACGAATAAAGGCTTTGAATACGCCGATGGAAAATGTATCTGTTCGGCTCAAACACCTATTTTACAGAATGGAGAATGTGTTGCTTGTAGCAGTGAGGATGAAAATAAACCCTACTGGGATGGTGTTGAATGTGTTGCCACATGTCCGACAGAAAAGGCATATGTTGCAGATAATGTTTGTGTAGAATCTTGTCCAATGGATAAACCATATGTAGATAACGCTTCTTGTGTTTCAGAATGTCCGACAGAAAGACCATATTTAGATGATGGTGTTTGTGTTGGAACGTGCCCGAGTGATAATCTGTTGGAACAGATAACGTCTGTATAGATGTAATAATATTGTGTGCACAACAGATGCAAAATGCTGGTTATAGTACAACTGATTTTACGGTCACAGATGAAACAATTACATATAATAAAGATATGACAGTTAGTACAGCTTTAGATATCTCAAAATGTAATTTAATTGTCAACGGAACTTTAACAGTTAATTCAGGAATTACATTAAAAGCAAAAAATGTTTCTGCAACCAGTTCAACAGCAAACGGGATTGATAATTCAGGAACTATCACTGCAACGCAAACAGTTTATGGAAAAGGATATTCATATGGGATTGACAACAAGAGTTCTGGTACAATTAACGCAAATAAATTAGATGCAGGACAGACAAGAGCTGCAATAAATCATATGAATGAAAATGCTGTATATTATCATGCAATTAATAATAACGGAATTATAGATGTTGATTTGCTTCATTGTAGTGATGATTTAGGAACAAATAATTCTACATCTATCAAAACATTTAATACGATAAATGCTGACGAAGTTTATGGTAGAGGTGTGTTTTCGTTGGAAGCTGGAATTTCAACAATCAATAATGCTAATGTTCGTTATATTTATGTTTGGACTGATGCTGTTTTAACAGTTACAGATACAGTTAGGGCTTATTCAATAGTATTAACTAAGGGAGAGTTTATTGCTAAAAATATTTATGTCAATTTATTTTTAGGAAGTAGTGGAAGTTATTTAACCGTCCAAAATATGATTTGTAGTGGGTCATTAAACTCTTGTGGTATATTAAACGCTGATTTTGTTTATGCAAAAATAATTGAGCAAGAATTATGGATTGATATTATGGGACCAACAAAATTAGATGGTCCAGGAAAAATGACAGCTCCTAAAATTTATTACTGTACATCATATAAATATGGAACATATAGCACAACACCGATTAAGAAATGTGCAGAAACTTGTTCTGGAAGTACTCCAATTTGGAATGGCGAATCTTGCGAAGCTTGTCCTTCCATTCGCCCAAATTGGAATGCTGAATATGGTATTTGCGAATAAACTCGCCCCAGTCCGCTGAAATTTAATCAGCGGACCGGAGAAGCCTTCAATATTTTACTTGTTTCGCTGTTGGAGTAAAATGATTTCTTTTAATTCTTTCTCTGAATATTTTGCTAGTTGAAGTAAATATTTTTGTTTTTCCGAATCAGATGTTAAGAATAGCGAGAGTGATTCTAACTGATTTTCCAATTCAAATATTTTTATTAATTTATTTAAATTTTTAGCCGAGGGAAAATGTTTGCCTCGTTCCATATTGCTAATTGAGAGCGTTGAAACATCCATCAATTCAGCTAGTTCTTCTTGTGTTAAATCTTTTTTTTCCGTAAATTACGGATAAGTGATGAAATTGTTTTCATTTTTTTCCTTTCATTCAATAAAAAACGTCAAATGCATCGAACATTTGACTATCAAAATTATTGTATCATCTTTTGATAAAATGTAAAGTGTTCTTATGCTATCTGCAATAAAAGGGACGTATAATTGCAACACTTTTTTACACTTTTTAGTATTTTTTTTAATTTTAAATAAATAATTCAACTCAAACAATAATCTTTCATTTTTGCAAAAATCAGATTTTGCTGATTCGAAGCGGGAAAAAAAGGTCCCTTTTATTACACTCACTTTATAAATGCAACTTTATGATGTGAGGAGAAAGATATGCAAACTAAAATCAATGAACTCGGACGGAGTATGGTAGAAATATTGGGCGTATTGGCTGTTATCGGCGTATTAAGTGTCGGCGGGATAATCGGATATAAATATGCCATGGATAAGTATCGGACCAATGATATTGTGGAATCTGTGCATATGCGTTCAACAGATATATGGCATATTTATCATGATACAAACAAGACTTTACCGGAAACAGAACCAGGGGTTGATGCATTTCCGGAATATGGAGAAACAACAAAGACTGGGTTTCCGATTATGATAACGTCACACTTGGATGTAGCTTTTAAAATATGGGTAGATGAAGTTCCGAACAACATTTGTAAACAAGTGTTGGGACAAAACCTAAATCAATATGTTAAAGGATTAAAATATATTCAGGTCAATGGGCTCCGTTATGAAGGGAATGTCAACATTTGCCCGAAAGATGATGTAGCTCAAATGGTCTTTACCTCTTTTATCAATACGGATGGAAGTACCCGAGAAGAAGGGGATTCGCAACGATGTGCGGAAAATGAAGATTGTGATTCGTGTTGCGGAACTCCCTATTGTGATACAAAGTCAATGACTTGTGTAGATGAATGTACCACAAAAGGACAGGTTTGTAATCCAGATGGTTGTGGATGTGTGGATTGTGTACAAGATTCGGATTGTCCGTCAAATAATCCGGTATGTGATGTAACTCGTAATATTTGTGTTAAGATTCCCCCCCAATGTGGAGAAGGAGAAAACTTTGGGAAAGAGTTTCGTGCAGCTAACGGAGCTTGTGTTAAATGTAGTAATATGGGTTCCGTTATTATTATGAATTCTGATGATAATGAGGGAATATTTGAATCGGAAGTTGGCGGTATAACAGTAAAAGATACGCATTCAGGACGAGAAATGTGTTTAGCTTGTACCAGTCCGGAGCATCGGGTAGAAGAAGCCGGTAGTGGAGATAATTTAAAAACATATTGTGCAACAGGTTGTGTAAAAGGTGTTAGTTTCTTAAGTAAATCAAATGGGTGTGTAAAATGCGATTCGAGTAATGAACCGACAATTCCAAATGATGATCAGGCATTTGCTCAATGTGCCTCTTGTTCAAATCGGGTATGGCTTAGACCGGATCCAAGATCGGGAGGAAATTCTTCTTGTGTTCTAAAAGATTGTCCGGAGGGATATTTTAAAAATAGTGGAAAATGTCGCAAATGTAAATTAGATTCAAGCACGGATTGTTATGGGGCCAATTGGCCAGCTTGTTTTGATTATTATGCAGCTAAGATATGGCATGAAGGATTCCAAACATCGGCCGGAAGTTTAAAAAGTCAGTGGGAAAGTGAATGTCTAGCTTGTGCAACAACTTCTAATGAAGCCTTACGGGAAAAACATCAACTTGTAACTATATCAGAATGGTTGGGAAAAGCTACCTATTGTCCTCGAGCTTGTGATCCAAACACATTCCAATCTCATTATGGAACCTGTTATCCATGTGATACGGATGAAAAACCGGAAGTTGGATTAAATGGTGGTGTTAGTGCCTATATTAAATCTCTTTGTGAAGCCTGCGGACGAGTTATTGACGGTTCAAAATGTGCAAAAGTTGATAGTGCTACTTGTGGAAATAATCAATTTAGAGGTGTTGATAAATGTTATGATTGTACACATCCTGCCGGTGTAACGGTTGAATCAGAGGAAGCATGTGAAATATGCGGAAATCAACGAAGCTATGATTCAACGCGTAAAATTTGTTATAATAAATGCGGAACAGGATATTTCCAAACATTTACAGGTGCTTGTATTTCTTGCGATGATATAGGAAACGGATATAATATGGGGTATCAAGATGTTAAAAGTGATGTAATTTTAAATGTATGTACAACCGGATGTGGAGAAGGAAAAACAGAATATAGCAATGGTTCAGTTTATGGTTATTATTATTGTCGACCAACTGATTGTGGAACAGGAAATATCCACGGGGATGAAAGATGCACTGCTTGTCCATCCAGTGGTACATCTAAATTAGCAAACAGTCAAACAGAATGCGAGGCATGTGGTAATCATATCTATTTAGACGGATATTGTGTTTATTATAAACCGGGGACATCAGGAGTCTGTAATAATGATAGTCCCGATACGACAAAATATCCAAATTACACAACCGGCGTATATTATCGAGATAATACGGGAATATGTCGGCGATGCGATAGTCAAACATCGGCTTATAAAGCAACAGCAGAAGAATGTGCCAGTTGTGGGGGGATTCGAATGATGGTTGATGGTACCTGTCAATATAACGGCTGTACAGAAAATGAAACGTTTTTAACATTTACCGGCTGTAAATCTTGCGAAACGGACGATATAAAGGTTGCCATTCCAAGTACAGAAAGCGGAGAATTGTATTGTACCGGTTGTAATAGACGTATCATGCGTGTGAATTCAGATAAAAGTACAACAAATGCATACTGTGTACAAACCTGTTCATCAGATGAATGGCAAGATATTGATGGTAGTTGTCACATTAAAGAAATTGATACACAAACAAACGAGATTGGGGCAGATGAAGAATCACAATCTTTGTGTCTCAAATCCGGTCGATTTGTTTACCAAGAAGGATTTAAATTCTATTGTGAACAAGAAGCTGAATAAGTGTTCTTGTTACATGAAAAGACCTATTTTGACAATAGGTCTTTTTTTATCAAAAATTTATCAATGATTGTAAAACTATTTTCGTTTTGAACTTATTTATTTTGTTAATTTATATGCTTTTATTCTATAAAAGTAAATTTCTCTCATATTTTATTTTACCAAAACAGCACTATTTTTAGTGGTTGATTTTTTTTCAAAATAACGCTATAAGAAAATATCTTAAAATTTGTGAGGAAAAAATGTTTAAATTAGGTTCTGTTTTAACAGCTTTATTTGTTTCATTAAAATCTTGGGCAAATCCGGCTTGTCCTGTCTGTATGGTAACAGTAGGTGCATCTTTGTACATAGCTGAAAAATCCGGTTTAGATAAATGTGTTATTGGTGTTTGGTCTGGTGCATTGTTGGCAATTTTCGGATATTTTCTTTTACGTTGGATGAATAAAAAGAAGTGGTTTTTTGCCGGTCGCAATCAAATAATTATGGGACTATCTATTGCTTCCATTGGTTTAATGTATATTCCGGCAATGCCCGGCAGTATTCCTTATGAACCACTGATTATCGGTTTTTTATATATAGATTCTTTTTTGTTAAGCAATATAATAGGAGCATTAACGTTTATTGGTGGTATTCATTTTTATGCATGGATGAAAGCTAAAAACGGTGGACATGCCCATTTTCCCTTTGAAAAAGTTGTTGTCCCTGTTTTATTGGTTGGTATTGTCAGCACATTGTTTTATTTTTATCCGTTATGCGATTGTGCTGTTAAAAATGAAGCAACTATTGAATTGTTAGAGAAATAATTTTATAAGGAGACAAACATGGAAAAAGCAAAAAATGTAAAAGAATTTGTTGAACGTATTGATAATATGAAAAAGAAAAATCCAAAAGATTTATCTTCCGATCAAGATTTAACAATTGCTATTATGAATTTAATCAGTATTGAAGAACATTTGGTTTTTTCCGGTGCCAAAACAGGTAAAAATTCTTTTTATGATATGGTTCAAGATATTCGTGAAATGCGAAAGAATTTAATGTTGAAAGTAATTCCCTCTTATGAAGGAGAAGTATGGTGCATTTCCAAACATTTATTAGCTACCAGTATGCGCTTAATGGAAGTTGGCACAAAACAACAATCAATGGGGAACAAAAACGAAGCTTATCAATTATTTAATCAAGCATATGATTTATATTGCTTATTTTGGGGACTGAATATGAATTTGGTTGATGCAAAAGATATTTCTTGGAAGCCGGATTCTTTGGAAGAAGTCAAACAAACGGCCACGGCTATAACTGCAGTGCCAGAAGAAACAAAAGATGTTGTTACAGAAACCCCGTCTTCAACGGAAACAACTGTTTTCGGTAAATTAAAAGCCGTTGTTAGAAAGGCGGTAGATTGCTGTATTGAATAAAAAAATCCGGAAGGGAGGTCATTATGGCAATTACACCGGAATTTGGTTTGGTTTTTGACGGTAAAGGCGGTGCAAAAACCCTTGATTTGGAAAGAGTACCTAATTCATCCGAACGAATGATGTGGATACACATCGATTATAAAGATGAAGAAAACCAAGAATGGTTAAAAGAAATGCGTTTAGATGAACGTGTGATTGAAAATCTTTTGGATGAAGATACGTCTCCCCGATATTTCCCTAAAAAAAGAGGTATTTTAGTTGTTATGCGGGGAATTAATACTCAGAAATCCGCTGAAATTGATGATATGGTTGCTTTACATATGTGGATTGAAAAAAACCGTATCTTAACATTATCTCACCGTCCTATTCCAGCTGTTCGTCGTGTACGTTCACTTTTGAAAAAAGGAACCGGTCCAAAATCTCCGTCAGATTGCTTCATATCTCTTGTTAAGGTAATGACTGAACATATTGAAAATGCAATTTCCAAAATCAGTGATGAAGTAGATGAATTGGAAGAAAGAGTTATTGAACCGGAAAGTTTTCGCAATAAAGATGTGCGTGAAAATTTAAGTCAATTAAGACATAAAATTGTGGGATTACGCCGTTATCTTGTGCCACAAAGAGATGTTGCAAAAGTATTGAGAAGTGTAACCCATCCTGTTTTAACAGAAGAAAATAACAATCATTTACGTGAAATTTATTTAGATTTAGCTAAGGCCGTAGAAGATTTAAATTCTGCTCGAGATCACTCTACCGTGACACAGGAGGAATTGGATTCCAAAACAAACGTTAGCTTAAACCAAACGATGTATATTATGTCCATTGTGATTGTTATTTTTACGCCATTAACATTTATTACAGGATTGTTCGGTGCAAATATCGGTGGTATTCCATTTGGACAAGATAGTCGAGGATTTTTTATTATTGCATTGTTTTTGTTTTTTATAGCACTATTGCAACTTTCAATTCTGAAAAAAATGAAGTGGTTTTAAATTTACCATTTAGGACACAACTTTGTTGTTTCCCGATAAGATTCCGGTGTATCAATTTCGTAATTTTTAGAAGCAATTTTATTATTAATATGATTTAATAACGGTTGTAAATGTTTTTTGATTTGGGTAAATTGCCGAACCATTACCTGATTTGCCCGTTCAGAAGAATATGTCACTTCCGGCGTTAATTGTTGAACAGCTTTTTTCAATTCCTTTTCAATGTCCGGTTTAAAAAATGAAATCGCTTGTTGAGCAACTCCGACATGATAATCTTCATGCTCTTTAATAACACGATAATTACAAGAATTTTTGGGATATTTCTTATCAATGTACACCTTAATTTCATCATATCCGATGTAAAAAGTGACACTTGAAACACCGGTACATTTACGAGCTCCTCTTCCCTCTGTATAGCTTTCTCCATCCATAGAAATATCTAGTTTTGTTGCCGTTAAACCCAATGTATTTGGAGAAACCTTTGTATGGGATAATCTACCAAACTCTTGCCTGCTGTGAGAATGGTCATAAATAACTTTCCCCGGTTTTGTAACAATATTGATTTTGACCGGTTTTTTAGGACAAAAAGCATAAACAGGTGTCAAAACAAATAACGAAAGTAATATAAAAACAAGTTGTTTCATCTTATTCCTTTTTATAATCAATTCTCCTTCTATTAGTTTAAAAAAAGGAAGATGAAAAAGCAATACCTTTTTTATATTTTCTCACAATAAAAACGTCCATTGCTATCTGTTACAACAATTCTTTCAGTCGTTGAACATTCTTCACAGAGTTTTTTTGCCTGATATGCGTCATATATTTCTGTCTTATCGGCTCCACAGGATACTTTTTGTCCGTTTAGAGCTATAAAGTATCCATCAGTAGCTTGCTGAGAACATTTTTTGATACCATTTTCAATATATGCGACTCTGTTACAAGCCTCACAATAAGCACTATAAACCGGTTCATTTCCAATAATACCAATACCGCCTTCTGAACAAGTTTTACAAAGCAAATCATTTTGAGTATGATACGAAATACCATTACTACATTCTTCTTTTAGACAATACAATTTTGTTTCTGCTTCCGATATACTGACAGTCATTAACGGTCTATTGCAGGCGGTGCATCCATCACGGGAAGCTGTTGTATCCGGTATTTCTATCATATCTGCTGTACAGGAAGCACAGGTATTGTTTATGGTTATAAAAGTTGATTCTTGTTCACAAAGTCCATGTACGCATTCATTACCCACCAAGCGTCTATCTCCACAACTGCCACATTGAGAAATTTTATCTGTTGCGTTCATTGTATAACGAGCTGTTTTATCCCGACAATCCTGACAATTACCGGCAGAATCTCTTAACAACTTGCCATCACCGGCAGGATAAGGTGGTAAAGTTCCGTTATCATAACTATTACAAACACCATTAATACCGGGAGTATATTTCATACACTGTTTACCAACAGCAAATCGATTTCCACAAGCAGAGCATTCTAATTGATACTTTGAATCGGATGACATCAATGTAATGGTATTATTAGAATCATCACATGAAATACATTCCCCTCGAACCCCTCTGATGTGTCTGGTTGGACAAGTACGTATAATACAGTTTGATACATTTCCTGTATGATATGTCCAAAAAATTTCTCGTTCTGTGCATTTTTTACAAATAGTTGTCATATCATTATTGTTCCAACCACTTAAAATAAGATCTGTACGATTCGAAGATGTATCATTACAGGGAATAAATGAATCTGCTGTACTTTCAGGCCAAACACCACCGTAAAAATATCCGTTGGGTGTAATAGGTACACAAAATTTTCGTTTGCCGTCACCATGTGTCAAAATTTCTCGTCCCACAAAAGATACACTTCCAACTTTACCTTGAACATCTGCACAATTATTAACACACATCTGCATGGCATCTTCGGTTGTATCTATTTCAATAGCAGAACTTGAAGAACAAGCATAACATTTGCCGTCATATCCTCTAAATTGATTTTCTGTACTATTTTTACCACTTTCATCTTTTTTATTAATACATGTTTGAGGTCCATTTAAGTGACAATATCCATTATTATACCAACGACCACATTTTTCACAAAGTTCTTTGTCTTCTTCCGGTACATTACTTAATGAATAACTGGTTGTCGCATTACAAGAATAACAGGAATATGCTGCCCCATAATTACCTACAAACGTCCGTTTACAATTTGAGGAACTCGGACCTTCTGTTTTACAAATCCTGATGGATTCTTCTTCTGAAACATCTGTTGGCTGAGGGCATACACGAGCACAAGTATTTTTACTGTCAATTTTTCTTAATCCGTGACAATTAGTTAAACACTCTTCCACGGAAACAACAGAACCGTCTGAAATCCAAGTTGAGCAATCCACACAGTTTCCATTATAATTCATTTTATATTTGTTATCCGGACATTTTTGATGTCCACAATACAGTGCATATCCACCAAATAAATGTGTTAAAAAACCACATGCTGTACATTGTTCTTGTACTTGCGAATCATTTATGATACGATAGTCCTGATATAGAGGAAAATCCGTACAGGAAACACATCCGGAACTATACGTTTGAACACTAATTCCTTTCGTACAAGTTGCCGAGCAATAATATGTTTTATTACCGTCTTCATGTGTGATATTTTCTAAAATTCGCTTTGTACCTGCTGTTTCACAGGCTTGACACATTTCTATTCCGGTTTTATCATCTTGAACGTTAAGCATACTAAATGCCTCTTCACTTACAACAATATTTCCACCATATTCACATTCAATACAGGCACCGTTTTTAGAGCGAAAATAACCGTTATCGCATTTTTCCGGAACAGAAATACATTTGTTTTCGCTTGTACTTTTATCACAAATCTGATTTTGTTTTGGACAATCCGAATTACTTTCACAGGCAACACAAGTTTTATATTCATTAGCACTACATATCGGTTTATCTGTCGGACAATTTGATTCGCACGTATAATTCAATCCACAGGTTTCACATTTTTCTCGGCAATCCGAATCGTCCAAACAAAAACGAATAGGATGTCCATTATCATCGGTCAATCCGTTCCTGAAGCCTTCCTCATTTCCGTAAGAATCTAATGCTGTTGTAAAAACAAGAGATGTTTCTGTATAAGAGCCACATAAATCAATACCGTTTTTTCCATTATAAAGGACTCTTTTTCCTTCACTATCAGAAGTCCAAATAAACAGTGGTCCTTCAATATTCATATTAAGCACCTGTAAACAAACGGTTGACGGTACATTATCAACTTGTACATCAAATACAATATGGGAACGAGGATAAACTCCTATCGGAAAACCTGTTTGTGTAAAAGAACTCCATTCATCTAATGTTTCCACATCAGGCAAATCTTTATTTTGGTATTGATGCCATGTATCCCGATTACGCATATTGACTTCATTGATAATATCATTTGCCCGATATTTATCCATAGCGAACCGATATCCCATAATACCGCCGACACTTAATACGCCGATAACGGCTAATACGCCTAATATTTCTACCATACTCCGTCCGGTTTCATTAACTCTAATTTGCATAATCTTCTCCTCACAATTATAAAGTTGCATTTATAAAGTGAGTGTAATAAAAGGGACCTTTTTTTCCCGCTTCGAAACAGCAAAATCTGATTTTGGCAAAAATGAAAGATTATTGTTTGAGTTGAATTATTTATTTAAAATTAAAAAAAATACTAAAAAGTGTAAAAAAGTGTTGCAATTATACGTCCCTTTTATTGCAGATAGCATAAGTTTTCTTTTTTTCAGATTTAAGAATGTATTAAAATTTTAATATTTATTTTGAAACAGTGCATGAATAATTGTTAAAAACTTGTTCAGGATCAACTCTTATGTCAAACCAAGTTAACGTAAAATGTAAATGCGGTCCGGTTGAACGTCCGGTTGAACCGACTTCTCCAATTTTTTCACCTCTTTTAATGTGCTTGCCGGATTGAACGGATATTTTGGATAAATGAGAATATGATGAAAAAATTCCATATCCGTGATTGATTAAAATAGTTTTTCCGGATAAAAACATATCATTATGAGTTATGACCACAATACCGTCTGCCGGTGAAACAATGGAGGTGCCCTTTAAAGCTGCATAATCTGTACCACTATGCCCACTACCGGTAATGCCGTTTAGAATCCGTCTTGCTCCAAAATCACCGGATATTCGATATTTTTTTGATGCAATGGGTCTTGTAAAACAAATTGGAAAGAAATTTTTATTGTGTTCTGTTCTTTTTTCTTTTAGTAAGATATTTTCTTTTTTTATCCGTTCTTGATTTTGGGTTGAAATATTTACTTTATTTTTTGGTAGTCCGTTTATTTTGGTTTCTTTCCATTTTTGTCGTTTCACTTCAAATTTTTTTTGAGTCTTGATTATTCCGGTTGGTGTATTTTTTTCATACTGTAAAATTAACGTGTCTGTATGACCTTGAGGGATGCCAAAATAGAACGTACCATCAGAATGAGGTATAATTTGTCTTTTGTTAAACCATATTTTTTCATCAGTGTTTAATTTGCCCTTGACAAGCATCCCATCGTAAAGAGGTTCGTTTAATGTCATAGAAAAACATTGTAATGATATTGTAATTATATAAAATATCAAAAAAAGGGGTTTGAAAACAATGTGTATATTTTTTGTAATTACAAATTTTGGTTTGTTGAATTTTATTTTATTTTTTATTAAGGTTTTTCTCTTTATCATTTAGATGTCCGTTTGTTCAGTGAATAATTTAAATTTCTTATATAACTAATTGATTTTAATGTATGTAATTACTTTGTGGTTACGCTATCTTCTTGAAAAAACAAATCGGGTTGATGCATATTATTTTGTTTTCGAAAAGGAGAAGAATTTTTGTTTTTGAAAGAAGTTAATTTTTTTTCTGATGTGGGTTGATATATATTTGTTGTATATACGGTTAGTGTTCCGTCACAAAAACGAATATTTAAATTTTCTTCTTGTTCTGCAATTGATTTTGACGATAAAATTTGTTTATTATTATTCAATATTAAAGTAAAACCACGCTCTAAAACAGCATTAAAAGAATATGATTGAAGAAGTTTTGATTGCATATCTAATTGATTTCCTGTGCTTTTCATATAATAATTGATACTGTTTTTTAAACGTTCAGATCTATCTTCCAGCTTTTCAAAAAATGATTGAATAATATCAGACAACTTAGGCATTGCTCGGGAATAAGTTTCTAATTTGTTTTGAGCATTTTCTAATAAACGATACAAACCATCAATTAAACGCTCTTGGGCTTCTGAAACATAAGCTGATAATTCGGCATGAACAGGAACGGCTTTTTCTGCGGCTCCTGTTGGGGTAGGGGCTCTTAAATCGGCAGCATAATCAATTAGTGTTGTATCTGTTTCATGACCAACAGCAGAAATCAAAGGAATTTGAGAAGCCGCCGCCGCCCGCACAACGTTTTCTTCATTAAAACACCATAAATCCTCAAAACTTCCTCCTCCTCGGGCAACAATGAGTAAATCTGGTCGGGGGATAAAACCGGTTGGTGTATGTATTCCTTCTTGTGGAATGGCATTAAATCCATTAATGGCAGTGGTAATTTGTTCAGCGGCTCCTTCTCCTTGAACAAGTACTGGCCAAAGCAAGACATGACGAGGAAAACGCTCATTTAGTCGATGCATGATATCACGAATAACTGCTCCGGTCGGACTGGTAACAACACCGATAATATCCGGTAAGTACGGAATTTGTTTTTTACGGGAAATCTCAAATAAACCTTCTTTTTCCAATTTTATCTTACGATCGTTTAATAATTTTAGTAAGGCCCCGATACCGGCCGGTTCTGCTTTTTCTACGATCATTTGATAATTTGAACGACCCGGATAAGTGGATAATTTGCCGGTACAGACAATTTCCAAACCATCTGTTAACGAATCGGTAGTTGTTTTATCTCGTCCTCTCCAACAAACAGCAGATAAAACAGAATCACTATCTTTTAATGAAAAGTATGTATGTCCGGAAGGAGCTTTTTTAACACCAATAACTTCTCCACGAACCCGAATGTCACTAAAAATTTGCTCGACACATGATTTTAATGATAAAGAGATTTCTGTGACGGATAAAATAGGTTTTTCAGTTGTTTCCATCTTTATTCCTTTTTAAATTTTTTTTCTGTTGTCGTTTGTTTTTAAAAAAGCAAGATAAAATCTGACCACATTTTTCTGCTTCAAAGCCACTAAAAATTTGGGGCTTATGGTGTGTTTGCATGTGATTAAAAACACAAGTCCCTTGGTTGATAGCTCCTGTTTTAGCATCACAAGCACCGAAATATAATGCATCTAAATGTGCCCAAGAAATAGCACCGGCACACATAACACAGGGTTCTAATGTCACGAAAAGAGAATAACCGTCTAATCGTTTTACCTTTAATTTTTTACAGGCTTTTTTGATAGCTATAATTTCGGCATGAGCAAAAGGGAGTTGATTGTTTTCTGTTTGGTTATGAGCACAAGCAATAATTTCATTTGTTTTAGAATTAAAAATAACGGCTCCAACAGGTACCTCATCTTTTTGAGCGGCTTTATAAGCGTAGATTAATGCTTTTTGTAAAATTTTATCATTCATATCTTTTTTTTCTTTCTTCTTGATAGTTTTGTTGTATAATATACCAAAATAAACAGAAAAGAAAGAGAAGATGACAGAAAAAAAGGAAAGAATTGCAAAAATAATGGCCGGAGCGGGATTATGTTCTCGCCGTGTTGCCGAAGAGTGGATTTTGGACGGACGTGTGAGTGTTAACGGAGAAAAGTTAACAACTCCGGCTTTTACGGTGAGTCAATCCGATATTATAACAATTGATGGTAAACCGATAGGAACCAAACAAGAAACACGTTTATGGTGTTATCACAAACCAACCGGATTGGTAACAACGCATAAAGATCCACAGGGACGACCGACAGTTTTTGAAAAGTTACCGTCATATTTACCAAGAGTTATTTCTGTCGGACGATTGGATTTAAATTCGGAGGGACTACTCCTGTTAACAACAGATGGAGAGTTGGCTCGACGGTTAGAACATCCGACTATGGGATGGAAACGTAAATACCGTGTTCGGATACATGGTATTTTAACCCCTGAAATACAAAAAAAAATAGAAAAGGGAATAACAATAAAGGGTATTAAGTATGCTCCGTGCTCTATTGAAGTAGAAAGAACGCAAGGAACAAATAGTTGGTTGCAAATAACATTAACTGAGGGTAAAAATCGTGAAATCCGTAATATAATGGCACATTTTAGTCTCCCTGTTACACGATTAATCCGCATCTCTTATGGACCTTTTCAATTAGGAAATTTAGAAAAGGGGGGTGTTCGGGAAGTGACTAAAAAAGCCTTGAAAGAGTTATTATGAGAATTATCAGCGGACAGTATAAAGGAAAAAAGCTGATTGCGGCATCTGAAAACATCACTCGCCCAACAAGCGACCGTGCCAAAGAAGGCTTGTTTAATGTTTTGGAAAGCTATTTGTTAAAACAAGGTAAAAACTGGATGGATATTTCTTTTGTTGATGTTTTTGCCGGTTCCGGTGCTATTGGAATTGAAGCTTTATCGCGAGGAGCAAAACATTGTTTCTTTTTTGAAAAAAATAAAGAAGCATTGCTTTATCTAAAACAAAATCTAAATTGTTTTCAAGTTGATAGATATCAAATTTTGAATGATGCACTGTTACCGCCAATAGGACAGAAAGCTATTCAAATTTATTTTAGTGATGCACCATATCATCAAAACTTATCTGAAAAGGCATTGAATTCATTTTTACAAAAAGGATGGATTAATTCAGAAACGTTAATTGTTATTGAAGCGGATAGCAATGAGGATTTAAAATTTCCAAATAATGTTGAAATAATCAGAAAACTTTCTTATGGAAGAAATCAGTTTTTCTTAGGGCGGATTTTACAAATATGAATCAAAAATATTCTTATTTCATAAAGGATAAAGAAAATCCGGTATCGGCAAAAGAAGATTTTAAAAAAATATTTTGCTCAATTGGTATGGGTGTTTTTTTATTAACGTTTTGCAGTTTTTTTTCGGATGTTTTGTTGTTTTATAAAAATGGTCCTTTTTTTAATACATTCGGTTATTCTGCCGTTCTTTTGTTAACAGCTTTTGGTTGGTATGTTTCTTTGTTGTTTGGACGAGGGTTTACAATTTTTGTTTTGTTATTTAATTTTGCTTTGTTTTGTATTTTTAAAGAATATTACAAAGTTAATGTTGTTGCTTTAAAATTATATGCGATTTTATCTACATATAAAGAAGGTTTTTATGCTGGTTTACAAAATTGGAAATCTTTATTAGATTGTCGATTTTTTATTTATTTAGCTTTAACCGTTTTGCAAATTTTTTGGGTTTTGAAAAATCCGAAAAATTGTTTGAAAAAGGCTTTAATCTGGTCCGGAATAAGTAGTTTTGTTTTGTTTTTACTTGGTATTTTTGATATTTTTAAATGGTTTGTTTTAGGAACTTATCTGTTTCCCAATTTATACATGTCTATTGAACAAGGATTATTACACAAAATAACGTTTCCGATTGATTATATTTATCAGGATTCTATTTCGGAAATGGATAGTATTATATGGTCCGGAAACAAAAAAGTGACAGATAAAATGAAAACAGATAATATTTATTTGTCTCGCATACCTAACTTTGTTTATTTGATACAGGTTGAAAGTTTGACAACATCTGCTATTACACCGAAAACAATGCCGTTTTTATATCAACAAAAACAAAGTGCCTATTATCAGGAAGATAAAAATCATTATCATTGTTTAGGAAGTGCCAATACTGATTTTATGATGATGTCCGGATTGGATTTAAATTGCGAAAAAAATAACTATATTGTTTATTTGAAGTATCCGCCGATTATTCATAAAAATATAAACAGTTTGGCACATCGTATGAAAACAAAGGGATATAATACTCAATTCTTTCATGGTTTTGAACGGTTATTTTTTAAAAGAATTAATCATTATCCGGTAATGGGATTTGATAAAGTTTATTTTATGGAAGATTTTGATGCTTCAATTCCAAGAGGCGAATGGGGTGTTTCAGATATAGATGTTTTTAAAAAAGCCTTACAATCTGTTAATCCTTCACAGAAAAATTTTTCATTTATTATTACGGCAGGAATGCATCCGCCTTATATTTCTCAAAATGAACTTTACAAAAATCCGTCTTCTGACAGAGAAAAATATTTGAATGCTGCTTATGAATTGGATAAAGGGCTTAAATTGTTTTATGAACAAATTCCAACAGATAGTTTAATTGTTTTATATGGTGATCATAATGTACCTGATGTTGGTGGATTAGATACACCATTAATGATTTTATATAAAGGAGATGATAAACCACAAATTTTAGGTGAGAAAAAATCCGGTTTTACGGAAAGTATCTATTTTATTAATTCGTTATTTGAAAACAGGGAGAAAGAATAATGTTTGAATTACAAAAAATGTCTAATGCTGTCAGAGTATTATCTGCTGATATGATAGAAAAAGCAAAATCCGGACATCCGGGGATGCCTTTGGGAATGGCAGATGTTGCTACTGTTTTGTGGAGTAAATTTTTACATTTTGACCCTAAAAATCCACAATGGCCTGATCGGGACAGATTTATTTTATCTAATGGTCATGGTTCGGCACTGTTATATAGTTTGATGTATTTAACGGGTTTTGAAGATATTACATTAGATGAAATTAAAAATTTCAGACAATTGGGTTCCAAAACAGCCGGACATCCGGAAAAATCTCTTGTAAATGGGATTGATTTTTCAACGGGTCCACTGGGACAAGGTATTGCCGGTGGTGTTGGTATGGCTCTGGCAGAGCGGATTTTAAATGCTCAATATGGTGATGATTTTATCAATCATAAAACATATGTTTTTGTCGGGGATGGCTGTTTAATGGAGGGGATATCAGAGGAATCCATAGAATTAGCCGGGCATTTAAAATTAAATAATTTAATTGTTTTATGGGATGATAATCAAATCACAATTGATGGAACAACGGCAGTTGCATCTTCAACAGATATGAAAAAGCGTTTTGAGGCCAGTAATTGGAAAGTTTTAAAATGTAATGGACATGATTTTGCTTCTATTGAAACAGCATTGGAAAAAGCACAACAAAGTTCTAAACCTGTTTTGATTGATTGTGAAACAATAATTGGTTATGGAACGCCAACGAAGGCGGGAACCCCAAAATGCCATGGTTCTCCCTTAGGTTTGGATGAATTAAACGGATTGAAAGAAAGTATAAATTGGACAGCGGAACCGTTTGATATTCCAACTGAGATTTTGTCACAATGGCGTGCAGCCGGAGCTCAATGGGAAGGAATGCGGCAACAGTGGGAAAAACGTGTTGAAAAGACAGACATCGGTTCAGAATTATTAAATCGTTTAAATTGTCATTTACCACAAAATTTAGAACAAATATTAACAGCCTATAAAGAAGAATTAATTAAAAACAAAGAAACAATTGCTACGCGAAAGGCTTCTCAAAATACGTTAAATATATTATCAGAGTATATTCCATGTCTTATTGGTGGGTCGGCAGATTTAGCGGCTGCCTCATATACTAAAACGAATAATGCTCTTCCGATTACTGCAGATTCTTATAATGGGGAATACATTCATTATGGCATTCGGGAACATGCCATGGGTGGTATTATGAATGGATTGGCTGCTCATGGTGGTTTTATTCCTTTTGCTGGTACGTTTTTATCGTTTGTTGATTATATGAAACCGGCAATTCGTTTGGCTTGTTTAATGGATTTACATGAAATTTATGTTTTGACACATGATTCGATTGGTGTTGGAGAAGATGGACCGACTCATCAACCGATAGAACAACTTGTTTCTTTGCGTGCAACGCCGAATTTAATGGTATTTCGTCCTGCTGATAGCGTAGAAACAGTGGATTGTTATGAATGTGCGTTAACATTTAATCAAAATCCGTCCGCCATTATTTGTTCTCGACAAAATTTACCTGTTTTAAGAAAAAATGGAGCCGATAATCCTGTGTATAAAGGGGGTTATGTTTTAAGAGAAACAGTGAATAGACAATTAACACTTATTGCAACCGGTTCAGAAGTTGCATTAGCTGTAAAGACAGCTGATTTGTTGGCGGAAAAAGGTATTCGAACAGCAGTTGTTTCTATGCCGTGTCTTGAATTATTTGAACAGCAATCGGCAGACTATCGTCAAACAATTTTAGGAGATGTTCCTCGTATTGTGATTGAAGCCGGTTCCTCTATCGGATGGGATAGATATATCGGTGAAACAGGTATTATTTTGGGCATTGATCATTTTGGTGCTTCGGCACCGGGGAATCAATTGTTTGAAACCTACGGTTTTACACCTGAAAATATAGAAAAAATAGCATTGACCTTGCTTAATTTAAAGTAAAGCATAAAAAAATTTAATACAAAAGAATAGGTTGTTGTTGTGAAAAATCAATAACAACCTTATTTTTTATATATTTTAAAAGGGGGATTAATATGAATTTATCAAAAAAAACTGATATGTGGGTAAAAAAGAATATTATTTCAAAGGCACAACGGGAACAGATTTTAGAACAAGATGTCGCAAAGAAAAAGCCGTTTATTTTTGGCACATTTATATGGTTAAGTGTTTTTTGTTTTTGTTTAGGGGCAATTTCTTTAATTACGGCACACTGGCATGTTATACCAGATATGGTAAAATTAATTTTTGTTTTTGTTGTATTGGGAAGCGGTTTGATTTTATCATTCTTTGCTATCCGAAAAGAACGATATAAAATAGCTGAAATCGCCTTGTTTATTACATTTTTAATGATAGGTGGGGGTATTGGTTTGATTGCTCAAATTTTTAATTTGCCGGTAGATAGTGCCAAAGGATTATTGTTGTGGGCAGTGTTGTCTTTTGGAATTGTTTTAGCAAGCAAACGAAAATTTTTAGCTTTATTATGGATTCCTTTGTTTTTAGGTGGATTAATCGGATATATGAAACTGGAATTGCTTTTATTGTTCTTTGAACAATCTCCTCTTTTTGCTACCACGTTAATGGGTGGGATTTTAATTTGTCTGATTTATTTATCTCACTTTTTTACGGATAAATTAGCTGAAAGTCTGTATCATTGGTCTATATTTTTATATTTCCCCGTTATATTTTTAGGGGATATTTCTATGCAGAATTCTCTAGGCGGTTTTTTTGTGTCGTTATCCTTCTTGGGACTATTATTGTTTTTTGCCGTTTGTGCAAAAAGAATGGTATTGTTTCACATTACAATCGGTATTATTGTGGCACGATTATTGCTGTTTTATTTTCAATCCTTACCTAACTTAGTCGGAACAGGTATTTTGTTTATAGGAATAGGGCTTTTGATGGGCTTGGTTTTATTTTTTCTGTATTTTTGGAAAGTTCAATCGCATAAAAAGAAAATCAAATAGTTACAGATAAAAAGATTGCTTTTTGTATTATTTTTTTTTATAATTACTCCAAATTACATAAAGGATGAATAATGTTCACATTTTTTACTTTTCTGATTTTGGTGTTTTGGATTTATTCTCTTTCTAGCAAATCAAAAGATTCGTTCTTAAATATTTTATTAAAACAAAGAGTTATTAACAAGACACAATTTCAAAAAATTTATGCATACGAGCAAAAGAAAAGATTAAAAAACTGGTATCAAAACGGTTTTTTAGAAGAAAGACAATATCAAGAGATATTACGCTCTTTGGATGAAAATATAAAGTACTTGAAAATGCCTGTTCATCCGACAGAGAATATTAAAAATGAAGAAAAACAAAATATATTGACTATAAATTGGTTGTTTAATTTTGTTTGTTTTGCTGTTGGATGTATTGGTTTGGGGATAATTGCCGTGGTTGCCGCAAACTGGAATCAAATTCCGATGCTTTTAAAATTAATCGGTTATTTTGTTTGTTTTTTAGGGTTATTGGCTTGGTTATCTTATACGTATATCAATAGCAGTCAAAAATATCGATTAAAAGAATTTTTACTCTGGTGTAATATTGGGTGGATTTTTATTGGGATAGCTCTTATAGGGCAACTGTTTCATTTAACAGGAAACACATGGACAGCGGTATTTTTCGGTATGATTTTATCTGTTCCGTTTATTTGGGCTTCTTCGTTTTCCCAGAGTAAAAATATATGGCTAATATTTTACGGATTAAGTGCTATATTGAGTTCTAGTCAGGCTTATGCGACATTGTGGATTTTAATGGTTTTACCGCTTGTCTGGAAATATAAAAATAATTTATTGTTTTGTGCAATTTGGTGGATAACATTAATATTGTCTGTTATAAAATCTTATTGGTTTGTAAACAGTTTAGACAGGTTCTTTAATCTATTTATGCCTGTTGCCGGAACATGGATGATTTTAACGGTTTTATTGGCTTTGTTGTTCTTAATTAAATGGAGTTGGGGGGCAAAAACGGCATTTTTTAAGGTTGCCAAATATGGATTTATCTGTTTAACTTTTTTCAGTGTTTTTGTAAATGATGTGTTTTATTCAGAAAACGATGTTGTGTTTTCATCCGATAAACTAATTTATTCTATATGGGGTGTATTTGCCTTGATGGTTATTCCGTTTGGATTAATCGGCATTTTTATGAAGCAAAAACGTCATTTATGGCATTTTTGGGCTGTAAGTGTTGTTGTGGCAATTATTTATTCCTTTTTAGAAAATCCTTTTTGGGGAATGGTGTTAAGTTTAATTTATTTGTTGTGTTTAGCAATCTATTTTGCCCACAATGGTCATATGAAAGGGTTTAATTTTGTTTTATCTGTTATGATTGTACGTGTTGTTTGGCAATATATTGATTTGGTCGTTTCTCTCATGACAACAGGCATCGGTTTAATAGTGACGGGTGTTGTTTTATTAATGGGTATCTTTTTTTATTCATATATTTATCCATGTATTGTAAAACAGATAAAAAACGGAGGAAAGAATGAATAAAAAAACTTTTACTGTCTTGTCTTTTTTTATTCCGTTTTGTGTTTTATTTGTATGGGTTTGCTATTTGACTTATATAACAACAACAGCACAACAGGTTATTGTTGCCGTACATGGATTTGATCCAAGAGATTTTTTGTCCGGTCGTTATATTCGTTATCAAATTGATTGGGATAATACGGATTGTACTCAGTTTGACGATAATAAATGTCCTTATGCAGATTTTGACAAAATTATCCACCGCTATTATTTGCCGGAACAATATGCAACACAAATTGATAAATTATTTTCCGATCAAATTTTAAAATCCGAACCGGTTCGCTTTGATATCGTGTATGCCTATATCAAAGGGCAAGAACCAATTACATCAATGCTTTTGATTAATGGTCAAGAGTGGATTGATTATTTACAAACACAACATGAAAGGAAAAAATAAAATGGCATTAGTATCTTTAAGACAATTATTAGATGATGCTGCGGAACACGGATATGGTATTCCGGCATTTAATGTGAACAATATGGAACAGGTTTTGGCAATTTTAGCGGCGGCTAAAAAAACAGAATCTCCGGTTATTATTCAAGCCAGTAAAGGGGCTCGTGGGTATGCAAATGATGCCGTATTAAAACATTTGATGATGGCTGGTGTTGAAATGTATCCGGATTTGCCGATTTGTGTCCATCAAGATCACGGTTCATCTCCGGAAGTTTGTTTTTCTGCTATGATGAATGGTTTTACATCGGTTATGATGGATGGTTCTTTAACACCGGATGGTCAACCGGCTTCACATGAATACAATGCAAAAGTGACACATGAAGTGACAAATGTTTCACATCAAGTCGGTGTTTCTGTTGAGGGTGAATTAGGCTGTATCGGTTCATTGGAAACAGGTAAAGGCGAAAAAGAAGATGGTCATGGCTTTGATGGTGAAATTGATAAATCAAAATTGTTAACAGATCCGGATGATGCTGTCCGTTTTGTTGAAGAAACAAAAGTTGATGCTTTGGCAGTTGCTATTGGTACATCTCATGGGGCATATAAATTTACTCGTAAACCGGATGGTGCTATTTTATCTATTGACACAATCAAGAAAATTCATCAAAAATTACCATATACACATTTGGTTATGCATGGATCTTCTTCTGTTCCGCAAGATTTGCAGGATATTATTAATGCTTATGGTGGTAAAATGCCACAAACATATGGTGTTCCGGTAGAAGAAATTCAAGAAGCCATTAAGTACGGTGTTCGTAAAGTTAATGTTGATACCGATTTGCGTATGGCTATGACTGGGGCAATTCGTAAAGTTTATACAGAAAAACCAGCTGAATTTGATCCTCGGAAGTACTTGAAGCCGGCAATGGATGCAATGCAAGCTGTATGTGAAGCCCGTTATCAGGAATTTGGTGCGGCAGGTCAAGCCGGACATATCAAACCGATTTCATTGGCAGATATGGCAAAACGTTATAAATCTGGCGAATTGGATCCTAAAATTAACAGATAAGATTTTTCTTTTTGCTGATTTTTATAACCCGATAGAAATATCGGGTTATATTTTTTATATATAGATACAAAAAAACGTAC
>SUUT01000021.1 GCA_015062385.1 Alphaproteobacteria bacterium | reverse complement strand
TTACACAATTCCCTTAATATCCTCCCTATTTCCAGCCTTCTACTTCCATAAAATGCTTTTCTACGATACTTCGGAGCGAATACAACGTGGTACTTGCAATTCCAACTTGTATGTGATAATTTATAATCGTCCATTTTAAAAAATCCTTTCTTTTTTATGACTGTTTGCAGACCGTCATTTCTTCTTATACGAAAGGATTTTTTGGATGTAAAAGCTATAAGCTCTACGGAACCACCGGCCTAGCCGGTGGTTTTCTCTTTACAATTAAACCCATCGTGAAAACGATGGGTTTTGTGAATGAAATATTGTATTTATTGTTTTTCAATGCGATCAACATCAATTTCTGTTTTTCCGTTCCATTCTTTATCTATTTCACCTGAGATAATAACGGTGTCTGCTGGTGTAACGGTTTGTCCTTTCCAGTGTTTGTCATCAATTTCTACTTTGATTGTTCCAGTCGAATCTTTAAACAAATATTTTTCATCACCAAGACTTTTTTCAATAGATCCTTTAATGCGAACATGTGAATCATCTTTCATTTTTAAAGCATCTTGAACGGTTGTTAAATCAATTTCCGGACCTTTAAATCCGCCGCCCATGTTGTGATGAGAAGCTTGTGCAATTCCGGTTGTTAAAGTTAAAACCGTAAGTGTTGTATAAATAAATGTTTTTTTCATAAAACCTCCTCATAAAATTAATATATTACTTAATAAAGATAAGTAAATGAGTTAAAAATAGCAACATAAAAAGGAAATTCAGAACAAAAAAAATATAGACAAAATAAGAATAAGAATCAATGGATTAAAAAAAGGAAAAACAATAAAAAATGAAATAAATCAATGAAAACACATTTTTTTATTGTCAAAAGTTTTTTTCTGTGATATAGTTAATAATAAATTAACAATTTTTCATTTTGAGGAGGATAAAATGGCAAATGAAACATTAGCAGCAGCACAACAACAGGCAGCAACAGAAGCTACACAGGGAAAAACGCCTGCACAAGCAGTGGCAACACCGGAAGTTATTATTCCGGATTTGACACCGGAACAGGCTGCAAGTGTCCCCGGAGCATTGGTTGCCAATAGTGCAAAACACCAAGGGTTAACAAAAGCTTATCCGTCTAAAGATCGGCAACAGGCTTATGCTCGTATGCGTAAAATTGCTGCTCAATCCGGTGGCAAATATTCAAAAATGAAGGGGTCGGATGGCAAACCGATGGATGCAGAAGCCTACATTACATTAATTGAAGGGGCTAATGCCAAAGGTGTTCCTGTTTTAGTAAAGGGGGCCGGTCAATATGGTGGTAATTTCTTATTCCAACCGACGCAAAAAACGCCGACAGCTACAAATACAACTGAAACGGAAAAAGATCAAGGCGGATTCGTGGATTGGTGTAAACGGAATTGGTATTGGTTGGTCGCCGGTGCGGCTGCCATTGCTGTGGGTATTGTATTCTTGGTACGGCATAATCGGAAAAAGAAAAGCACTAAAACCGTCACAACAGTAACGCCAACACCTGATAATGATAAGCAAACAGATATTTCTGAAACGGATTTAAATAAAAATAACCAAAATCAGTCTGAACAAACTAATCAAAACAATAATATGAATGGGATGCCTGGGGATGGTCCAACTGCAGGAAATTTAAGTGAAAAATTAAAAAATGGAGAACTTGTTCCGGAAACAACAATAGGTTTGGGTGATAGTAACCAAGAATATGCAGATAAATTTTGGGCTGAATCTGGATTGAGTAGATAAATTAATATTGCTAATTTGTTTTTTATGTGGTATTTTAAATTTGTGTGAGGAGGCTAGTTGTGATGGGGAAAGTATTAACAATTGATCCAAATGCAACAGATGTAACTTTGGGTGTTTATAAGGCTAAACAAGGTCAATTAACCGTTCAGTCGATGGAATCAGATGAATATAAAAGAGAAACAGAAGCTCGAAAGGGACGAAATCGGGCAAAAGAATTAGCTATGTTGACGGAACCTGAACGGGCGATGGTTGAAAAGGCTAATGCACAAGGAAAGGGTGTTTTGTGGAATAAAGGAAATGGACAAAGTTATTATTTTGTTGCTCAAAAACCGGATGAAAAACAGGCTGGAAAAGATGCTGATAAAGAAAAGAAAGCCGAAGCAGAAAAAGAAAAGGGCGGTTTCTTAGATTGGTGTGGACGAAATTGGGGATGGCTTGTTGCCGGAGCTGCTGCTATTGCCGCGGGTATAATCTTTTTAACAAGAAAGAATCGGAAGAAAAAATCATCAAATGGAAGTGTTTCTACTGCAACAAAAGGTACCAATAGTAAAACGAGTAATTCCACAAATACAAATACGACTGAAAATACAGATTCAAATACAGTAACGACACAAAATTCATCATCTAAACCGATAGTTACTCCGGCAGTACAAACACCAACTGTTTCGGAACCCTCAGTTTCAACACCTGCGACTGAGTTGGTAGAGTCTCCTGTTGTTCCAACACAAAGTGATGTATCAACAAGGTTAAATGCTGCTTCACAAGGTAGAGTTGATGATGGCCAAATTGGTGAAGCTGTTAGTGTTGTTAGAAATCCTTACTCGGGTCATGGTCATGATGTTTATTAGTTTTTTTTGGGAGGGAATATGTTGAAAAAAACGTCTTTTATTTTGTTAAGTAGTACCATTTTAGCAGGAATAGCTTTTTCAAGTGCATCAATGGCGGACACATTAGCTGATACGATAGATGCGTTTAATAAGAGTACAGAACCGACAGGGGGATATGAGGTTCCAAGTTCTGGAATTGTTACAACGGAAAAAGATTCGGGCGAATCTCTTGCAACTGGTCCGGTTGTTGAACGTGGAGATTTTACCATTGATGGGGAAACAAATTCGACAGGGACGATTAAAGGATCTGTTGGTGTTCGTTCTAGTAATCCTTCTTCAGATAGGGCAGAATTGTATGTGAACAAAGTAGGTACTTTTAATGTTGGAGACGATTATGCTGTGACTTCTGATGGTGGATGGACTAATCTGACAAGTTCTTCAGCAACCAGCAATTATGCCGCAGCTTCTGTTGTTGAGGGTGATTTGACAATTCAAAGCTCGTCTTTTAGTGGGGCAAGAAATAGTTGGTCAGTAAATACAAATACTTCTGATACAGAATCAGCGGCCACGGCTGATGGTAATAATGGGGGGGCAATTTATGTTGGGGCAAATGGAAATTTAAATATAGGCAGTTCTTTGTTCCACAATAATGATTCTGAAATGTATGGTGGGGCAATAGATCTAGATGATGTGTCTGCTAAAATTGGATTGATTACTGGTACATATTTTATTGAAAATACAGCTGGTTTACATGGTGGAGCATTGGATGTACACGGGGAAGTTGTAGATATTAAGGATTCTCATTTCGTGAAAAATGTTTCTCCTTTAGGTGGGGCGATATATATTCACGATGGAGCTGTTATTAAAAATATTGAAAACACAAATTTTCAAGAAAATAAAGCAGGTGTCGGAGGAGCTATTTATCAATTTGCCGATGCAATAGAAGCAACCGTTATTAAAGATTCAACATTTAAAAATAACCAAGCGGTTGGAACGACTGATTCTAAAGATGGGGCAGGAAGTGCTATTCGTGTTGGTGGTAATTTGCAGACAGAAAATGTTACATTTTCCGGTAATAAAGTTATAACAGGAACAGCGGCTGGCTCAACTGTATTGGGTGGAACTGTTTATGTGGATACAAATGGTACATATGCCTCTACGGGAGATACATTTGATGGAAATACTTCAGTTGCAGATGGTGGTGCTATTTATAATGCCGGAACAACAACTTTAACCAATACAACCATTGCAAATAATACAGCAATCGGTAACGGTGGTGCGGTTTATAATACCGGTCAATTAAAAATTACAGGTACAACGACAATGTCAGGTAATACAGCAGAATTGGGCAGTAATTTATATAATACAGATGCCGGTACTGTTAATATTGAAGATGTTCACGATAATGTTGATTTGGATTACGCTCCATTTACAGATACAACAGTGCCATCTCCGTCAAGAACATTGTTTGATCAGACAGGTGATATTTATAATGCCGGTACAATGAATATCACAAATAGTGATTTACAATTACATAATGGTATTAACACAAATACTACATTAACGGAAACAGCAAAGAAAGTCGGTACGGTTAATATTGAAAACAGTCGTATTGATTTAGGAGGGACAAATGTTGACGGTGATGGTACAATTTATGCCGATGCAGTTAATATTAAGGCCGGTTCTAAAATTCAAACACATGTCAGTACAGATGCTGATGGTTCTCACGGTAAAATTTCAGCCAATGATATTACGGTTTCCAATGATAATACAAGTTTAGGTGTTATTGTTGGTGTCGGTGAATTAGCCGAAGGGGAAAAACGTGAATATGAAGTTTTAGATGCTGCAAATGGGGTTGTTGGGGAATTTGCCAATATTGCCAATAATAAATTGTATGATATTGCAGCCAAAGGTGACGGTGTTTACGAAATTTCACGCAAAAAAGAGTTCTGTCCGGACGGTAATTGCGATGAAAATGAAAATGCAACATTAGAGGGCTGGATTGGTGGTAGTGTCATTACAGGTAATGATGTAGCTGCCGATATTCAGGATAAGTTAAATGAGTTAGCACAAACAGTCGGTTGCGAATCTGATGAATACAGAGATGCTTTAGATGGGTTAGCCCCAGATGTTTCTCCGCTTATTCAGGCTCATGCAACGGAAATTACCCGTCGTTTATCCGCTGTTATCAGCGAACGTTTCTATAATTCTATGGAACGGACCGGATATGTGCATAGAGGTAAACGGTTCTATCGTTTCCCACGTCATGATTCCAATTTGTGGGTACAAGGCTTATATGGTAAATCAAAATATGATGTCCGTAAAGGTTGGGATATGGACACAAAAGGAATTGCAGTCGGGTTTGATGGCCATGTAACGGATGCTTTGCGGATGGGTGTTTCTTATGCTTATACAAAAGCAGATGGCGATTCTGTCGGTCGTGAAACAACGATTGATTCTCATACCGGAACAATTTATGGGGAATACAATCCGAACCGCTATTATGCAAATTGGTTGGCAATGTATACTCGTTCCGAATATGACGAAGATAAAAAAGTATTTGATCATAATGTGACAGCCAATTATGATGTTGATGCAATTGGAGCTCAGGTTATGTTGGGTCGTAAAATGGGACCGTATGTCCGGAAAGATTGGGCTTCCGGTGTGATTAAACCGGAAATCGGTATGCGGTATTTATATACAAAACAACATGGCTATACCGATTCTGTTGGTCAGAAAGTCGGATCGGCTGATGGGCATACATTAACAGGTATTTTAGGTGCTCAATACACGATTGGATATACATTATCTCCAACTTTGTCTTGGTATCCTGAATTGCGTGCTGCTTTAACGTATGATTTCATTGAACCGGATACAAGTATGCGTGTAAATCTCTTGAATGGTTCTACATACGAAGTAAAAACGGAAAATATGGATCGTTTTGGTATTGAAGTTGGTGCTCGTGTTGGATTGGACATCAATCGGAAAGCTGAAGTTTCTCTTGAATATGAAGGCTTGTTCAAAGGAGATTATACCAACCATACCGGATTGGCTAACTTAAAATATAAATTTTAAGAGATAGCTGATAAACATAAAAAAGGAGTCGGAAACGGCTCCTTTTTTTGTGAGAGAAACCATAGCTTAAACGGATGATTTGGGGAAATTTATGGCTATTGATAAAGAACTATCAGTTAGATTTGCAATTTCTTTTTTTTTGAGAGAATAATTTTTGAGTGGGTGGCTTCTGTATCATTTGTTTTAGATGAATATTATTATTTTTATTGCATTGGAATAATAAAATGGTTAATATAATAAAATAAGATGAGGAAGAAAATGAAAGAAAAAAAAGGTATTTTTTATATATTAACCAATGAGGCAATGCCCGGATTGGTCAAAATCGGTAAAACACAAATGGATGATGTTCAAAAAAGAATGATTCAGTTATATGCCGGAATTACCAGTGTGCCACTTCCTTTTAAGTGTTTATTTGCCGCCGAAGTTGATGATTGTCATGCGTTGGAAAGTTTAGCTCATCGTGTTTTTAAAGCTTCTCGCTTAAATCCTCGGAGAGAGTTTTTTATTATTGAGCCTGATGCTATTTTGGAATGGGTTAGAATGATGAATTTAAAAGAAGTGACACCACAAATACAAAAAGCGTTGGATAAAGATGTTTCAAAAGAGGAACAAGAAGCAGTTAAAAAATTGCCTAAAAGACCACCGTTAAATTTTATTGAAATGGGAATTAATATAGATTCTGAACTTGTTTTTATTCAAAATGAACAAATAAAAGTACGAGTTTGTGCGGCTAAAAAGGTTGAATATGGAGGATCAGTGTATTCTTTAACAGCTTTAACTCAACAGTTATTAAAGCGAAAATATGCGGTTCAACCAACATCATATTGGCGATATAATGGACGAAACTTACATAATATTTATGATGAAACATATCCCGTGACAAATGAGTAATTTAAGAGATTGATTGTTTTTTTATATTTAGTCCAAAATTTTTAGTATTTAGACTGAATTTTATACATGTAAATGAGCGGAATAAGGTTGGTAGATGCAGACAAGCCATGAACATCCGGCTATAATAAAAAGATGATAGAATAAAGGAAATAGATTAGCTGTTTGTATCTCTGCTACTACGGGATAGAAAGTGTATAGCTTAATGATTATTTTTCAGTCCTATTGGTGTAGAGATGCTATATTGAGTATCTAGGGAATTTTGATTTAAAATGATATATCCTGTGTAAGCATGGGGAGGGCCATTTAAAACGGAGCCACCGGAGTGATCCGGTGGAGAGGTGTAAAACTAATTAAATAAGATAAACACTATGCAATTGAATGCGTATTTGTTTGTGTTAAATTTAAAGATGCGTTATTTCTATGAGCAGTAGGCGTTGCCTGTGATTGATATTGTTTCATCAATCGGAGAATGTTTGCATCATCACGCATATGTGCCCAATAAAGCGGTGTTTTTCCATATCTGTCTGCTTTGTTGGGATTTGCACCAGCTTTAAGTAATTTTTCAACCAATACAGTATCATAACTATCAACAGCAAATCGTAAAAGAGTTTTACCATCTTTCAACGGTAAATCTACATTGGATCCTTGTTCAATTAAAAAATCAATCATTTCGTATTGTTTGCAAAGGTACGCCCACTGTAAGGCTGTTTTTTGTTCACAAGTCGGTTCATCAATAGAGGCCCCCATGGATAATATTTTTTTTACCCCCTCAATCCATCCAATTGAGGCCGCAATTGATAGAGGGGTATTATCAGTCCAATTTTTTAGATTGATATTAGCTTGATGTTCTAATAAAAACAAGGCAATGTCGTATTCCTTTTTATAAAGAAATAGATGTAATGGGGTATTCCCTTCAAAATCTTGAGTATTTACATCTGCTCCGTTCTCAACAAGCGTTTTAACGATGTAATATCGGTTGCAAGATTGATAAAAATCGTTTTTTTTGGTATCTAAATGACGACTTTCTTGTGCGACAAAAGACCCATTGTTATTGAAAACAACTAAATGTAAAGCTGTGCGTAAATGGGTATCTTTCCTATTAATATCGGCATTTACATTTAAAAGGTTTTGAACAATCTTAAAAGAAGCACTGTTTGCTGCACTCATTAAGATTGTTTTACCTTCGTTTTCACTTTGTGCATTTACATTGTAATCACTATCACTAAAAAGAACACGTTGTAAATTATCCCAATCATTTGTTTTAAGTGCACGTGCATAACGATAATATTGAAAACTTTGTTTACCACGAATACTGCTTAACAACAAATGAGCATTTGGATGATTATATTGTTCGGCAATGTGTTCAGCCCACCTCAAACAATAGTTTTCCGGTAATTGTGTTGTTTGATACAAATTAGCACCTTTTGAAACAAGTAATTGAATCATATCACAATATCCGTATTTTGCAGCCACCATTAAGGGGGTTAGCTTTTCTTCATTGTAATCGTATAAAGAAGCCCCTTGATCTAAAAGCAATGCAACGGCTGTTAAATTGTTTTCTGCAATAGCATTAAATAATGCTGCATTGATATTTTTTATTTCAGAAGATTGTTTCATTATATACTCCTGTAAATTTTTATTTAATCACTGTGTTGTTTAAATTGATTTCAAAATTACTCAATTCTGCGTATATTGGATCTTTCCAAGCATTCTTGAAGTTGCATAAGTTGATTTAAAGATTCTTTTGGAATAACACGTTTAAAAATCGGAATCCATGCACTGACAACTTCAAAAGATTCTTCTTTTGCGGCACTATACAAACAGCCGAGAAGTGCTAGTTTCTGTATTAACAAATAATCTTCTCCTTGTGGGTCAATTTTTGTTTCATAAGGTAGGGCATTAACTTGTCGAATCAAATCATTTTTTTGATTTTCAAGTAATTTTTTTTTGATCTTCCTCTATCAGTTTTTGTTCCGCTTCAAGTCGTTTTTTTTATGATGTTTTGTATTCCTCCGAATGTTTAGTCTTTTTTGTAATTTATCATACTAAAGATTGTTTGTCAATAATTTGATATATTTTTAAAGAAAGGATTGCTGATTTCTTTTTTTGTTATTTAAAATGTGTTTTTTTGTTTTTTCTGACTGTCTTTTATGTTAGAGAATTGAATAAGAACACAGTTTTCTAATGTTGGTACATAAATTTTACTTGATTTTTTGATTCAAAAAGTGTATAAATGCAATGCTTAATATTTTTTAAGCGTAGTACACATGTGAGGAAAGCGTTATTTAAGGTGTTCTTCAAATCACGCTTCCGGTGTAGAAATTGGGTTTCTATATCTTGCCTCACAGACGTTTAACCGGAAAAAGAAAGGATTAAAAATGACACTTCCGACAATTACAATTCGTCAACTGATGGAAAATGGTGTTCACTTTGGACACAATGCACGTCGTTGGAACCCGAAAATGGGACAATATATTTATGGTACACGTGACGGGGTTCATATTATGGACTTAACACAAACACAGCCGATGTTGGCTCGTGCTTTGGAAGCTGTTCGTGAAGTTGCTGCAAAAGGGGGTAAAGTTTTGTTCGTTGGAACAAAAATTCAAGCTCAAGAACCAATTGCTGCTGCTGCTAACCGTTGCGGTCAATATTATGTAAACCATCGTTGGTTGGGTGGTATGTTGACAAACTGGAAAACAATTTCTTCAAGCATTAAACGTTTGAAAGAAATTGATGCTAAAACAGAAAAAGGCGAATTACAAGGTTTGACGAAAAAAGAAAAATTGAACATTGCCCGTGAACGTGAAAAATTGTTTGCTTCATTAGGCGGTATTCAAGATATGAACGGTCGTCCAGATTTAATTTTTGTTATTGATGTTCCAAAAGAAGAATTAGCAATTAACGAAGCCAAAAAATTAGGTATTCCGGTTGTTGCTATTTGTGATTCTAATGCAAATCCGGATGGTATTGCTTATCCGATTCCGGGCAATGATGATGCTTTGCGTGCGATTAACTTGTACTGTGATTTAATTAGTGGCGCAGTTTTAGACGGTATGCAAGCTGAATTAAAAGCTGCCGGTGTTGATTTGGGTGCAATCGCAGAACCAATGACAGAAGAAGTTGTTGCTGAAACAGCACAAGCTTAAAAATCCAAATATTGCGGGGAGGTATTTGCTTCCCCGTACACTTTATTTATAATATTTTTAAACACGTTAAGGAGCGTAAAATGGCAGAAATTACAGCAAGTTTGGTAAAAGAACTGCGTGAAAAAACAGGGGCTGGTATGATGGAATGCAAAAAAGCATTAGCTGAAACAGCCGGTGATTTAGAACAAGCAATCGATTTTTTGCGGAAAAAAGGTTTATCCGTTGCAGAAAAAAAAGCCGGTCGTGTGGCTTCCCAGGGTTTGGTCGGTGTTATTGTTGATGGCAAAGAAGGGGCTATCGTTGAATTGAATTCCGAAACGGACTTTGTGGCTCGTAATGCCGAATTCCAAAGCTTTTTATCTGATACATTGACTGTTGCTTTGGCTCAAAAAGGTGATATGGAAGCAATTAAAGTTGCTGCTATGGGTGATAAATCCGTTGCCGATACATTAACGGCATTAATTGCAAAAATCGGTGAAAATATGTCTTTACGTCGTGCCGGTTTTGTTTCTGTTGATAACGGGGTTGTTGTTCCGTATATGCATACGGCTATTGTTCCAAATCAAGGGAAAATTGGCGTTTTGGTTGCTTTGGAAAGTACAGCAGATGCTGATAAATTAAATGAATTGGGTAAAAAAATCGCAATGCATGTGGCAGCCGCTACTCCTCGTTTTTTAAGCAGTGAAGATGTAGATGCTGATACAATTGCTCATGAAAAAGGTATTTATGAAGAACAAGCAAAAGCTTCCGGTAAACCGGCTAACATTATTGAAAAAATGGTTGAAGGTCGTTTGCGTAAATTTTATGAAGAAGTTGTTTTGTTAGAACAAGCATTCATTATGGATCCGGATAAAAAGATTAAAGACGTTGTTGCCGAAGCAGCTAAAGAATTAGGGACTCCGGTTGTCTTGAAATCTTATGTTCGTTTTGGTTTGGGTGAAGGCTTGGCTAAAAAAGAAGAAGATTTTGCGGCAGAAGTTAACAGTTGTTTAAAATAAAACTGTTTTAACGATTAAGACGGGCAAGTATCCATTATACTTGCCCGTCTTTTTTTTAGGGAGGCGAATGTTGGATATTTGTATAAGTAGGTAGAATTATAAGCAAGTAGTAACAAATAATTAGGCTCGACTATAGGGTTCTATGTGGCAGACAAATGAAGTTAATAATGCGTACATTGGTTAGTGGAAGTTTATGCGTTGAATATAGGGTATTCGGATTTGTGTATGTATATTAAAAATTTCATTATTTGAATGATGAATTTTTGAGTTAAAAAACGATATTTAAATTTGTTAATGTTCTTTATGTAAATGATGGTCTGCCTGTGTATTGAACAAATAACCGATTGATATTGTAAGCGGATTATTTTTTGTAAAAAAATGTTTTTTCTTAATCATATTTTTGTAGGAACTTTCGCAAGAAAAATCAAGTGATTAAAAACAAAAATCAATTTTTAAAAAATAGAATAAGGACTTGACAGAAGATGTAAAATCTGTAATAGTTGGCAAGATAGACTGAAAGGATAATGAAATGCATTCAAATTTGTTTTTACGTACAATGTCTGCTTTGGTTTTGGCCCCCTTGGTGTTAGGCAGTATTTGGTTTGGAAAAATGGTGTATGAAGGTTATTCAATTCCTTTGTATCCGATTTTGTTGGCTTCATTCGGTGTCGGATTGGCATGGGAATGGAGTATTATGTTGGATAAAAAATTGTCCGGCAGTACCATGGTTATGGCTTTGTTTGCAGCTTTGGTTGCATTTTTAACTGAAGGGAATCCTTTGTTTGCTTTGTGGCTTTCTCTTTTGGGAATGACGATTGTTTATTGGAAAACAAATGGTCGAATGGGTTATTCATTGGGTACATTGTATATTTGTTTGCCGATTTTATCATTGGGATATATTTATTATATTAATGATACTATCAGTCGTGAGATTGTTTTGTGGTTATTTTTTGTCGTTTGGGCAACTGATATTGGCGGATACGTTGTGGGAAAAACTTTAAAAGGTCCTAAATTGGCTCCGAAAATCAGTGCAAAAAAAACTTGGTCCGGTTTGATTGGGGCTATTTTGTTTGCTGTCGGAGTAGCTTATTTATTCGCATTGTATTTGGATGCATATAACTATATTGCACCGGAAAGTGGGGTAACATTTAAACAATTAACACTGGTTTTGACTGTATCTGCGGGTATTTTGGCGGTTGTCGCACAAGCCGGAGATTTTTTTGAATCGGCAATTAAACGGTCGCTTAATTTAAAAGATTCCAGCAATTTGATCCCCGGTCACGGAGGGTTGTTTGATCGGGTTGATGGCTTGTTATTTGCATCAGTTGTGACGGCGTTAATTATTTATTTTTTTAATCGAGGAGGCGTGTTTTTTTAATGCTGACATCATTAATTTATATTTTTGCATTTATATTTGTCTTGTCTCTTGTCGTTGTTATTCACGAGGGCGGACATTTTTATGTTGCCCGTCTGTGTGGTGTAAAGGTGACGGATTTTTCTATCGGTTTCGGAAAAGAGTTGTGGCATCGTACAGATAAAAAAGGAACCCGTTGGAAGGTATGTGCTATTCCGTTGGGCGGATATGTTAAAATGTTGGGAGATGAAGATGCTGCAAGTGCAAAATCATCTACCGAAAATGTAGCACAGGATGAAATTAAATATACGTTTATGGCTCAGCCGTTATGGAAAAGGGCTGCTATTATTTTTGCCGGTCCCGCAATGAACTATATTTCGGCAATTATCTTGTTAACTGGCTTGATTTTTGCGTTAGGGGAGGTTGTTGTGCCTGCTGTTATAGGAGATGTTATGCCTGATTCTGCTGCACAGGAAGCCGGATTAAAAAAAGGCGATAAGTTTGTTTCCATTAACGGGGAACCAATTCGGGAATATACAGATGTAGTGCGAATTGTTCGTGTTACGGAATTTGAAAAACCGTTGGCTATTGTATATGAACGGGAGGGAAAACAATATACGGTTGATTTGAAACCTAAATATCATTCGGATCATGAATATCCGCTTATCGGTGTTCGTTCCTCAACGGAATTAATGACGGTTAATAATAATATCAGTTTGGTCAAAGCTTTTGGCATGGCTGTTCGAGATGTCTATAAAATAACGGCAGATACATTGGTTTATTTGGGACAGGTTTTATTTAAAAACCGTTCGGCAAAGGATATGCGTGGTCCATTAGGTATTGCCGAAGCTTCCGGTGATGCCTTAATGGGCGGCTGGACTTCCTTGTTGATGTTTATTGTTCAGATTTCTGTCGCAGTCGGATTTATGAATTTATTGCCGGTGCCGGTATTGGATGGCGGACATTTATTCTTTTATGCCATTGAGGCGATTCGCCGAAAACCGTTGTCAGAAAAAGTACAAAACGGCTTTTTATTTGCCGGTATGAGTGTTTTGCTTTTGTTAGTTGCTTATACCATGTTTTTAGATGTTCCTCGTATTATGCAAAGGATTTTAGGATGAAAAAAATAATCGGATTATTGTTGATGAGTTCTGCATTGGCTACACAGGCAAGTGCAGAAGTGTTACGTTCAGTTTCCGTTAACGGAACACAGCGTTTTGAAAATGCTACAATTCTGAATGAATTGAATTTCAGATCCGGACAAAATATTACTGCTGCCGATTTAGATAGTGCAACAAAAAAGTTATTTGCAACCGGCTTGTATTCTGATGTCAGTGTTAAAATGAAAAACGGCGTTATGTTGGTTGATGTTGTGGAAAATCCAACGGTTTATGATGTTTATTTTGAAGGAAACGATCGATTGGATGATGATGTGTTGAAAACAGAAGTCGAATTAAAACCACGCAGTGTCTATACGCAACGAAAAGCACAGGCTGATGCAGATAGATTGTTGGATGTATATAAACGTAATGGTCGTTTTGGGGCAACGGTCACTCCTAAAATCATCAAAAAAGAACAAAATCGGGTGGATGTGATTTTTGAAATTGATGAAGGAGATAAAACGTATATTGAAAAAATCAACTTTATCGGTAATCACGAATATTCGGCAGATGATTTGAAAGATGTGATGATTACCAAAGAAAATGCTTGGTATCGTTTCTTTACCAGTACGGATACATATGATCCGGATCGGTTAAATTATGATCAAGAAATGTTGAGACGGTTTTATTTGAAACATGGTTATGTGGATTTTGAAGTGAAAAATGCCGTTGCCGAATTGTTACCGGATAAATCGGGATTTGTTTTGACGATTGAAGTTGATGAGGGTAAACGATATAAGTTTGCTCAACCGGAAATTCGTGTTTCATTGCCCGAATATCAAGGTCGGAACAAAAAAGATTTAACACGCTTTTTAGAGTTTAAAAAAGACGAACGTTTTAATTCTGAATTGATTGATACAACCATTGAAAATTTAACAGATGAATTTGCAAATGCCGGTTATGCTTTTGTTGAAGTGATTCCGGATTTTTACAAAGATGAAAAAAATCAAACTGTTCGTGTGGTTTTCCGTGTACAGGAGGGAGAAAAAGTTTTTGTAAACAAAATTAACATTCACGGTAATTCCCGTACAAAGGATAAAGTTATTCGTCGTGAGTTTCGTATTAAAGAAGGGGATGCGTTTAATGCGGCAAAATTGCGTCGTTCAAAACAAAAAGTGGAAGACTTGGATTACTTTGATAAAGTCGATTTTAAAACGGTTCCTGTTTACGGAGATAGATCAAAAACAAATGTAGATGTTAATGTGTCCGAAAAATCAACAGGGGCATTTAATATTGGTATCGGCTGGTCATCCTATGATGGATTGTTGTTTGAAACCGGTATTATTGAACGGAATATCTTGGGAACAGGAAATATTGTTAATTTGAATGCGATGTTGTCACAACGTGAAACACAATATACGGCAGGATTTACGAATCCTTACTTTATGGATAAACCGTTATTGGCCGGTATTGAAATTTTCAAAACGACACGGGATAATGGTGATTACAGCTCATATAGCTATGATACAATCGGTACCTCTGCCCGTTTAGGTTGGGATTATACGGATAGATTGCATCAAACTGTTCGTTATACATTAAGACAGGATGATGTGACAGATATTGATGACGATGCATCTACGTATATTAAAGAACAAAAAGGTAAAACAACTGTTTCTATGATTGGACAGGTTTTGTCTTATGATCGTCGGGATAGTAGAATTAATCCGACAGAAGGTTATTATTTGTCATTGGGGACCGATATTGCCGGTTTGGGGGGCGATACAAAATTCTTCCGTGTTAATGTAACAGGTATTCAATATTTTCCAGTCACAGATGATGTTGTTTGGTCTATTCGTGGTGATGGCGGACATATTTGGGGATTAGGTGGTGAAGATGTTCGGATTAATAACCGCTATTTCTTAGGTGATGCTTCACTTCGGGGATTTGAATATGGTGGTGTTGGTGCTCGGGATAAATATACAGATGACTCCTTAGGCGGAAATTGGTATGTTTCAGCTTCAACAGAAGTTGTATTTCCTCTTGGATTGCCTAAAGAATTGGGAATTAAGGGGAAAGTGTTTTCCGATGCCGGTTATATTGGCAAACCGGATGGATTTGATGCAGAAATGATGGATTATAAAAATTCATTACGGGCATCGGTTGGTACGGGTATTTTATGGCAATCTCCGATGGGGATGATTAATTTGGATTTTGCGGCACCGGTTCTTAAAGAAACCGGCGATAAAACACAAGTGTTCCGTTTGAATTTTGGAAAGGGATTCTAATATGACACAAAAAAATAATTTAATTCAAAAAGGTGGTATGGTTTTAGCTGTTGGTATTTCGTTGGTTGCCTTGACCTGTTGTTTGCGAGATTCGCATACCTCAAAAGTCGGTGTGTTGGATAATCAGCGTGTTTTTAAAGAAGCAACTGTTTTTCAAATAATTGCAGCAGAGGAAACGAAATATTTAAACGCATTGACAGCTCGACAGACAGAAGATGAAAAAATGTTGACACGGGAACTTGCTGAGTTGGAAAAGAAAATCAAGGATTCTAAAAAAGGGCAAGATGCGTTTGAACAAGAAATTTCAGTTTTTCAACAAAAAGTATCAGCCTATGCTCAAAAATATCAGACTCAAAAACAGTTAATTGCAAAAGCCAGTATGGTTGCCCGCCAGCAAGCCGATCCGTTTATTCGAGAGGTTTTGGCTGATTTAGGTCAATCAGGATATGATGTTATTGTTTCAAAAGCACAAACGGAATATTTTTCCGAAAAAGCAGACTTGACAAATCGTTTTTTAAAGCAATTGAATGAGAAAGATATTCAAATTTCTTTCCCTAATCCGGCACAATTTTTAGTTGCACAAACGGTTCAGAATCAAATTTCGCAACAAGTTGCACAAAATACAACGGAGCAACAAATTGATACGTCAAAAGAAAATCATTCTGAAAAGGAAGTAAAACAAAAGCAAATAGAAGTTAAAAAATCAGGAGTAAAATAATGGCTGATTCTCGTTTTTTTCATAAAGTAGATGGTTTAACATTAGAAGATATCGCACGTGTCGGAGAAGTGACCCTTCCGGAAGGTATAGATAAAAGCCGTGTTTTTGTGGATGTTGCTTCAATTACAGAAGCCGGTGAAAATGATATTTCATGGGCATTTATTCCGGCTATGCGAGAACCTCTATCACAAACAAAAGCGGGTGCCGTTATCGTGCCGGAAAAATTTTTGGAATTTGTTCCGGCGGGGGTTATTCCGCTTGTTTCTGCCGATCCGCATCGTTCTTACGGTTTGGTGGCTTCGGCGTTTTATCCGCATCAGGTAGAAGCTGAGATTTCGCCTAGAGCAAATGTGCATGAAACAGCCGTTATCGGTGAAGGTTCTTGTGTTGCGGCGGGTGCGTATATCGGTAAAAATGTTGTATTGGGTAAACGGTGTGATATTCGTCCGAATGCTGTTATTGAAGATGGCGTTCAAATGGGTGATGATTGTGTTGTAGGGGCAAATGCAACGGTGTCTCACTGTGTTGCCGGAAATAAAGTTTATATTTATCCGGGGGCACATGTCGGACAAGATGGGTTTGGTTTTGCCATGTCGGCAAAAGGTCCTGTTAAAGTTCCGCAATTAGGACGGGTTGTTATTGGTGATGATGTGGAAATCGGTTCATCAACAACCGTAGATAGGGGAGCGATGGGTGATACGGTTATTGGATCCGGTTCACGCATTGATAATTTAGTACAGGTTGCTCATAATGTAAAATTAGGGCGTTGCTGTGTTATGGTTTCACAAGTCGGTATTGCAGGAAGTTGTGAATTTGGAGATTTTGTTGTTGCCGGTGGTCAAGTCGGTTTTGCCGGACATTTAAAAATCGGAACAGGAGCTCAAATTGCCGCACAATCCGGATTGATGAATGATGTACCGGCCGGTTCGGTTTTGATGGGGTCTCCGGCTGTGCCTCGTGTGGAATTTATGCGTCAGCAAATTGCTGTTCGTAATTTAACAAAAAAGAAAAAGAGTGCTGAATAACAGTAAAGTATAACATTAATAAAAAATAAGGATGAAGTTATGGTTGAAGAAACAGATGTAAAACCAGAAAATATGATTGAGGAAATTAAAATCGGTGAAATTTTAAAATTATTACCGCATCGATATCCGTTTTTGTTGGTTGATAAATTGAAAAATATTGTACCGGGCGAATCTGGAATCGGTATTAAAAATGTTACGATGAATGAACCGTTTTTTCAGGGACACTTTCCTGAAAATCCGGTGATGCCGGGGGTTTTGCAAATTGAAGCAATGGCTCAAACGGCTGGGCTTATTGTTTTAATGGCATTTCCGGAAGAAGAACGTTCAGGAAATAGTGTTTATTTTATGACGGTTGATGATGTTAAATTTCGTAAACCGATTTTGCCGGGAGATGTAATTGAATTTCATGTTAAAAAAGAACAGGCTGTTCGGAATGTGTTTAAATTTCGTGGAGAAGCTCGTGTAGACGGCAAAGTTGTTTCTCAGGCATTATTTAGTGCAATGGTTTTTAAAAAGGCCTAACAAGGAGTATCTGATATGGTAAAAATTCACCCGACAGCTATCGTTGATGCAAAAGCCGAATTAGCGGATGATGTGGAAATCGGTCCGTATTGCACGATTGGTCCGAATGTTACAATCGGTAAAGGTAGTCGTTTAATTTCTCACGTTGTTGTTGATGGTTACACAAGAATCGGTGAACGCAATACGGTATATCCGTTTGCAACATTGGGTATGTTGGCTCAACATAAACGTTCCAATGCTCCGGATGCATTGTTGGTAATCGGGGATGATAATACGTTTCGTGAACACGTAACGGCACATGTCGGTTCGGAAGTTGATCAAAAAATTACCCGCATCGGACATCGCAATTTGTTTTTGGTTGCCAGTCACATTGCACATGATTGTGTTTTAGGTGATGATATTGTGATGAGTAATAACGCTACTTTAGCAGGTCACGTTCACGTTGGTAATCGGGCAATTATCGGTGGTTTATCCGCCGTGTTGCAATTTACTCGTATTGGGGAGGGGGCAATGATTGGCGGCATGTGCGGTATTGCACGGGATGTTATTCCGTATGGATTGGTAATGAGTGGTATACGTGCCGGATTGGGTGGATTGAACTTAATCGGTTTACAACGGGCAGGTATTGATAAACCCTTTATTTTCGGATTGCAAAAGGCGTATAAATTTTTATTTGATAAAAATGCAGAAACAACATTTGCCGAACGGATTGAACAATTATCCGCAGATTCTACGGTAAATGGTAATCCGTTGGTTGTGAAATTGATTGATTTTGTTCAAAATCCGTCTAAAAACAACATCTTGCAACCGGAATAAAGAAGAGCGAAAATTTAACATGACAAAACAAAAAAAGGATACAATGCGTAAGTTGGGTATTTTGGCAGGAAACGGTGTTTTACCCGCTGTATTGATAGAGCGATGCCAAAAGGAAGGATGTCCTTTTTTTGTTCTTGCTTTAAAGGGACATGCCGAAGAAGATTTATTGCCTAAAAATATTCCGGTAAAATGGGTTCGTTTAGGTTCGGCAGGTAAAATGTACCGATTACTTAAATCAAATAATGTTCAGGATTTGGTTATGATTGGTGGTGTTCGCCGACCGAGTTTATCGGAAATTTTTCCAGACTTTTACGGATGGAAACTCATTTGTAAAATCGGTTTAAAGAAGCATGGGGATGATGGTTTGTTGCGACGAATTGTGCAAGAAATTGAACATTTGGGATTTTCCGTACGGGGTATCCATGAATTTTTACCTGAATTGTTGGCTCCGGAAGGCGTATTAACAAAGGTAAAACCGTCATCAGTGGATATTGAAGATATTTCACGTGGATGCTATGTTGCCAAACTGTTGGGATTGGGGGATGTCGGACAGTCGGTTATTGTTCAACAGGGATTGGTCCTGTCCGTTGAGGGGATTGAAGGAACAAAAGCCTTGATTGAGCGAACAGGTCAATTAAGACGAAAAGGTAAGGGGGGCATTTTAGTTAAAACAGCTAAACCGATGCAGGATACTCGTGTGGATTTGCCGACAATCGGAACGGAAACGATAAAGTCGGTTTCACAGGCGGGATTAAAGGGAATAGCAGTTGAAGCCGATAAGGTTTTAATACCGAATGTTACGGATGTTATTGAAAAAGCCAATCAATTAAATATTTTTGTTATCGGTGTTAATACCAATACGTTTATTCCGCCGATTTTACATGAGCGGTTGAACGTGTTAACCGGAGTAGGATGCCGTAAAAACAATCAAAAATCCGATAAACGAAAGGGACGTTAAATGGTATCCGTTGAAAAAAAATTGAAAGTTTATTTGATTACGGGAGAACCCTCCGGTGATTTGTTGGGATCTCGTGTTATGCGTGCTTTAAAAAAGCAAACAGGCGGATGTATTCAGTTTAATGGCGTTGGTGGCGAAACAATGATACAAGAAGGGTTAAAATCATTGTTTGATATTTCCGATTTGGCTGTTATGGGGTTGGTTGAAGTTATTCCGAGTTTGCCGAAAATTTTAAAACGTTTTGATGATATTATAACAGATATTATCAAAGTTCAACCAGATGTTATTATGACGATTGATAGTTTTAGTTTTTCTGTCAGAGTCCATAAAAAATTGATTAAAAACGGTATTCAAGCTCCACATGTTCATTATGTTGCCCCACAAGTGTGGGCTTGGAAAAAGGGGCGGGCAAAAACATTGGGTCGATATGTGGATAGATTGTTTTGCTTGTTGCCGAAAGAACCGTCTTATTTTACACCGTATGGTTTAAAAGCCGATTTTGTCGGACATCCTGTGATTGAGGGAGGAGCTGATAAAGGGGACGCTGTTTCTTTTCGGGTAAAGCATAAAATACCGGAAAATGCCAAAATTTTATGTTTGCTCCCCGGTAGTCGTAAAAATGAAGTAAAGTATTTATTGCCAATATTTAAAGAGGCAGTAGAAAAAATACAAAAACAGGTTCCTGATTTGTTTGTTGTTATTCCGACCGTAGCAACGGTTGCCGATAAATTAAAAGAAAATTTTGCGGGTTGGATGGTTCCGCATATTGTTGTTCAAGGTGAAAAAGAACGGTATAATGCATTTGCAGCTTCTCAGGTTTCTATGGCGGCTTCCGGAACGGTTAGTTTGGAATTGGCCATGGCAGGTGTTCCGCACTTGATTGCTTATCGGGTTTCTCCATTAACCGGATTTATGGCAAGACATTTGTTGAAAATTAAGTTTGTTAATTTAATTAATTTGTTGGTTGATAAAGAAATTATTCCTGAATTATTACAGGAAAATTGTACGGTTGACAAATTAACAGAAACAATCTTAAATTTATTAAATAATCCTAAACAGGAAACGCAGGAAAGTTTAAAACAGTTGGGATTGGGTGAAATTTTATCGCCGTCTGAAAAAACGGCATCATTAATTATTGAAATGGTGAAGCAAAATGGCAGAGCGTAGAACGTTATATCATTATACATTGTGTCCTTTTTCACGAAAAGTCAGATTGTTGTTATATGAAAAGGGATTGCCTTACGGACTTATTTTTGAGACTCCATGGGCTCGTCGTCCAGAGTTTTTAAAGTTAAATCCGTTTGGTGAAGTGCCGGTTTTAATTGAACCGGACGGGCATATTTTAACGGATCATGTTGCAATTTGCGAATATGTTAATGAAATAAAAACGTTACCGAATTTATTGGGAGAAACACCCCGTGGTCGGGCAGAAATTCGGCGTTTAACGAATTTGTTTGATACGTCATTTTATGCTGATGTTTTTAAACCGTTAGTTGGTGAGCGAGTTTTTAAAGCTATTCGTCGGAGTGGAGCACCTGAATCGGCGTTAATTCGGATTGGTCGTGAAAATTTAAAGCGATATATGGGGTATATTGATTGGTTGGCAGATCATCGCAGTTATTTGGGTGGTCGTAATATATCTATGGCAGATTTGGGAATTGCTGCTCATATTTCTATTTTAGATTATCTTGGCGAAGTTGATTGGGATTCTTATCCGGAAGCCAAATTATGGTATGGTAAATTAAAATCTCGTCAATCATTTAAATCACTGTTAAATGATAAGTTGGCCGGTATTATGCCGTCTGAAAGTTATGCAGATTTGGATTTTTAGAAGTGGAAAAGAAAAAACAGAGAATAATTCATACAAAGAGATGTGATTTTGGGACTCATCTCTTTTGTTTTTTTAAAACAACATATTTTTTTAGGTAAATATGCACTTTCTTCTTTACTTCGTGACCAATTCGCTGATATAATGCAACAAAGAAGATTTTTATCTAACGACAAAAGGAGTGTGCAAATGAAACAAACGTTCAAGATGTGTCTGGCAGTTGTTGGTTTGTTGATGCTAAGTGCTTGTGGTGGTGATGGGCAACATATGTATTATTGGGAACGACCGAATACCGGTTCTGTTTGGTTTGCTCGTGACCATAATGAATGTTTGGCTGCGGCCGACATGTGGCCGTATGAATGGCCGGGTATGCCGTGGGGATGGGGTGTCCCCAAACAATTGGAATTGCGTTTTGATAATGATTCGGATCATGGTATTTGGGCTCAATTTGTTCCCTTTCCGGGAGCACAGCCGGTTCATGTAAATTCTGTTGCGGCCGATTGGTCTATTTCATATGATGATTATGAAGAATGTATGGAAGCTCGAAATTATACGCAACGCCGACCGGTTAAAGAAGACCGACAGGTTTTTTATCAATAATAACAATTTGTTAATCCAAAAGTATTTTAAATAAAAAGGAGAATGAAGATGAAAACAAAAAGAAGTATTGTACAGGTTTTACCGGCATTAAATCAAGGTGGCGTAGAACGTGGAACAATTGAAATTGCCGAAGCATTGCAAAAAGTGGGTATTCGTAATTATGTTGTTTCTTCCGGTGGTAAAATGGTTGAAGAATTAAAACGTATTGGCGTAGAACATATTACTTTACCCGTTAAAACAAAAAATCCGTTTAAAATGTGGTTAAATTCTTATCGATTGGCAAAAATTTTCAAAGAAAAAGAAGTCGGATTGGTTCATGTTCGTTCTCGTGCTCCGGCGTGGTCTGTTAAATGGGCGTGTCGTCGGATGCGAATCCCGTTTGTTGCCACGTTTCATGGCTTGTATGGGATGAAACCGGAAAGCTTGAAAAAGCCGTATAATCGTGTAATGACTCAAGGCAAATTGGTTATTGCCGTTTCTTCATTTATTCATCAACATTTGATGAAAGAATATAATATTGCCGATCAACACATTCGTTTAATTCCGAGAGGGGCTGATATTAACAAGTTTGATATGGGTAAAGTCACAAAAGCACAATTGGAAGATTTTGTAAAAGAATATGGTATTCCGACCGATAAACCCATTATTACGCTTGCAGGTAGATTATCTCGCATTAAAGGTCATTCTGTTGTGTTAGATGCTATTAAACAGATGAAAAATCAAAATGTGACGGTTTTGTTTGTCGGAGGAAATCCAAAAGGGGATTATGAACAGGAATTAAAAGAAAAAATTGCAGGTTTGCCAAAAGAAACAACTTTAAAAATGTTTGCTGTTTCCGGAGATAAAATGCCATTGGTTTATGCATTAACGGATATTTATGTTCAACCGACATTGGTTCCGGAATCTTTTGGGCGGAGTATTGCCGAAGCTCAGGCAATGGGTCGTATTGTTATTGCTGCCAATCACGGAGGAGCTTGCGAGTTGATTGTCAACGGGCGGACAGGTTTCTTGACACCAGTTGGCGATTCTCAAAAAATGGCAGCTATGTTGGATACGGTTTTGGCATTATCTGATGAAGAAAAAAATGAAATCGGACAAAAGGCAACCGAATCCGTTCGTACGAATTTCTCTATTCAAAAAATGTGTGACAGAACCGTTGCCGTTTATAAAGAAATTTTGGGTAATGAGTTAGATTATAAATAATAATTAAAGGTATTTGTATTAATGGCTCATAAGCAAAAAGCAGAGAGATTAACGCAACTTGAAAAAGTGGCAAATCGTTTGGAAAAACTGAAAATCGGAGAATATATCGAAATGATGAATCGTCCGGGACGAATTATCTGGATGAACTTATTGGCCGGTATTTCTCGTGGTGTAGGGTTAACGGTTGGAGCTACACTGGTTATTGCTGTTTTGTTTAAATTGTTGTCGGCTTTAATTGCAATGAAGATACCGTATTTAACGGATTTATTGCAAGAAGTTGTTCAAATTATCAAAGCAACACCGGCAGGGGGATCCTCCTTTGTCCTTCCGGATGAAGGAAATTTATCTGTGACGGTTGAAACAAAATAGATGTGTTTGTCAGAAAGGATATAATAAATGCTTACACAGGAACAAATTAAAGTTGGAATTATCGGATATGGCGTTATAGGGATGACATTTGCCGATTGGTTACGGGAATTTACAAAATGTCAAATGGCTATTTCCGATCCACCCAAAGGGATTAATGATGACTTAACGGATTGTCACGTTTTTTTCATTGGTATTCACATTCCAACTGAGTTAGATGGTACGCAGGATTTAACGTTATTGCGTTCGATTATTAAAGATTTGCCGGCAGATAAACCGATTGTGATCCGTACAACTTTATTGCCCGGTACGGCGGATAAATTAACGGCAGAATTTAATCGTCCGATTTATTTTATGCCCGAGTTTTTAACACAAAGAACAGCGTATGTTGATTTTTGCAATCAGGATATTGTTATTACGGGAGCTCGTGATTTATTGGATGAAATATTTAAATCCAAGAAGAAAATTTACATGAATAACATGGAAGCAGAAATCTGCAAATATGCCCATAATGTTTTTGGGGCATTGGCTGTTACATATTTTAACGGGATACATGAATTATGTTCTCAAATGGGGGCAGAATACAATCGGGTTCGGGAAGGCTTTTTATTAAGTGGTTATTTAAGTCCGACACATACACACGTTCCTGGTCCGGATGGCAAGTTTGGTTACGGCGGTAAATGTTTTCCAAAAGATGTGAATGCATTTGCATTGTTTAATAAGGATCGTCATTTGGGAGATGTTTTAAATGTGATAATGAAGTCGAATGATTATTTCCGTAATCGCCCGATTGATGATAACAAGAATTAAAATTTGAATGAATTGCAATTATACCGCCTGTTGGCGGTATAATTGTAGGATGTCGGATATGCGTAGATGTAAGATTTGTGAACCTTTTATCTAGCGAATGAAATTCAAGATAATTGATGCAATTTTTGGCAGCTAATAGATATTTAAAAGGCAGATGCAGTTTATATTAATGTCATTTAGTTTAAATTTTTTTTATTGTGCGGAAATGCCGAGACATTGTTTTTAATTATGAGTGTAAAAATGGTTTGTAGATTAAAATTTGCCGATAATAATTTAATGTAACTTTTATTTGTTGTAAATATGACTGATTGAAATATTTGCGTTAATTGATTTTTGAAAATGGTTTTGTATTAGATATGAACTACTATAATTAATGTATGTGGTGTTAATCCTGTTGAACTCAAAAGTTTTATAAGTTTTGAGGTGTAGTTGAATTGTTTGCCTCTATCTGTGGACACAGATTATGTTTGATTCCATAAAAAAGGAGAGCAATGGTTCTCCTTTTTTATTTGTTTATGTATGAATATTTTGTATCATTGTTGTTAATTGGTGTTGTGTTAAAGGCGTTAAGGGAAGTTTTCTTAATAAAACACCACCTGATGCATGTGTTGTTATGTTTCCTTGATGATTTATGTCAATAATGGCTCTTCCACCCCAATGCTCTTGTGTTGATGTAAATGTAGCAACAATTCTTAAAAAATGAATCAAATCAAATAAAGATTCACGGGTAGGATTATTTAATTCGGCATTTTCTTTCCACCCTAATTTTTGACCATCCTTTAAAAGTTTAATATTTGCATTACAGCTATTTTCAAGATGTGTAGCTGTTTCAACTTTATCGTATATTATTCTTTCATATGCATCAATACTTGGATTTTCTTGTTCTTTTGCCCAAGCATCCAATTCTTCGGCAGATTTTTGGGATAAAATTAAGTGTTGAGCATTAACTAAATTTTCATCAGCCATAATATGAGCATGTAGGTGAGGAACGGTATTTTGGGAATTAGGTCCAAAATTGAAAACAATTCTTGCACAAGATGTTTTTAAACAATTATTTAAAGATTGGTTTGTTTGATAAATATTCCGTACAACGTCACGTATTGCATTTGCATATCCGATAGACATATCCGCTGTTGCATGTTCGGCAAAATCAAATAAATCCCCAGCCGGATATATCGGTAAGGCCAGATTATATACATTTGTTCGTAGAGTTTGGTTTTGAATAATAACAGCATAAGGTGTTTCATTGATAATTCTTGCCGCCATTTCCCCTCTTAAAATTTTTGAAAATGGATTTTGAGCATTATACCCATTTGCTCGTTCCGCTAAATAGGATTTGTGTGTTTTGGCTGTTTCTTTGGAAACAAATCTTTCTTTAAAATCAGTCATAAAATCTCCTTGAATATAGTTTTTTTCTTTTAATATTATAATACAGCAAACTTTTAATTCTGTCAATGTTTTTAAATAAGATGATATTTGACTTTTTGATTGATGAAATTTGATTGGAAACAAATATGTTAAATCAACTTTATTTGCTTAAAAAAAAGGAGAATGATATTTTTTTGATTAAAAAGAATTTGTGTTTTGGTTCAGATATTTTATATAAAAATATACCTTTATCAAAAATCAGTTCTTTTTTATTGTTATGTTTAAAATATATGTTATCTGCAAGAAAAGGGACGTATAAATGCAACACTTTTTTACACATTTTGGCATTTTTTTTGATTTTGTATAAGATATTCAACACAAACAATAATCTTTCATTTCTGCAAAAATTTGATTTTGCTG
>SUUT01000020.1 GCA_015062385.1 Alphaproteobacteria bacterium | reverse complement strand
GCAAGCACACCAAGCATTTCCAGCATAGAACGACCGATTTCATTGATTTTGACTTTCATCTTTTTCTCCCTCTCACAATTATAAAGTTGCATTTATAAAGTGAGTGTAATAAAAGGGACCTTTTTTTCCCGCTTCGAATCAGAAGAATCGGATTTTTGCAAAAATGAAAGATTGTTGTTTGAGTTGAATTAGTTAGTCAAAATCAAAAAAAATCTCAAAATGTGAAAAAAAGTGTTGCATTTATACGTCCCTTTTTTTGCAGATAGATATAAGCAAGATGTTTTTTACAAGTATGTGGACTTTTAAACAAAAGGGTAATTGGTGTATTATAAATTTACTCGGATTCAATAATAACAATAGCAATTGCAGCAGAGTCATCCGACAACGATAAATGAATAATGGGATTTTTTGCTTTTCGATAAAGTGTTTGGGCTGTTTTTCCTGTAATTTGCAAAGATGGAGCCCCAAAAGAGTCATTAAAAACTTCAATTTCTTGCCATGTAGCCAAAGCTCCGATACCACAACCTAATGCCTTAACAAAGGCTTCTTTTGCCGCAAAACGTTTTGCGTAAAAAGTATCTTTCAATTCTTCGGATAAATTTAACGCACATTCTTGCTCATGAGTGGTAAAAATTCGATGAATAAACTTTTTGCCAAAACGATGACGGATTAATTTAATACGTTTAATTTGAACAATGTCTGTACCGATTCCCGCAATATGCATATTTTACGCCTTTATTCGATGAACCGTTGCAATATGCTTATATGAACGGAGTGCTTGTAATAAAACGTCTAATTCGTTGTTGTTTTTAACTTCAACCTCAATAATGATATCCGAAAAACCATTACTTCGATTTTGTGTGTTTAAATTGGTTAGTGGAACATTGTGTTTTGCAATAATATTTGTTAACTCGGTTAATGAGGATGGTTTATCTTCTAAAACAATTTTAATCTTAACGGGTAGAACTTTATCTTGAACGACACTCATATTCCAGTCAACATCCAACCATCGTTCTGTTTCGTCTTGATATTGTGTTAAAGTTGGGCAATCTTGTGTGTGGATGGTGACATCCTTTCCTGTTGTGACAATTCCGACAATGGCATCTCCCGGAACAGGATGACAACATTTGCCAAATTTTAATGCAATACCGGAAATAAGTCCAGTTACAGGCATTTTCTTGTCTAAAAGAGTATCTGATTTACTCTTTTTAAATAAAGAGATAGCTCGTTTGAAACCGGATGGCATGCAATCCGGATGAAGTTGATTAAAAACATCTTTAAAAGGAATTAAACCGGCACCGATTGCTGCCAGAAAATCATTAATACTATTTTGTTTGTATTGCTCTAAAAGTGGTTGCACTTCTTTTTCATTCCAACTAATGCCATACTCTTTGACCGCATTATTAAAGTAATCCCTGCCGAGTGCTAAATTCTTTTCATATTGTTGTGTGCGAATAAAACGACGAATACAGGCTTTTGCCTTTGCTGTAACAGCCAAATGTTCCCATTCCGGTGATGGTGTTTGGTTTTTATTGGTCATAATTTCCACTTGGTCACCATTTTCCAAAACTGTTCGTAATGGTTTTATTTTTCCGTTTATTTTTACACCAACACATGTATCCCCAACACGGGAATGAACGGCATAAGCAAAATCAATCGGACCGGCACCACGGGGAAGTGTAATTAAATCCCCTTTGGGAGAAAAACAAAATACCTGATCTTGATACATGGCAATTTTTGTGTGTTCCAAAAATTCATTCGGAGAAGATGAATGATTCATCAAATCCAATAAATCCCGTAACCAACGATATTGTTTTCCTTCTTTGTGAACACCTTCTTTATATTCCCAATGTGCCGCAACACCGTATTCCGCAACGGCATGCATATCCTTTGTTCGAATTTGAACTTCAATTCGACGGTTTAACGGTCCGATAACACCGGTATGGAGTGATCGGTACCCATTTGGTTTGGGTGTAGAAATATAATCTTTATAACGCCCCGGAATCATTGGATACTTCGTATGAATAATTCCTAATGTTTGATAGCAGGAGGCAACCGAATCTACAATAATACGAAATGCCATTACATCGCAAACCTGTTCAAAAGAAATGTTTTTCTTTTGCATTTTTCGCCAAATAGAATAGGGTCGTTTTTCACGTCCGGAAATGTCTGCCGAAAGATTATGTTCTTCTAAGTCATTTTTTAGTTCATTAATAACCGTTTCAACATCTTGTTTCCCTTGTTCGCTTAAAAAATGCAAACGGGATTGAATGCTTTTATGGGCTTCCGGATATAAAATTTGAAAAGACCAATCTTCTAATTCATCTTTTAATGCTTGCATTCCGATTCGTTCGGCAAGAGGTACATAAATTTCCATGGTCTCTTTTGCAATCCGATGTCTTTTTTCCGGTTTTTTGCAAAAATGCAATGTTCGCATATTGTGAAGTCTGTCAGCTAACTTAATCAGTAAAACACGAATATCCGTACTGGTTGCCAAAACAAGTTTTTGGAAATTTTCTGCTTGTTTTGTTTCTTCGGAATGAATTTGTACCTTAGATAATTTTGTGACCCCTTTTACCAAATTGGCAACATCAGCACTAAACAGTTCTTTTAAATCGGCATATGATGCTGCGGTATCTTCTATTGTATCATGCAACAAAGCGGCAATAATTGTTGCCGTATCCAAATGATATTGTGTTAAAATTTCCGCAACACTTAACGGATGCGAGAAATAGGGATCGCCTGATTCTCTTACTTGAGCTATATGCATTTTCATAGCAAACACATAAGCCCGATTTAATGCTTCTTCATCTGCCGAAGGATCGTAAGATTTTACGCGTTCTACCAATTCATATTGACGCATCCGATCCCCCTTTGTTTTAATTAGGCATTATTGATGTCATCAACAACTTGAAAAGAATCCGATTCGACAAACTCGGCATCGCTGTATAATTGTTCTGTAATACCTTCGGTTTCAATAACTTTAGATTCAACAGTTTCAACAGGGTTTTCATGGTGTGCAAACCGTTGCATGCCAGCAATCATATTTTCATGAATCTGATTTAAATCAATTGTTTGCTCTTCAATTTCACGCAAAGCGATAATTGTGTTTTTGTCATTATCACGACTTAATGTAATCGGCGTTCCGGAATCCAATGATTTTGCACGACTAGCAGCGGTTAAAATTAAATCAAAACGATTTGGAATGATTTTTACACAATCTTCAACTGTTACACGAGCCATTTTTTATCCTTTCATACTTAAAATAAGATTATAATGTTATTACTATACGATTTTTTTTTGAAAAAAGCAAGTATCTTTTCAAAGAACCGCTTGCTCTTTTTCTATTTTTTTTATATACTGAACTAAATTTTAACGAACAAAGGGGTTTTAAAATGAAAAAATATTTAATTACCAGTGCTTTACCTTATGTGAATGGTTTGCCGCATTTGGGACATTTAATCGGATGTTTGTTACCGTCTGACGTTTATGCTCGTTTTTTACGTCAAAAGGGAGAAAATGTCTTGTATATTTGTGGTACAGATGAACATGGAACACCTTCCGAAGTTGGAGCGGCAAAAGAAAATATGCCGGTTGAAGATTATTGTACCAAATACCATAATTTGCATGCTGAAATGTATAAAGGGTTTAATTTGTCGTTTGATTATTTTGGAAGAACCTGTTCGGAACAGAATAAGGAAATTGTCTATCGTATTTTCAACGAGTTGGATAAAAATGGTCTTATTTCGGAAAAAGTGACACGACAAGTTTACTCCGTTGATGACGGTCGCTATTTGCCGGATAGCTATGTTATGGGAACTTGTCCGCATTGTGGGTATGAAAAAGCAAAAGGGGACCAATGTGAAAATTGTACGAAAGTTTTGGATCCAATCGATTTGATTAAACCTCGTAGTGTTATTTCCGGCAGTGAAAATTTAGAAATTCGGGAAACAAAACACTTGTTTTTGCAGTTACCGAAACTAGAAAAAGAATTGACCGAATGGATTGAAACAAAAAAAGGAATTTGGCCGGATATTGCTTATTCTATTGCCCAAAAATGGTTAAAAGAAGGCTTGCAGGAACGAGGAATTACACGGGATTTAAAATGGGGATTTGCCGTTCCGAAAGAAGGATTTGACGGCAAAGTGTTTTATGTGTGGTTTGATGCTCCTATTGGTTATATCGGTATTACAAAACAATGGGCAGACGAACAACCCTCACAACGCTGTTTTGAAGACTGGTGGTTAGATAAAGAAAACGTTATTCATACGGAATTTATGGGGAAAGATAATATTCCGTTTCATACGATTACTTTTCCGGCTACATTAAGAGGGACAGGTGAAAACTGGACAGAAGTGAGTATGTTAAAAGGAATGAATTATTTAAATTTTGCCGGTGGAAAATTTTCAAAATCCGCACATCGGGGTATTTTTTTGGATGATGCCATTAAAGAATTTCCGGCTGACTACTGGCGATATTGGTTAATTGCCAATGCTCCGGAATCAGATGATTCCAATTTTAGCTTTGACCAGTTTGCTACAACTGTAAATAAAGATTTAAATGATGTTTTGGGTAATTTCATTAATCGGGTTTTAAAAATGACCGTTAATAATTTTGGGCAAAATGTTCCGCCAATGAGTGTTATTACCGATAGTGAAAAAGAATTATATTCTACATTGGATACATTAATTGAAACATATACAAAACACATGCATGCATTGGAATTTAGAAAAGCTATGAGTGCATTGCGTGAAATATGGGTGTCAGGTAATAATTATTTAGCCAAAACAGAACCTTGGAAGGTTGTTAAAACTGATATGGATTATGCCGGTACGATTTTAAATACGGCACTTAATTTGATTCGTTTATATGCCCAGTTAAGTGCACCGATTATGCCTCAAACAGCACAGCAAATGTTAGATTTGTTTGAAATTTCGGATGAGTTTGTATGGCCAAACTTAAAAATGGCAGATTATTTGATGAAAATACCCACCGGAACACCATTTAAGTTAAGTGATCCTTTGTTTCAAAAAATTATGCCGGATAAATTATCTGAATTGAAAATCACGTATAAAGAAGATGAATAAGGAGAGTAAGGATGAACTTTACGCAATTTCTATATGTATTTTTTTGGAAGATTGTATCCGTATTTAAACCAACCTCTTTAAAAGGAATGTTTTCTTGGGGGATTCGCAAAAGAATTTTTGTAGATGACGTAAAAGAATATCCTAATTTAAAAACAGAATTAATGGGATATGAGTTAGATTCTCCTTTGGGTGTTTCTCCTGAAATGCATTTTGATATTGCGACAGTAGATATGTTGGTACAAATGGGGGCAGGCTTTTCTACTTTTGGTAATTACACGGCAAAACCTTATCCGCAAGAGTACCAAAAGACATATATTTTCAACAATAAGCGAATGTATGTTTTATGGATTGATTATTTAAAAACAACACTGGTGGACTCACTTAAAAAATTAAGTGCTCGAAGATATTTATCTCATTTGTCCGGAGTTAGCTTGGTTTCATTTAATACATCGGAAGTAAAACGTTCCGGTATGTCGCCCATTCCGGCATATTTGCAAGAGTACGAACAAATGACTCAAAGTGTTGCTCCGTATTGTGATTTTATTGCGATTAATTTATCTCATCCATCATCCCCTTTATACGAACTGATTGCAGATGAATCTTCTGTTCGTCCACTTATTGATAAAGTACGAACAACAGCACAGATTGCAGCTCCGATTCGTCCACCTAAAATTGTTTTGCGTGTCGGATATGATTTATCCGATTTAGAAATTAAGACCATTGCACAAATGGTAATACGAGCACGTATTGATGCAATTATGATTTCCGGAATGGCTGTTTATCAAAAAAATAAAGGGATTGTTGAGCTAAAAGAGTTAAACAGTTTAACATCCGATTCAACGTTTATTTCCGGCAAACCGATTAAGTCTCGATTAATATTTATGATTTCAGAATTCAGAAAATGCACAAACGGACTTATTCCGATTATTGCCTCCGGATGTGCTTTTTCGGGAAAAGATATCTATGATATGATTTGTGCCGGAGCTACAACGGTAGAATTGGGCGAATCTTTTTGTTTTGACGGACCTAAGTCTATTCTTAAAATAAATGCCGAATTATCTGCATTAATTAAAAAAGACGGTTTTGCAACAGTAAAAGAGGCGATTGGCCAAAATGTTCCGATAAATCCAAATTTGACGTTAGCAGATTTATTAGATTAAGAAAGATAAGCAGATGGCTTGGCATTGTTCGGCAAAAACAATTTATTTTGCAAAAAGACTTCTTCTAATTCCGTTGACTCTGTTTGGTATTATGGCACTTAATTTTATATTTGTTCAATTAGCACCCGGAGGGCCTATAGAACAAATGATAATAAAAATGGAACAAGGAACTTCTGCTTCGGCAATGGACCGAATTGGGGGTAATTCGGGAGCGGATTTTGTTGTTGCAAAGGAAACAACAATTTCGAGATATCGGGGAACACAGGGATTAAAAGAACAACTGCGAAAAGAATTGGAACAACGGTTTGGATTTGATAAACCCCCGTTGCAACGTTTTTTTCATATGATAAAGAATTATATCCGGTTTGATTTCGGTAAAAGTTTTTATCAGGACAAGACAGTTATTGATCTGATTTTAGAAAAAATGCCTGTTTCAATATCATTAGGCGTATTCAGTACATTATTAATTTATTTGATAGCTATTCCACTTGGTATAAAAAAAGCAGCCAAAAAAGGAAGTTTTTTTGATACGTCTACCAGTTGTTTGTTAACAATCGGTTATGCTGTTCCGGCTTTTTTGTTGGCGATTTTTTTAATTGTTTTATTTGCGGGCGGTCGATATTTCAGTTGGTTTCCGTTAAAAGGTCTTACATCGGACGGATGGGAAAATTTTTCATTTTTACATCAAATTTTTGATTACTTATGGCATATGTTTTTACCGGTAACGGCAATGACAATCGGAGGGTTGGCAGGATTGACGTTTTTAACAAAAAATGCATTTTTGGAAGAGTTGGGAAAACAATATGTTTTAACGGCAAAAGCAAAAGGTGCATCAGATAAACGCATTTTGTACGGGCATGTTTTTCGCAATGCAATGCTTATTGTTATAGCTGGATTTCCTAGCATGCTTATCGGTATGTTATTTACCGGTTCGGTTTTAATTGAAGTTATCTTTTCATTAGACGGACTGGGCTTGTTGGGATTTGAAGCTGTTCAAAACAGAGATTATCCTGTTGTGTTTGGAACATTGTACTTGTTTGCATTACTTGGTTTGATTTTAAATTTAATCAGTGATTTTGTTTATACATTAGTGGATCCGCGTATTCATTTTGATAAAAGGATGATTTAATATGCGTACTCTAAGTCACCGGCGATGGTTAAAATTTAAACAAAACAAACGAGCTTATTGGTCTATGTGGTTATTATTGATGATTATAATTATTTCCATGTTGGCTCCCTTTATTGCAAATAGTAAACCATTAATTTTAATGTATAAACACAATCTTTATTTTCCGTTTGTTCAGTTAGTAAAAGATGATATGTTAGGTGGAAATCTGCCAACAGAAGCTGTTTATTCCGATTCATATACACGAACACAAATCAATGCAAATGGATGGGCAGTTTATCCCCTTATTCCTTATAAATATGATACAGTAGATTATTTTAGTACGGAACCATTTCCGGCACCGCCAAGCAAACAACATCTATTGGGAACAGATGATCAAGGTCGAGATGTGTTAGCTCGCTTATTGTATGCTTTGCGATTAAGCTTGATTTTTACTATTATTTTGACTTTTTTTTCAGCCATAATCGGTATATCGATTGGGGCAATTCAGGGATATTTGGGTGGAAAAACAGATTTGTTTATCGGTAGATTTTTAGAAATATGGGGGTCATTACCTCAATTGTTTATTTTAATTATTTTATCCAGTTTAATTGAACCCGGATTTATTTCACTATTGCTTATTTTACTGCTGTTTGGGTGGACATCTCTTACGGGGGTTGTTCGTGCCGAATTTTTAAAAACAAGAGGTCTTGATTATGTAAAATCGGCCAAGGCATTAGGTGTTAGTGATTTTCGTATTATGATGCGACATATTCTACCAAATGCCTTAGTGACAACAATTACGTATATACCATTTATGCTTGCCGGCGGAATTGTGGCTCTTTCTGCTCTGGATTTTTTAGGATTGGGATTGCCTGTCGGGACGCCTAGTTTAGGGGAATTAATTCGGCAGGGAAAAGAGAATTTGGCTGCCCCTTGGTTAGGATTAACAGCATTTTGTGTTATGACCATTTTATTATCTTTATTGTTATTTGTGGGAGAAGGCATTCGTGATGCATTTGATCCTCATCAGGAGAAAAATGAATGAATATTTTAGAAATAAAAAAATTATGGGTTCATTTTCAAAAATTTTCTGTTGTACGGGGTGTTTCATTGGCAGTCAAACCGGGAGAATTTGTTGCATTGATCGGGAATAGCGGTTCTGGAAAATCAACAATTGCACATGCCATTTTAGGATTACAGGATAATGCACGTTATGAGGGACAAATTTATTTTAAACGACAAAATTTACTTGCCTTATCAGAAGAAAAATTATGTCATATTCGTGGTTCAAAAATTGCTATGATATTCCAAGAGCCGATGACCAGTTTAAATCCGTTACATACTATTGGAAAACAAATTAAAGAAGTACTTCATTTACATGGATTTTCTACAGATAAAAATCATATTTTTGATTTGTTGAAACTTGTAGAATTAACAGATATTGAACGTATTTATAATTCCTTTCCGCATGAATTATCCGGTGGACAACGGCAACGTGTTATGATTGCTATGGCACTGGCCGGAAAGCCGGATATTTTAATTGCAGATGAACCAACAACGGCATTGGATGTACGCGTACAGGCACAAATTTTAAAATTGTTGAAAATTTTGCAGCAAAAGTTAAATTTAGCAATTTTATTTATTACACATGATTTAAACATTGTACGTAAAATGGCAGATAGGGTCTATGTCCTACGGAGTGGAAAAGTTATTGCAACTCAATTGCCTGATATTGAAAATGATGATATGCGAATGTTTACAAAACCGATTGGAGAGCCGATTATTCAGGCAAAACATATACAGGTAAAATATGGAACATTGGAAGCTGTACAAGATGCTTCTTTTACATTGTATGAAGGTCAAACGCTTGGTATTATCGGAGAAAGTGGTTCCGGAAAATCTTCATTGGCACAAGCAATAATGCGATTAATTCCTGCTAGTGGTAAATTTTTCTTAAATAATGAAGATTTTTTTAAATTATCCGGAAAAACTTTAACCAAAGCTCGTTCTCAAATTCAAATGGTATTACAAGATCCATCCGGTTCATTAAATCCTCGTATGTCTGTTTTGCAAATTATTGAAGAAGGTCTTTGTGTTCATTTTCCAAAGTTGTCGGTAGCGGACAGACTTGCCAAAGTAAAATCCGTTTTAAAGTCTGTTGACTTACGACTTGATATATTAAACAGGTATCCACATGAGTTATCAGGGGGACAGAAAACACGTATTGCTATTGCAAGAGCACTTATATTAAATCCAAAAGTATTAGTTTTAGATGAAGTGACGGCTTCTTTGGATTTGGATACTCAAAAACAATTATTAAATTTGCTTCTTCGTTTGCAGCGAAAATTTAAATTAATTTACTTGTTTATTACACACGATATTCAATTGATAAGAATAATTGCTGATTATGTATTGGTTATGAAATCCGGTCGAGTTGTTGAAGTTGGGAAATTGGTGGATATTATAAAAAACACACAGCATCCTTATACAAAAGAATTAATCAATGCGGGTCTTTTAAACGTCAATCTTCAAAATATACCTATATAAATAAGAGAATATTTTTAAGTGTTATTTGGTTTAAATTTATTAAATAACGCAATATTATTTTAATCACGTAAATTGAATCTATCTGCAAGAAAAGGGACGTATAAATGCAACACTTTTTTTCACTTTTTTGTATTTTTTTTGATTTTAGATAACTTATTCAACTCAAACAACAATTTCCCATTTTCTTAAAAATCCGATTTTCCCGATTCGGATAGGGAAAAAAAGGTCCCTTTTATTACACTCACTTTATAAATGCAACTTTATAATTGTGAGGAGAAGATTATGCGAATCAAACTGAATGAACATGGGCGGAGTATGGTGGAAATGCTCGGTGTTTTGGCAATTATCGGGATTTTATCAATCGGTGGAATGGCGGGCTATCAATATGCGTATTCATCGTATCAAGCGGGGCAGATTCAGGATGTTATCGGCAAGGCTAAATTATTGGCGACACAAAATAATCGTTCTTCGCATGTAAAAGAAGTACGGCGTTTTGTGGAAAATATGTTATCAAGATATAAGCCGGCTGATACGATACCAATGGTCACACATCGTGACGGGAAATATATTGTCGATTTATTTAACATCTCTGATTCGGTTTGTGAAAAACTCCAAAACAGACGGGATATATTCAACTCTATGCGAATTGGTATGACACCGGAAGCGTGTACAACAGCTGAAATGAATATGCAATTTACGTTTGACAGTATTGTCATCGGGGGAAGTGGTGTTAACGGAAGTGGGGATAGCTATGATAATCCAATCGAACGATGTCCGGATAAACAAGTCTGGCGACAAAAGGAAGACGGGACATATGGTTGTGTTTGTCGACACGATTATGAATATGGAGAAGATTGTACCCGATGTGAACCGCCTCGCAGTTGGAATCAAGGTAATCAGAGTTGTCAATGTCCGGCAGATAAACCGATATGGGAATATGGTGTCTGTAAATGTATAGTCGATACGGATTGTCAATATAGTGGTACTGGTTTTTGTTGTGATGATACGGAACAAGTGTGTCGACAATGTGATGAAACGGATTGTGATAAAACCAAAGGATTAACATTGGCAGATGGACGGTGTGTTTGTTCGGGACGGAAAGAATGGCGACAAGATGAGGGGGATTCTGAACCGAATTGTAAGTGTCCCGTTAATACGCCAACAGAAGCAAATCCTGAAACGTGCGAATGTCCGGACGGAAAAGATAATGTTGATGAGGACGGAGACGGGATGAACGAATGTGTCATATCTTGTCCGAGTGATACGGGATTTACAGGATTACGCAATCGGACAACGGGAAATTGTTTGTGTGATACAGGGGCAGGATATAAAGCCGAATCGGAAACAGTCGGAGGGGTACAAACGTGCGTGTGTGATGAAACAAGAGATTATTATCAGGGGCCAAGTGGATGTGTACAGTGTGTACAAAATACAAAAGAGTGGTGTTATAGTGTATTAAATAAAGGTTCTAATATTAAGTTTGAGCATACCACAGTTGATTGTGAATCAATGGATGGTACCAGTTGGACATGTGGGCGATATAATATTAAAGAGTTAGATACAACAGACGGTTTGATGCGAAATCGTTGGTACAATCCGACGACTCAAAGCTATTGTCCTCTTTGGAATGTATTACTTAAAACAGAAAATGGTTTTGAATGTGGCAGATGTGATGGTTATGTAGAGCATCATTGGCGATATACAAAAGAAGGTCGGACAACAGATTGGGGTTATTGTGCTTGTGGGGGACAATATAGTTATTCTGCTACGGATGGAATGTGTGTCAGATTGTGTTCAAGTTCAGTAGCATATATATTAGATGATGGGCGTATTGTTTGTAACTCTTGTTCTACAAGATTTGTATATGCCAATAATGTTTGTTATTCAACACCGGCAGCTAGTTTGTGTGATAATGGTATTCCATATAGTTATGTTGGTTCTCGATATTTTGATTGGTATGCATGGAGAAAAAATACGCCGGTATCTTGTCGGCAAAATGGGAATATTCAGCAATCATTGGATCCGACTTCCCCTTGTTATTACGAAAAAGGTTGTGTTGTTACCTCACAAAATTTACCGGCGTGTTCGTTTAATAAAATAGTAACAGAAGATTGTAAGTGTTCAACCGGAGGTAGTATTGGTCAATATTGTTGTTCTGCTACGACTTATCCAACAACAACGGGCTGTACTTCATGCCCTACGGGTCAAGTGCCAAACTCTACCCGTACAGGATGTACAATGTGTGAGCCAAATAAAATTACACAAAACGGAAAATGCGTTAAATGTGATAAGGGCTATTATCCGAGCAGTCAACAAAATCGGTGTTTGGCTTGTCCGGCAGATAGAACAACCGATGAAGACGGGTTAACGTGTAGCGTTTGTGTAGATAGTTTAAAAGTATTTAATATGATAACAAATAAGTGCGAATGTAAAAACGGTTATGAAGAAAATCCGGTCAACGGAAGTTGTATGTTGTTTGAGGATGAAATTTTGGAAGAAAATAGTGATGAAGAAGAAATTACGGGTTCATAATATTGAGTGTTTTTTTCTGTTTTTGGATATCTCTTACCGACTATATTTATATGCAAAAAAATAAAGAGATATGAACTTTTATGTGATGATACGGACTTGTTTGTTTTGAAAACTTTTTGTTGAGTGATTATTTGTTAATAATCTTCTTATATGAAAATTTTTCGGCATATAAGATTTTTTAGAATTGTGGGCTTTATGTGTGTGTTGTTATAAAATGAATTTTCATTAGTTTATGCTTGTGGTATCATTTTTTTTATCAGTTTTCAGACCCTATACTTTGAAGCTAATGGCTGGGTTGTCTACATCTATCGCTCACGTAGGTGTGGCGGTATGTTCAAGAGCACAAAAAAAGCGACTGATATCAGTCGCTTTTTCGGAGATTAAAAAGAATCTATTTCATTTCTTGTGATTCTTTAACGGCTTCTTCTAATTTTGGACCGAATAAAGCACCACGGTTGATTTTTCCGTTGACAATTAACATCGGAACACCGTTAATTTTTAATTTTTCAGCATATTTTTGGTTTGCTTCTAATTTTGCTTTAACTTCTTTTCCTTCAGCATCAGCTGTTAATTTTTTGGTGTTTAAACCAATTTTTTTAGCCATTGCAATTAAAGAATCTTTATCTAATTTTTTAGCTTTAACAACTGCATCATGCATTTGAGCATATTTGCCTTGTTTGCCCGCAGCTAAGACATAACGGGCAACGAGTTCTGAATTTTCACCGAAAATTGGTGTGTCAATTGGAATCCAACGAATGTTTTTACCTGTTTTTGCAGAAATGGCTTTGTACATTTCTTCATTTGTTTTTTTACACCAACCGCAGTTATAATCAAAGAATTCAATAATAACGTATTTTCCTTTTGGATTTCCCAATGAATGATTTGATTTATCTTTTAAGATTTCATCAATGATTTCTTGTGGAGCTACCGGTGGATTTTTTGCTTCTTCTTCTTCAATTTCTTTTTGTCTTTTTTCATATTCCTGACGCATATGGTTGTTTAATGTATCAACGATGAATTGTGGATTTTCTTCAACAAATTTTTTAAATGCGGCATCATCGGCAACCGGTTTTGTGGCAACAACAGGGGCTTTTGCCGGTTGAATTGGAGCCGGTTTTGTCGGAGCTGAAAATAAAATTGCTGCGGCAACAATCATACCGGATCCTAAAATGGAACCGCATAAGCATGTTAATTTTAAACCACAGCCACAACCGCTTGTCGGTTTTGAACAGCATTCTGTTTGTGTTGTTTTTGTTGTCTTTGCTTCTTTCATTTTTTTTCTCCTTTACTTTTGTTCTAATACTTTGATGATTTTTTCTTGTATGCTTTTTTCCCAGCCGATTAAAGCTGTTCCTCGTACAATAATTAACGGTGTTCCAATGCTGGAACCCGTTATGTTAAATTGACGGACATACTTTTTGAATAAATCTTTGTTTTCTTGCGAAGCCAGGATATTGTATTCCGCAACGGTAATTGTTGGCATTTGTTTTTTTAACATATTGTTAATGTATGCCATTGCGTGTTCGCAATGCGGACATCCTGTTTGTGTAAACACAATAATATCTGCGGCAGGTTCGCTTGGTTTGCACGCAGTTATACCTAAACTCAGCAAAATGCTGAAAAATAGTGTTAAAATGATTTTTTTCATATTTCACCTTTTTAGTTTTAACAATACTGTTTTATACGTTCTAAATGTAAAGTGCAAGAAAAAAAATTAAAATTTGATATTTTTTTTCAAAAATATGTCAAAATTAACAGTGTTTGTCGAAAAAGGTTTGTGTTAATCTGATTATTTGGTCTGTTGTTGTTTGTTTTATATCTAAATTATCTTATATTAACGGATGTTGTTTTACCTTGACAATCAGGGGAGGATAAAGGTATAACAAAAGTAATTTTAAGACAAAATCGATTGTTGGAGGCGTTTTATGCGGTGTTTTGTAGTTTCTTTGTTTTTATTATTCGGTTGTTTGCCTGTTTTTGCACAAGAAAGTTCTGTTAATATAAATGAAATAGCCGAAACAACTGAAATGGTTGTTCCGGTTGTGGAAAAACGATTATCATTAAATGAAATTTCAGATTCTTTATCTCAAATTGAAACACATATTCAGACTCATTCTTTATCACGCAAAATAAGTCAGGACTATATCAAAGAAATTAATGCATATCATGATGATTTAACAAAGTATAAATTGCAATATACGGAAGAATTAAATAATGTTTCGAAGAAAATAACATCTCTGTCTGCATTGACGGCAGAAGGCGAAACGGAGCCCGAGGAAATTACGGCACAGCGGGAAGAATTTTTAAAGGTATCTGGTGAAGTGAAGTCAAGAATTGCGGCGGTTGATTTGTCTTTGGGAAAAATTGATGATATTAATCGTACAATTTCTAAAATGCGTAATCAGGAATTGATGGAACAGATTATGTTGAAGCGGGAATCTGTTTTGGATATGGGGGAATTTTGGAAGTCGTTAACCAGTTTTGCAAATTTTATATATGCAACAACGATTTATCCGTTTTCTTGGTATCAATCATTGTCGTTTGAACAGCAGGAAATTGTTTTAAAACAGGTAATGATAATATGTTTTGGGGCAGCCATGTTTATTGTTTTGGCTGGATTGATGAGTTGGTTTATTCGTCAACGTTGGGGATATCGGGCAGATAATTTGAATCCTAACTATTCTCAGAAAGTTGCGGCGGCATTTGTGACGTTGTTTGCCCGAGGGATTATGCCGTCTGTATTAGTTGGGGCTTTATGGATTTGGTTGCGTCATCACGAAGCTGTTTTTTCCGGTCCTTTGGGTGTTATGTTGCGGGTAGGGGCATTGTATTTGTTGTATTTGTTTTTATCTTGTGCAACAGTATTTGTGTTTTTTACGCCCTATAAACCCAGATGGCGATTAATTGAAGTTGATAATCGAAAGGCTGTATCGTTAAGTTCCGCATTGATTTTTTCTATTGTGATTATTTGTCTGTTTTCATATTTTCAGGTGTTGGCTTTAAGACTGGAATATTCAGATGATATTATTTTTTCACTTAAATTAATAGCAAATGCCGTTAAAGCTTTTTGCATTATTTTGGTATCTAAACGGTTTTTGTATGATAGTCGGTCTTTAACGGATGAGGAATTGCAAAAAACACTTGAAAATACAGATGATGAGTATGAAATCCAAGGTCTGTCCGGTTCTTCAAAATTATCTTTATTTATTTCTTTTTTAACTCTAGTCGTTTTTTCATTTTCATTGTTTGGATACATTTTGTTGACGGAATATATTTTTAATCGCTTTATTTTATCGGTTGTTATTATCGGTGTTGCTTATGTTGTTCAAAAATTATTTTTGGTTTTGTTTCGGCAGTTTATGGGGTTGCGTTTTTGGTTGCGACAATTTCATGTCACAAAAAAACAAGCGGCAAAAGCAGAATTTTGGTTCGGTTTTTTCTTGAGTCCGCTTATTTTTTGTTTGTGTGTTTTTGTTTTGTTAGCAGTATGGGGTGTATCTGTTGATATTCTTTTGCAAAATACCAAGAAGATTTTAATGGGTTTTGATGTCGGCGGAATGCATATATCCATTGTGTCAATTTTAATGGGAATTGTCAGCTTTTTTGTTGTATTGTTTATAACAAGTGTCATTAAAAACAGTTTCCTTTCCGGAAAACTCAGTAAAATTGATATGGATGTCAGCGTGCGTAATTCATTAGTTGCCGGTATCGGATTCGCTGGAATTGTTATTGCGATATTGGTGGGTATCAGTGTCATGGGGGGGAGTTTAAAAGGATTAGCTCTTGTTGCCGGGGCGTTATCTTTGGGGGCCGGTTTGGGTTTGCAAAATGTTGTTAATAATTTTGTTTCAGGTATTATTTTGTTGTTTGAACGACCGATTAAAATTGGTGACTGGGTTGTTATTAATGGAGAAGAAGGGACTGTTAAGCAGGTCAATATTCGGGCAACAGTTTTGGAAACTTGGAATCGAGCAAATATTATTATTCCGAATGCAACGATTTTATCGACTAGTTTGGTAAATATGACATATCAAAATAAACAGGCTCGAATTGATGTGCAGGTGGGTGTGGATTATAACAGTGATATTGATAAAGTGAAAGAAGTTCTTTTAGATATTGCATCTAATACAAAAAATTTATTGTCAAAACCGGCTCCGTTTGTGGCATTTTTGAATTTAGGAGAAAGTTCTTTGGATTTTAGATTGAGTTGTTATACATCAGATGTATTTAATAAGACATCTATTTCCAATGAAATTCGGGAATCAATTATTAAGCGGTTTAAGGAAGAAGGTATCGCTATTCCGTTTCCGCATCGGGTTGTCTATTTGAATATTGAAGATAAAGAAAAGTGGGACGATGTTGTTAATGAAAAGAAAAAAGCAAAGCAAGAGAAAAAAGGATAATTGCGAACGTGGAAATGCAAAGTTTTTAAAGTGATTTTTGTATGTGTGCATAATTATTAATAAAAAATTAAAAAAAGTCTTGACAAGGCGGATAAAAAACGATATTATAACTTGTCCTTTTTTATAAAGGTAATTATGTTTTGCAAATGATGCAAGTAAATTAGGGGTGTAGCTCAACTGGTAGAGCGTCGGTCTCCAAAACCGAAGGTCGCGGGTTCGATCCCTGCCGCCCCTGCCAATTAAATTAAGAGGAAGAAATGAAAACATCACCGGCGCAATTTGTTCGTCAAGTAAAACAAGAGGTATCAAAAATTACATGGCCGAAGCGGTCTGTTGCAATGCAGGGGACAATTACGGTTATTATAATGAGTGTTGCTTTGGCTGCGTTTTTGTTTTTAGTTGATGTTATTTTTGCTCGTATCATCAGTAGTATTTTGGAGGTTGGTTAACTATGGCTGTGCGTTGGTATATTGTGCATACCTATTCCGGATTTGAGAATAAAATTGCGGCTTTTGTAAAAGAACAAGCAGAAAAAAAAGGTCTTTCCCATTTGTTGGAAGATGTTTTGGTTCCGACAGAAAGTGTTGTAAGTGTTCGTAATGGGGCAAAAGTTTCTTCGGAACGTAAGTTTTTTCCGGGGTATGTTTTGGTCAAAATGGAAATGACGCCGGAAACGTGGCATTTGGTAAGTAGTACGCCGAAAGTGACGGGTTTCTTGGGGGGTAAAAAACCAATTCCAATGACGCAGGTAGAGGCTGATCGTATTTTACATCAAATTCAAGAGGGTGTTGAAAAGCCAAAATCGGTTGTTTCTTTTGAGCCGGGTGATCAAATTTCTGTTTGTGATGGTCCGTTTGCTTCGTTTAGCGGTGTTGTTGAAGAAGTGGATACGGAAAAGGAACGGTTAAAAGTGTCTGTTTCTATTTTTGGTCGTCAAACACCGTTGGATTTGAATTATACGCAAGTTAAGAAAGTTTAGGTTAGAGTTAAGAAAGGAAATAGAATCAATCCGTATTTCCTTTTTGTGGTAGATAAGCCATTATCGGACCACAACTTCAAAAACAGGATTGAAATTTTTGAAAGGTAAAAAAATGGCAAAAAAAGTAATTGGCTTTATTAAGCTTCAAATTGAAGCCGGTAAAGCAAATCCATCACCACCAGTCGGTCCGGCTTTGGGTCAACGTGGTTTGAATATTATGGAATTTTGTAAAGCATTTAATGCTAAAACACAAAAAATGGAACCGGGTACACCAATTCCTGTTATTATTACAGCATATGCAGATCGGACGTTTTCTTTTGTGACAAAATTACCGCCGGTTAGCTATTTAATTAAAAAAGCGGCTAACGTAAAGAGTGCTTCAAAAGAGCCGGGTCGTAAAAAAGTTGCAAAAATTACAAAAGAACAAGTAAAAGCAATCGCAACAGAAAAAATGCCGGATTTGAACTGTCATACAGTTGAAGCGGCTATGGAAATGGTTGCCGGTCAGGCACGGTCAATGGGTATCGAAGTGGTGGAGTAAGAATATGAAATACGGTAAAAGATTGAAAAAAGCTTACGAAACAGTTGATACATCAAAAGTGTATGATATTGAAGAAGCAATTAAAGTTATTAAAGAAAATGCAACGGCAAAATTTGATGAAACTGTTGATATTGCTGTGGCTTTGGGTGTTGATCCGCGTCAATCCGATCAAATGGTTCGTGGTGCGGTTTCGTTGCCGGCTGGTACAGGTAAAACATTAACTGTTGCTGTTTTTGCCAAAGGTCCGAAAGCGGAAGAAGCTAAAAAAGCAGGTGCTGATATCGTTGGAGATGAAGATTTGATGAATGATATCATGGCAGGAAAAATTAACTTCCAACGCTTGATTGCTACACCGGATATGATGGGTGTGGTTGGTCGTTTGGGTAAAATTTTGGGTCCGAAAGGCTTAATGCCAAACCCGAAATTGGGAACGGTAACAATGGATGTGACGGAAGCTGTTAAAGCTGCAAAAGCAGGACAGGTTCAGTTCCGTGTTGATGCATCCGGTATTGTTCATGCCGGTATTGGTAAAGTTAGTTTTGAAGATGATAAGTTAAAACAAAATGCTACGGCTTTTGTTAAGGCTTTGGCAGCTTTAAAACCGGCTTCATCAAAAGGCGTTTATTTGAAACAGGTCGCTTTAAGCACAACACAAGGTATTGGTGTTAAAGTAACGGTTTCAAGCGTTGCGTAAATAAGTTTATAGCCCTTCCCTCTTTGGGAGGGGCATCCCTGTCCGAGACTGTTGGTGCTTATCATGGGATAAGATTTAAGGGAAAGCATTCCGCCGACACAGACAGAAAATAAATCGGTTATCCATAAGGAAAAAGATGATGTTTCTGGACAGGAAAGAGCGGAGTACCAAGGTGGTACTTCATGTGAAAACCAAGAAAAGTAAAGCAATTTACTTTTAACTAGCGGAGACAAAGTCGTGAAACGTGAAGAAAAACAACAAGTTATTTCTGAAATGAAAGACGTTTTCAGTAAATCCGGATTAGTCGTTGTTGCCTTAAATAATGGTATTTCAATGGCTGACACAACGGAATTGCGTCGGAATGTTCGTAATGACGGAGCTAACTATCGTGTCGTTAAAAACCGTTTGGCTAAATTGGCTCTTGCCGGAACACCTTGCGAAGCTTTAGCTGATTTGTTGGTTGGTCCGACAGCTTTGGCATATTCAGAAGATGAAATTTCTGCTGCCAAAGCCGTATGTAAATTGGCAAAAGCAAGTGATAAGTTTGAAATCGCCGGTGGTGTAATGAATGGAAAATTGATTGATGTTCAAACAGTTCAATCAATCGCATCTTTACCGTCATTGGACGAATTACGCGGAAAACTTATCGGATTGTTGCAAGCTCCTGGTGGTCAATTGGCTCGGGTTGCAAAGGCTTATTCGGAAAAAGAACAAGCTGCGGCATAATTTTATATTAACAAAAGAAGCATTAAGCTTTTAATTATACAATTTATGGAGAAAAATATGACTGATTTGAATAAAATCGTAGAAGAATTATCAGCATTAACAATTATGGAAGCTGCTGAATTATCAAAAATGTTAGAAGAAAAATGGGGCGTATCTGCTGCTGCTCCGGTTGCCGTTGCTGCTGCTGGTGCTGCCGCTGCCGAAGAAAAAACAGAATTCGATGTAATTTTGGTTGACGGTGGTGCTAACAAAATTAACGCTATTAAAGAAGTTCGCACAATCACTGGTTTGGGCTTAAAAGAAGCTAAAGACCTCGTTGAAGGTGCTCCAAAAGAATTGAAAAAAGGCGTCAGCAAAGAAGAAGCTGAAAAAATCAAAAAACAACTTGAAGCAGCCGGTGCTAAAGTTGAATTGAAATAATTTTATTTCAAAAAATCTCAATTGGGTCGCATCAATTTAACAAAAATTGGTGACGACCCTATTGAAGTCAATAAAGGGTTCCGGTTCCTTTTAATCGGAAGAGTTTTATTTTTTATGGGGAAAATGCATGATCAAATCCGAAACCAATCACAGAAGAGTTCGCAAAAACTTCGGCAAAATTGATGCTGTTGTTGCTATGCCAAATTTGATTGACGTTCAGACAAGTTCGTATAATGAGTTTTTGCAATGGGGTGTTCCTGTTTCTAAACGTGAAGATAAAGGCTTACAGGAAGTTTTTAAATCAATTTTTCCAATTCATGATTTTGCCGGACGAGGCGATTTAGAATTTATTAAATATGAATTGGACACACCAAAATTTGATGTGGATGAATGTTTAAGACGTGGTTTAACTTATGCCGCTCCGGTACGGGCAACTTTAAGATTGGTTGTTTGGGATGTTGACGGTTCAACAGGTACACGTTCTATTCGTGATATTAAAGAACAAGATGTGTATATGGGCGATTTACCGCTCATGACACAAAAAGGTACTTTCATTGTCAATGGTACTGAACGTGTCGTTGTTTCACAGATGCACCGTTCCCCTGGTGTTTTCTTTGATCATGACAATGGCGAAACACATTCATCCGGTAAATTTTTGTTCGCTGCTCGTATTATTCCGTATCGTGGTTCATGGATTGATTTTGAATTTGATGCGAAAGATTTATTGTATGTTCGCATTGACCGTCGTCGTAAAATGCCGGTTTCTTCTTTGTTATATGCATTAGATAGTCGGGATACGGAAATTGCTCGTCGGGAAGCTGCTGAAAAAGGTGAAATATTTGATATCGCCGAAGCAGAAGGAATGAGCAAAGAAGAAATTTTAAATTATTTTTATAAATCGATTACGGTTAAAAAAGATAAGAAACATTGGAAAATTGATTTTATGCCGGAATTGTTAAAAGGTGTAAAATTAACACATGATTTAATTAATGCTGCAACGGGCGATGTTGTTGCACAGGCAGGCGAAAAATTAAATCAAGGTAAATTAAACAAATTAAAACGGGACGGATTGACTGAAATTCGTTTAACAAATGAAGATTTGTATGGCCGTTTTGTTGCTACGGATTTCATTGATGAAAAAACAGGTGAAATTGTTATTGAAGCCGGTGATGAAATTACAGAAGACGATGTTGCCAAATTCAATGAGTTGAAAATTAAAGAATTTTCAGTTTTACACATTGATTACGTTAATGTTGGTCCATATATTCGTAATACATTGGTTGCGGATAAAAATACAACCCGTGAAGAAGCATTAATTGATATTTATAAAGTTATGCGTCCGGGTGAATTGCCGGTTGTTGAAACAGCGGCAGCCTTGTTTGAAGGAATGTTCTTTGATTTAGAACGCTATGATTTATCAGCCGTCGGTCGTGTTAAAATGAATGCCCGTTTGGGATTTGATTCCAATGAAGTTCCTGATTCCGTTCGTGTTTTACGTAAAGAAGATATTTTGCGTATTATTAAAATGTTGATTGAAATTAAAGATGGAAACGGTCAAATTGATGATATTGATAATTTGGGTAACCGTCGTGTTCGTTCGGTTGGTGAATTAATGGAAAATCAATATCGTTTAGGTTTATTGAGAATGGAACGGATGATTCGTGAAAAAATGACATCCAGCGAAATTGATTCGGTTATGCCTTATGATTTGATTAATGCAAAACCGTTATCAGCCGCCGTTCGGGAGTTCTTTGCTTCTTCTCAATTATCTCAATTTATGGATCAAAACAATCCGTTATCCGAAATTACGCATAAACGGCGTTTGTCCGCATTGGGACCGGGCGGTTTAACACGTGATAGAGCAGGTATGGAAGTTCGTGACGTTCATCCGACACATTATGGTCGTATTTGTCCGATTGAATCTCCGGAAGGTCAAAATATCGGGTTGATTAACTCTTTATCTACATTTGCAAAAGTTAATAAATACGGCTTTATTGAAACACCATATCGAAAAGTGATTGATGGTAAGGTTTCTGATGAAGTTGTTTATTTGTCTGCAATGGAAGAAGCTCGTCACACAATTGCTCAGGCAAATGCTAAATTAAATGACAAAGGTGAATTCGCAGAAGAATTAGTGACTTCTCGTCATGCCGGAGAAGTGGTTTTGGCAAAACCGGAAGAAATTGACTTGATTGACGTTTCTCCGAAACAAGTTGTTTCCGTTGCCGCTTCATTGATTCCGTTCTTGGAAAACGATGACGCTAACCGTGCATTGATGGGTTCTAACATGCAACGTCAAGGGGTTCCTTTGTTGCATAATGAAGCTCCATTAGTCGGTACAGGTATGGAAGCAGCCGTTGCAAAAGATTCTCGTGCTGCTGTTTCCGCTAAACGGGCAGGGATTGTGACGCAGGTAGATTCTTCTCGTATTGTTATTCAAGCAACGGATGAATTGACAACAACATCTGCCGGTGTTGATATTTATTCATTAGATAAATTCCAACGTTCCAATACAGGTACTTGTATGACACAACAACCGTTAGTACGAACAGGGGATAAAGTTGAAAAAGGCGAAATTATTGCGGATGGTCCATGTACAGAATTGGGCGAATTAGCCTTGGGTCGCAATGTATTGGTTGCCTTTATGCCTTGGAATGGTTATAACTACGAAGACTCTATTTTAATTTCCGAAAGAATTGCTCGGGATGATGTCTTTACATCTATTCACTTAGAAGAGTTTGAAGTGGTTGCCCGTGATACAAAATTGGGTCAGGAAGAAATTACACGTGATATTCCGAATGTCGGGGAAGAAGGCTTGAAAAACTTGGATGAAACCGGTGTTGTTTATATCGGTGCGGAAGTTAAAGCTGGTGACATTTTGGTTGGAAAAGTAACACCGAAAGGTGAAACAATCATGACGCCGGAAGAAAAATTATTACGGACTATCTTTGGTGAAAAAGCTGCAGATGTTCGTGATTCTTCTTTGCGTGTTCCGCCGGGGGTTTTCGGAACGGTTATTGATGTTCGTGTATTTACACGGCGTGGTATTGAAAAAGATGAACGTGCTTTGGCGATTGAACAAGCTGAAATCAATCGTTTGGCAAAGGATCGTGATGATGAAAGAACGATTTTACAAAACAGTTTCTATAATCGGATTCGTGATTTGTTGATTGGTCAACAAGTTGCCAAGGCGGAAGGATTTGCTTCCGGTACGGTTTTGACGGAAGAAAATTTAAAACCCGTTGCCAATTATAATTTACGTAAAATCAGTGTTGTAGATGACACCGTTATGCGTAATATTGAAGAATTGATTGAAACATTGAATCAAGCCGAAAAAGAATTACAGGATAAATTTGAAAACCGTGTTGAAAAATTACAACGGGGCGATGAAATGATGGCCGGTGAATTGAAAAAGGTCAAAGTCTTTATTGCGACAAAACGTAAATTACAACCGGGTGATAAAATGTCCGGTCGCCACGGAAATAAAGGTGTGGTTTCTCGGGTTTTGCCGATTGAAGATATGCCTTATACAGAAGATGGTACACCGATGGATATTGTTTTGAATCCGTTAGGTGTTCCTTCCCGTATGAACGTGGGACAAATTTTAGAAACACACTTGGGTTATGCCTGTCGTGAATTAGGTCGACAAATTGGTGATGTGGTTGATGCTGTTAAAGCACAGCAAGCACAAATTACCGATTTACGTGATAAATTAAAAGATATCTATGGTGATCGTGAATATGGTCGTCGTATTGCCGATATGGATGATAAACAACTTTTGTTAATGAGTGAAAACCTGAAAAAAGGTGTTCCGATTGCAACACCGGTCTTTGATGGGGCTCATCAGGATGATATTAGTAATATGTTGACAAAAGCCGGTTTAGATTCATCTGGTCAGGTAACATTATATGATGGCTTAACGGGTGAACCGTTTGATAGAAAAGTTACAATCGGTTACATGTATATGTTAAAATTACACCACTTGGTTGACGAAAAGATTCACGCTCGTTCCATTGGACCTTACAGTTTGGTCACACAACAACCGTTAGGCGGTAAGGCTCAATTCGGGGGTCAGAGATTTGGTGAAATGGAAGTGTGGGCATTGGAAGCCTATGGAGCCGCATATACATTGCAGGAAATGTTAACAATTAAATCAGATGACGTTTCCGGTCGTATCAAAGCGTATGAAACAATCATTCGCGGTGATAACAATTTTGAAGCGGGTATTCCGGAATCATTCAACGTGTTAGTCAAAGAAATTCGTTCTTTGGGCTTAGACATTGAACTGAACCAAAGTGAAAAATAATTTTCTTGTGGGGAGGGATTCGTCCTTCCCCGAAACACAATTAAAAAAACGAGGAAAAATACATGAATGAATTAATTAATACATTTGGACAGGTTGCATCTCCACAATCTTTTGATGATATTCGTATTTCCATTGCATCACCGGAAAAAATCCGTGAATGGTCCTTTGGTGAAGTGACACGACCGGAAACAATTAACTATCGGACATTTAAACCGGAAAAAGACGGTTTGTTCTGTTCTAAAATTTTCGGACCTGTTAAAGATTACGAATGTTTGTGCGGTAAGTATAAACGGATGAAATATCGGGGTATTACCTGTGAAAAATGTGGTGTTGAAGTGACATTGTCCAAAGTGCGGCGTGAACGGATGGGCCACATTGAATTAGCATGTCCGGTTACACATATTTGGTTTTTAAAATCCTTACCGAGCCGTATCGGAACATTATTAGATATGATGTTAAAAAATTTGGAAGCCGTTTTATATTTTGAAAAATATATTGTTATTGAACCGGGTTTAACATCATTAAAACAACATGATTTATTAACAGAAGAACAATATCAAATTGCATTAGAAGAATATGGTGAAGATGCTTTCCGTGTCGGTATCGGGGCAGAAGCCATTAAAGAAATGTTGTCACAGATTGATTTGCCGGCAGAAGCTGCTAACTTACGTGCCGAATTAATCGGTGTTACATCTGATATGAAACGCAAAAAAATTGTTAAAAAGTTAAAATTAGTTGAAGCATTTCTTGAATCCGGTTCTCGTCCGGAATGGATGGTATTGGATGTATTGCCGGTTATTCCGCCTGAATTACGTCCGTTGGTTCCATTAGATGGCGGTCGTTTTGCTACATCTGATTTGAATGATTTATATCGTCGTGTTATTAATAGAAACAATCGTTTAAAAAGATTATTGGAATTACGTGCTCCTGAAATTATTATCCGCAATGAAAAACGGATGTTGCAAGAAGCCGTAGATGCTTTGTTTGATAATGGTCGTCGTGGTCGTGCCGTAGCCGGTATTAATAAACGTCCGTTAAAATCATTAGCTGATATGTTAAAAGGTAAACAAGGTCGTTTCCGTCAAAACTTGTTAGGTAAACGTGTTGACTATTCCGGTCGTTCCGTTATTACGGTTGGTCCTGAATTATTATTGCATCAGTGCGGTTTGCCGAAACGGATGGCTTTGGAATTATTTAAACCGTTTATTTATTCCAAATTGGAACAACGGGGATATGCAACAACCATCAAAGCTGCAAAAAAAATGGTTGAAAAAGAAAAACCGGAAGTTTGGGATATTTTATCAGAAGTGATTCGGGAACACCCTGTTTTATTAAACCGTGCTCCGACATTGCACCGTTTAGGTATTCAGGCTTTTGAACCGGTTTTGATTGAAGGTAAAGCCATTCAATTACACCCGTTGGTTTGTACGGCATTTAACGCTGACTTTGACGGTGACCAGATGGCTGTACACGTTCCGTTATCAACGGAAGCTCAATTAGAAGCCCGGGTTTTAATGATGTCAACAAACAACATTTTGTCGCCGGCAAGCGGAAAACCGATTATTGTTCCGACACAGGATATTATTTTAGGCTTGTACTATTTATCCATGGAACGAGACGGAGAAAAAGGCGAAGGAATGGTCTTTTCTTGCCCGCAGGAAATTGAACATGCTTTATTTGAAAAACAAGTTTCATTACATGCTAAAATTAAAGTACGTTTAACAATTATGGATGATGACGGAGAAAAACGGACCCATCTTGTTTCAACAACACCGGGTCGTGTTAAATTGGCATCTGTATTGCCGGATAACAGCAAGATTCCGTTTAGTTTAATGAACCGATTGATTCGTAAAAAAGAAGTTTCTGAAATCATTGATGCCGTTTATCGGTATTGCGGACAGAAAGAAACTTGTATTTTTGCCGATAAAGTTATGGGATTGGGTTATCGTCAAGCTGCTTTGGCCGGTATTTCATTTGGTAAAGATGATATGATTATTCCGGCAGCTAAGAAAACATTGTTGGAAGAGACAAAAGCAAAAACAAACGAATATGAACGTCAATATCAAGATGGTTTGATTACCCGTTTGGAAAAATACAACAAAGTTGTTGATGCTTGGGCAAAATGTACGGATGATATTTCTGATGCCATGATGAAAGAAATTTCAAAAACAGAAGTTGGTAAACCGATTAACTCTGTTTATATGATGGCTCACTCCGGTGCTCGTGGTTCTGCTACACAGATGCGTCAGTTGGCTGGTATGCGTGGTTTGATGGCTAAACCAAGCGGTGAAATTATTGAAACGCCGATTACATCAAACTTTAAAGAAGGTTTAACCGTTATGGAATACTTTAGTTCTACTCACGGTGCTCGTAAAGGTTTGGCTGATACAGCTTTGAAAACAGCTAACTCCGGTTATTTAACCCGTCGTTTGGTTGATGTTGCACAAGATGCCATTATTACAATGGAAGACTGCGGAACGGATTGTGGTATTACCATTCAACCGATTATTGAAGGTGGCGATGTGATTGCTACAACCGGGGAACGCATTTTAGGTCGTACATCTGCTGAGGATATTGTCAATCCGATGACAGGGGAAATTATTGTTCCGAAAAACACACTAATGGATGAAAATGATATTGATAAAATTGATGCTGTTGGGGTGGAATCCGTTAAAATTCGGTCGGTGTTGACGTGTGAAGCCGAAAATGGTATCTGTGCCGCTTGTTATGGACGTGATTTAGCTCGGGGAACACCTGTTAACTTGGGTGAAGTTGTCGGTATTATTGCCGCTCAATCCATTGGGGAACCAGGTACACAGTTAACCATGCGTACTTTCCACGTTGGTGGTACGGCTCAAAAAGGAGCGGAACAATCAAGCATTGATGTCGGTTTTGATGCAAAAGTTAAATTATCCGGCTGTAATGTGATTGAAGATTCCAAAGGGGATAAGATTGTATTGTCCAGAAATTGTGAGGTTTCCTTGTTGGATACAAACAATCGTGAAAAAGCCCGTCATAAGTTGCCGTATGGTGCAAAATTGATGGTAGTTGAGGGTGATATGGTTTCCAAAGGTTCTCGTATTGCCGAATGGGATCCATACACAATGCCGATTATCGTTGATAAAGCCGGTAAAGTTAGATATGAAGATTTGGTTGAAGGTGAAACAGTTCGTGAAATGGTTGATGATGCAACAGGTTTGACATCAAAAGTGATTACACGTCCGGTTTCCTCTAAAATCGAACGTCGTCCGCACTTAGTCTTGTTAGATGAAAAAGGCAAAGTATTTAAATTCGGTAATGGTATGGAAGCCCGTTATTATTTACCAGTTGATGCTGTTGTTGCTGTTGAAAACGGTCAAATGGTTCAAATGGGGGATGTGTTGGCTCGTTTACCGCGTGAAAGCTCAAAAACACGTGATATTACCGGTGGTTTGCCACGGGTTGCTGAATTGTTTGAAGCTCGTTGCCCGAAAGATCCGGCTATTATTTCAGAAATTGACGGTCGAGTTGAATATGGGGCTGATTTCAAAGCAAAACGGCGTGTTCTTGTTGTTTCCGAAGATGGAGAAACCTCTCGTGAATATTTAATTCCGAAAGGTCGTACGGTTGCCGTTCATGAAGGTGATATTGTCCGTAAAGGTGATATGATTGTTGAAGGAGCATTGGATCCGCACGATATTTTACGGGTTATGGGTGTTGAAGCATTGGCTCACTATTTAGTCAAAGAAGTTCAAGCTGTTTATCGTTTACAAGGTGTGAAAATTAATGATAAACACATTGAAGTGATTGTTCGTCAAATGATGCAAAAATTTGAAGTTGTTGATCCGGGTGATACAACATTGTTGTTGGGTGAACAAATTGAAAAAGACGAATTAATTGCTGAAAACTTAAAGGCTTTAAAATCCGGTGGTCGAGAAGCAAAAGTATTCCCTGTCTTGTTGGGTATTACAAAAGCCAGCTTGCAGACCAGTTCATTTATTTCTGCGGCATCCTTCCAAGAAACAACACGTGTGTTAACAGAAGCTGCAACTGCCGGTAAACGGGATAAATTAAGAGGTCTGAAAGAAAACGTGATTGTTGGTCGTTTAATTCCGGCCGGTACAGGAGCACAAGCTCAACGGTACCGTCAATTAGCGGCACAACGGGATAAGAGTATTTTGGATGCTCAAAATAAAGAAACCGTTGCTCAGTAGAACGCAATATTTTTCTAAAAAGCCTCCATTAAGGAGGCTTTTTTTTATGTATTGTATGAGTTTTAGATGTTTGTATCTTTGATTGTTTTTTGAAAAATGAAGAAAAATTTATTCTAAATTGACAAATATTCGTTTTAGATGAAAAGTTCAAAACTATAAAAAAAGGTACGTATAAATGCAACAATTTTTTACACATTTTTGCATTTTTTTAAATTTTGGATAAGATATTCAATTAAAACAATAATCATTCATTTTTGTAAAAATCTGATTTTGCTAATTCGAATAGGGAAAAAAAGGTACCTTTTTTTATAATATATATAGGTATATGTGAATTAAGGAGCGAGCCTATGTATAAAAAAAGCGTATCAGAGATTGGCCGAAGTATGGTAGAAATGCTGGGTGTATTAGCGATTATCGGGGTATTATCCGTTGCAGGGATAGCGGGATACCGATATGCGATGGACCGATATATAGCAAACGACGTCTTACACGAATCAAA
>SUUT01000019.1 GCA_015062385.1 Alphaproteobacteria bacterium | reverse complement strand
TACCGTTTCCGTTATCTTCTTTGCCTCCACTACATACAACCGGTTCCGGATCATCATTTTTATCCGAATCTGTCGGTGTTTCCGGTGTCGGTGTTCCGCCACCACCGGTTGTACCTCCGGTGCCGTCTCCTGTTCCATCACCGGTACTGCTTCCCCCGCCTGTGCCGTCCGTATCATCCGATGTCGACTCTTCCTCCCAACCGGTCTCGTAATCTTCATCCGTAAAATCCGTAAATGTTGAGACAAATCGGAAGCGTATTGCTATATTCTGCTCATCCTCCCCAAATTCATCACACAACCCGCTATCTGCATTGCTTGCTGTTCGCATTATCGGTCTGCTTGATGATACGCTCGCTATCGGGGCCGTTCCGTCTCCGCTTGTATCCCCGGCTATTCCTGTTGATACCAAGTACGCATCCGGCAATTCCCAACTGCTCTGCATAATCATCTGACATTGCCGTTTATTTAACCCCTTGACTTCTACGTCAAATGCTTGACACAAGTCTTCACTCGGACACTTGTCCGCATATTCAGACCAACTAAAATCTTCCGGATTCGGATAGACTGCTATCGGTTTACCTGTTCCCGTGTATTTTGCGTATCCCCCGATTTCTGCTATATCCGGCAGGCGTCTTCCTTTAAAGTTTGCCGTTACGTCAAAACCCCGTATGTTTGATTCGTGCAAAACGTCGTTTGCTATATACCGGTCCATCGCATATCGGTATCCTGCTATCCCTGCAACGGATAATACCCCGATAATCGCTAATACGCCCAGCATTTCTACCATACTTCGGCCAATCTCTGATACGCTTTTTTTATACATAGGCTCGCTCCTTGTTCACATATACCTATATATATTATAAAAAAAGGTACCTTTTTTTCCCTATTCGAATTGGCAAAATCAGATTTTTGATAAAGTGGTAGTTTCTTCTTTTAATTGAATATCTTATCCCAAATTAAAAAATTTACCAAAATGTGTAAAAAATTGTTGCATTTATACGTACCTTTTTTTATAGCAAGGGATTTTAATTGTATTGTCACAACTCTTTAAACCTGCTGTCATCCCAAATTGAAACCGGAATTTCGTATAAAACCGACACAAATATTCTGACATTGTCGTGATATTCTGACATTGTCGTGACGAAACCCCCGAATCAAGTCCGGAGTTGTTACTTAAAAGTGTGATATAATAAATTCGGAAGCGGATGGTTGTTCTGGGGTGACGATGGGGGTAAAAAGGGCATAAGGTAGCGACAAGCCTTTATATTTACCGTCATGCTGAATTTAGTTCAGCATCAGGTGGAAAGGTGGTACGGATGATTTCTACTATCATGACTTGACTCCGGATCAAGCCCAAAGTAACGGGAGGGGTAAAGTCGTGACGAAACCCTAGACCAGTGCCCAAAGTGACGAAGAAGATAAAAAGTAGTTCAGAGTAACAGCAGAAATAAAAAGGATACGGTGTGATATTTTCCATTTACATCGTCAATCTAAACGCATTTCAGATTTTTATGAAGAAATCTCACAAATGAAAATGGATATAGATTAATGCAAATTCACTTAACATTATCGACTGATTTTATTAATTAAGTTGACCCAGTTGCGAGTTTCACGGCTATATCTTTCAACAGCTCTTGATTCGTCGCTAACGTTATACCGAACAGTTTTCCGCACATACATTCCAGTCACCGGATCTTGATATATGTACGAACTAGACGTACTTGTAGCCGCACAGGAATTTAACATCGTTGCAGCACATCCGGCAACAGCCAATGCAGCAATCGGACGTGTTTTTCTTTTTGCAAATGCCGCTGTTGCCTTTACTTTACCTTTGATTTCTTCAAATAAATTCATTGGAAACCTCCTGTTCTTATCATTTCATGTATTTATTATATACGCATTTTTATTTTTTGTCAATCAATTTTATTCGCTTGACAGATTTTTTTGTTTCTCTTACTTAATAATGAGGGGGCGGTGTTTCCTCAGACAACGGCTTAACCGTTGATTCTTTATACATTTCTCGTAATAATTTGACCTGACTTGTTAAGGATTCCACCAATTTTGAAAGACGAATAACTTCCGCATTTAAATCTTCAATCACTTGTTCTTGCGTGGATACAAACATTTCTAAATCGGTTAGTCTGTCTTGGATATTCATTTTGTTTTTCCTTTATTTTTTTTTATTATTATACAAAGGATATTCACATTTGACAAGTAAAAAAACACTTGACTTTTTTGATTTTTTCATGTATAAAAACGCTGTTTGGCTAAAAAGGCTATATTCAGGCTGCCTTCAGGCCGTTATGTTAAACGATAATTTAAAAAGGAAATTAAAATGCCTAAATTAAAAACAAAAAGTGCAATTAAGAAACGTTTTTCTTTAACTGCAAAAGGTAAAGTTAAAGGAACACAATCCTTTAAACGCCATAACTTAATGTGTAAATCTCAAAAAATGAAACGCAATGCCCGTGGTTCAACTGTTATGGGTGAAGTTGTTTCAAAAATCGTTAAAAAATATTTAATCGGCTAGGAGGTTTACAATGGCAAGAGTTAAACGTGGCACAACTGTTCGTGCAAAACACAACAAAATTTTAAAATTAGCAAAAGGCTATCGTGGACGCAACTCAAAAGTCTATACCGTTGCTAAACAAAAAGTTGAAAAAGGTTTACAATACGCTTATCGTGATCGCCGGAAGAAAAAAACAGATATCCGTCAATTATGGATTGTCCGTATCAATGCTGCCGTTCGTGCAAACGGAATGGTTTATTCCCGTTTTATGAATGGTTTATCAAAAGCCGGCATTGCGTTGGATCGTAAAGTTTTAGCTGATATTGCTTTAAATGATACAGCCACTTTCACAAGTTTGGTTGAAAAAGCAAAACAAGCTTTATAATTTTTGTTTTAAACACTGAAAAAAGCCGCCTTTAAGCGGCTTTTTTTGTAAGCAGAATTTGCTTGGCGGATTATAACATTCCCTTGAAAAATGAATATGAATGATTTTTGCAAGATATTAATTCTGTTTTGTTAAGATATTTATCCCCCCCAAAAAAAGATACGTATAATTGCAACTCTTTTTTTTCATTTATCGACAGTTCAAACTCTTTTTTTAATACCCATCGTCATCAATTCATATTAAGGATAACCTTAAAAACAAACACCCATTTCTACATAAGAACTTCCACAACAACAAACGCCATCTTATGTGACAACCGGTATAAAAACACCCTATTTAATAACATTATTTTGAATAACACCTTTATAAAAAGAGACTATGTTATCAAATGTCGTTTGATTAATCCGATTAATAGCATCTATGGAATTAAATGCAATATGGGGGGTGGCGATAACATTTCTAAACTGCAACAATTTTAAATTCATTGCCGAATCCAACAAAAATTCCGTATCGGTAATACGTGCCGAAGTCACAAACTCATCATGCAATAAAAAATCTTCATTTTCCAACACATCTAAACCAGCCCCACCGACAATTCCGTTTTTTAATGCCCAATATAATGCCTGTGTATCAATTAAATCGCCTCTTGCCGTATTGATGATAATAACACCATGTTTCATCTTATCAAATGCATCCTGATTTATCATATGAAAGTTTTGTGGCATTGATGGTACGTGCAATGAAATAATATCCGCATTTTGATATATATCATCCAAAGCAGACACATAAACATCAGACAATTCCGGATTAGGATATGGATCATATGCCATGATATTCATTCCAAATCCTTTGGCAATCTGTATCATATGACGCCCGATAGAACCCGTTCCGATAACGCCCAATGTTTTACCTTGCAAATCAAAACCAATATATTTATCAATTTCAATGTGATTATGTGACATGGCATTCCGCCCTTGTATAATCTTACGTGACAGAGCCAATAATAAACCAAATGCAAATTCCGCAACAGTCGCTTCACCATATCTCGGCACATTACAAACAGCAATATGCCTTTTTTTACAATAATCCAAATCAATATGATTAAATCCGGTTGAACGAGTTGCAATCATTTTTAAATTTTGAAATATATCTAATCGTTTCATATCCATTTGTTCCGAATGAACAAATAAAGATATAATCTGTGCATCCAAATATGGCTCAATTTTATCTAATTCAATCGTATTTAAACTTTCTTCAAAACAAACCGTGTTTATATCTTCAATCATATGCGTATTTACAAATTCACGAAACAGCATATCCGTGTCAAAAAACAATACATTTTTCATAACATATCCCCCTTTCAATTTACATTTATATAAAAATCAGAAAGATTTTTTTCAAGACACGAACAAATATTCCGTCCTATACTTATGTATCAACAAAAAAGGCAAGGAAAATTATCCCCTGCCCTTTCTGCAACAATCATATTAAAATTAAGCCAACAAATCCAAAATATTAATCAATGTCGCCCGTACATCTTTACGATGCACAACCTGATCAATCATTCCATGTTCCAATAAATAACTGGATTGTTGGAAATTACTTGGCAACTTTTCACGCACAATCTGTTCAATAACCCGTTTTCCGGCAAAACCGATAGCTGCACCGGGTTCAGCAATACTGATATCGCCCAACATAGCGAATGAAGCCGTCACACCACCCATTGTCGGATCGGATAATACCGTAATATAAGGCAGTTTTTTACTTTTTAATTTTTTCACGGCAATCGTCGTCCGTGCCATTTGCATTAAAGACAACATCCCTTCTTGCATACGGGCACCACCGGAAGCCGGAATCAAAATCAAAGCCGCCTCTTGCAACAAAGCCAACTGTGCTGCCGTAATAATGGCCTCACCGACAGCCGTCCCCATAGAACCACCCATAAAACCAAAATCAAACACCCCAACAACAACCGGATGCTTCCCGATAAATCCGTGAGCAACGGAAATAGCATCTTCCTGTTTTGTTTTTTTACGGGCCTTTTTCAAGCGATCTGTATATTTTTCCAAATCGGCAAATTTTAACGGATCTTCCTTTACTTTCGGCAACTGTATCATTGTATATTCCTGTTTATCAAACAGCATATCCATCCGTTTTAAAACAGGCAACCGAAAATGATAATCACAATACGGACAAACATAATCCGCTTTTTCGATTTCGGCATGATACAACATCGCCCCACATTTCGGGCATCTATCCCAATAATTATTAGGAATTTCCTTTTTAACGGCAGCAACTTTAACAGTCGGTCGGGTGAGGCGATTTAACCAATTCATTATTTTTTACCTTTTTTCGGTTTATTTAAAGCTTCGTTTATGCATTTACCGGCTTTAAAGAACGGCACTTTTTTAGCGGCAACGCTAACGGTTTGACCTGTTTTCGGATTTCGACCCGTACGAGCTTGACGACTACGAACGGACAAAACACCAAAACCACGCAATTCAACACGATTACCTTGAATTAATGCTTTTGAAATTTCATTAAATACCGTACTGATAACACGTTCGGCATCAGCTTTGTTTAAGCGTGTTTGTTCTGCCAATTTAGAAATCAATTCTGATTTAATCATTTTATCTTCCTTTCATTTTTCTGTTTCAAATGAGTACTTTTTAACTGTTTCTTTTATGTTTGTCAAGAAAAAAATCTTTATGCCATTTGATTTTACACTTTTTACCTCAAAAAAAATATCAACAGCACATCCGACAATACAAACAAAAAAAATGTTTGGTATTTTATCAGAAAACACCAAACATTTTACCCGTCATCAATACAAGACTATATTTTTAATTCAAGTCCGCAAATACCGAACCAGTTTGTAATGTCTTTTTGATTATTGTAATCAAATTCCAATTTACCGGCAGATACAAATCCTTTTACATATTTATTGAATTGATAACTGTTTGAGAGCATAATATGGTTATATTTATTTTTATCCGTTAATTCTGCTTGAGAATGCAACCAACTGAGGGAAACACCGTATTTCCCTTTTGTATATGCAATACCCGTACTGAATGCACTGGAATCTTTCAAACTGATTTTATCCGGAAACAACATTCGTTTATACGCAATACCGACCGTAAAATTTTTCCAACCCAATTTTGTCCCTAAACTGTATTCTCGATGATTGGCATCCAATGCTTGATTGTTTTTCCAAAAACGGTCATCCTGATAAAAGGCAAATCCACCCGAAAAAGCAGCCCAAACATCATCCGAGACATTATATTTATATTTTGCCGCTGTAATAACCCCTTTTCCGTGATCGATTTTAACACCGTTCGGAGCAATAGAATCCGGTTTAACATCTTCGGATTGAACAACTGAAACCCCTAATGTTAATCCGTTTATTTCCGGAGTGGTATAAGAAACTTTCGGATCCCGTGAATCGGTATATAAATATGTTAATGTCGGAGCAAAGAAATTTTTAGGCGTTTTATAAAAATAAGAAATGTCCGAATCTTCAACATCCAAACAAGAAACATCTACCGAACCCTGATGGAACAAATATGCCACACTCCGTAATTTACCCACATCTAATGTTCCAAATCTTTTAGATTCCAATGTGCCGTAAGCATCATATACTTTGGATGTTTTTTTATCAGCAAATCGATCATTACGTACAATCCGATAAGCAAATTTACCTTTTAAAGACAAATCTGATGTCATCCGATAAGCCATTGTTATCTTGGGTTCGGCTTTCAAGATGTTATTATACTGATAACTTTCCAATTTTCCGGAATAAACACGGGCATATCCGCCCACACCCAATTCTAAATTTTCAAATGGTTTAATTGTATATTCTGCCTGAGCAGAATCGGCATACAAGACAATCAACCCGCTTACAACGGCATATTTAATTGTTTTCTTAATCATTTTTTACTCCTTATTTTAATACGGAAAGTATAACCTTGTATGCTATAAAAGGCAAGTAAAAATTCTATCCATTCCTATTTACATAAAACACGTTGCATCCAAAATATTTATTTATAAAAAAACGACACTTAAAAGCATCGTTTTTTTCAATATTTGTTCGTTTAATAACTAATAAGCTTTTATATATCGGTTAATTTCAAATAACCCATAAACAATCAAATACAAACCGACAACCAGTGTTAATGTTACCGTTCCGATAATGGGCAAAGCAAATACCAATAATGCAAATAAAATGCCGATTAATCCGCTCCAAAATAAAAAGCGACCGTTTTTATTGCCTCGATGACGTAATTCTATGCCCATAACAAAACTGATTGTACTATTAAACAAAATCCACAATCCTAAAATAATCGGCATACTGGCAGCGGAAATTCCCAAATTTGTTAAAAACAACAATCCGATGAATAAATCCAAAATACCCATCGCCAATAAAGTATAAGATGTATTTTCCCGGTAACTCATCAAATATGATGTTCCGATAAAAATAAAAGCAATTCCGACAAGCATCGCCGATGTGATTAATGCCGTAATCGGATTAAATAAAACATATACACCACACAGAATGAGCAAAACGCCCGCAATCAGCAACCAAACACTTCTGTTTTGTGTATTCGGTAATATTGTTGTATTTTGCATTGTATCCTCCTTAAATAAATACGCATTTTATATAATGACTGCCAAACAGACTTTCAATCAATACAAATGTCTGTATTATTTTATCGAAATCAGATACACTCTTATCTATTATTCAAAATTATATCAGTTAAAAAAAAGCCCTTATGTCTTTTAAACACAAGGGCCGGTATATTTTTTTCTATTCTTTTATTTTAGATTTATCAGTTATCTGATATGGCAAATGCTTCCGAATAATCGGCAAGTATACTGCCTGATATGACGGATAAAACTTCATTAGTGTTTCATACGCATTTAAAGGTTTATCCGGTTTTGTCATACGGGCACATTCCCAATCTATAATGGTATCTAACAAATCCTCTTCACTCTTTTTTAAATTATTCTTCACATGATGTTTGCTATGATTCCGATGCGTTACCTGTATCTCACTCACATCTTTCCATAAAGCCATATACAAAAAGGGTTTATCCATATCATGCATCAACCCTCGCCAAGTATATCTGCCTCTTAATTGTTTTTCAACTTTCAAAAAAGCAACTTTATGTCGCAATGTATACAAAATATACGCCATTCTCTTGGTAATCAACTGTTTTAACCAATCTAACTTCTCTTTTAAATTAAACATGTCAGAATCTTTCTAATTACGCTTGAGGAGTTCCTTTTGTATAATCGTCAAAATAACCTTTAATATAAATAACTGGGGTTCCTTTATCTCCGGAACCGCTTGTTAAATCACATAAAGACCCGACCAAATCGGTTATTTGACGCGGTGTTGTTCCCAAAGAATAAAAATCATTCCCTTGTTTTTTATTGGCTATTGCAGATTTAATGGCTTCTTCGGCATTGTGGACGTTATTATCGGCAACAGCTTTAATTTTAATTTCATTCGGCATACCCATTAATCCATCTGTATGCCCCGGAGATACAACCGGATCGGCAAACTCCCAAATTTTGGTTTTAGGACATTTAAATCCACCATCTCCATAGACCATAACTTCAACTTTCTTTCCTGTTTTTTCTTCAAATAAGCGTTGTACCGTTTTACAAAATGCCGTTGCCTCTCTCGGAAATAATTTTAATCGTTCAGAATCGGAAAAATTAGAACCGAGAACCCCATATTCACTCCATCCTTTATCTGGTTGTGGTTGATTACAAATTTCTTCCAATGTATGAACTTTTGCTCCTAAACTTTCTAAAATTTGTTTATGACGATGACGTGCATGAATACTGGATACCAATACTTGATTTGTTAATGACAAAATATCTTTCGGATTATTTAACAAAACAATTTCAATATTCGGTGAAATCTTTTCATATAATTCAATATAATCCGTTCCTGTAATCGGATGTTTATAAGTTCCGAATTGTGCCCTAAAATCAGCTTTTGTCAATACATCACTATACGGATTTAACGTTGACCGAAATAAATCATCTTCATCCATAATCGGATTACCGACTTCATCAGCCGGATAAGACAGACAAACATACACCTTACCCTGTACACCTTTGGCAATTCCTTCCAAAATCTTAGCGAATCTGTTGCGTGACAAAATCGGAAAAGCAACAGCAACATCTCCTGTCGGAAACTTACGGGCAACATCATCAGACAAATCTTTTAATTGAATATAATTCCCTTGTGCCCGAGCCAAAAATGATTCCGTAATACCGATAATATCCCGATGATGAAATGTTAACGGTTGATAATCAGATTGTGCCGATTTAATAATTGTATCTGCAATAATGTTAGCAATATCGGCTCCTTGTGTAATAATCGGCATTCTAATACCATAAACAGATGTTCCGACATAACGGCTTGTTTTGTTATTTATTTGATTTTCAGTCATTTTATTCTCCTTGACAGTAGGTTAATTTATTGGTTTGTCTCGACTGTCCCCACAAGACCCAAACCAAGGGAAAACAACACCTAAGTTTTCCCGAATCTTTTGGGAAAGAATTAATCCTGCAATTAAACTAATCCATTCCTCCTTCATCAAAACACTTATTAATCAATTCAACATTTTCCGGATGCACAAAATTTTTCCATCGCACATCACCCAATCTAATCATATCCCGTACCATACTTCCCGATAAAAAAGGAAAATCTTGTGTTGTACGAGAACAAACACCAACATTTTTCACATCATTTTTAAAGAAAAGATATTCCTTTTCATCTCCGACATAAATAATATCCGGCTTCGGACGATTCGGCAGTTCCTTTTGAATCGTTTCCATAACAAATAAATTCAAAGGATAATTTGTAATATCTTTTATCCCGACTATCATCAAACGGGAATATGCCTCATTTTTTCGCCAAACATTTTGAATCATTTTTTTTCTGACAAAATATGGCAACGGATTCTTTTCCGTTCCGCATTCCTGTGCCGAACCGATTAAAACCGTTCCCAACGCACATTCTGCCATCATTTTTTTGATAAGTCTGTCATGCCCGATATGGAAAGGCTGTGCCTGCATAATGCAAAATCCATGTTGGTACTGATAGACCATAAAAAAACCTCTCTTTCGAAAGGCCGTTTCAAACATCTGAAAACACACGTAATATACGTATATCTTCTTTTTCTGAATGACCGGCCACGTCTGATGTTCGTATCCATTGCCCTCGGACACCCGAACAAAAAAAAGTTTATCACGCTTATTTTGAAGTGTCAATCATTTTTTTACATGTTTTTTTACCGGAGGCAATCGCATTAAGAAAAATAACGGAATAATACTTAAACCAAACAAACCTAAATAAATTAAAAATGACTTTTCTAACCGAACATCATCTAAAATAAATTTAAAAACAATCAACAGAATACCCGCTAACAAACGAGAAACCAAATAATTAACGGAAGCCGTTGTTGAACGCACGTCAGAAGAAATAAGTGAATGCAACCGTGAAATATTTCCTAATGTAAACGTCAGTTGAACCCCAATAACAATACAAATAAAGCCCATTAACGGCACACCGATAGCAATATCAGCCGTTTGTACAATAACCGTTCCGGCAATAAAAGCCAAGCAGAATAATACATATGTTATCGGAGCTAATTTTTTTAAAGAAATAACAGTCAATGTTATCGGCAACAAAAGAGAAGCCAACGCCCGCACACCATGATTAACAAAATAAACCACGCCGTAATATTCTGATGGCACACCCATCAACTGCATCATCGGCTGAAAACTCCATACAAAAATTAAGGTAGTTGCCGCTAAAATACCCGAATATATAATATACCAAAATAAAGAGGCATTCAAAAATGTTTGTTTGGCAATGAAAAATAATTCTTTATACTTTTCACACAAGCCTTTTACCCGCTGGCGAGCAGACGGAACTTTCGGTAATAAGAACAACAAACCGATTGCCGTTGAATTTAAAATCATTTCAATGATAATCAACACCGAAAAACCATAATCTTTGTATAACTTCGGACCGATTAAGGCAGCACATGCCGTTCCGACAGACATACAAAAATTTAATTTACCATATCCTTTTAACATTTGATGTGTTTTATGTTGAGATTTTAAATAATCATACACGTACCCGTCTGCTACACCGGAATAAAATGCTTTTGAAAAAGAATATAAAATTTCCCCAATTAAAACAACCCAATATTTATCCGTAAAAAATCCGATACACAACCACAAAACCAACCGACATAAAAAGAAACAATACGATAAAATCAATATATTTCGGCGTGGAAAAATATCTCCGATATATCCGGCCGGCACTTCAACCAACAAAGCCGTGATTGAAAAAATCCCCTGAAATAAAAACAAATCGCCGGCCGTTAAGCCGTTTTCCTGATAAAACAACAATAAAACAGGCAACATTAAAATCTGTGTTTGCAAAAAAGTTGCTACATTAAAAATTTCCAACGGATTTTTTTTCAACATCATTCAATCCTGCTTTACTTCTGTTTCCGTAAAAAAGCAAGTCCCATCTGATACATACTTTCCCGTAACGCCTCATCTTCAATATGGGCAATTTTTTCATTCAGTTCCCGCAACTGTTTTTTTGTCGGTTTTTTAACCGGCTGAGGCAATTCAATTTTCGGAAAAGTCAATCGTCCTTGCATAATGTGAATTTTGGAAACTGCCGGATAACCAAAAAATGTATTAATTCGTTCAATTACTTGCTGTTTTTGATGTTCAAACAACACCGCATATGCCCCGCCGGCACTTTTGACATGCAATGTTCCGTTTGTACGAGAATCTTTTTCAAAAGTTAATTTTTCAGGGCGAATACCGACTGATAAATCAGGACCGACAATATCAAACCAACATTCAATAATATCTACACCGGCAAAGCCCCGTTTTCCCAATATCGGCTGTGTAATTACTTTAATTTCTTTGGTCAACCGCTCTAACCCTTCATAATTACGCTTACGGTACCCTTGCGAATCCCGTTTTACATCATCTTCCGGAAGTGACTGTTTTGCAGACCTTTTTGAAACAACTTTGTGCGGTTTTGCCATAGGAAAGACCTTTACATTTTTCTATCATCTTTATATCGTTGCATAAAAGAATCGTGAAATTCATCAAACCGATTTTCTTCTATGCTTAACCGAATTTGTTTCATTAAATTTTGATAAAAATGAATATTATGCGTTGTTAATAACATACTACCCAAAATTTCTCCGGCACGGAATAAATGATGCAAATAGCCCCGTGTATAATGACGACAAGCCGGACAAGTACATTCAGCATCTAACGGGTCATGACTGTCTATATGACAAGCATTTCGAATATTCAGTACACCATGCGATGTAAACGCCTGTCCTGTTCTGCCCGAACGGGACGGCATCACACAATCAAACATATCTACGCCTCGTTTAACGGCCCCGACAATATCAGACGGACGACCGACTCCCATTAAATAACGGGGCTTATCATCAGGCAATGCACACGCCGTATAATCCAATACGGAAAACATAATTTTCTGTCCTTCTCCAACCGCTAAACCACCAATGGCATATCCGTCAAAACCGATATTTGTTAAAGATTTAATGGATTTATGTCGTAAATCTTCAAACATACCGCCTTGAACAATTCCGAACAATCCATAACCTTCTCTGTCAACAAATGCCTCTTTTGAGCGTTTTGCCCACCGCATAGACCGCTCCATTGATTTTTCTACAACTTGATGTGTTGCCGGATATTTAACACATTCATCAAAAGCCATTGTAATGTTTGCATCCAACAAATGTTGAATTTCCATAGATCGTTCCGGAGATAAAAAGTGTTTTGATCCATCTATATGAGAATGAAATGTTACCCCCTCTTCGGTTATTTTTCTTAAACCGGAGAGACTCATAACTTGAAATCCGCCGGAATCCGTTAAAATCGGACCGGACCAATTCATAAATTTATGCAACCCACCAAAAGATGCCACCCGTTCTGCTGTTGGTCTCAGCATTAAATGGTAGGTATTTCCCAAAATAATTTCGGCTCCTGTTTCCCGAACAGTCTCGGGCATCATAGCTTTAACGGTTCCGACCGTACCAACAGGCATAAATGCCGGTGTTTGAACACTGCCGTGGGCTGTATGTAACGTTCCCCGACGGGCTTTTTGATTTGTGTGATGAATCTCAAATTTTAACATGGACAAATATTTCTTTCTGTGATAAAGTGGTTTAAATTAAATCAGACATTATCACAGAAAAGGATATATTTCAATGAAAAAAGAAAATCAAATCATCAAACCAAAGAAAAAAAAGTCATTTTGGGGAGAAGTTATCGGTATTTTAATTGCTATTTTAATTGCATTGGGGATTCGCTCCTTTGTATTTGAACCATACAATATTCCTTCCGGCTCTATGTTTCCGACACTTTTAGTCGGTGATTATTTGGTTATTACAAAACATGATTACGGATATTCCCGTTATTCATTTCCGTTTTCATTACCGATTATTCCGGATGGGAAACGGGCATTTCCCAAAACACCCAAACAAGGAGATGTTGTTATCTTTCGGATGACTCCGGATATGAATCCGCAAATTGCCACGCCGATTGATTACATTAAGCGGGTTATTGCCTTACCGGGGGATACGGTACAAATGTTAAACGGTGTATTGTACATTAATGATAAACCGGTTCAACGCCGATTTGCCGGATACAAAAAAATGAAAACGCAACATCGGGGTGAACAAACATATACACAATATACGGAAACACTTCCAAACGGTTTTTATCATGATATATGGGAAATTACCGATCATGCCCCATTAGATAATACACCCAAAGTAACTGTTCCTGCCGGTCATGTATTTATGATGGGCGACAATCGGGATGATTCGCTGGATAGTCGTTATTTCGGACCTGTTTCTATGGATAAATTAGAGGGAAAAGCCCGCCTGATTTTCTATTCAACAAACGGAAACGGGAATTTTTGGGAATTTTGGCGGTGGAATGAATTTATCCGTAAAAATAGAGTCTTTACACTTATCCGATAGGGTGAAATATGTCAGATACGTTTAAATTAGAAGAATTTATTACAGACGGAGCGATTTACCAAAAAGCATTAACATTAGCCAATCACGGAAAAACAGCTCCCTACGAAAAATTGGAATTTTTAGGCGACCGTGTTTTAGGATTATTTGTTGCCAATCTGCTCTATCGGCATTTTAAACAAGAAACCGAAGGCGATTGGGCAATGCGTTTTACTATTCTGGTTCGTGAAAAAACATTGGCAGATATTGCCCGTCAAATCGGTTTGCCCCAATTAATTAAAACAAAAGAAAATCAACTCCGTAATAATGATTCTATTTTAGCTGATGTATGCGAAGCCGTTATTGCCGCCATTTATTTGGATAAAGGCTATGAAAAGGCACGTCAATTTGTGGAAATACTTTGGACACCGCTCTTAAATCAACCACATCAAAGCATTAAAGATTCTAAATCTGCCCTACAAGAATTGGCACATAAGCATAAAACAACGCCTGTTTACGAGACCTTATCTAAAGATGGACCGGATCATGCTCCCATTTACACAATTAAAGTCACTGTGCCATCTTTTGGCGAAACAACCGCAACCGGTAATTCAAAAAAAGCGGCAATGCAAACTGCTGCCCAACAGCTGTTAGATATACTACAACAAAATAAATCATCAAAAACAAAGGATACAAAATGACAGAAGAAACAATACATGCTCCGGATATCAATCAACAACGTTTTAGTTTTGTTGCCATATTGGGAGCTCCCAATGCCGGCAAATCAACCTTAGTCAACCAATTAACCGGTGCCAAAGTATCTATTGTTTCACCAAAAGCACAAACAACCCGTTCCCGTATTCGTGGAATTCTTGTTCAAGATAATACACAATTGGTTTTAGTTGATACACCTGGGATTTTTAAGGCTTCCCGCAAATTTGATAGAGCTATGGTCGCTTCGGCTTGGAGCGAATCGGATGAATCCGATATGCGTTTATTTGTTGTGGACGTACAAAAAGGGATTACCCGTGAAGCTGCATCTATTTTAGCGGCACTCAAAAAGAATAAACAAAAGGCTATTTTGGTATTAAACAAAATTGATTTAATTGCCAAAGACAGATTGCTCCCTTTAATTGCAGAACTAAATATGCGAGGATTATTTACGGAAACATTTTTAATTTCGGCACAAACAGGGGAAAATGTTGCCGAATTAAAAGATTATCTTGTTCAACAAGCCCCCAAAGGCATGTGGATGTTTCCGTCCGATCAAATAACCGATTTACCCAATCGATTATTTGCTGCTGAAATTACCCGTGAAAAATTGTTTATGAATTTACAACAGGAACTTCCTTATACCGTAGCCGTCACAACAACTAATTGGGAAGAAAAAGAATCCGGCATTCGTATTGAACAAACTGTTTTTGTAGAACGGGAAAGTTTAAAACCGATTGTTGTCGGTAAAAACGGCAGTATGATAAAAAAAATAGGTGAATCGGCTCGTAAAGAATTGTCTTATTTATTAGAACAACCTGTCCATTTGTTTTTGACAGTTCGGGTTAAAGAAAACTGGGCAAACGATCCTGCCCGATATGCCGAATGGGGATTAGATTACAACATATAAAAACACACTGTAAGATAAAATTGGAACAGACCGTTTTAATATGCCTGAATTTAAAACACAAAATGCTATTTTACTCGCTATCCGTTCACTAGGTGAACGCTCGCATGTTTTATCTGTTTTTACAGAACAAAACGGTAAATGTAGCGGTGTCATAAAAGCAAAAAAAGCACCGGATATCGGCTCTTTGATAACCGGCAGATGGCAAGCTCGCTTAACGGAACAACTCGGACAATTTTATTTAGATGATATTCAATTTTTCTCGGTAGATTTTTTAGATGACCATCTCCGATTATCTGTTTTATCTTCTGTTTGTACATTACTTAACAGCGTATTACCTGAACATCAAAGTTATCCGGACCTGTATCAACAAACAATGCTTCTTTTTCAACAAATGAATGAACCAACTATTTTAGCAAAATATCTAAAATGGGAAGTTAATGTATTAAGAGCTATCGGGTTTGGATTGGATTTTAGCGATTGTGCCGGTGGCGGAAACAAAAACGATTTGGCTTTTATTTCTCCCAAAAGTGGGCGAGCTGTCAGTCGGGAAAAAGGAGAACCTTACAAAGAAAAATTATTACCACTCCCCTATTTCTTATGGAAAAAAGACATATCCCAAGAAATACCCTTATCTGAAATACACAAAGGATTTACTTTAACAACTTACTTTTTTACAACACATGCCGGCATTCGGCAAATGCCTCTTATGCGAGAACAACTTATCCGCCATATTTATAAAAAAATAATATCAGATTAAAAAGACTGTTTAAATTTACATAAAACTATATTTTTTTTGATTTTGCCCGAAAAGCAAAATACTTTAACAAAATATAATTTAAAACAGCCATCACCAAAGCCAAAACACCTTGCGTTATATAGGGATTCAACAATAAAATTCTTGTTAAAACATATAATAAAGCGGCATTAACAGCATAACTGACAGCCCAACTGGCAACACATCGGGCATACTCTGCAAAAGAAACATGCGGTGTATTAAATACATAAAACTTTTGCGTAAAATAACTATTAACAGAAGACGTTATAAAAGATAAAAACAAAGCTATTTGAATAAATTTACCGTTGAGCAACCACAAATAACCAACATATAGCAAATACGATATAACGGTATTATAACCGCCAACCAATAAAAAACGCAATTTTTCGGGAAAAGTCATCCAATAACGAAAAATAACAAAATATAAATTAATGAGTTTTTGCATATAAGCACTTTACTTTCTTACAATCCAAACGTCAAGAAAAAAATATCCGATATCAAAAATTTTTAAGTACATCCATCTGTGTTAAGACATCAAAATTTATTTATCAAAACAAAACATATTCAAACTTGCAATCTAAAAAAACAAAGATAATTTCAAAATAAATATTCGCCGAGTGTCTCAGTTAATGGCAATATTATTTCTAACTTCGTTCATCAACTCAAAAACATCATAAGCCTTACGACCCGTTTATCGTCCGGCACATATAAATAGTGTTATAAGTCGCTTCTCCCAAGCAATGGTTAAGAACGTATTTTAACTCTGCTTTGCTTCCACGACCATTTTCTTTAGATTTAACATTTAAAGGGTGATGAGCAATCAGCGTAGATTGAGATACATTATTAGACCATTCACCAACTTTTTCTATCATTTGATCGATTGTCATTATTGGTCTGTACTGTGATGGTTGCCTATTAAAAACTTCTATTTCAGCCTGTTCAACTTCATCATTAACAAGAACATCTTGAAGGTCCGGAACAAGACGTAAAACTTCTTCGGTTTCGCCCTTTCCCTAAAAATCTTCTTCTGTATAAACCTCTGTGGATTCCATAAATTTTTACCTCCTCTAAATTTCTGTCGTTGCCTCAATTATACCTGTTTCATATCACATTTTACGCAATTTATCATGTATATTATGCTATATTCAACAACACATGATAGAACCAAGCAATACCCATAAAAAAACGGATTGTTTCCAATCCGTTTTTTATAATCAGAATCTCACTGTTTAAAATGATTTCTTTTTTATCCGTTATTATTTAACAACAATACTAACCAATCGTTTCGGCACGACAATTATCTTAACAATTTCTTTGCCTTCAACTGACTTTTGTACTGCCGTTAAAGCCGTTTCCTTAATTTCGTCTTGGCTGGCCGTAGCAGAAACCGTAATTTCACCCCGCAATTTACCATTTACCTGAACACCCATAGACACCTCATCTTTAACCAAAGCATCTTTATTTAATGTTGGCCATGGTTGCGTACAAGCAAATGGTTCATAACCCAATTCTTCCCATAATTCCTCACTTAAATGCGGAGCAAATGGAGATAACATCACAATGTAATCTTTCATACAAGCTGTTAAGAATGTTTTATTAACCGTTTCATTTTGCATATATTTTGTTGTCGCATTCAAATATTCCATCAGCCGAGCTAAACCGGTGTTAAATTGGAAAGAATCAACACTTTGTGCAACGTTTTGAATAGAATAATTCCGAACGTAATCTAACTCTTTTTCTTCTTTCCCATACACATCAGAATCTGTTTCAATGGATTTGAATTTTTCAATCATCGCTTCAACACGACGAACAAACTTGTCCATAGAAACGATACCCTGATCAGACCACGGACCACCATCAACATAACTGAATGCAAATGACAAGAATAAACGCATGACGTCTGAACCATATTTTTGAATATAATCATCAGCAACAACCGTATTGCCTTTTGATTTACTCATTTTTTGACCGTCAGCTCCTAAAATCATCCCCTGATGAACTAAGGATAAAAACGGCTCATCAAAATTCAAGTATCCCAAATCTCTCAAAACTTTTGTAAAGAAACGAGCATACAGCAAGTGCATGGTAGCATGTTCTTGTCCTCCGATATATTTATCCACCGGCAACATTTGATTGATTTTATCAACATCCCATGCCTTATCCTCATTTTTATTATCGGCATACCGCAAGAAATACCAAGAAGAATCCACAAATGTATCCATTGTATCCGGATCCCGTCTAGCAGCACAACCACATTTTGGACAAGTGACATTCATAAATTCTTCGGAACGAGCCAACGGGGATTCCCCTGTCGGTTTAAATTCCACATCATACGGCAATTTCACGGGCAAGTCCGTTTCCGGAACAGGCACACAACCACATTTCGGGCAATGAATAATTGGAATCGGGGCTCCCCAATACCGTTGACGAGAAATCAACCAATCTCTTAACCGATACATTGTGGTTAATTTACCGGATTGGGATTGTTCCAATTTTTTAACAATACCCAAAACAGCATCTTCACTGGAAAGACCGGAAAATTCAGCACTGTTAATCAATTTACCTTTTTCACAAAAGGGTAACGGCTGTTCGTTGCCGTCTTTATCGACAATAACCCGAGAAATCGGTAATTGATATTTTTGTGCAAAATCAAAATCTCGTTCATCATGTGCCGGAACAGCCATCACAAAGCCGGTTCCGTATGTTGCGATAACATAGTCTGCAACCCACAATGGCACTTTACGACCATCTACCGGATTAATGGCATAAGAACCGGTAAAAACGCCTGTTCTTTCCCGTTCGGTAGACATACGGTCAATTTCATTTACTTTCGCTGCATTATGAATATATGCTTCAACAGCCTCCATACAATCCGGCGTTGTTAACTCACGAACCAACGGATGTTCCGGAGCAATCACAACATAAGATAAACCATATAACGTATCTGCTCGGGTTGTAAAGGCATCTAATTGAATAATTTTATCGTTTGGAGCTTCAATATCAAAAGTAATTAATGAACCGGTTGATTTGCCAATCCAGTTTTTTTGAATTTTCTTTGTTTTTTCCGGCCAATCTAATGCATCAATGGAATTAAGCAATTCCTCGGCATAATCTGTGATTTTATAAAACCATTGTTTCATTTTTTTCTGATAAACTTCAGCTTTACAACGTTCACACTTACCATCAACAACCTGTTCATTAGCCAAAACGGTTTGACAATCCGGACACCAGTTAACAGGGGCTTCTTTTTGATAAGCTAATCCTTTTTCATACATTTTTAAGAAAATCCACTGTGTCCATTTATAATAATCTTCAGCACAAGTACTAATCAGATAATTCCAATCAAAAGAAGCCCCCATTTTCTTTAATTGCGTAATCATTGTTGCAATATTTTTTTCGGTTGAATCTTTTGGATGGACCCCGATTTTAATAGCATAATTTTCAGAAGGCAATCCAAAGGAATCAAATCCCATCGGATGAAAAACATTATATCCTTGCATCTTTTTGAAGCGAGCCCATACATCAGCAACACCGAAGTTATACCAATGCCCCAAATGTAATGTAGCGGCAGACGGATATGAAAACATTTCCAAACAATACAATTTTTTGTCATGACGTGTTTCATCATACTTAAAAACTTGTTTTTCTTCCCATTTTTGTTGCCATTTTTCATCAACTGAAACTGAATATTTCATTGTTTTACCCTTTCATTAAATAAATATATGTTTAGATACCACAAATCACACAAAAAAGGAAGATAATTTTTTTATTTTTATTAGTTATTTTTAGATTTTTTCATTTTTCACGACTGTCAGTGATTTTTTTATGGTCTTAAACACAATCTTCATTGCAAAACAAATAGACTTAAAACATTTAATAAGGCATACAAAACTTTCGGACGGAAAAACAACGTTCAAAAGAACGAATAAACCTATATCAGCGGATGAAATTTGTTATCTTTATCCCAATTACTCATTTAACGTTAAATATATTAAAATCCCAACAATAGCATCTCACACAAGGAACATCATTTTTTCAAACAAATTTGCCCTATAATGTCATAGCCCAATCGAGTCCCTATCTATCTGCTCATGTAAGTAGTATTGCCTTCGACACCATAAAAGGATTTTTGAACCACACAACTATCATTTTTAAGAACATTCATCCCGCTTTTCTACATACAAAAAAAGCCGGATAAATCCGACTTTTAATTGGCGACCCCAGGGGGATTCGAACCCCCGTTACCGCCGTGAAAGGGCGATGTCCTAGGCCTCTAGACGATGGGGTCATCGAGTGCTTATTGTTATACCGATTCTTTCATCAAATTGCAAGTATTTTTTTTATTTTTATTCATTTTTTTTATTACTAGCTGATTTTTATATTTTTTTACGCAACAAAATATTTATTCCAAGCACCATTTTAAACACATCTATACTGATAAAAACATTATGCTCTGTTTATTTGATATAACAAAGACATTTCAGACAATATTTCCGGATGATACAAGCAATATTTTTCTTCCTCTGCCGAAAAATCCAACTGACAACTTTGAGCATAAACTTGAACTTTTTGTATAACCTGACGCATAATTTTATTTTCAAAATCCGGCTCTGGACCATTGACAGACAGCAAATAGACATGCATTGCCTGATATTTTGGATTTTCTACCAACAATGACATACCAAATTTTTGCGGTACCTGTTGACAAATATCTTGTGTTGCTTGTTCAGCCATTTGCAAGATAAGGGGCTTGTTATATTCCTCCGGTATAATCAGATACTTATGCCGTTTCATCCATTCTCCGACACTTTCACGGGAAGACCAAACAGAAATAGGAATTGAAAAAATCAATCCGATAGTAATCGGCAATGTCCAATAAAACAAACTATTTGCATACAAATAAACAACACCGGAAACAACCACACCCAACACGGTGTGCCAAAAATGTCGTTTAAACGCCACACGCCACGGCGTTCCTGTTTCATCCCGATTTTGAGCACTCCAACCGGCATCAATCCCCACCAAAATATCAAAAACAATTTTTGTTTGAAATAACATCATAATCGGTGCCGTTAATGCTCCAAACAAAAATTCTACAATCATTGTTTTGAGCAACCCGAAAAATCCGCCAAATTCTTTCAACGGACGATGTTGTATCAAAACTGCCAAACCTCCTAAAATTTTAGGTACAAACAACATTCCCATAGATAAGGCAAATAACATCAATGTGCCGATTAAATCAAAAATCGGCCAAGTCGGAAACAATGTTTTTGTATCAGCAAAATATTCCGGCGGAAAAAATTCACGCCACAAAGCAATACCTAAACCCAATACCAAGAATAAAAACCATAATGGAGATGACAAATACGACATAATTCCCAAAGTAAAATGCAAACGGGAAACCGGATGTAATTTACGGGAAAACAAAATACGCAAATGTTGTAAATTTCCCTGACACCATCGTCTATCCCGAATGGCAAAATCTAACATAGAAGGTGGACAATCTTCATAACTGCCTTTTAATTCAGGCAACATCCAAGCTAACCAACCCCCACGCCGAATTAAAGCCGCCTCAACAAAATCATGACTTAAAATATGACCACCAAACGGAGCCTGCCCCGGAAAAACGGGCAAACCACAACATTCCATAAATGCCCGTGTCCGAATAATGGCATTATGCCCCCAATAATTACTGTCCCAAACCTGCCAATACGCCAAACCGGCACTAATAATCGGACCGTAAACCCGTCCGGCAAACTGTTGTATACGAGCAAAGAACGTATGCCGATTAATAATCATCGGCGGAGCCTGAATAATACCTGTTGTTGTGTTAACTTCCATAAACTGTGCCATTTTAACAACGGTTTCAGCCGCCATCAAACTATCGGCATCCAATACGATCATATGGTCGTAATTTGCCCCCCAACGCACACAAAAATCTTCAATATTACCACTTTTACGAGCCGTATTTTTTGCCCGATGCCGATAATATAATTGAATATTTTTCGGAAACAACTCTTTCACATGCATCCACAAGGCTTCTTCCTGAATCCAAACACTCGGTTTTGTTGTATCACTTAGCACAAAAAAATCAAAAGCCTGTTCTTGTCCTGTTTTTTCTAAATCCCGTGCCATTGCCAACAAATTAGCAAAAACAGAAGTCGGATCTTCATTATACACGGGCATTAAAATTGCTGTACGGGTCGTTAATTTTGTTTCATAAGGAACCCGTTTAATCCCCGGCATTTTCCGATGCCGTAGCAACTCAACAAACCCGAATACACTTGACCAAAAAAACAACGATATCCAAGCAAATGTAATGCAAAACAAAAAAATCATACCAATTCTTATCGGCAAGACAACATCTGTTGGCATAAAAGAGGCCCATTTCATTGTTGCAAAAACAACACTTAACAAGACGACACCGAACAAGCAAATACGCCGTAAAACAATCCGTCTTTTACTAATATCGGATAAAATTACATATTCTTTATGCATTGGATTCCTTTTTAGGTTTAGTAAATAATTTAATACCTTTAACAAATGTTTTTTTAATTTTCCAAAACGGATGGAATGTTTTAATACTTTGACGGAACATATCTGCTTCAATTAAATCCGGCACAGGTTGAAATAATTGTTGCTTAAAACAAGCAATGAGTTCTTTTTCTTCTTCTGCCGAAATTTGCCGAAACAAATTATATTTTTTGTATAATTCCTGATGTAAAAAAATCATTTTAAAATAACTCAATTTTTGAATGCCTGATAATTCTGTTTCCGGCAAAATAGAATCTAAATAGGTCAATAATTGAGCATTTAACAAATTAACAACATCATCCGGATGCAAATTATGTTTTTCTTCCTGCAATCTGTTAACCGTTTCCAAAACAAGTGCATCTTCGGCATATCCCCATTCTTTTAAATATGCCCCGACCCAATCTTCAATTGTATAAAATTTAATATTTCCCATAAAACACTCCTACGGCAAATATTGATATGACCAAACTTCCGTTAAATCAGTATTTTTATCTGCTTCTCTATTTGATTTCAAAACAGCCCGCAGTTCTGCCGTTTTCATTGGTGGTTTAAAATCAAAGAACAAGCGATGTCCCCCATCCTGTATATTTTTTTGCACAACAATATTTTTAATTTCTCCCGAATCAGCCGAAACATCTGCTTTAATTTGTTCAATATCGGTTATATCAGATAAAATTCCGCCTTTAAAATCTAAAACATATTTTATATAATCATCCTCCGGCACACCGGAAACACCCCCTATACCCGTTCGGGTTGCAATAATTTTACCTTTCGGGAACATTTCTTCCGTTTCTTCACTCATCCAGTTCATCCGATATTTAAATGTATATTGTTTTCCTTTTTTAATTTCCTCATCCGGCAACCAAAATGCAACAATATTGTCATGAATTTCTTTATCTGACGGAATTTCAACTAAATGCACTCTACCCGTACCAAAACCGGATAAGGGTTCAATCCAAACACTGGGTCTGTCTTGATAATAGGCCTCTAAATCCTGATAATGATCGGCATTTCGGTCACGTTGAAACAAACCAAATCCCTTTGGGGCCTTATCTGAAAATGAACTCATTCGTAATTGACGGGCATTATCCAACGGTCGCCATAACCATTCATCATTTCCGTTATGAACAAGCAAGCCATCACTATCATGCACTTCCGGACGATAATCAAAAAATTTATTTTTTGTATTTTCGCCAAACAAATACATACTGGTTAATGGAGCAACTCCCAATTTTTGAATATCGGCCCGTGGGAATAAAATAGCTGTCACGTCAATTCTTGTATTTTTCCCCGGCTGAATAAAAAATTCATAAGCTCCGCTCACACTTGGGCTGTCTAACAACGCATAAATGGTCATATTCCGTTGTCTTTGTGCAGGTCGTTTAATCCAAAATTCTTTAAAAATCGGAAATTCTTCTCCCGTTTGAACACCGGTATTGATTGCCAATCCCCGAGCGGATAATCCGTATTTTTGATTTTTACCGAGTGCCCGAAAATAACTGGCCCCTAGGAAAGAAATCAATTCATCATAATAATCCGGTGTATTAAGCGGATAATGCAAGCGAAATCCGGCATAATCAATTTCCCCCTGAATATTTTTCATTGGTTTATCAGATAATGTGAATGATTTTGGCGTATATGGAATATATAATGTTTCACCGGCAACAATTTGATGTACTTTTACAGAGTTTTTAAAAATGGAACCCATGTGAAAAAACTGCAATTCAAATGGAATATTTTTCTTATACCACGGACCTTCTTCCCGCACATAACGTAAAGAACGAAAAGCATCATAATCCATATCTGCTAATTCTTTGGGTAAATTCAATACTTGTTCCTGATAAGGTTTTTGAGAAAGAATTTGTGCTTTTTGAGCAACATCTTCTAAATTAAAAACATCGGCATTTGCCGTACAACTCATTAAAAGACCAAACAAGCCGATAATCGGGCATAAAATTTTTCTGTTCATCCATTTATTCCTTTATCTCTAAAATTTTTTATCAGAATAGAAAAAATATCCGCAAAAATCAAGAAAAAATTATGCATTACATTCCAAAACAACATCGCATAAAAATCTCTCATAAAAAAAGAGCCGTTTCCGACTCTTTTTTTATGTATCAAATTTATTTTTTCTTTTCTAAATCTGCCGTACATTGTGGGCATTTTACGGCACTGATGTTAATATCCGAACAGCAAAATGGACATTTTTTTGTTGTCGGAGCTGCATCTTTTTCTGATTTATCCAATTTTTCCTGAACCGTATTCATTGCCTTAATCAGCATAAAGACAGCAAAAGCCACAATAACAAAACTAATAATTGTGTTAATGAAAGAACCGATATTAATTGTGACGGCACCGGCTTCCTGAGCAGCAGATAAAGATGCATACGGAGCAGCCGTTGCCCCTTCTTTCAACACAAAGAACAAGTTTGCAAAATCAACTTTACCCAATAACAATCCGATTGGAGGCATAATCATATCTTTTACCAAAGAATCAACGATTTTACCAAATGCGGCCCCGATGATAATACCGACAGCCATATCCAGCACATTACCACGCATTGCAAATTTTTTAAATTCAGCTAAAATTTTCATTTTATTATCCTTTCAGTTGTTTTTTCCTTACCATAGTTGATACAGGTCTTTATACGCCAAAGACAAACCCAACATTAAATTGCTACCTTTTTTACCGGCCTCACGAGATTGAGCCTGACGGTATGACAAATACGGACCAAACGTTAAATTAGTTGTGACATTTACATCCATCCGAGCCGTTAAACTCAAATCATATTTTAAATCCGTACCAACATATTGGCTGTAAGCCAAATATTTTCTGAAATAACCATCTGTTGAAACCTTGACGCCTTCTCGCATATCATACTCCAAACGCCAACCTGTTTCAAGTGCAAATTTAGTTGTTTTTTCATCAGAATATGTAATATCATATTCCCCGACACCGGCAACATACAACTCTTTAATAATTTTACCGCTAAGCAATTTAGCACCAGCTTTTCCACGAAACACCTTCATTCTCGGAGCATCTTCATTACGGGTAAATTCCGTTTGATAGGCAATACTGGCAAACGGACCCAAATCCAAATTACGCACTTTAAACAATTTATATGTATAATCGGATGTTAATAAAATTTTATCCTCATTTTCAGTTGTTTCAGCCACTTCGTTATGGGGCTTTAATTTTGTTTTACCATAATTTAAAAACACACTATTATCCCAACGCATTTTTTCATGATCGTATTCTAAAACAAAATCTAAAATTCCCTTAATAACAGTTTGACTATCCGCATTTAAAGCAGAAACAGGTGAATTTTCATATTCTTCCGGATTTGAAACTTCTGTTGTAGATAATTCTAATCCCAACCGACGCATATTCCCCCGTAATTCGGACGGCTTATGCACAACAACCGCTTCTTTTGCGTTTGTTGTTTCTGTCGATACCGCTTCAACGGCAAATGCCGGATGAGAACAAAACGTCATCATTACGGCAAAAAGACCCATTGTTTTTAAACGCATTTTTCCCTCTCTTTATCAAAAAACGAACGATTGCATATAAACATAAAATACGATGAAATGCAAGTTTTTATTGCATAAAGATTTTTTTTTATTAAAATTAATTTATTCAGACAAACAAATTATCATAGAGGAAACCATATGGAACAACATAAATTATTTTTAGAAGAAGCTGTTAAAGAAAGTGCATTATCCGTTCAATCGGGCAGTTCTCCGTTTGGAGCCGTTATTGTAAAAGAGGGAAAAATCATTGCCAAAGCACATAATATGGTTGTCCCGAACAATGACCCAACGGCACATGCCGAAGTCATGTGCATTCGGCAAGCCTGCCAATCATTAAAAACATTTGATTTAACAGACTGTATCATATATACCTCTTGCGAACCGTGTCCCATGTGTTTAAATGCCATCAAATGGGCGAATATTACACAAATTTTTTATGCTGCAACCCGTGATGATGCCGATGCTATTGGCTTTCGGGACAGAGTATTTTACAATGAAGACATTGTTACACAAAACCATATTGATTTAAAATCTGCCAAAGACGTTATGGACAAATGGTATAACAGCACAATGAAAAAGCCATATTAATAAGGAATTATAAAATATATTGCAGTTCTGACATAAAAAAAACACGCACAACATAAATAACTTTTAAAAATTAAATGATATACTTTGCAAACAACTGGGACAAGGGCACCGTTTCTTGCATTCGACAGTTATAAATTAAGAAAAAAGAGTGGTTGATGTACGAAGTTATATAACCATTACTTTTTCTGACGACAAATTTGGTATATTTCCATACGATATTTTATCGTAGTATTTTCTGTTAATTGATGATTTCCAAGCGTATACATATATCCATCTTTTTCATATGGGAGTAACGAATTAAGTCGCTCTAGATGCTCCCCCCCATTCCACATGCTAACACATTTCGTTGTTGCTCGTATTTCATTGCCCTCTCTATATGCCACCTCCTCTAAATCATAAATAGTCGTATCATTATATACCATCAATAACTTAACCGAACAGTCGCCCCCATTCACTACAGTTCCAGCTTCAATATAAGATTTACCTTCTGTATATGTACAAACCGGTCCATCAACACAAACACCATTATCTAAATTTGGTCTTTCTGTCGGACATTCTGAAACACAAGAAGCGTTATCTACATATGGCTTATCCATTGGACAAGATTCTACACAAACATTATCTGCAATATATGGTTTTTCTGTCGGACATGTGGCAACACATTCAACACCATTCCAATACGGTTTCGTTTCATCCACACTGCTACAAGCAACACATTCTGCATTCTGTAAAATAGGTGTTTGAGCCGAACAAATACATTTTTCATCAGCGTATTCAAAGCCTTTATTCGCATTACAATCATCCGGTATGCATTTGCGACATACCTTTCTTTCCGAATCACAACACATACCATCTGTACTTTCAGAACAATCTGCTGTTTGTGTACAAGGATCTAAACATGTTCCTGTTGTATTATCAAACACTTTTTCTGCATCCACACAAACAGTACAAGCTAAACCTTCTGCATCCGTTGTTGTTCCTGCCGGACAAGCCAAGCATCGAACTTGTGTACTATTGGGATAATATCCCTCATCACATCGGGTACAAACGCCATTTTTTGCAATCATATTATTCGGACATTTCTCACACCCCGTACGATTTGCATTTGGAACAGTTCCATCCGTACAACTCACACACCCGCTTGCTGTCGGATAGGATGATACCGAACAACAATATCCGTTTGTATCTCCACTCGCACACTGACATTCTGTTGTAATTATCGTGTTTATTTCACAATAGGGTAAAGTTGTTGAAAGTCGATGACAACCATAAACATAACTGCACGGATCAGAAACATTATCTGTAGCATTTGGAAACATTTGAGAACATTTTCCTTCTACATTATCTTGCCAAACAGTATAATAATATGTTCTTAATCCATCGGAATCTGTATCACATAAATCTCCATGGCAAACACCATCATTAGTATATACTTCTCCCCAATTGCACCAAACACATCCATAATTAGGATAATAAGTTTTATCAGTCTCACAGGCATAATGACAATAACCAGAAGAATCAATAGTTGCTCCCAAAAGACAAACACACATCCCCATACTTGTTGCTCGACTTCCTTGCCAAGGTACATAACTGTCACATAATTGGCATTCAAATTTATTATTAACTTTTCTTAGCACTTCAAATGCACCACAATAGCTTTTTGTAGACGGATTATACATTGAATAATATCCAACCTCTGCCTTCTTAAAATGACAAAACCAAACACTTGTATCAACCGTATTACATTCTACATCTCCTACTGTATTCTTTTCACAAAAATCTTCATCTGTTCTTTCACACTTAATACACCCCTCTGGTCCCGTATAATAATCATTCGTTTCGTCACAACTACATAAATATCCATCATCAGATAGTTTTGTTGCTATTTCTTTATATCCGCTATCTACATCACACAAACAATCTCCTTGTGCATTTCTCACACCGGTTAAACCACTGCCTTCCGGACAAACAACAACACACTCATTTATTCCATCCCCGTTTTTATCTATATTATCATATCCCGACAAACATTCACACGTTTCTTTATCAGCATTTGCCGGTGTGTTTTCCGGACATTGACACCGATATTCGCCTGTTGTTTCATCTTTTCTCATCACTTTTCCTGCCGGACAGACACATTTACCGCTTGATAAGATTAATCCCTTTCTACTGTCACAATTAACACACTTATCGGCTTCCGACCAAGTCCGATTCGCACATTCCGAGCATTCCTCTCGTGTCACATCTATTGAATGCGGGTTCTCGCATTCCCAATCTTTAATACATTGTCCGTCCGTTATGTCACAATAATATGTCCCCGGACAATCTTCTGTTGTGCTGCAACTGTTCGCCACACATGCCGACCCATTCCAAATTTCTCCTGCATCGCAATAATTTTCTGTATAACCTCCGTCACTATCGTAACATTTATTCGTACTCTTTATATATTCCATTCCACCAGGACATTCACACCCTGTATTCCCTGCTGTCGTCTGTCTCGGTGATTCACATACCACACATGTTTGTCCGTCCCCCGAATATCCGTTATTACATTTACAAACATTATCCGTAAACGTTGCGTTTGTATTGCATGTTATACAACTACTCCCGTTCCAATTGCCGTCTCCGTCACAATCACAACCACCTGATATCGGTGTACTTCCACTCGGACACTGGATACAACTATCCCCATCCGCATACGATTGATCATTACACACACAGGATCCATTCTCATATACTTTGTTTGCTCCGCAACTCTCACAGGCTTGCCCATTCCAATAGGTTGTCGTGTCCTTACACGCACACGTTCCGCTACTCATTGACGCTACACTTGTATCACAGTATGTTGTACATCCCTCTCCGTGCCAATTTGTTTTACATTCACATCCGTTTTGGGTTTCATTCACTTGTTGATTCGTTCCGCAACTCACACAACTGTTGCCGTTCCAGTATGCGTTCGATTCTGTACATATACACCCGTTT
>SUUT01000018.1 GCA_015062385.1 Alphaproteobacteria bacterium | reverse complement strand
ACGGAACGGGCGTGTGTTTGTAAAGATGATTATTACGGCACAAACTGTGATTACTGTGCGGGAGAGCATACTAAATGGGATGATGGAAACAATCGGTGTATTTGTACATTAGCGAATAGTTCTTGGAATAAAGATAAAAACGTTTGTGAATGTTTAAACAATTACTATGGTTCAAACTGTGATTATTGTGCGGGGACACATGCCTCATGGAACAGCAGTACGGACAAATGTGAGTGTTCGTTGACACATAGTCATTGGACAGGAAGTGCCTGCGTTTGTGATACAGACTATTATGGCCCGAGTTGTGTCTATTGTGCGGGAGCCAATTCAAAATGGGATAGCACGAATAATAAATGTACGTGTACATTAGCGAATAGCACATGGAACACCACACAAAATAAATGTATCTGTAATACGAATTATTATGGACCGAGTTGTACGTATTGTGCCGGCAATTACACAAAATGGGACAGTACAAACAATAAGTGTACGTGTACGCAGACGAGCCGAGAATGGAATGCCAGCAAAAAAGCCTGTGTTTGCAAAACAGGGTATTATGGTGATAATTGTACCTATTGTGCGGGAGATTATACAAAATGGGATACGACAACAAATAGCTGTACCTGTACATTAGCAAATAGTTCTTGGGATGCAACAAACAAAAAATGCGTATGTATAAATGGAACAACGTGGAGTGAATCTGAAAAATCCTGTGTGACACCGGGATCAACCGAAGATACATGTTACGCTCCTCGTTTATGGATTAACGGTATTTGTACCTGTCCGACAACAACACCTTATTATAAAAGTAGTACAAACGAGTGTTTAAAATGCTATCAAGTAAATGAAAGCAAACCGTATTGGAATGGTACAAAATGCATTGCATGTTATGAGAAGAGTACATCTACGCCAGTGTGGAGTACAACTCAAAATCAATGTGTTCCCTGTGAAACATTGGATAAAACAAAACCATATTGGAACGGATCAATATGTACAATATGTCCGAGTGATAAACCATATTGGGACACCAACAAAAAAGAATGTGTCGCTTGTGCTACTTTCAATGTTGATACGCCGGTTTGGGATAGTACAAATAAGAAATGTATTTCTTGTTATGCAAGTAATAATGCTAAACCGTATTGGAACGGTACAAAATGTATTACATGTTATGAGAAGAGTACATCTACGCCAGTGTGGAGTACAACTCAAAATCAATGTGTTCCCTGTGTGACATTAGATTCGACTAAACCATATTGGAGGTCTTCCGAAAAAGTCTGTGGTTGTCCGGATACATCTGTTTGGGATTCTTCATGGAATGGCTGTATTTTTACCGTTTCGGTGGAAAATAAAAGTGGTAGTTCAGATGCCTCTACTCCAAGATATGTAGTTGCAACAATTACAGATAAGGAAGCCCCCTATATTGCTCATTTTACAGGAACAGTAGATGATTATTTTTGGTATATTGAAAAATCAATTTTTAATCCCACAATCAATAATAACAAATGTACGGAAAATTGTGGTGTTCAAGAGAAAAAAGAGGCTGGTACAACAGCAAACTGGGGAACACATATGAATACACCAATAGGCTTTCTTTATCCAAATGACACAATTTATGCAGCATATCAATCTACCGGAGGAACTCTTACATTAAAAAATACTGTATTAACATTTCTCTACAAAGACGGATTAGAAGTAGGAAAATGTCCTACAGGATATTATTGTCCAAGCGGAACTTACTTTATTCCAAGATTATGTACATATAAAAATACACCAAAAAGTAGCGTAACACAAAATGAATGTCATATGTGTGATGTTCGATATTGGGACAGTGATGGAGATTGTCATTACTGTGAAAATACAGACAACGAATCAACAATTATACAATCGGAATGCAATCGATGTTCTAACCGTTTCTGGAAATCGGATGGGGAGTACTGTTATCACTGCTCAAACTCCTCTACTCAAGGTAAAATTACCGAAACAGAATGTGAACGGTGTACAGATCGTCATTGGGTAGAAACAGATACAACAGAACATGTTGGCGACTGTTTTCTCTGTCCAACAGGTATGACCCGTGATACGAATACAGGTATTTGTAAATGTAATACAAATTACATTTATAACAGAGCCTCCAAAACATGCGTGTCTTGTACCGAGACAACATCCGGCGTATTATCAACTGAAAAAGCAACCGAAGCTAGTTGTCCTCAAACAAGGTATTACGCCAATGATGCCAAAGCCTATTCATGTAGTGTTACGACACAAAATCCGAAAACAACAAAAAACAACTGTTTATTCTGTGGTACGAATGTGCGTTTTTGGCAATCAGAAAATAATTATTGTTATCATTGTTTAAGCACAGATGAAGTCGATACAACAAAAGCAGAATGTGAAATTTGTACAAACCGATATTGGGTAGATGGAAAATGTTATCCTTGTCCATCCGGTATGACCCGTGATACCAATACAGGCATTTGTAAGTGTAATACAAATTATATTTACGATAGAGATTTAAAAACATGTGTTGCTTGTTCAACAACAGGTCATTTTGCATCAACAGAATTATCAACAGAAAAAAGTTGTCCGGCAAAACGCTTTTATGCTGACAATGCCGATTCATATGTTTGCACGGATGATTCAGATCCGAAAACAACACAAGCAAATTGCTTATTCTGTGGATCAAAAAATGTGCGTTATTGGAGAAGTAATGATAGCAAGTGTTTCAGTTGTAATTTTGTCGGAGAGGGTGGATATACAACTAATACAACCCAAGCTGAATGTCATACCTGTGCTAATCGTTATTGGAAATCCAACAACAATTGTTTCTATTGTGAACACACCGATTATAGAGAAAGTGTAGAACAAGAAGAATGTAATCGTTGCACTAATCGTTTTTGGAAGTCAAATAAAATATGTTTTCATTGCAGTAGAAGTGATGCAACATCCGATATAACTCAATCAGAATGCAACAGATGTACACATCGTTTCTGGAAATCAAACGGATATTGTTATAACTGTGACAGAACCGACTCTGCATCAGATATAACTCAAGCTGAATGTAATCGGTGTACAAATCGATTCTGGAAATCAAATGGAAATTGTTATAATTGCTCGGCTTCATCTGTAAAAGAAGTGACAAAAGCTGAATGTATCCGTTGTTCCAATCGGTATTGGACAGTTACAGATACTACTAACGGATTGGGAACCTGTACAAAATGTGCCTCAGGTAAAACACCTAATGCCGATAAAACAGCTTGCGAATAAATCGCTCTGTCCGCTGAAATTTAATCAGCGGACAGAAACAATATTATTTTATTTATTCTGTTGTAAAATGATTTTTTTTAATGTATCATTGGAATATTTTGCTAGTTGTAATACATATTTTTGCTTTTTCGAATCGGATATTAAGAATAGAGAAAGAGCTTTTATTTGGTTTTCCAGTTCAAATATTTTTATTAATTTATTTAAATTTTTAGCCGAGGGAAAATATTTACCTCGTTCCATATTGCTAATTGAAAGTGTTGAAACCATTCATCAATTCAACAAGTTCTTCTTGTGTTAATTCTTTTTTTTCACAAATTGCGAATTAATTTGTTTAATGAATATTTCATTTTATATGTTTTCCTTTCTGTAAAAATATCAAATACTCTATGTATTTAATTTGCTTCAACACCTTATCATCTTTTAACAAAATGTAAAGTACGGGTCATTATTTGTTTTAAAAATAAATTTTTTCTTGTTTGTGATTTTGTAATAAAATCAAATATTATATAAACTAAAATAATTTGTTCAAATAATGATTTTTTAATGAAAGGAGAATTATTTTTCAGATGCGTTTAATAAAGATAAAACTCGTTTTACAATTTGATTCGCCGGATTAAATTTGCCTTTTACAGATTGTAGAGGGGCATTGATTGGCAATGCATAACCCCCAGCATATAATGATTGATGAAAACGCTTATGTTTCTCACTCATCATTTCATCCGGAGCAAAAATAAAGACAGGTACTTGTGTTGCACAACACTCTGAACACATAGACATTGAATCACCTGTGACGATAATCATATCCGCACAAGCAATTAAACCAAAATAAGGGTTTTCGTCTTTACACCCGAACGTATAAAAAAAAGTATGTGGTGATTGGAGTTCTTTCTGTAAAAAAGATACAACATCAGATGGTGTTCTGCGAGATGTTGTGACTAAAATTGAGGCTGGTTTTAAATTTTTTACTGCATTTACTAATTTTTGAGCATGATTAATTGTAAATGGTTTGTTTTTTGTTGCTCCACCAATAATAAGAGATAATCGGGGGTGTGGATAATCTTTAAATTTTTCTTCCCAATATATTTTTTCTGTATTTAATCTTTTTTGATTAATCCGATGAGGGGTTCCAGTTACGATTAAAACATTTTTGGCATTTCCGGTATAGTTATCATGTGCGGGTAAAACAATTAAATCTGTTTGATGAAAACCTTTTATTCCAGGATTCATTAATTGAACAATTTTTGTTTTTCCGTTGGATTTTTTTTGTATCCACCGTGCAACAGGAAAAGAACGACGACCAGCACTTAAAACAATATCCGGAAATGGCATTGTTAATTCCTTTTGTGATTCTGGGGTAATTCCGATTAAGGTTTTATCTCGTAAAAAATTCGGTAATCGTACCAATTTGGTGTAGACAATATTTTTGCGTTCAAAAGGAAGATTGAGAGTTTCGGCAATACCCAATAGTTGATTGACGTTTCCAGCTCTGTCATCAGCTAATACCCATACTTGTTTCATTTTCTTTTTCCTTAGTTTTCTTGGTAAAGATGTTCATAAATGGAATCAAAACCTTTATTATGTGTTGCTTTTGGTACAATTATAATTTTGTTTTTATCGGAAATAAATTGTTGTGTTAATTGTATGGGAACAACGGAATCTTTTTCGCCGATATAATGTATTTGCGGTATTTTTTTAAATTGGTTTTCATATTTTTTTAAATTAATGGAATTTGTTAAAGGGGTATCTCCATGGTGTTTTACCCAAGCATCCGTATCTAACACGCCGGCAATTGTAATCACTTTTGAAATATATGGATTTTGAACAGCGATTAAGCCTGCTATTTGTGCTCCGCCGGAATAACCGATTAAGACAGCTTTATCTGTTTGGGCCTTTTTCATTAAAGATTTAACGGCATTATTCATACTTTGAATAACTTGTTGAGAAAATCGACCGGATGTCCAATCAGTTTGGGAACAATTTCCTGTTTGAATATATTGACAAGGACGACCTAAATAAGCAACATTCATATTTGGATCTTGTGCGGCAATTTCCCGTAAAAAAGAACTTTGTGGTGTTGGATTCGTTGTCGGTTCCCCACGAGCATTAAAAGCATTTCCGTCACCTTCAATATAAATACGAATAGGTTGACCGATTTCAGTAATATTGTACCAACTGGCTAAAATATATGGTGGAGCAACTTGTGTTTGAAAACGAAAATCCGTTAAAGGATTTTGAGTTGCACAACCACTAATAAAAAAAAGCAAATAAAGATAAATAAATTTTTTCATGTGTGCATCATATCAGAACAAAAGACAGTTGACAAGAGATATTTTGATAATTAAATAAAATGAGTGAGATATAATGATATGTGCGAAAGGAGGGGGAGTAATATGCCGGGTTGTGGTTGTGGAACAAAGAAATAATCTTTGTTGTAAATTAAAGTAAATAAAAGCATGGCTTTTTAGTCATGCTTTTATAAGGATATTTTTATAAACCGGACATCAAATCTGTAAATAATTTTTTGAAATCTGATTTTTCAACAATGCTTTGAGCTGTTTCATCAAATAACATACAGGCATCTGCTAAATTAAGAGCATTTTCCTGTTTTTCGGTCCATTCGATTTTATCAATGGTTGTTTTGGATTCTTTTGCTTTAATGGCTTTGACAATTCGGCGTTCAATATCCAATAATTCTTTTTTAATATCTGTTGCAATTTTGGGATAAATTTGTGCATCATAATCAAGCAAAACGCTTTCCAATGATTTTCCACGTTTCAGCCACGCTGTGTTAATTTGTTGAATTTCCTTTGAAAATTGTTGGCTAAAATAATCAGGATATTGCTTTAATGGCATTTGTGCTTCGGTACATACTAAGTTATAAGCAACTAAATGACGATATACAATGCCGGATACCACACTTAATTGATCCGGTGTTGTGCTGTTTGAGATTTTAGGTTCTAATTTGACCGGAACCGACGTTGGTGTTATTTGTGTATCTGATGTTTTAGGATGCTTTGCATTATATATACCGCAAGCCGCAAATAATGTTAAAACAATTACAAAAAGAGAAAGAAAAAAACGTTTTTCTGATCGTTGTTTTTTTGTCGGGTTCATGGTTATGTTCCTTTCTAAATGCTTATCCGAATATTTCGCTTATATATCATTTTATATTAAAAATCAAGTGTTGATATATTAAGCCCTGTTTTGAACTTGTTTGTAAATGAGATTTATTCTTTTATTGTATAAATATAACAAGTATCATATTTTGGATTACCTTGTTCAGGTAAAATTATTTGTTGCGGTTTTAATTGTGTTAACGGGAAACGTAAAGCGTAAATTTTTGTTTCTTTTTGAATGTTTTCCAGTAAATATTGTGTTAAACGCTCCATGAGCGGTTGCATTAAAAAGCAAAAAATAATATCGGTTTGGGAAAGATTGCTTTTAAAAATATCTTCCTGATAGATTTTTATATTTTTATATTTTTTTGCCCGAATTTTACTGATAAATGCCGGTGTAAAGTTTTTTTCTATTCCGACAAATTGATGTTGCGGAAATTTTTTTGCCAATGGCAGTAAAAAAGTACCCCATCCACTTCCTAAATCTGTTATGGTTAATCCGGATGAATTTTTAAGTTGTTCGGAAAGTAATTTGAACATTTCTTTTTTCATAAGGCCGGATAGCGGAATAGGTGGTGGGCTTGTAAAAAATCCGGAAGAGATAATCAGATAAATACCCCATAATCCGACACAAAAAATTACGAACATTAAAAAATAAAGTGCTAATATAATAAAAAATCCAATCATGACGGCATATCCTTTGCTTTTTAGTGCCTAAATACACGATTATTTGATCGGGTATCTTTTTTTTAGTCGTTTTCTGCGGAAGAGGAGATAATTGCCAAATGATTCTCAGACATCAATTCAGACAGATTTATATCATATTCTTGTGACGATAAAGCCGCATTCATATATTCTTCGGCGACTTGAATGATATTTAGGGCGGCTTGATATTTTTCTTCACTTTGTGGGAGAGCCGGAGAAACACCTGTTTGAATACCCTGTTTTTCTGTCAGAGCTTGCCGACGCATGGTTTCGAATAATGGTTGAACGTAATTATTTTTAAATTCATTTTTGGATACATCTAAATTCAGATCGTATGCCCAGCTGGCAAATTTTAATAGTGTGTCTAAATAAGTTTTTGAAGATTTTGTATTAACTGTTCTTTTGGAAAAATAATCTTGTAAAACAGAGGCAGTTAAATCACAATCGCCATGAAAATCAGGATTGTTTGGTTCACCGGCATCTTGCATGCCAAGATAAGCCTTTACTTTTAAATTGGAAATTTTATCTGCATCTCTTGTCACTTCACAGGCAAAAAAAGCTTTTTGTTTATCTGTTTCGGATAAAGAGGTGTATAAAGTATCTTTTTCCAACTCGGTTTTTAAATTATTTACGCCGTGATATTTTACGGATAATAAAAACAACGGATCTGATATGCCGGCTTTCTCCAAAATATGTGCGGAGATAAAGGCATGATTTTCTCCGGTCTGAGCGATTTTGATTTTGTTTTCAAGATTGGCTTCTATCAGTTTTAAGTTGTCCGGAGTTGCAGAAGCTTTTGCCACAATGTTTTGTGCATTGAAATGAGCTATTCCCTGTGTATCCGAAACATTTGTTTTTGTTGTATTCCCTAAACCGATTTCGCCTAAACGTCCGATATCATGTACCCAAGCAATACGAACTAATGTTTGTTTCAGGCTTTCTTGTTCCGCTTGAGTGTTAAAGCCTGCTTTTTCGGCTAAATGAGCAAAAGACACATCTAATGTCATATTTTGAACAGTTTTGACCATTTCAGCTACGTGCTTATCAATTTTTCTGTCGATTGTTCTTAATGTGCCGTCAATTTGTTGAATTATAGCGGTGTTTATGTTTTCTTTTTCAACCAAACGACCCCGAATGTGTTTTAGCGTATCAGAGGCATATGATCCGATGTATTGAGCAAATTTTTGACATTGTTCCGGTGTGCTTAAATCCAGTGAACAATATTCGCTGGGTTCAAAAGAATAAACGACATAACGTCTGTCTTGGTTTGTTTTTTTATTTGCAACCCATGTGTAAGTCAGCTCCGGTTTTAACTTGGTAAATTCTGAAAATTCTTTGTTATTTATAGACATATTGTTATCTCTCCAAAACAGTTTTATTCGGTATTACGTCAAAAAAATATGAGATTACATGAAAAAACATAGATGTTTAAATCAATGATATCAAAAAATAACCTCATTCTAAAAAAGAAGTTTATCATAAAGAATATAAAATTAAAAGTAAAAAAGGTAATATGAAAAAGAAAAATATACGCACAGAAAATAGATATGATAAAGTGTTTTGTTTGAGATTGAAAGTAGGTCTTTTCACAATAATTGACAAATAAGTTAAAATGTGGTATAACAAAAGTTACAGTAAAAGGATAAAGATATACAAAAAGAATCTCAAAGAGAAGAACTAAATGAACTAAAACAAACTTTGCGTTTATTATCGGAAGGAAGACGGAAAGCATTGATGCATTTTGTTTCAAATGAACGGATCATGGGGCATATTGTCTTTATAGTGAGTTGTTCCTGAATTTAACAAGCGGATTTGTCGTTCAATTGTGGGATACTATGTATGAAGAAATGTTGCATTCTGATTCTTTTTCTAATGATGCAGCAAATAGCTTGTTTGTAAGCAATTCGGCGTGTGCCTCTATGAGGGGTATGTTTTCTTTGGATGAAAGACAAAGAGTTGTTTTGGTTGGTGACTCTATTATAGAAACTGACTTGCGTAGATTGGCAAATGTAGATATTATTTATCCGTTATATATAGAGTACCGGAGTGGAAAAGCAGAAGAAATCTGTGATAAAATTCATCAACAAGCGGCTCTTTTGTGTTCTTTGGGGGAAAATGAATTCAAAAGTTTTGCACAAGAAGTTTGTGAGCCGGATACAAATGAAGAGAGTGCTCAAAAACTTGCCAGATATGAAGAAATGAAAAAAACAGCGTTTGCTTTTCATCGGGAAGAATATAAAAAAAATAAAACATACAAAACAATGATTGATGAATTTTGTGTGAATAATCCTAATGAACCAATTATAAAAAGTAATGAATCTTTATTTGTACTAGTGGTATCATTTTTTTTTAAATAAATTTAATTTCATCAGCTTATCTATCAGCCAAATTGGATTGTCTGCTTCTACCTGCTTATATAGATAGTTTCTCCAAATATAAGTCAAATCTAAATGAGAATTCCCTACATCTTTTTAGGGTAATAGTATAATCTTTTGTCTTTAAACTATACTTTGTTTTACTTTTATTAGCAAGAAATTTTAATTCAGGAGGAAAGACCCCTCTGAAATAATAAACACTATTTTTTTTGTATAATCTGGTTTGTTTCTGACTCGTTTTTTTATTACCTGATTGGACCACCTTTATAGACCAATCATAAAAAAGCAATAAAAACAAAAATAATTATTTTATAATTAATGATTATTATTTGGGTTGGCGGAGAGAGTGGGATTTGAACCCACGGTACGAATAAATCGCACAACAGATTTCGAGTCTGCCGCATTCGACCACTCTGCCATCTCTCCATATTTACACCAAGTTGCGACAGCCTCTCAATCTGTTGTTAAAAACATTCTGTTTTCAACAGATTTGTCCGCTTCGCGTTCCATTACATGACCGAGTCTGCCGCATTCGACCACTCTGCCATCTCTCCATATTTACACCAAATTGCGACAGCTCTCAATCTGTTGTTAAAAACATTCTGTTTTCAACAGATTTGTCCGCTTCGCGTTCCATTGCATGACCGAGTCTGCCGCATTCGACCACTCTGCCGTTTTTTTGTGTTGGTTTTCGATAACTGTGCTTAATGAAAATCAACCTATTGAAACAAGAATATTTATACACTATTTGTTTTTAAATAGCAAGTTTTATTTTGTCGCAGAAACAGATGAATATGTAAAATTTTTAAATCATTTGTTTTATTTGTTGACAAACGTATCTTTTTATAAAATACTGATGCTATGAAAATCAAGGAAGAACTATGAAAAAATGCTTGATGTTTTGTTTAATCGTTTTTGCCGTTGTCATTAGTTTGGCCGGTTATTATTGGTATTTTTTGTATCAGCATGTTGAAAAAATTTACTTTCCTAATGGTCATGTTCAATCTGAAATTACCTATAAAGGGCGTGTAAAAAACGGATTATCTAGAATGTATTATGAAAACGGAAAAATCCGACTGGAAATGATGTATCAGGATGGTCGTTTAAATGGACCGTTTAAACAATATTATTCTTCCGGACAATTAATGTCTGAATTTACACGTGTTGGCGAAAAAATAGATGGTGTTTTAACAGAATATTTTCCAAATGGTAAAGTACGATATATGGAAACGTATAATAATAATCTGTTAGATGGTGTTTCCCGAGAATATTACATTTCCGGTTTGCCCAAAGAAGAGGTTATGTATCAACGTAATATTCGAAATGGAATGAGTAAAATATATTACGAGAATGGAAATGTTGCAATTAAAACACCATATAAAGATGATAAAATAACAGGGGAAAAAGTTGTTTATTATCAAAATGGTCTTGTGAAGATGCGTATTCCGTTTGAAGAGAATAAAGCACAAGGAATTGCAAAAACATATTATGAAAATGGTGTTTTGCGTGCGGAAATTCCTTATCATAATGATATGATACACGGACTTATGCGTGAATTTGATGAACATGGGAGAATAATTGGACAATATCCATATGTGCATGATGAAAGAGATGGTGTTTCAAAACTTTTTGATGAAAATGGATCAGTTATGTTGGAAATGCCGTACTGGAAAGGTAAAATGAATGGAATATCCATAGAATATTTTGCAAATGGTAAGATACATGGGAAAGTTCCCTATTTGAACGATTATAAAGAAGGATTGGCTCAGTTTTTTTATCCGGATGGTCAAATTGCCAAAGAAATTGTTTTTGCAAAAGATAAATTTGAAGGGATAAGTAAAAATTATCATCGTGATGGTACTTTGATGTTGGAAGTGTTTTTCAGAAATGATAAAATTGTGGAGGGATTTTCTTATAAAACAGGACAAAAGGAGTCATTATCAGAAGATGAATTGAAAACCTTAAAAGCATTGCAGCATATTTTGTTTTATGATAATCGTTCTGCGGATGAACAATTATTGGATAATATTTCCATTGAATAAAAAAGTAGGGTAATATGGATATAACATATCGGGAGCAAAAGGGATGTCTGACGGTTGTATTATCCGGTAATTTATTACACATTGATTCTCAATTCAATAAAGACGAGTTGTTTAGATTTGCTCGAACAAATCAAGTTAAAAAAATTGTAGTTTGTCAACAGAATATGGAAGAATGGGATTCTTCTTTGGTGGTTATTCTATTTCAGTTAATGAAGATTGCATATAATAGAAATATTTCAATTGATATTACCGCAATGCCTGACGGTTTACAAAAATTATTATTTTTGTCGTTGACAGTGGATCGACACCCAATTAAATCTAAACATAATAAAAGTGATTTTTTGGAAAAAGTTGGTACATGGGGTATAAATACGATTTCTTCTATTAAACGAGGGTTTTTGTTTTTAGGCTCCTGTTTTCATTCTCTTGGGCGATTTTTTACCGGTTGTGCTGTATTTCGTTCGATTGATTTTTGGCGTATTTTGGATGATTGTGGTCCGAAAGCGATTTTAATTGTTTCTTTGATTAGTTTTATGGTTGGATTGATTTTGGCTTTTGTTGGAGCCATTCAGTTAAAAACATTTGGTGCACAAATTTTTGTAGCCAGTCTTGTTACCATCGGGATGATTCGAATTATGGGGGCTATAATGGTTGGAATTATTATGGCCGGACGTACTGGGGCATCCTATGCCGCAACTATTGGAACAATGCAGGTAAATGAAGAATTGGATGCATTGAAAACAATGGGTATTCCCGTGACTGATTTTTTAATATTGCCCCGAGTTGTTGCTCTTGTTTTGACAATGCCTTTGTTGGTTTTGTTAGCTGATTTTTCTGGTATGCTCGGTGGTGGTTTTGTTGGTACATTGATATTGGAAATCCCGCCGGAAGAATATTGGAAATATGCATGGAAAGCATTTGATTTGACCAATTTTCTAGTTGGAATATTTCACGGAATAGTTTTTGGTTTTGTCATTTCGTTGTGTGGTTGTTACTTTGGTATATATTGCGGACGAAATGCGGATAGTGTTGGTGTCGCTACAACAAATGCCGTTGTTTGGGCAATTGTTTGGATGATTGTTTTGACGGGTATTATTACATTTTTTTGTGAGGTGTTTGATATATGACAAAAAAAACAGTCATTGAAGCAGAACGATTAACAATGGGATATGGTTCATTTGTTTTGCAAAAAGAAATGGATTTTAAAGTTAATGCACATGATATTTTTATTATTATGGGAGGTAGTGGCTGCGGTAAAAGTTCATTGTTGAGAGTTTTAACCGGTTTGGTTTCGCCCCTTAAAGGAAATGTTTATATCAAAGGTGTTAATTTTACAACGGCTTCTCCTGAAGAAAAAAAAGAGATAATGAAAAAATGTGGTATTTTATATCAAAGTGGTGCTTTATTCAGTTCAATGACCTTGGCTGAAAATATTGCTTTACCGCTTCAACAATATACAGATTATTCCCCAAAAACAATTGATGAAATTGTTTCATTAAAACTGGCATTAGTTGGTTTGTCCGGTTTTGAAACATTTTACCCGTCCGAGATTAGTGGAGGTATGAAAAAACGGGCAGGATTGGCACGAGCATTGGCTCTTGATCCGGATATTGTGTATTTTGATGAGCCGTCTGCCGGTTTAGATCCGATTAGTTCTAAATTGTTAGATGATTTAATGAAAAATATTAATCAAACATTGGGAACAACATTAGTGGTTGTGACGCATGAGTTGGATTCTTTATTGGATATTGGGACAAATAGTATTTATTTGGATGCAGATAGTAAAACCATTATTGCGAATGGTTCTCCGAAAGAATTATTAAAGAATCCGCCAAATCAAATTGTATATGAGTTTTTAACGAGAGGAAAACAAAAAAATGTCAAATGAACCTAATAAAAAACGGATTGGATTATTTTTGATTGTCGGTTTTCTTTGTTTTTTCGGGTTAATCGGTAAATTTGTTATTGCCCGTATTATGCCGAATAATCAAAGTGTGTTTGTAATGTTTTTTAATGAATCAGTGAAGGGATTAAATATAGGTTCGCCGGTAGTTTTGGAGGGTGTGGAAATTGGAAAGGTAACGCAAATTTCTTTGGTAACCGATCCGGATACGCTTACTTTTAGTATTCCTGTATATATCAGACTTAAAAAGGATGAACGGACAAGTGATTTGTTTCAATCTGTTTTTGGACGAGGAAAAACGAAAGAACAAATTATATCTGAATTAATTGATAAAGGTTTGCGGGCACGCTTAGTTAGTCAGAACTTTTTAACTGGACAGTTAATGATTGAATTGGTTATGCAACCGAATGCTCCGATTCATCTGGTTAATATTCCGCAGGTGGTAGGGTTAATTCAAATACCAACCGTATTATCGACAATAGGAGAATTATCCAAAGGTATTCAAGATTTACCTTTAAAAGCAATGATTAATAAACTAAATAATATATTAAATGTATTTGAAACGGAATTACCGGCAATTTTTCCTCAATTTAAATTGTTGGGTGAAAATTTGAATAAAGCTGTTCCGGAATTTACATTGTTGGGTCAAAAAATGAATAAAACGGTAGATAAAATTGATGGACAAGTTCCCAAAACAACGGCAACGATTCATCATTTGAATACAACATTGGATGATATTAGTTATGCAGCAAAAGCTTTACGCAATTTGGCAGATTATTTGGAACGGCATCCGGAATCATTATTAAGGGGAAAATAGAAATATGAAAAAAATCGGCATATGTATAACAGTTGTGATTTCATTTTTGTTAACGGGATGTTTTGGCGGAAAAAGTGAACCGTCGTCTTTTTATACGTTGTCAGTATCAGAAAAAACGCAACCTGTTAGCACTGTGAAAAAGAGTATAGGTGTTTTGCCTGTTCGGATTCCTGATTTTTTAGACCGTCCTCAAATTGTGTTAAGTACAAATTCAACACAATTAAATATCTCTGAGACGAATCGTTGGATTGAGCCTTTATCTCTTGTGACACAGCGGGTTCTGATTGCCGATATTCAAAAAGAATTACCGAATGCATATGTTAAAACAAAAGGATATGACAATGCTGTTTTTCAACAATTGATTTTGGTCGAAGTAAATGAGATGAATGGGGAATTTAATAAAGAAGCAACTTTATCTGTTTGGTGGTCTGTTTTAAATAATAATGGGCAAGAATTATACCGAAGCCGGTTTGAATCATCTGTTACAATGGGAAAAACATATGATTCATTTGTGGTGGCACAAAGTGTTTTATGGGGACGATTATCCACAGAAATTGCACAATATATGAGCCGTCATTAGCTGTATTTTTGTTGCATACAGTGTTTTTTGTATGTCTCATATCTAAAAAGATGTGAAAAAATTTTTGACATTTTAAATGAAAAAGCGTATAGTAAAGTGTTTCGCCTTGTTTTAAGACGGGTGTTGTTTAAAACTGTTTGGCGGAAGAGTTCAATTTATAATAAAGAGGAAAATACAAATGATAGAAATTAAATTACCGGATGGATCAAAAATGAATTTTGATTCTGGAGTGAATGGGTTAGATATTGCGTATAAAATCAGTGAAGGTTTGGCAAAAAATGCCATAGCTATTCAGTTGAATGATAATTTAACAGATTTAACAACACCCATCACAACCAATACATCTGTTTCTATCATTACAACAAAAAATCCGGAAGCTTTACCAATTTTACGCCATACGGCTGCTCATGTTTTGGCCCATGCCGTTACACGGTTATATCCTTCTGCACAAGTGACAATCGGTCCGGCAGTTGAAAACGGATTTTATTATGATTTTTTCGGTATCGTAGTTAAAGAATCGGATTTGCCGAAAATAGAAGAAGAAATGTCTAAAATTATTGAGGCAGATTATCCGATTGTTCGTTCTGTTGTTTCACGGGAAGAAGCTGTTCGTATTTTCACGGAACGGAATGAAAAATACAAGTTGGAAATTTTAAATGAAATGCCAGAAGATGTGATGGAAGTTTCTTTATATACACAAGATGATTATGTTGAGTTATGTCGTGGTCCGCATTTAACTTCTACCGGCAAATTGGGAAAAGCTTTTAAATTGACAAAAGTATCAGCTTCTTATTGGCGAGGGGATAGTTCTCGGGAATCATTGCAACGTATTTACGGAACAGCATTCTTTACGGAAAAAGAATTGAAAAATTACTTTACTATGCTTGAAGAAGCAGAAAAAAGAGATCATCGTAAATTGGGTAAAGAAATGGACTTTTTCCATTTTGAAGAATATGCCCCGGGGGATGTTTTTTGGCATCAACGGGGATGGACGTTCTTTCAGAAATTAATTGAATATATGCGTCGTCGCCAAAAAGCGGTTGGTTATGAAGAAGTTAATACGCCACAGATTATGAACAGGGTTTTATGGGAAACATCCGGTCATTGGAATTGGTATAAAGAAAATATGTTTACAACAACAATTGAAGAAAAAGAATTTGCCATAAAACCAATGAATTGTCCGGGTTCTGTTTTGATTTATAAACAAGGTATTACCAGTTATCGGGATTTGCCACGTTATATTGGGGAGTTTGGTCGGGTACACAGATATGAAGCTTCTGGGGCGTTACACGGATTGTTACGTGTTCGGGCATTTACACAGGATGATGCACATATTTTCTGTACACCGGAGCAATTAAAAACAGAATTGCAAAATGTTGTAGCTCTTATGATTAGCATTTACAAAGATTTTGGTATGACGGATATGCAAATTAAATTATCAACCCGTCCGACTGAAAGAATTGGTTCCGATGAAATATGGGATTTGTTGGAAACGGCATTGGCCGATGCATTAACAGATATGGGGTATACATACACAATCAATGAAGGAGATGGTGCTTTTTATGGACCTAAATTGGATTTTAAATTTAAAGATGCAATTGGTCGTGAATGGCAATTAGGCACTTTACAGGCGGATTTAAATTTACCGGAACGTTTTGATATTTCTTATATTGGGGAAGATGGTGAAAAACATCGGCCGATTATGTTGCACAGAGCTTTGTTTGGTTCATTAGAACGGTTTGCCGGTGTTTTACTGGAAAATACGGCAGGGCATTTGCCATTTTGGTTAGCTCCTGTTCCTGTTATGGTTATGCCGGTGACAGAAGAACAAAACGAATATGCTAAAAAGATTCAACATCGTTTGCGTATTGCAGGTATTGATGCCGAAACTGATTTGCGAAACGAAAAAATCAGTTATAAAGTTCGTGAACATTCATTGAAAAAGATTCCGGTTCAATTGGTTGTTGGAAAGAAAGAAGCCGCTGAAGGAACAGTTACTATTCGTCGGTTAGGTTCAGATAAACAAACGGTTATGTCTTTTGATGATGCCCTAAAACAATTTAAACTGGAAGTTCGTATGCCTGGTTTAGAATATGAAGATTAGCAAAATTAATATTCAATAAAAACGGCGAAATTTTCGCCGTTTTTTTGTCATTAGGGAACCATTGGTTAGATTAGGAAAATACTTTTTATGTTTCAAATATAACACAAGGTAAAGTGAAATAATTCTGACGAACGAAATTCAAAAGAGTTAATGTTGCTTGAATTGGTTTGTGTAAGTTGTGATATTTTCACAAAAAATTAAATTGGTCGTTTTGTTAACTATTGGAAAATATATCAATGTCTATTTTTCTGATGCTGTTTTAAATCGTGTTAAGACAATAATATCTTTCACGTTTACCGTATTTTTTATAACAGCGATTACAGAATCTAATTCTGCTTGATTTTCAGAGATCCCCATTAAATAAACAATGCCGTTTTCCATGGTTATTTTGTAATTGACAGAAGAAACTCCACGTGTAATGGATAGTTGATATCTGATTTTAGCAGAAACAACCGCATCTTCATTTACAACATTAATTGAGGGCGGGTTATCTAGACGTATGTAATTATATACTTTTTGAACACCATTCGTTTGCCATACGGTTCGAGCAACTTCATCAATATAATGTTCATTGGGCAAGGCCCCATTGAGCAAAACAGCTCCTTCAAAAACCGTTAATTCTATATCTACGGCATAACTTAACTTTTGTTGGGTCAGGTTGTTTCTAATAAGGATATTGAGTTTTGTATCGTTATAATCATCCATAAGAGCACGATCATCCATCACAACAGAAGCGACTTTGTGTGAGGCTGAAAAAACAGTACCGATATATTGGCATCCGGATAAAAATAAAAGAGAGACAAGACAGTACAAATAGGATAATTTCCATATCATTATAAAATTCTCCAAGCATTTTTAATATGACGGGGTAAAAAATGGAATTCACTGAATAAAATAGCATCATATCTCATTTGGAACGAGGCATATTGAGGATTTTTTTGCAGGAAGACAGCAGAAGATTTCACAACACGCATTTGATTTTGAATAGTAATTGCTTCTGCGGCAGCACCATACGTTCGCCGTTTTTTGACTTCAAAAAAGATAATGGTTTTTCCTTTTGTCATTATTAAATCAATTTCGCCGGCACCAGTTCCTCGTTTAACTGTGAAATTTTTGGCAACAAATCGATAACCTTTTAGACGTAAAAACCAAAAAGCTATTTTTTCGGCAAAGTGTCCAGTGGCGTAATTTGTTTTTTTCTTCATTTTTTTAAATCCAGCACTTTTTTATAGATTTCTTTTTTATGTAAACCCGTTAACCCGACAATGATATCGACAGTATCTCGGACGGAATGATGTGTTAGTGTTTCGGTAATTAAAGTTTCTAAATCTTCCGGTTGAGGTTGTTCGATTTGAGATTTTCTGTCAACAACGATAACAATTTCCCCTTTGGGTTGTTCATTTACTTGGTAAAATGATAAGAGATTTTCTAAATAATCTCGGCGTACCTCTTCAAATTTTTTTGTTATTTCCCGCACAATGGCTACTTCCCGATTTCCTAAAACGCAAAGCATGTCGGTTAACGAGCTTGTTAATCGATTGGCTGTTTCATAAAAGATTAAGGTAGCAGGCACATCTTTATATGTTGATAGTGTTTGTTTGCGTGCGGTGGATTTGTTAGGCAGAAATCCTGCAAACAAAAAAGTATCAGACGGTAATCCGGATAATTGTAATGCCGATAATACTGCGTTGGCACCCGGTATGGTTGTGACGGGAATGTTGTTTTTTTGGCAATCACGAACTAGTTTATATCCCGGATCTGAAATAAGAGGTGTGCCGGCATCTGATACTAAAGCAATATGAACACCTTTTTTTAGTTTTTCAATTAATTTGGATCGGGCAGTATCTGCGTTGTGTTCGTGATAAGGTGTTGTTGCTTTAACCTGAATGCCTGATAACATAAAGAGTTGTCCGCTGGTACGGGTATCTTCACAAGCCACCAAATCAACGTTTTCTAAAGTATTTTTAGCTCTTTCTGAGAAATCACCAAGATTACCGATAGGGGTTGAAACAAGATATAACATTTAAAAACTCCATTATTATTTTTTTTTGAATAATACTTGAAAATAACGTAAAAATCAAGTATATACAATAAAAAAGAATAAATAGAAAAGGATGCATCAAATGAATAAGAAATGGCTAGTTATATGTTTGTGTGTTGTTTTGAGCGGTTGTGCAACACAAGTTAAAATTCCTGCAAACAGAGATTTTTCCGGACAGATGGAAGTTGATGCTATGTCGTTTCGTAAAACAAAAACAGCAATGTTATTGCCATTGAGTGGGCAAACGGCAACGGTTGGTGAAAATTTTCAAAATGCAGCTTTGGTTGCGGGATTGGAACGACCGACAGAGGCAACGGAAGTGTTGTTTTTTGATACAAAAGGGACGGCTAATGGGGCTATAGATGCTTATCATCAAGCATTAACGGAAAAGCCGGATATTTTTGTCGGTCCTGTTTTTGCAAGTGAGGTTGAAGCAATAAAACAGCAGGAGCCGAATAAACCAGTATTGTCTTTTACCTCAGATACAACGGTATTGGGTAATAATATTTATTCATTAGCATTGCTGATTCCACAACAAATTCAGAGAATTGTTGATTTTGCTTGTTCACGGGGGCAACGGCGTTTTGCTGTGTTGGGACCACAAGATAAAACTGCGGAAATTGTTGTTCGGTCTTTTGAAAAAGCAGTTGAATCTTGTCCGGGTATGCAGATTGTAGATATGTCTTTTTATGATGTTAATTCTGCTAATTTGACAACACCGGTTGCCCAAATTGCTCCTCCATTATTAGATGCTAAGAAAAAGGATTTAACAGAAACAGAAAAAGAATTGCTTAAAAATCCGACAGCAGAACGATTAAAATTTGATGCGCTGTTTGTTTTTGAACAAGGGGTTAAATTGCAACAATTGGTATCTATATTGTATTATTATGATATTACACCTCAGATTGTTCCGTTTTATGGTTTAGCAACTTTAAGACAATCCAATAATCCTCAATTAGTGGGGTCATATTTTGCGGATATGTCTCAGGAACGATTAGAGGTTTTTAAATCAAAATATGTACAGACTTTTGAAAAGAAACCATTGCCGGTTGCGGCGTTTGGATATGATGCAGTTGCTTTGATTTCGTTTTTGTCTCAACAAAATGCATTGACATCGGATGCGTTAACGGATGATGCTGGTTATCAAGGGGTCAACGGGCGTTTTCGCTTGAAAGAAGATGGAACAAATGAACGATTATTGGAAATATATCAAGTTATATCCAAAAATCGTTCTGTGGTAGTTGAAAATGCACCATCTTCATTTTAAAAATTATTTTGCCAGATGTTGTCTGTTCCATTCATAAAGTGTAACGGCACAAGCATTGGAAACATTTAAACTTTCTACACGGGTATCCATCGGCAATTTGACGGTATCGTCACAATTTTCTGCCGTTAAACGGCGTAGTCCCGTTCCTTCGGATCCCATAATGATAGCACATTTTGCAGGTAGCTTTGTTTCGTAAATGGTATGTTGTGCATAGCCATCTAATCCAATACACCAAAAGCCGTTCTTTTTAAGAACATCCATTGTACGTGATAAATTGGTAACGCGGATATACGGAATAAGTTCCAATGCTCCACTGGCTGATTTTGCTAAAACGCCTGTTTCTTGGGGAGTGCCGGCTTCTGGAACGATAACAGCAGATGCATGAAAAGCTGCGGCTGAGCGTAAAATTGCTCCGATATTATGAGGATCTGTCACTTGATCCAAAAGAACAACTAATGTATTTTTTAGGGAAATTGTATCATTAATTAAATCTTCAATGGAATAAGAATTTAGTAACTGACATTGGGCTACCACTCCTTGATGAACGGCATCTTTTCCAACTAAAGTATCTAATTGTTCTTTTGTAGACCAGTGGATTGGGATGTTTGGTGGTAGTATTTTTATATCTAATGCATTTTTGACTAAATATAATTCTTTAATTTTACGTTTGGGATTGGTTAATGCCAATGTAACTGGATGTCGGCCGTATAGTAAAACGGATTGAGAATTATTTTTATTGATAGTATTGTTTTTGTACTGTTTATTGTTTTTAATTGCCATTTTTCACCTATAATGTTTTTTCATTTGATGAGTGTACAAGAAACTTTCTGAAATGTCAAATAATTAACTTTTTAAAAGATTTGCTTGAAATTTAAAAGCCTTTGTTGTAAAATAAAAAAAGAATAACTTATTGCGGGGGATATTATGCGCAAAGAAATTGGTATGGCTTTAATGATGTTATTAATTTCTCCTGCCGTATATGGACAAACAAATTCTAACGGTTATCAGATTATTGAACGATTGGTTCGTCAACGAAATGATATGGGATTAAAGCAGTTTTATCAGCTATATCATACATTGGATTATACGGATAATTTTGGGCAAACCCCTCTTTGTCGAGCTATTGTAAGACGAGACTACTTTGGCTACAGAATGTTAGTGAAAAATGGAGCTAGCCGAAAACATTCTTGCGTTCAAAATATGTCTTATCAGCAAAAAAAAGAGTTTGATATCGGATATAAATCTTATTTAGGGATGATGACAGTTCCGGCTAAATCCGGAGTAGAAACAACGGTTTTTGATGCATCTAAACTTGCATGGGGAACTGCAGGTTTATTAGGGATTGGTGGTGTGGTTGCATTGGCTGCCGGCGGAGGCGGTGGTGGCGGAGGAAATGATAGTGGTTCTTCCGGTAAAAATGAAGATAATACCACAAATAATGGTTCAAATTCAGATTCTTCTAATAATTCAAATAATGGTTCTGATACCGGATATAATGATTCGGAAACAAATACCGATTCAGAAAATAATTCTGGTGGAGAGACTGATAATTCGGATAATAATTCCGGTTCATCTTCAGATGATAACGGAAGTGCGACTAATCCGGAAATAAAGCCGGATAATAAACTAACAGCAACAGATTTTGAAACAACTGAATATAAAAAAGGTAATTTTTTACAACAAGTTAATGCCTCCTCTGCATATGCACGATTTTATAGCGGTACAAAGAATGCTGCTGGGACAATTACCGAATTGTCATCTCATTTAAACCCTGTGACGGTTGGGGTTATCGATGTCGGTGTTTATAATAGTCGGGAATTGTCAAAAAATTTATTATCCGGATATAATTTTGATTATGGTCCGTGTACTTCCAAAAATACAAAAAATTGTTGGAAATATGTAGATGGCTGGTTTAGTAGTGGATTTGCCTTTGTTGATTCGAGTGGTCAAACAGGGAGTGTTCAGATTATTTGTGATAAAAGTACGTATAATGATTGGGCAAATCAATATAAGGCAGATTATGCCGGTATTAGTGATTCATCAACAGCACCAAGTTTAACAACAAGTACAGGTGTTCACGGAACGCATGTTGCCGGAATAATTGCCGCAGAGAAGAATTCTTCCGGTATGCACGGCATTGCTCCAAATGCAAAAATTGTACCGGTAAAATATGATTTGGTTTCAGGTGTTACAAATCCGATTAATGCTTTGTTAAATGATAAAAATAATGTGAGAGTTATTAATATGAGTTTGGGAACACCATCAGACAGTACCTATAATGCATCGGCAGCTCAGAATAATAAATCATATTATGCTGGTTGGTTAAGTGGTGATTTGGTCGGTTATGAAACTTTAGCTAAAAAACAATCTACGGTATTAGTTGTTGCGGCTGGTAATGAACGACAAAGTGGGGCTACACAGCCGAGTTTGGAAGCTGGTGCCGGATTATATTATCCTGATCTACAAAAAGTGATGCTTGTGGTTGTTTCTGTTGATAAGAATAATCAATTATCTAGTTTTTCAAACCCTTGTGGTGTAACTTCCGGCTATTGTTTGGCCGCACCAGGGGAAAATGTTATTTCCACAATAGATTCTGCCACGGGAATGGCTTCATTGAGTGGAACATCCATGGCTACACCGGTTGTTTCAGGAGCGGTAGCATTTTTGATGGGGGCTTATCCTAATTTAAGTGCAGCAGACGTGACTTCGCTTGTTTTGGAAACGGCAACGGACTTAGGGATTCAGGGGGTCGATTCGACTTATGGACACGGATTATTAAATTTAGATGCTGCAACAAAACCGGTCGGGGAAAAAACAATCGCAGTATCAAACAATGTGAGTGGTGAACGGGTAAATTTAAAAGAAATGCGTTTAACCGTTCCGGTTGCAATGCAAACATTGTTAAGACAAATGCCTCAACAAACGGCAATTTTGGATAAATATGAACGGGCATTTCTTATTCCGACTGGACAAATTGTTCAAGTGAGTAATCGAGATGGTAAAATTTTTCAAAATCAACTTCACCGTTTTATGAAATTTGATACCGTGAAACGAGTAGAAGATGAAAATAATCCCTTATCATTTGGTTTTTCATCTGCTACTAAAAAGGATTCTGCTTTGGGTTTGGGGGCAATGGATATAACGTATCAATTTGATAAAAATAAAGTTAGATTTTATTTTATGGAAGATTCAACTTATGGTTCCGGCGAGTTTTTTGATAAAACAACAATGAATCCGTTTACGGCGATGGGAAATGCATATGGTGTGGATAATACATATCAGTTGAATAAAAAAACAGAGATGTCATTTGGTTTTATGACAGGACAAAATGCGTTATTTAAAACAAATGAAGATGATATAGAAGATGCGAATCGGTTAACTTCTTTTCATGGTAGTATTACGTACAATCCGTTTGAAAAATTATCATTAGGGTTGATTGGTGGAATGTTGCATGAAAAAGAATCTATTTTAGGATTATATGGTTCCGGTGGATTTAATATGGCAGATACACAAACATATTATATGGGAGTTAAAGCAATGTTGAAACCAACGGAAAAATTAGAATTAACAGGGTCTTACTACTATGGTTTAACACCGGCAAAACGATTGAATTCATTTTTACGGACAGGCAACTTAATTAGTGAAGGTCTTTCTTTTGATGCTCGTTATTTGTTAGATGATAAGAACTACATGGGATTGTTATTATCTTCTCCGTTAAGAATTCGTGACGGTTATGCAAATATGATGTTGCCGAGCGGTCGGGATTATTATTCAGATACAATGTATCAAAATCATACGAAATTAAGTATGAAACAACAGGCACGAGAATGGGATATCGGTGTTTACGGTATGTATCAATTACTGCCAAACGTTCGTGCTAAAACTCAAGGGATGATTCGGTTTAATCCTGAACATCAGAAAAACGTTAAACCGGATTATCAAGTGTTGTTCGGTTTGGATTGGAAATGGAATTAGAAGTTTTATTTGTATAACGAAAGATAATAGGATAAATTAATAATGGATATTAAAAAATTAAGCAGGTGGTTTGCTTATATCATTTTATTTATAGGGGTTTGTGCTTTTATTAGTGCCGTTTGGGTTCAGTATAATTTTGGAAATATTGAATGGGAACAAATTTTGTTGAATTTAGCTCAACCGATGGATGGTGTTGCCGTTGGGTTGGTTGTGAGTGGTTGTTTGCTTATTTTTGTGGTTGGCAGTTTGTTATCGGCAATTCTTATTTTCTTTGTTAATCAGTTTTTTTCTGCTAAATGGAAAGCTCATTTTGCTTTTGTTTTCGGATTATTGTTGATTTCTTATCCGGTATGTAAGTGGCATTTGATTAATTTTTTCAGAGCACAGTTGACGACAAGTTTAGTCTATGAGCAGGAACATGTTGCACCGGTTATTCAAACAAACGGACGTAATTTAATTATGATTATTCTTGAATCGTATGAAAAATCTTTTCAGAATAAAGATGTTTTGGGGCAGAATTTATCTCCATTTTTAACTCAAATTCAAAATGAAAATACGTCATTTAAACATTTTAGACAGTTAAAACAGAGCAGTTGGACAATTACCAGTTTGATGTCTTCATTTTGTGGTGTTCCTTTAAAATTGGCTAATACATTTGTTAATTTGGAAACCTATCGGAAATTTGTTCCCGATTTACCTTGTTGGCCGGAACAGCTGGCAGCACAGGGTTATGAGGCTGTCTTAATGAAAGCAGCGGCAATACAGTTTACGGGAACGGATAATTTTGCTCGACAACATGGTTTTCATAAGGCCGTTGGTTCAAGAGAATTAATGGATAAATATTCAGACGGCGAAAATTCTTCTTGGGGGTTGAATGATACCACTTTTTATAAAGCGGTTAAGGATGAATTAAAAAGATTATCCAGTCAAAACAAACCTTTTTTATTAGCAACCGTTCAAGCGGATACGCATCAGCCGGAAGGGCATTTAAGTAAAGATTGTCCTGTTATATATAATGATTATCGGGATGCAGTTTTATGTTCGGATAGAAAAGCGATAGAATTGATAAAATGGATTCAAGCACAACCCTTTTATCAAAACACAACAATTGTAGTAATGGGGGATCATTTAGTTACTTCAACAGATATAGATACAATATTAGCTCAATTACCGGAACGTGAAATATTTTTTACGATTATTAATCCTAAAACAGAAAAGAAACCACAAGAACATCAATTTACTAATTTAGATATTGCTCCAACAATTTTAGATGCTGTTGGTTTTGAGTTTAATGGTCGTTTTGGTTTGGGACGTTCTTTGTATCGTTCGGAAAAAACATTGATAGAAACCAGGATGCAAGAAGATTTGGAGTTTGATTTGGCTTGTCGCTCTGAAAAATATCGATCTTGGGGAAATATTGTTCCGCCGGATGTTTTTAATAATCCTGAAAATTTAGAAACAATAGCGTTTAATGAAGTTGTTTCTTTTTTAAAGGATATTCATATCAAATATGCCGTTAATGGTATTAGAGAAGTTGTTTTGGGGCAAATATGGACAAATGAGAATTGGGGGGAAATAAAATTAAGACCGGCAGAAACAGATAAGCCATTTGATTTGGTTTTCAAATTAGTTGTTCCTTCTCGTCCGAATGTACAAAAAAACATTCAGATTTTTGCCGGAAATAAGAAAATTGCAAAATGGATGTTTAGTTCAACACATCAACCGGAAACGCATCTAAAAATTTCACCGGATTTATTAGAAAACGGCGTTTTACATCTGCGATTGGAAATGACATCAGATGATAGTAGCCGTTTTGTATATGATGGAATTCGTTTAATAGAAATGTTATTAAAGCCATTAGAAAACAAAATAGCTTTAGAAAATTAAAAAATCCCCCGACAGGGGAACTGTCGGAGGTGAAAGTAAGAAAAAGATTTTTATTATTTACCAATAAATTCTTTTCCGCCCATGTAGGGTTGTAATGCTTTGGGAATGCGAATAGAACCATCAGCCTGTTGATGGTTTTCCATAAAAGCGACTAAAATACGAGGTGTTGCAAGACCGGTATTATTTAAAGTATAGACATGGCGTACTTTTCCGCTTTCTGCTTCCCGATAACGAATATTTGTTCGGTGAGCTTGCCAGTCTAATAAAGAAGAACAACTATGTGATTCCCGATAACGATTTTGTCCCGGACACCAAGCCTCAATGTCATTCATACGATATTTGCCGGCTCCCATATCTCCTGTACAACAGGCAACAACTTGATATGGGATTTCTAATGCCTGCATAATTTCTTCAGCATTATTTAATAAAAATTGATGCATTTTATCTGATTCGGCAACATCAGCTTTACAAATTACATATTGTTCAACTTTTGTGAATTGATGTACACGAAAAATGCCTCGGGTGTCTTTTCCGGCAGCACCTGCTTCTCGGCGGAAACACGGAGAAAATCCGGCATACATAATCGGTAAATCACTTTCCTTTAAAATATCTCCTGAATGGATACTATTTAAAATAACTTCGGCTGTTCCGGCTAAATACAGGTTATCTTTTGGAAGACTGTATACAGATTCCACATCAAACGGAAATTGACCCATGTTATATAAAGCGGTGTCAAATGTCATAGCAGGGACACTCATAGTTGTAAATCCTTTATTGGTGAGTGTATTTAACGTATATTGCCACATAGCCATTTCTAATTGTAATAATTCACCACGGATGGATGATGAACGTGTACCGCAAATTTGCGGAATACGTTTAAATTCTCCCCACCCATGCATTTCCATTAATTCAACATGATCTTTAATAGGAAAGTTGAATGATGGTTTTTCTCCGACTTGGCGAATGACAACATTTTCTTCATCATTTTTTCCTTTGGGAACATCTGGAGCTGGAATAGTTGGTGTTTTTTCTAATAAAGTTTTAAATTGTTCTTCCAGTGGTTTTAGTTCGGCTGCAATTTGAGATGCTTTTTGGCCGGATTGTTTGGAAAGCTCTTTAATTTCTTCTTTTCTTTCCGGTGTTGCTGTCGGCATTTCTTTACTTAAAGCATTGCGTTTTTGTAATTCAGCTTCCATGGCTTGTTTGTGCTGAATAATTTGTTTATCAATAGAGAGTAATAAATCAACATCTAATTCTAGACATTTGTCTTTTAACGCTTGTTTAACAACATCTGTATTTTCACGAATAAATTTTATATCAAGCATGTTTCTTTCCTTTTGTTAGCTATTTGTGATTATGTATGCCAGTTTTTGTAAATCTTCCCAGGCATTTTTCCGATAAGACTGGCTTTTTTTGACCATATCGGGCCCAAATGTAGCGACAACAGGAATCTGTTTTCCGGTTGTCAGTGTATAAAACAGTGATTGTTGACGTGCTTTTGAAATGCTATCTATATTTAACAGACTTTTAACGGGAATAGAACCAAACATTAAAATTGCTTGTGGTTTTAATAATTCAATTCGTTTTTGGATAAACGGCAAACAAATATTTATTTCTGAATCCGTTGGAAGTCTGTCTCCTGGTAATCGCCATGGAATAATTGGTGCCAAATGCGTATTGATAGCACAGTCTAAGTTTATGGCTTTTAGCATTTTTATTAAAAGTTCTCCGGATTCTCCGGATGCCAACTGCCCGTTTTTTTCATCAGCACTTTTAGGTGCATCAATAAGACAAAGAATTTTGGTCGTTTCCGTAATTCCTGTTCCGGATAAAGTATGTTGTGCTGTTTTTTTGAGAGAGCAGCCATTAAACTGTAAAAGTGCAGCATGTAACTCATTTAAATTTGTTGCAGTATATGCTAATTTTTCAGCTTGTGCTTTAAAAGGTGTTTCTTCGGTTGATATGAGAGTTTGTTCAGAAACAGATTGTTTAAGTGTTTTATTTGTGGACAATTGAAACCGATTAACAGAGACTTCCCCGATACAATCAGTAATGCCGGATGTTAAAAACCATTTTAAAATAGAAACCTGATTCATTTTTTACTTCTTTTTTAATTGAAATAATGATAACATATTTTTATTATAAAAGTAAAGTATTTTTCATAGGGGAAAGAAGAAATGCCATATAATATGAAGCAAATAGTTGTGGGAATTGTTTTAGTCGGTTGTTTCGTTGGATGTGTTGTATTTAGTCCGGTGATTCGTCAAAAGGCACAAAATCATTTGAAATCGTATTTGGAAGAAAAATTATCTGAACCAAAATTTTCTGTTAAGGCGAATCGTGAAATTCCGCAAGATGTTGATTTAGGGGCTTTTTTAGCTGGGTCTTTTGCTCAAAGTAACCACGATTATGTTAAGGCTTCGCAATATTATTCACAGGTGTTGCAAAAAGATTCGCAATATTTGGAGTTAAAAGCCGATGTTTTTGTTTTAAAGGGTTTGTTGGGAGAGATTGAAGAAGCATTGTCTTTGGCGAAAGATATAAATGGAACATCTGTAGATGTTTTTTTAACATCGTATGCTATAACGGTCGATTTAATAAAACAAAAAAAGTATGATGAAGCGATTTCATTTTTACAGTCTCAAAAGAATTTGCCTGCAGATACTTTATTAAAACCTTTGATTTTGGGATGGAGTTATGCCGGAATTGGAAATAAAGTAAAAGCATTTGAAATGATTGAGAGTTTAGCAGATGACAAGTTGAGTGGGATAAAAACGTATCATTTGGCTTTGTTAAATATGTATTTTGGTGATGTGGAAAAAGCCAAAGAAGTGTATCGTTTGTTTGAAACGGTTCCGGTTCCCTCACTAAATGCCTGGTTATCGATATTGAGTGTGTTGTTTCCTGATAAAAAGATACCGGAAAATGATGCTTTATATAGAAAATATATTGTTTCTTTGCAGAAAGAGCCAATTGCCTATGATGTATTAAGTAAAATGCAGGCACCATTGATTAAGACTCCTCAACAGGCTGTTGCAGATGTTTTATACTTGACTGCTTTATCCTTAAATGATCTCAAAATGAATAAACAAGCACTTGTTTTGGCAAATTTCGCAACATATTTGGATTCGGATTCTGTTTTATTGAAACTCCTAATTGCGGATTTGTCTAGAAATATAGGTTTACACAGTCATGCTATTCATATTTATGAAACATTTCCGCCTCAAATAGATACAATTCAGTTGCGTATGGCATATAATTTATTTTTAGATGGTCAATATGAAAGAGCTTTAGATATTTTGAACTCTTTTGAAAAACAAGGACGACAATATATTGTTTTATCTGAAATGAAGGCGGATATTTTTGCTCATTTGAAAGAGTATGAGAAAGCGGCATTTTATTACACAAAAGCGATAGATTTATCTACTTCATTTATTGATGCTAAAATGGTTTCCAAATACCATTTGCTTCGGGCGCATATGCGGTTATTGCAAGAAAAAAAAGAAGGTGTTTTGGCGGATTTAACTAAAGCAATAGAATTGGATGCGGAAAATGTAGAAGCCCTTAATACATTGGGTTACGAACTTATCGATAATGATATTGATATAGAATTAGGATTGCAATTTGTACGAAAAGCGAATCGTTTGGCTCCATTAGAGCCGCACATTCAGGATAGTGTGGCATGGGGTTATTATAAATCTGGTGATTATAAAAATGCACTTATCTATGCAGAGCGGGCACTCAATAAGCTTAGTGATCATGCTGTGGCAAATATGCATTTAGGGGATATTTATCGTGCGTTAGGGCGTTATCAGGAGGCAAAAGCTCAATATCGTAAAGCATTGTCATCTAAAATGGGGTTGACACCAAAATTAGAGATACAATTGAGAGAAAACCTTAATCCAGATTAAATAATAATAGAGAATTACGCATGATGATGGTTGATTAAAGGATGTTTTTGAGTGATATTTTATGATTTTTAAAGGAGAAACAAAAAACATTATAAAAAATATCTATAAAATCAAATGGTTCTCAAAAAAAATAAAAAAAATGCAAAAAAAGTCAAAAAAGGTGTTGACAATTTTAAAAGGATTTGATATATTCCCATTCACCGAAACGGAACGGAGCTGAAAAGATGAAGTGATGAGACGGTAAAGTTGTTGAAGTAGAGAGTTGAATAAGAGAAAAGAAATAGATGCACGGGCAGCTGTTTGTGGTAAGGAAACGACAAAAGGGTGTCATGTGCATGGAACTATGAAGACGGAAGTGTTAGAAATGAC
>SUUT01000017.1 GCA_015062385.1 Alphaproteobacteria bacterium | reverse complement strand
GGCATTTGTGTTCCGATTTATGTGATGGTAATAGATATAATATTGGAGAATATTGTTATCCAAAATGTTCAGATGATACGCCATTAACTGGAGCAGACGGAGCTTGTTACGATTGCAATTATTCCGGAAAAGCATTGTCAACACCCTGTTCGGATGTTTGTTCAAACCGAACGATAAAAGATGGATATTGTGTTCGCACAAAATGTTTAACGGGAACGTTTGCAGATAAAAACGGAACCTGTCAAATGTGTAATATTCAATCCGTTATAGAAACATCAGAAGATAATTGCAAAAGTTGTCTTAATCGGTCATATAAGGATGGATATTGTTATCCACCAGCCGAAAGTTGAATTGATAAAAAGTGTGATATTCTATAAAAAAAATCGGGACAGTTTACTATCCCGATTTTTAAAGCATAAGCCTTCATTTAAAGCATCCGTTCAATCGTTTCTCTGGAAACGTTGGATAAAGTTTTATCTTCCGCTAAACGGGTAAGAACTGCTTTTGCCGTTGTCTGCGTGGCTGCATCAAATTTCCGGTATTTTGAAAATGCCGTAAATAAACGGGCAGCTAAATGTGGATTGATTTTATCAATTATCAATGCTTGTTCTGCAAAAAATTCATATCCTTCTTTTGTATGGAATGCTTCCAAATGACCACTGAATGCACCGATTAATCCTCGAACTTTGTTTGGATTTTTAATATCAAATTTCGGATGCTTCACGAGTTCTTTTACAATCGGTAAAGTGTTAATGGACGGATTGCGTGCTTGTAAAGCAAACCATTTATTTAAAACCAAATCTTCATTTTCATATTGTTTATAAAATGCATTTAAAGTTGCTTGGGCTTCTGGTAAATTGTTATTTACCAAAATGCCTAATGCTGCAATTCTATCCGTTAAATTATCGGCTTCATCGAATTGTTTTTTGACAAGTTCCGTATGACCTGTTAAAGCTAAATATCCAAGAGCTACATTTTTGATTGCCCGTTTTGCAAAAGAAGATGAATCCGGAATGTATTTTTCTTTTGTGTGGTTTTCCTGATATAATTTTAACAGTTCTGTTTCATATTTTTCGGCAAAAGCATGACGCATTACTTCTCGCACATTTTTAAGTCGTTTAATATCGACTTGTTCTAATTTTCCAAGCATTTCTTCTTCTGTCGGCAAAACAATAGCACGGGCGATGAAGGCTTTATCCAGTCCTTTTTGTGTTAAATATGAACCTAATGCTTCAATTACATCCATATCAGGGGTTTCTTTTTGTTGTTGATACATTCGGACCATTGCATCCAATGCATATTGATGTCCGACATCATATCGATTAAATAAATCGGAATCATATTTCATTAATCGTAAACGCATGGCTTTTTTATGCTTTAATTCAATGTCAATCGGAGATGTGAAAAAACGATTTAAAGATAATGCCGGTTCATATGGCACATCAAACGTAAATGTTTGTGATTTACGTTCCAATACCAGTGTTCCGCTTTTTAAATCTTCTCCGTTTTTACCGACTAAACCGTAATGCATCGGAATAACAAATGGTTTACGTGTAAATCTGCTTTTTTGTGACATTTTAATTGTATAAATCCCATCTTCGTAATGGGTTTTTACCCGTATTTTGGGGCGTCCGGGAACGGAATACCATTGTTTGAACTTTGTTAAATCTTGTTTTGATGCGTCTTCAATAGCTTTCACAAAATCATCAATGGTAACTGCTTGCCCATCATGACGTTTAAAGTATAAAGCACATCCTCGTGCAAAGTTTTTGTTGCCAACCAACGCTTTTTGCATACGAATAACTTCAGCACCTTTTTCATAAATGGTTGTTGTATAAAAATTATCTATTTCATGATAGGAATCCGGACGAACAGGATGTGCCAAAGGTCCGTCATCTTCCGGAAACTGATAAGCACGCAAAGTTGCCACATCATCAATACGGGCAACGGCTCGTGAAAAGGTGTCATATCCATATTCTGAGTCTCTAAAAACAGTAAAGCCTTCTTTTAAGGATAATTCAAACCAACTTCGGAGTGTGACACGATCACCGCTGTAATTATGGAAATATTCATGAGCAACAACGTGTTCAATATATTCATATGTAGCATCGGTTGCTGTGTCCGGCGATGCTAATAAAGCGGCATCATTAAAAATATTAAGTGATTTATTTTCCATAGCTCCGGCGTTAAAGTGTGGAACGGCAACAATGCTGAAACGATTTAAATCATATTCTAAATTAAAGACCTTTTCATCCCATGCCATTGACCGTTTTAAGGCATCCATCGCATATGTTAAACGCTCAGATTTCCCTTTTTCGCAAAATAATCGTAAATCCACTTTTTTTCCTGAACCGGTTGTATAAGTATCTTCAATGCTATCTAAATTACCGGCAACCAATGCAAATAAATAACAGGGCTTATTGTAAGGGTCTTCATAAACAATCGTATCTCCGTCATCACGTATAACGTTGCCGTTTGACAGCAATACAGGATATTTTTTTCTGTCGGCGTGAATTGTTACAATGTATTTACTTGGTACGTCTGAATGATCCGGATAATAAGTAATGTTTCTAAATCCTTCCGGTTCACATTGTGTGCAGAAAATGCCGTTTGACATATAAAGCCCCATTAAACGGGTATTTTCCTGTGGGTTTATTTCCACTTCCGTTTCTATTAAAAATTGTTTGCATTGTGGATAAATTGTTAATGTTTCGTCGGTTAATACATAGTTGTCCGATGTTAATTCTTCTCCGTTTAAAAGAATTTTATTTAACTTCATATATTGACCGTTGAGAATAATCGGTTTTTTTATATCAGTTTTTTCAAAATGCAATTTTGCTTTTACAATTGTTTTTGTCGGATGTAACGTAAAATCTAATTCTGTCAGTGGTAATTCATAATGTGGAGCTACATAATCTTTACGAAATTTAAGTGCCATTTTGTTTTTCCTCTTTGTTTTAAATTTATTTTGTTTTTGATTGTGTTTGTTTTTGTGTTGTCTGAACAGATCCTTGTTTGTTCATTTCAACGATTTTATTCATCCAATACGTTGCTTTTTCTGGATTGGGTTCAACTTTTTTTGAACCGCCGGAATATAATGCTATCAAACTGGTAATGGCGTAAATATGTCCGTGTTGGGCAGCTTGTTCATAAAGTGCTAATACTTTTTGCATATCCGGTTCTCCCAAATATCCTCGTTCAACCCAAACGCCTAAACTGTAAATGGCATCAATGTATCCGTTTTGGGCAGCCAAATTCATCCAGCGAGCTGCTTTTTCACGATTTTCCAAAATTTTATCCCCTACATCATACATCAGTGCCAATTCATATTGGGCTTGAGGTAAATTTTGCAAGGCGGCCTGTTCTAAAAATATTTCAGCCTTAGGCCCGTTTATCGGAAAACCGTTTCCGCCCAATCGATATAAATTGCCTAAGTAATAAGCAGCTAATTTTGATACGTTTTTATCTGAAGATGTTGATGCCATTAAATAGTAGCGTTCAGCTTTAAACGGTGAATTTTCTTTTTCGGCTTTTTGTGCTAATTCAAATTGCTCTGCCGGAGAGAGGGTAAAATCTTTAAATGAAGTATAAATAACACCGGATACGGCAATAATTATCAATAAAAACAACGTTCGGGTTAAATAAGATGATTTTTTCACATTTTTCATTTGAGATATCCTTTGCATTTTTTTCTATTTGCGTATATAAGTAAGTCAAAAGGTATTTTAAAAGGAAAAATAATTATGTGCAAGGTTTTTTATTATAAAAAATATTCTTTTGATGCGAAAACGGGTGATTTGAGTTTAAATTATCAAATAATAACTGAACAAAAAGAAATTTTAGAGTTTACGGAACACATTTATTTTCCAAACACTCCGCTTGATTTAACTCCGGAAAAAGAATTGGTTTTAAATGATATTTTCTTTTTAACGCATATTGCTTTTGGTATCAGTTATTATAAAACGGTGTGTCCTGAAAAAATAATTATTGAAACAGGAAACCTTTCAAAAGAACAAGCGGCATTTTTTGAAAAATTTTATGTGAACGGATTAGGAGAGTTTGCTGTTAAGAACCAATTAAATTTGCAAGGAAAAATTAAATTTCCGTTTGTCGATAAAAAACAATCGGTTCATTCTTTGAATTTAAAAAGCCGATTTCTTGTGCCCGTTGGCGGGGGTAAGGATTCGTGTGTCAGTATGGAATTGTTAAAAAAAATAAATGCAGATTGTTGTGCTATATCGGTTGGTATCCCTCGTCCGATTAGAGAATGTATTGAAATGTCTGGGTTGTCGTCTTTAACATTAACCCGAAAAATTGATCCGTATCTAATTACCCTTAACCAATCGGGAACCGTAAAAAACGGACACGTTCCCATTACAGGAATGCTTGCCTTTTTATTATGGGCAAGTGCTGTTATCTATGACTATCGTTTTGTTGCCCTGTCTTGTGAAAAATCAGCAAACAGCGGTAATTTAATGCAGGGTGATTTAAGTATCAATCATCAATACAGTAAATCTTTTGAATTTGAATATGATTTTTATAATTTAACAAAAGGGGTTTTACCTGATTTTAGATATTTTTCATTATTACGACCATTGAGTGAATTGTCTATTGCAAAATTGTTCGCACAAAATTGCTCCGATTATTTTTCGATTTTTACCAGTTGTAACAAAGCCTTTAAATTGGATGAAAGTAAACGTTTGAACCGCTGGTGTGGTTGTTGTGATAAATGTCGGTTCGTTTTTTTGATTTTGGCCCCATTTATGGATAAAGAAACATTAATACAGGCACTTGGAAATAATCCGTTAAATGATGAAACACAAACAAACGGGTATTGTGAATTGCTTGGATTAAGCGGACATAAACCATTTGAATGTGTTGGTGAAATTGCCGAGTCTCAATATGCATTTCAACTTTTATCAGAGCATCCCTCTTGGAAAACAGATTATATAATTCAGACACTAAAAACCGATGTGATGAAAAATAGTCAGCCTGATGAGAACTTATTCACGCTATCAACCGAACATTTAATACCGGAACTTATTCAAGATGAAATAATTCGGCTATTTAACAGAAATGGATAATAAAAACAATGCTTTTTAAGGATTTAGATAATAAAAAAATAGGAATTTGGGGTAAAGGAAAAGAAGGTCTATCGGCACGTAATGTCATCGAAAAATATACGTCTGCCGCATTGGTAACACTTTTTGATGATTCTGATTTGTCGGAGTTGTTTGATTTTGATGTTGTTATTACTTCTCCGGGGGTTAGCTTATACCGTTCTGAAATTCAACAGGCAAAACAACGAGGTGTTTGCTTTACAACCGGTACGGATTTATTTTTATCCAATCGTCCTCAAAATACAAAAGTAGTCGGTATTACAGGGACAAAAGGAAAAAGCACGACAACTTCTTTATTGTATCATTTGTTGAAAAGTCTGGGATATAATGTTGAATTGGCAGGAAATATTGGAAAACCGTTGTTAGACTTGTTGGGTTCAAAAGCAACATATATTATTGCAGAATTATCCAGTTATCAATGTGCCTCTTTAACAACCGGATGTGATGTGGGTGTTATTTTAAACTTATATCCGGAACATTTACAATGGCATTTAACACATCAAAATTATTATTCGGATAAATGTCGGTTGGCTGAATTGTCAACGCTTGTCATTGCAAACGGGGATAACGAAACACTCGTTCCTTTGCTAAATAATCATAAAAATGTGACTTATTATAATGATATGGGAGGAATTCATATAACAGATAATTCGTTTTATCAGGGCGCAAAAAAAATCGTTGCAACGGATGTTTTAAATTTAAAAGGTATTCACAATGCACAAAATGCTTGTGCCGTATTGTCTGTTTTGGATAAATTAAATATTCAATTAACACCGGAGCAAATTGCATCAGCTTTTCAAACAATGTCGGCATTGCCTCATCGGTTACAAACGGTAGGAACATATGCCGGACGAACATTTATTGATGATAGCATATCTACAACGCCTCAATCGGCAATTGCTGCCGTTAAAGCAATGGATAACGGACAACCGATAACCCTAATTGTTGGCGGTTTTGATAGAGGTCAGGTGTATCATGAATTAATTGAATATGTGCTTTCTATTAAAAACAGAATTTCTTTTATTGCATTGCCGGATACGGGTACTCGATTGTATGAAGAAGCAAAAATAAACGGATTGAATGCTTTTTTTGTTGAAAATATGTATAAAGCTATTCAGAGTGCATATAAAATAACACCGATTGGCGGAACGGTTATTTTATCTCCGGCAGCCCCCAGTTATAATAGTTATCGTAATTTTGAAGAAAGAGGTCGGGATTTTAAAGATAAAATCATTTCTCTTGAAAAAGAATTTTTATAAAATTTAACAAGATATCTTTATTTTTTGATTCGAAAATTCAGTCTTAACTTTATCCTAAAAACAGTCTTTTTGATGTGTTTTAGGGGATTTTTTAAGATGTTTTTAATTTTTTTTAAAAAAAATCATTTTTTTTTAGCTTAACAAAATTTTAATGTGATATTTTAGAATATAATTTATATTTAAGAAAAATAAAAAAAATGAATAATTATAAATTTAATTTTTAATTTTTTATTAAATTTAAAGTTGTATTTTTGCTCAAAAATTGGGATATTGACAAAAAAAATATTTAATTTAATTTTAAAAATGTTTTAAACAAAAGTATGCAACAGAAAGGATGAAATATGGAAAATATATTATTATCAAAAGAATTATTTGTTGAAAGCGGATTATCGTGTTTAGGGATGGAATTGTACACGTTAAGACACAATAAAGGAGTTAGTTTAGAAGAAGCGGCTCAATTATTAAATATTTCCAAAGCAGAATTAGAAGAAATAGAATTAGGGCTTTATCCAAACAAAACACACATTAATTTTGGCGTAATAATTCGTATTATTAAAGAATTTGGTGGAAAAATGGAAATTTCGCTTTTTTCAGGTTTTAATTAATCAGTTAAAATTCCCTCTCCATTATGATTAAATTCATTTTTGGAGAGGGGTTGTATCTATTTTGGTAGAAATGGCGATGTTGTATTTATTGAAAGGATTTTTTTTATATCTACAAAAAAAGGTACGTATAAATGCAACAATTTTTTACACATTTTTGAATTTTTTTTGATATTAAATAAATTATTAAAGTAAAAGAATAATTTTTTGTTTTTGAAAAAAAATGATTTTTGCGATTCGAATAGGGAAAAAAAGGTACCTTTTTTTATACTCACATCATAAGAGCAACATTTAAGATGTGAGGAGAAGAGAATGCAAATCAGATTTAATGAACACGGACGAAGTATGGTAGAAATTCTAGGGGTTTTAGCCGTTATCGGCGTATTAAGTGTGAGTGGTATTTTGGGATATAAATTCGCAATGAACAAGTATATAGCTAACGAAACGATAAATGAACTCAATATTCGGGCATCGGCAATATCTCACCACATGGAACAATATATTGAAAATAATTATGCAGGAGATATTCCAATGGAAATGGGGCCGGTTATGCGGATGGGCTATCCGATAACGGCCCGAATGCATCCACAATATGTTGATTATTTTGAAATATTTATATCAGAAGTACCGAGTGAAATTTGTAAATTGCTCTTACAAAGTCAATGGCAGGCACCGTATTCTATTTTTATCGGGACGACACAATACGAATCCAGTGTTGATATTTGTACGCAAGCTGAAAAAGTGGAATTAGCTTATGAGTTTCACAAAGATTTATTGCCTGAGGCAGAAATAGAAGAAAAAGACCGTCACGAAATTATGCGTTGTCGTCATTCAAACGATTGTAATTGTGGCACATGTAATGTACAAATCGGATTATGTGAAACAAATTGTTTAGATAATGAAAAATGTGTTAAAGATTACAGTGAGCCTGAATGGATGATATGTTGCCGAAAATCTAACATTGTGGGTTCATATTGTTGTGCATCTGTCACAGAAGATGGAAAATGCTGTGATTGGGATGGAAATTGTTGTCCGGCAGATAAACCTTTAAGAGGTACAGATGGCAAGTGTTATTCTTGTGATGACAAGGCAAAAGTAGATGTAAAAAATATGAAAAAAAACTGTAATGTCTGCCCAAATCGTTTTGTACAGGGAAATGTCTGTGTGAGCAAATGTGATAAGGACTATTTTATGGATAAAGACGGCAATTGTCGTTCTTGTAAATCAACGACGGCATATTCTGTTCATGGGGTAGAGAATTATTGTGATGCCTGTCCGAATCGGTTTGTTGACAATGCAAACCCCGGTAATTATTGCTATCTGAAATGTGATTCGGCAGAAAATGGAACAGCAGGGAAACCTTTAAATGAGGAATATGGAACATGTTATAGTTGTGATACAACAACATCCATTAATGTAAATGGTACGAATAAAGAGCGGTGTTCCAAAATTTGCCCAAATCGAGTTTTAAGTGGATCAATGTGTCAGTTGGGTTGTTCTGATCCTGATACACCTCTGTTGATTGATGGATCCGGAACCTGTAAGGCATGTAATTATCCCGGAAGAGTTGCAATTTCTGCATTAACAGATTCTTGTTCAAAACTCTGTTCTAATCGGGAAGAAAAAAACGGATATTGTGTATTGAAAGAATGCGAAAAAGGATATTTTATGGATAAAAATGGTAGTTGTCATGATTGTTATACTAAATCTGCACAACCTGTTCAAGGGGTAGAAAGTAATTGTGATGCTTGTCCGAATCGTTTTGTTGATAATGCAAATCCCGGTAACTATTGTTATTTGAAATGTGATTCGGAAGAAAATGGAACAAAAGGTTTAAAATTAAACGAAGAATATGGAACGTGTTATAGTTGTGAGACAGCAACGTCTGTTAATGTGAATGGTACAAATAAGGAGCGGTGTTCCAAAATTTGTCCAAATCGGGTTTTAAGTGGATCAATGTGTCAGTTGGGTTGTTCTGATCCTGATACCCCTCTGTTGATTGATGGATCCGGAACCTGTAAGGCATGTAATTATCCCGAAAGAGTTGCGATTTCTGCATTAACGGATTCTTGTTCCAAGTTATGTCCTAATCGGGAAGAAAAAAATGGTTATTGTGTATTAAAAGCATGTGAAAAGGGATATTTTATGGATAAAAATGGCAGTTGTCATGATTGCTATACTAAATCTGCACAGCCTGTTCATGGGGTAGAAAGTAATTGTGATGCTTGTCCGAATCGGTTTGTTGATAATGCAAATCCCGGTAATTATTGCTATCTGAAATGTGATTCGGAAGAAAATGGAACAGCAGGGAAACCTTTAAATGAGGAATATGGAACATGTTATAGTTGTGAGACAGCAACATCTGTTAATGTGAATGGTAATAATAAAGGGCGTTGTACTAAAATTTGTCCGAATAGAGTTTTAAACGGAACCATGTGTAATCGTGAAAAATGTTCTGATGATAAACAATTATTAGGAGCTGATAAGGAATGTTATGAATGCAATATTACAACGCCGATAAAAGTGACAGACAAAAAAGATTGTGATGTGTGTGTCAATCGTTCTTATAAAGATGGATATTGTTATCCTCCGAGTGGTAGTTAATTTATATATATATGCTTTTTACTTTCCCCATAGTAAAATATGGGGAAATTTTTTTTATAATCGTATGTTTTATAAAACCTACTTTGCTCGTCCGAACAACTTTTCAATATCGGTTAACTTGAGTTCAATATATGTTGGGCGACCATGAATACATTGACCGGATGTTCCGCAATTTTCCATTTGACGGAGTAGGGCATTCATTTCATCGGGTGTTAATGTTCGTCCAGCTCTGATAGACCCATGACAGGCAATACGGGCACAAATATCCTTGATTTTATCCTTTAATAAAACAGTATCATCAAATTCACGAATGGTATCGGCTAAATCTTGCACTAATTTAACAATGTTTGTTTTATTTAATAATGCCGGAATTTCACGAACGGCAACACAATCATCTCCAAATGCATCTATTACAAATCCCATTTCTTTTAATTCGGCAGAGCGCGTATTTAAAATATCTACTTCTTCCGGTTTTAAATCAATGATTTCAGGTATTAAAAGGAGTTGTGTTTGACCGAGTGATTGCATGCTTTGTGAGAGATGTTCATACGTTAATCGTTCATGGGCAGCATGTTGATCGGTAATAATAATACTATCTTGCGTTTGAGAGATAATGTATGTTTTATGAAGTTGGGCTTTTGCAAAACCCAACGGAGGAAAATCTGTTGTTTCCTCATTATTATCAAATTTTGCAGGTTCTGTAAAAATGTTTTCTGATTTAATATTATGTGATTGTTTGGGCAAATCCTCTTTGACACTGTATCCGATATGCGGTAGTTTTTTTTGTTCTGCCATCGGCTCGCACAAATCACCACCAAGATAGATTTTTGATAAGCCAGTCGAATATGTATTCTCTTTAAGCATCTCATTATCGATACGATTTGAAGATTGAGCGTAAGAATGAATGATATCTGAATGATTAAGACGATTGGATTCCGGTAAATTTTTGAATGCAGACGGTACATGGACACGATTAGGTATAATGGATGATACGCTTTTTTCCAAAGCTCCAATTCCGATAGTTGAGGCAGTTTTAAATCCATTTTCAGCCAAAGCATTGCGAATGGATGCAATCATAAATCCACGAATACGGGCGGCATCTTTAAATCGCACTTCGATTTTAGCCGGATGAACATTTACATCAACCTCTGTTGGTGGAACAGATAAAAATAATGCCAAAACGGGATAGGTATCATGACCGATAAGACCTTGATAAGCTCCGCGAATAGCTCCCAATAACATTTTATCTTTAATGTACCTACCATTAACAAACAAATACTGTTCCGTACTGGTTGAACGGGTATAAGTGGGCAACCCGACAAATCCGTTTAAGTGAATATTTTCATATTCTCCTTCTACGGGGACAGCATTGTCGTCAAAAGATTTTCCGATGACCTGTGCAACACGTTGAAATAATGTTTGTTGGGGAGCATAATTTAAAACAATTCTTTTTTCATCTGATAAAATAAAATGAATATGGGGATAAGCCATTGCGGTTCGATTGACGATTTCCTTAATACTTAAATATTCACTTTGTGCTGTTTTTAAAAATTTTAGACGGGCAGGTGTTGCGTAAAATAAATCTCGTACTTCAACAGTTGTTCCTTGCGGATGAGGGGCAGGGAATGGTTTTCTTTTTTGTCCGCCGTGTACCTGAATTTGCCACCCTTCGTCTGCTTCTTTTGTGCGGGATGTAATGTTCATTTTTGCAACAGACGCAATAGATGGTAAAGCTTCTCCTCGAAATCCCAAAAAATTGATTTGAAATAAATCATCTGTCGGTAATTTACTGGTTGCATGGCGTTCAACAGCTAATTCCAGTTCGGCCGGTGTCATGCCTTTCCCATTGTCTGTGATGGAAAAATATGTTTTTCCCCCATCTTGAATTTTAATTTCAATACGGGTACTGCCGGCATCAATGGCATTTTCAATCAATTCTTTTAAAGCCGCAGACGGACGCTCAACCACTTCTCCAGCAGCTATTTGATTAATCAGGGTTTGAGGCAGTAGACGTATTGACATATTTTTATCCGTTTTGATGTTTTTTCCCATTTTGTGCAATTGTATGAACAATGGAAGTTGGTTGGGTTGGGATTTTACTTTGTTGAGGCCCTAATATGATATCAATATCTTCTTCAGTAAGTGTTTTAATTGTTGGTGTTTTTGAAATTGCTTCTTTACAAAGATCATCCGCATGAAATTCATCAATTAACATTCGGTAATAATTATTTGTTGTATATTTTTTATGATGTAATGCATTTGCCCATTTGGTTATTTTTTCATGGCGGATTCTTTTGTGTGCTATTTCTTCCGGTGTATCAGGATCACTGACATTACGGGCAAAATTAATCACTTCCGGTTCTCTTAATGAAACGAGAATAGTTGCCTGTTTATGAATTTTATCGGCAATATCTTGGAGATTTCCTTTTTGACATTCTATATATAACGGGTATTTTGAATCAATGTTCGGTAATTCTCTTAAATCCTCTGAGTAAACGGAAAATAATATTTCGGAATCGATATGTTTATTATTTGGGCGAATAGGTGAGATAATCATACCCGATGTTAAATATTCCATAATTTCTTTTTCAATGTAAAAGATACCATGTTCCCTTTCTTCTAAAATGAAATCAGCCAAAATATTTCTTTTTTCCAATGGTAATAAACGAAGTGTTTCTTGCAATTCATCCAGTTCTTTTTGTGCTTCTGGTTTTAAAGCAATAATTGTTCGCCAGTTACCATTAATATTGTGTGGTTCAACGTTATGAAAGGTACAAAATAATCCCATCATCCAATCGTTATGATTGTAGGCGAATTCCTGTCGAACTTCTTCAATTGCTTCTGCGCGTATTTGTGCTTTCTTTTCTTCAATTGGATTTGTTTGTTTGTTAGTTCTCATTTTCTCTGTTCCTTGTTTTTTGAATAAGCGGTTTTCTTTGAGTTGAAACGGGATACGGTTCTTTTATGTCTCCTAAAATTAAATCAATTTGATCAGTTGATAAGGAATCAAGAACATTGGGTCGCATGATAATATTATACCGAAGTGTATCCGGATTGATGTATGCTTCTTCTCGATTGTGCCACATAATAAGGCGTTGTGCCCGAATGCGTTTTCCTGTTTTTTCCAAACGGGTGTCCGGTTTGCATACCGATTTTACGAAACGGTTGAAGTCGTCTGTTAAAAGCGGTTGTATATATGTTAAAGCTGTTTTAATGCGTTGTTCTGATTTTTCCAAGTACTCTTCGGTTTCTCCCCGTAATGCAAGTGGGTGTTTTAATAAAAAATCAACTGTATATTTGTCTTTATAGGAATCGGAAATTAATCCTGTTAATTTTAGATTCGTTTCAAATGCCAAATTTTCAATAGATTCTGTTTTGTTATCTTTTAAAAACTGAATGGTTTCTTTTCGATCTTTTTCGGGTAGTAATCGTAAAAGTGCCGTTAAATATTTTATTTGTATTTTTGTTTCAGGTGTTTGATCAATTGTAAATTGATATCCGTAATTTTGGGCTGTTTCCGTGATTGCTTCCGGTAGCATTTTGGAAACTTGACGGGCTTTATATTGTTGAATACAAGCGGGAATTATACGTAATTGATAAGTCTTGAAAAACTGCTGAAATTTTTGGGAGGCACCAAATAAATCCGAATCCGTTATTTGCAATTTAAGTCGTTCGGTAATTAATTGCCGTAATGGAATAATGCTAGTTTGTGATTGTGGATACAAATGTACTTTTTTTTCTGCTCTTTGTAATTTTTGAAATAATGTCGTGATGTTTTTTAAATCCATTGATTATTCTCCCCGTTGTTTGGGTTTGTTTGATTGAGATGGATGATTTTCATCGTAACCTTGTATATAAAACAAATGTCGTCCGATTCTTAAATGTCGTTTTACTCTGTCCATTACGTTATCCGGCTCACAAATGAGATGACAGACTGCTTGAAAATCAGCATCTAGCAATGTTGTTGTTGTTTGAATGGCTTTATATAAATTTTGATAAAGAGCTTTTCTGCCTTCCGGCGTTTTTGTTTGTTGGGCAAAAGGACAACTAACGGCTGAAAACATAGCATCCTGAACATCTTCTAATATCGCTAATTCACTTTTTTCATTTGGAGAAACTGCTGCCGTTAAAGCTGTATAAATTTTATGTGTAATGATTTGAGAAGTTTGTCCTGTACTTAAATCATATTTTACAATGTTTTTACGGGTATGATACGGTAGTTTTCGTAGAGCTTTTATTAAAAAACGGATATGTTGTTTTGTTTTTGGTTTTAACGCTGCATTAATTTGTTTACCTGTTTTTTCTGCCTGTTGAAGCAAACAAGATGGCAAAATTTTTATCAAATCAGAAACCCTTTTATCCGGATTTGTTTTTTTTTCCGTATATAAAAAATAGTTTTCTTTGATCAGATATGTGATTAAATCTTGCTCATCTTGAGTCATTTTTTTGCCTTTCAATTATCCCAAACGGGTTGTTCTGATTTTTTCAATTAATGCGTTTGTAGATGAATCATGTGATAATGGTTTTGTTTTATCCAGCAATTCTGGTAAAATGTTTTTAGCCAACTGTTTTCCGAGTTCTACACCAAATTGATCAAAACTGTTGATTTTCCAAATAACTCCCTGTACATAAATTTTGTGTTCATATAAAGCAATTAACGCCCCAAAAGACCATGGTGTAATTTTGTTTAACAAAATCGTATTGCTTGGACGATTTCCCGTAAATGTTTTAAACGGAACCAATTCTTCTGCTACACCTTCTGCCCGTACTTCATCGGCGGTTTTGCCCTTCATCAATGCTTCCGGTTGCGCAATAAAGTTTGCTAATAAAATATCATGTTGATTACCGGTTTCATTTAATGAGTGAATTGGTGCAATAAAATCTGCCGGAATTAAGTGCGTTCCCTGATGAATTAATTGATAAAATGAATGTTGTCCGTTTGTGCCTGCTGCCCCGAATAAAATCGGTCCGGTTGCATAATCAACGGCATTTCCGTTTTTCTTAACACCTTTGCCGTTGCTCTCCATATCCAATTGTTGTAAATATTCCGGTAATTTATGCAAATATTGGTTGTAAGGTAAAACGGCATAAGATTCGGCTCCCATATAAGTTGTATACCAAACTCCCAATAAACCTAAGATAACCGGTAAGTTTTGTTCAAACGGTGTATTTTTAAAATGCATATCCATGGCATAAGCTCCGTCCAACATTTCCATGAAAGCATCATATCCGATACCGATCATTAAGGATAAACCGATTGCAGACCACATAGAATAGCGTCCGCCAACAAAATCCCAAAATACAAACATATTTTGTGGATTAATACCAAATTCCTTAACACCTTTTTCATTGGTAGAAACAGCAACAAAATGTTTTTCAACAGCATCTTCTCCCAAATGCTTTACCAACCATTGACGGGCGGTTTTTGCATTAGTTAAGGTTTCTTGTGTTGTAAATGTTTTTGAAGAAATAATAAACAATGTTGTTTCCGGATTACACCGTTTTAATGCTTCGGAAATATCTGTTCCATCTACATTTGATACAAAGTGGAAATGAATTGAATCAATGCGATAATACGTAAGTGCATCGTGAGCCATAGCCGGACCTAAATCTGAACCACCGATACCAATATTGACAACATCCGTAATTGCTTTTCCGGTTGCCCCTTTCCATTTGCCTGAACGAACAGAATCGGAAAACGTTTTCATTTGTTCAAATACACGATTGATTTCAGGCATCACATCTTGACCGTTCACATAAATCGGATGATTATCCCGATTACGTAATGCTGTATGTAAAACAGCCCGATGTTCTGTTGTGTTGATTTTTTCACCGCTGAACATATTATTGATAGCGTTTTTTAAGTCGGATTCATTTGCCAATTCCAATAATAACTTCATTGTTTCATCGGTAATATTATTTTTTGAATAATCTAACAAAAAACCGTCAAATGTTGCGTGAAAACGGTTAAAACGATTTTCGTCAGTTGCGAATAAATCTTTTATTTGTGTTGATTTCATTTGTGTGGCATGGTTGACCAGTTTTTCATAAATACGCATTCAAATACTCCGATGTTTTTATGGTTAAACGAAAATTTTTATTTATTTTTTTTGTTTAAGAGTGTTGTTTAATTTGTTGTTTCTGATTGATTTTTTGCTTTTGGTAAAACATAAAATTCAGGGGGCATAACAATGGACTTGCCGTCAACGATTTGTGTTTGTTCCAAAGGCGGTTTTTTATTGGCGGAGCAGGCACAGACCAATAAACCACACAGAATTAACAGACATATTTTTTTCATTTTATCTCCTTTTTTTGTGTAAAAAGTTGCCAAGCAATCAAGGCGGCACCACAGCAAATTGCCGAATCTGCAATATTAAATGCTGGCCAATGATGAGTACCGTAATAAAAGTCCAAAAAGTCAATAACGGCCCCTAAACGAATTCGATCAATAATATTTCCGATTGCCCCGCCTAACACCATAGCCAGAGCAAAACGAATTGTTTTGTTTGTTTCCGTTCGCATCCAACAAATAACCCCGATACAAATAGCAAAAGAAATCCCGCTTAATATCCAAGGTCCGTAAGAAGCATTAGTTGCAAATGCCGAAAAACTAACCCCTTTGTTGTATGTTAAGAATAAGTTAAAACAAGGCATAATCGGAACAAATTGATGTTCCGGCAAAAAATAATAAGCACTTAATTTAGAAACTTGGTCTAAAATAAGGGTTAAAAGTGATACAATATAAATCATTTCTTTCCTCTCGTGCGGGAATTATAACACAATTAAATAAACTTGTCATCTTTTTTTTATATTTAAAGTATTTTCTTGTTTTTTTATAAAGATTTTTTCATTATTTAGTGTTTTTTCCTCATTCTTTTAAATTTTTTGTTCTTTTTTTATGATATTAGTTGATTTTTTTTGTTTCCTTTTTGGTTTTTAGTGATATAATAATGAGTATGATAAAAGAATTAAAACGACCGTCTAAAAAAACAGCCGATGTCAAAGTGACAGATGCGGATATGGTTTATTTTTCATTAGGGTTGGGTGATAGTCGGGAATTTATATTGCCCTCACAGCGTAATGATTATCGTTCAGATGAACGTGCTGTTCTTGTTGTTGAGGCTGTTAAGGCCGGTAAACGATTATCTAATGTGGATTTTTCAGGCATTAATTTTAAAGGGGCAGATTTATCAGGCGGTTATTTTGAAGGATGTAGTTTTAAAGGGGCTGTTTTTTATAAAACAAATGCACAGACCTGTGATTTTACAAATTGTTGTTTTGATGAAGCGTATTTTGAAGATACGGATTTAATGGGGTGTGATTTAACGGGGGCAACATTTAAACGTGCTTTTTGGAAAAACAATAATACGCAAAAAGCCTTTTTAGATGAAGATGTCGAAAAGTACTTAACTTCTTTGGAAAAAATTATTCGATTAATAGAAGCGGGGAAATTGGATATTCGTATGTTATCGAAGTCCGATTTGCTTTGTTTGGATATTCGGCGATTAGATTTTAGCAATATTGATTTATCGGAACTGGATTTATCTGTTTTTGCTTTGGATGGGATTAATTTGTGCGGAACGTATATTGATCCGAAACAGTTGATGAGTTTAGAGGGGTGGAACAGTTATTGTTTATATGTTCGTAATACAAATGAAAAAACACGGGAACGTTTGTGTCGTCAAATTTTTTTGGAAAAAGAAAATAAACTTAATCAATTTCGCTTGGAACAAGAACAAAATCGTCAAAAACAGGAAATAAAAACAAAAAAATTAAAACGTCCGATCCGTAAAGAAGCCGAAAAAGAAGAAAATCGAGCTTGGGGAATAGAAAAAGTTCGTTCGGAATTGGAACGGATGGATAAAATATATAAAATGCAGGAGGCTGCCCGTCAGGCACAGGCAGAAGATATGCATAAGGAATCCGAACGACAACGTATTCAAAAAGAGGAAATGCAGCAGGCAGAAAATCAAAGAGAAACGGTTGTTTCAAACAATCCGGATAAATCTGTTGAATTAACAAATGTTTCAAGTAAAGAATCACAAAATCAATCGGAGGCATTGTCAAAATCAGCAGAGCAAATAATATTACCCTATCCGGATGAAAACTTACCGACCGGATTAAGAGTTGTTCCGACCGAAATGTTAAAGAAAGTTCCGATTGTTTCTAAAACGGAGGAAGTAAAATCTAAAACAGATATTTTAATAGAACAACAAACGGATAAATCAGAAAGCAAAATTGAATTGAACACGTCTGATAAAACAGGGTTTAAGCCCCAAGTAATTGTTGCTCATTCCACCGAAACGGATAAACAGGCTAATCAATCGGCTCAGGCACATCAGGAACAACAAAATCAGAGATTTGAAGAAGAACAATTAAAATCTGAAGCTCGCATAACAGATATTGGAGCGGATGAAACAGGGTCAGAGGAAAGAATTGTATATCCCAAAAAAACAGAAGCGGACGAAGGTGAGGAAACAATTCATGACTTGATAAATGCGGGCTATACTATAACTGAAATTGCAGGTATTGTTCGTGATAAAGGACCGATAAAAGTAGTGGCACAAACAAAGGGGAGTAAACCTACTAAATCAAAAACAAAGGGGTAAAAATGGTTATACGCTTTGCACCGGAAAAACAATCAACACGTGACTGCCTGAAATGGTGGAGTTGGCGGGCACTGCTTGGTTTTCCGTTGTTGTGGTTTTTATTGTTGTTTTTTGTACCCTTTATAACGGTTATTTCTGCACAGTTTGATTCGGCATCATGGGGATTTATTCCTGATTATATCGTTCATACATTTAAAGGTAATTTTTTTCAGCCATTCAAAGATTACGGAAGATGGTTATATAATTTTGCATTTGCCGAACCGCTACATTATAATTGGACAACATTTGCCGCTTGGCGTATTTTATTAATACCGACATTTATCTTTTTGGGGTATGAATTTTTATTGTTCAATTTGAATCCGCATTATCTGTTTCCACAGCGGTTTGGTGACGGACGGGAAGCCATTCCAAAAGAAATTGAAAAAATGGGATTGTATGATGGTAAACATTTAATGGTCGGTATTTTTGCCGGACGAAAAATGCGTTTGCCGGATACTCGTTCCGTATTTTGTATCGGTTGTCCCGGTTCAGGCAAAACAATGGGGGTGATTATTCCGGCTATTTTGGAAGAAAAGGAATCCAGTTTAATCATTCATGACCCCAAAGGAGAAATTGCCCGTTTAACAAGTGGTTATCGGGCAACACTTGGTCCTGTTTTTAAAATGAATTGGATGGGAAAAGATAATCCCAAACAAAATATTCGTTGGCCGTCATGGAACCCGATTGGTGGTGGAAATTTACCTCCGTTAAGTAGCGGTCGGGAAGGGTATATTGACGGATTGATTTCGTTTTTAATACCGGATGGTCCCAGCGGAACAGACCCGTATTGGGTTAAGACAGGAAGAGGATGTTTAACCGGATTAACCGGTTATTTATGCGGAAAAGTCGAACAAGCACAGGCAAATGATTATTTTCTGTCCCGTATTCAAAATAAAACATTGGATGAGGAAGATTATGAAGTCTTGGTTTCTTACTATGAATCTATGCGTGATTTTCCGGAAGTTTTGGAAGCCAAAGCAAATGCCATAAAGCGGAATATCAATTCACAAACATATCTGCCTGTCGGCTCATGGGATTTAATTCCGGATAGTTGGCATGGACATGATGCCTGTTTTGCCATGTTGTTGGATATTTTGAATACGGCACAAATTCGGTGTAATGCTGAAATTGCCGAACGGCAACGTAATCAGGATATTTCAGCATTAAATTTAGACGCCTGGCAAATGATTTTTGAAAAAATTGTTTTAGAAACAGCTTATTACGGATATGGTCGCAGAACATTGTTAGAATTAAATCAGGTGTTAAGTTTGCCGGACAAACAAAGAGGATCTGTGATGTCAATGGCTTTGTCGGGGGTTAATATCTTTAAAAATTCAGCTGTTCGTTGTCGAACATCCATGAATGATTTTAATTATGAACAATTACGAGGAATGAAAGACGAAGAAACGGGCGAATATAAACCGGTTACATTATATATGTCTGTACCGTATGAAGATTTAAAATCATCCGTCTTGTTAAGTACATTGTTTATTAACATGGCGACACAATATTTAATGGAATTTGGTCCTAATCAGGGGTCGGCCGGTCCGTTCCCTGTTAGTTTTATTTTGGATGAGTTTCAACATATGCCGTCATTGGAAAGTATAACGGACGGTATTATTTTCGGACGAACAAAACAAAATAAATTTTTGGTTTGTGTACAAGATTGGCATCAAATATCTTCTAAATACAGTCAGGAAACAGCCGATATTATTATGAGTTCTGTTGCTGTTCGAATTATTAAACGACAAAACAATACTGTTACACGACAACCACTTTTAAAGGGGATTGAAACCTTAACAAAAGTGACTTATACCATCAAAGAAGATTTAACTCGATTTGATTTTACGGGTTCGCTGGTGCCGGTTAAACAGGCAACTTTCGGTTGGGAAGATTTGCGAATGAAATGGAGCCGAACAACTAAAACAATGGCCGATACGGTTATCGGCGGATCCGGAGTGTTATCTATGGCGGTTGATAAACAATTAGTTTTATATGCCGGTCATTTACGCCGTCCGATTAACAAGGCAATGACTCCTTTATGTTTTAAATATCCAGAATATAAGGCGTTGACTGCGATGAAACCGGCCCCAGCAATACCGGATAATATTATACGTGAGGCTGATGAGGTTAGTACAATCAGTCAAATGCATGTTTCCGTGCTTAGTCCAAACGGATAAGCGTTTTATTGTTATTTCGTTTAATCCAAACGTTACTATTCGTGTGCATTCTAACAGTTTTGAACTTGTTTTTGGGGGAGGGGATAATTCTTTACACCTTATTGTCTCAAGGAAATATGGCACGAATATTCATCAATTATCATAATGAGACCCTGAAACAAGTTCAGATGACGAAACAGTAAAAAGAGGATAGATGTTGCATGAATGAGTATGAACTTTAAACGGTATAAATTAGTTGAATTTAGGGATTATACTGTTTATGCAGATAATTTTATTTAATAACCGCCTGTGCAATGGTAAGAACATAAACTGCCTTTGCACCGTTTTCCTTTAATATTTTGGCACAGGCATTAGCAGTTGCACCGGTGGTTAAAACATCATCAATTAACAAAACGTGTTTTCCTTTTATTTTATCGGCATTTCGTATCGAGAAGGCAGAATGAACGTTTTTTAACCGCTCTTGTTTTGTTTGCCCTGCTTGAGCTTTTGTTGCTCGTTTACGATACAAAATATGGGGAGAATAGGTTAGGGACATCTTTTTTGCAATTAATTCAGCTAAAATGGCGGATTGATTGTATTTGCGTTTAAGGCGACGAGTCCAATAAAGGGGAACGGGCAAAACAATGTCGGCTTTATCGAATAAATCAATACCGGCTCGACACATATATTCAACAAAAAAATGACGTAAATCCGTTCTGTCGGCGTATTTTAGCTTTAAAATGGCATTGCGTGAAAAAGAATCATATTCAAAAACGGAACGAGATAAGTCGTATGCTGAACGGGAGGTTAAACATTTGGGACAGAGTAGTTTTTCTTCACTTTCGGCAAATGGTAAAGGGCATCCGCATCGATAGCATTTGGGTCCCGTAATAAATGGAATTTTTTTAAAACATTCCGTACATAACATTTCTTCTCTGGTAATTGTTTTTTCGCAATACGGGCATTGTGGCGGAAAGACAAAATCACAAATTGTTTGTGTTGTTTGTTTTAAAATTTGTGTAAAAAAACTTGTAATTTTCATAAAAACAGATTACCTTATCCCTAAACAAAAAGCAAGGATATTTTAGAATGAATACAAAAAAACTAAAAAATACGGCAGGACATTTGCTTGCCTACACATTTATTTCACCGTTAACCGATAAAACACCTATTGTTATTTATTTACACGGGCTAAAATCATCCCGATACAGTGAAAAAGGACAACGGTTGGAAAATTATGCTCGGAACAAAAATTATGGTTTTTTGGCCGTTGATTATACATCTCATGGAAATTCATCCGGAGAACCTGCCGATTTTCGCATTGAACGATGCTTAAAAGATGTGTTGGAAGTGATACAAGCAGAAAATATATCCAATCCGCTCTATTTAGCCGGTAGTTCATTAGGCGGATGGATTGCTTTTTTAACAGCGGAAAAATTATCAGCACAAGTAAAAGGGGTATTGACATTTGCTGCCGGTGTTGATTTTTTACCGATGATATGGGAACACTTATTTACGGATGAAATCAGAAATTTGTTAAAAAAAGGTATTGTTTTGGGACCCAATGAATTAACAAAAGGATATTGTTTTTCGTATGCCATGTTTACCGAAGCCGAACCGTATTTATTACTCAATCGGCGGATTTTATATACAGGACCTGTTATTTTAGTTCACGGGGATAAAGATGATTTAATTCCTTATCAAAATTCATTTAAGATTAAAGATGCTCTTGAATCAACGGATGTTCAATGCCATTTAATAAAAGGGGAAGGGCACGCCTTACTGTCTTACCCAATGGAAAATGCATTGGATTTATTAATTCATAAAGGAGAAGAAAATGACGGATAAAAATCAATCTCAACCGTCTGTTTATACAAAAGCCTTACGTTTGCTATTTATTTTAATTTGTGTTAATGCCGTTGGTTTTGTCGGTGGCAGTTTTGTTACGCCGGACCGATTAGCGTGGTATCGTACATTACCATTATCTGATTTAACACCGCCGGATTGGATGTTTAGCGTTGTTTGGATTGTTTTATATTTCTTAATGACCATATCGGCCTTTTTAACATGGAATAAGGCATCCCCTCGCTATTTTGCTTTACAGTTGGTAACAACGGTTATTTGGCCGTTTGTGTTCTTTTATCTACATAGTGTTATTGGTGGTGTTTTTGTTATTTTGGCAATGTTGGTTTTCTTGGCAATGACGATTAAAACATTTTATCCGGTATCAAAAACGGCGGCGTTTTTGTTAGTACCGCAGTTTTTATGGGGTTTGTTTGCGTTGTATTTAAACGGTATTATTTTAATCGGTTAAAAGATTCAATGACTTAAATATAATCCCCGTTTGTGAATCGTTGAAGCAGTGATGTTTAATTCATAAACGGGGTATTTGAAAATTTTAAATCAATACGCAATAATCTCCTTTAATTTTTTTGTTTAAGTACCTTTTTTTCAATTCAAAATTGAAAAATCGGATTTTTGAGAAAATGAGAGATTATTATTTTAATTGAATCACTTATTTAAAATTAAAAAAAATTTAAAAAACCGTAAAAAAAGTTGCAATTATACGTCCCTTTTTTTTACAGAGATATTATATTGTATGTAAAAAATCCCTATAAAATCGGGGATTTGATATATTGAAAATGTTTTACCCGTTCTGAAAATCTGATTTCATCCGATACACAGAAGTCGTTGAATGTGTGGTAATTTGTTGTGCCTGAACGTTTGGTTGATTGTTTTGATTTGGTTTGTCTTGTATTCCTTTTGATTGAGGTAAGGGAACACAAACACCTTCTAAATCTACGATTAATTCGGGACTGCGACCGCAAATCATATCTGCTAAACGATTACCCTGACGAGAGAAAAACATTCAAAAATCCTTTCATTTTTATAAACAGAAGTAATAATATATCAAAAAAATACAATTTGTCAATAAGTCGTTGCTTTTAAACGGATATGTCATTAATCGAACATCCGTTTATCAGCTATTTTTGATAATTGTTTGTATTGTTTTTATTATTCTGAATAATTAGCTCTAAAAAAGGCTATTTCTTTTTTATAACCGTCAAATTCATTCGGGGTTTCCAAAATAAATGACAGATGCTTTAATCTCGGATGATTAACAAATCGAACAAGTGCTTCCGCCCCGATACTGCCTTCTCCTATTTTGGCATGTCTGTCTTTATGGCTGTTAAATGGAGTTAGACTATCGTTTAAATGAATCATTTTCAGTTTTTCTAAGCCGATAACGGAATCAAAATTTTCCAAAACATCATCTAATTTGTTGACAATGTCGTATCCGGCAGAAAAAATATGGCATGTATCCATACAAACACCCAATAAGTGCCCATTTTCTGTTTGGTTGATAATTTGACGGAGTTCTTCAAATGTTGATCCGATTTCACTGCCTTTGCCGGACATGGTTTCTAATAAGATTTGTGTTTTCATTTCCGGTTTTAATAAATGATTGAGGGTTTCACAAATGTAGGAAATCCCTTGTTCAACACCTTGTCCCACATGTGAACCGGGGTGAAAATTGTAATATTGATTAGGAATCCATTCCATCCGTTTCATATCATCAATCATCGTATTAAGGGCAAAAATACGGGTTTCCTCTTTGTCAGAGCAGGGATTAATGGTGTAGGAAGCATGAGCCAAAATGGATTCAACATCGTTTTCTTTCATTAATCGTAAAAACTTTTCAACATCACTCGGTCTAATTTCCTTTGCTTGTCCGCCTCGTGGATTGCGGGTAAAAAACTGACAGGTGTTTGCCCCCATGTCAAGCATTTCCTCTCCCATAGAGTAAAATCCTTTTGATGATGATAAGTGTGCCCCGATTTTTAACATTTTTTCTCCTTCATCTGTTTAATTTGGCCATAATCCGGCAGAAATGCAAGCATCTTTTACAATTTTGTTTTCCGAAAATTGGATGTTTTCAATCCGATACGTTCGAATACACTCCCATTCGGTTACCGGATGGTCGGCATGCCATTTTTGCATAATTTTACGTTGTCTGTCATTTATTTTAAAACGGGGTTTATACGCTTCTTCGAAATATAGAGTTGCCCGTGCAACAATACCTTTAACTTCTTCTGGTGGTTCTGCTCGCTTGTCGGCAATTTTAAAAGCACAACCGCCAAAAGCATTTGGAATGTTTTCCGGTAATTCAGTATAGGCTAAATTAGATCGTAATCCGTTTACCGAGCCGATTGCCGGATACAGATTATACATATCAGATTGCATAAAGTTGTATAAGATGCTCGCTTTTTCGGCACATTTACGACCCTTATATGATTCGCCTTTATTATTGATGCACAACGGGCTACCTTCACGCCATTCCTTAAAAGTTCGACCGAAATTTTGTGCCGGCACAATATGTTCATATTCAATCCGTTTTGCCCGAGTGGATAAAATCGTATCATCAAATCCATCCGGATAACTGATAATGCTTTTATCTTTGGGGTTATAAACTGCATTACAGTAAATGGTTTTATGGTAATCCGTATAAATATCTTTTAATAAGATTTTTTTTGCTTTTGCAAAAGAAGTTATTGTTGTGTTTTGAGCCGTTGCTAGAGTTGGTAATAAGCTGATTAACCCGATTATAAGTACTTTTGAAATCATTTTATATCCTCAAATTTATTTTGTTTGAGGATACTTTATTTTACATTCGCTGTCAATACGATTTTATGATTTAATCTTGCGTTTGATAATGACATTTTACGGGTTGCATACCGTTTTGAATCTGATAAAGTGCCAAGTTATCAAAGGTGGATTGTTGCCCCGTTTGAGTTTGACAAGTATTGCTCACAGGATTGCCATTTTCAAAAACAACCGTTCCCAATAAGGCATTGTTATTATAATATAATCGGGTAGTTCCATTTAAAATTCCGGCAGTGTATTCCATTTGTGCTTGTACAGTTTCACCGTCATTATAATATTGCAGTTGCGTTCCTTGAATTTTTCCGTTTTGATATGATTGGATAAGCTGTAATGAACCGTTATCATAAAACATTTCTCCTGTATCAATCGGTCTGTTGTTTAAATAAGATTGTTTCATTTGTATATTGCCATTCGGGTAATATGTTTTTAACTGTCCGTTTAACAGGCCGTTTACATATGGAATTGTTGCCATAATGGGGCCGTTACGGTAATAAATTTTTTGTGTACCGTTTATTAAGTTATTACTAAACGGGATAACACTCATTAAATTGCCGTTTTCGTAAAAAATATTTTGTACACCGGATTGCGTGGATTCATTAAATTGAAAATTAACCATTATATCCCCGTTGGGATAATATTGATTATCCTGTGTTTGCTGAAATAAATTAAAAGAAGGAATCCGTCCCAATAAATTGGATATTTTTAAATCAGATTCTATTAGGCTTAAAATCGGTTTTTGATTCAAATCGTAAATGATGTCCTTTCCATATAAAACAGGATATGGAATGCAATCCCCGAATGGTTCGGCATGAGAAAACAGTGGAAAAACAGTTAACAGAAATAAAAAATGATAAAATATTTTCATAAAAAATAGATGATTTTTGTTTTCTTATTTGTCAATACGTATTCGATATAAAATTATTTCAAAAAAATGATTTTAAAAATGATTGACAAAAATTAAGGATACTGATATACTATATTCACTTACGTAATTTCAAAAGGGATAAAAATGCGAACAAATAAATATAATAGAAAGTATCCACAAATTTCCGAAATTCAAAATCCGAATATGTTTTACACCATACCGGAAGTTTGTCGTTTGTTAGGGGAAAAAAATAGCTTTAATCAGGTGTTTTTCAACTGGATTGTTGATGATTATTTGTTTGAGCATTTTGAAAAAACAACATCGGATGGGAAGCAGATTCAGGTGCCTGTTTTTTATCGGGGACGGGCAGGGTATGGTTTAAAATCGTTTTATATCCTAAAAGAGGCTCTTCCGAGTTTTGTTCGGCTACATCATTCGGAATTGGAAGAAATGGGTGTTTCAAAAGATATTTTGTATGTGATAGAAAATGACTTTACTCGGATTGAAAAATATACAAATGATTATATGCGGTTATGGGATGTTGGATTAAAATTTACCCAAAATCGAAAATCTGTTCAACCGATTGTTGATTTTATATATCAAAATTTATTAACGGCGACATACAGTATTCAGGATGAACACGGAAAGTTAAAAACAGAAAAAATGTTTGTTTCGTGGGTTCCGAATAACGGAACGCCACGATTCTTTTTAAAAAAACAGGCTCTTGATTCATTTATGAAACAATTTGGTACGGTTTTGGGTAGAGTTGCAAGAAAAGCAGAGAAAGATACAGAATTTGTTTCTTTGAGATATTTATCCCGTCAATTAAATACGCAATATATTTTATTGGATAGCGATTTAAAACGGTTTATTGAAGAAAATTGTTTAGATGATACATTTGTTGAAACCAATGAAAACGGTGAAGAACAAATAAAGAAGATATTTGAATTTGGTAAAGGGAATGAATTATACATCCGTAAGAGTGGGATTCAATCTTTTGTTATTAATCATCGTTCAGAATTAAGAGCGTTGGGTTTAAATAATTTTTCATATATTGCAGAGGGTGTTCAAAAAATTCAAAAGCCGAAGAATATGTACACAATTCAACAAGTAGCAACCCGATTGGGCTTTTCAAAAAAATATGATGCTTTTTATAATTGGATACAAGAACATTTACTCAATGCCGTTATTGAACGAACAAATAACAAAGGAGAAACTGTTAAACGTCAGTTATTTATGCCATACATGTGGAATGGCGAAAAAAGATATTATATTACAAAAAATGATTTGAAACAGGTTGTTTTTAGGTATCGTAATAAATTTTTGGAATTGGGGGCGTTACCGGAGGTGTTGGACGAGTTATCCGGTGTTGGTAAAGTTCGTAAAAAAACAAAAGAAATGATATCTTTTAATGATTTTTATCCAATGCTTGCTGAACAATCAAGAAAACATCAAGAGACGACAAAAGAGATATTGGAAAAATTTGGAGATGAAACATATTCGGAAACGGATGACAGAGGTAATACGATTGTTTTACCTATATTTGAACGGGTAAAATCCGGTCCGATGTATATCTCTGTTTTTACAAGTGAAAAGGCGATGCAATCGTTTGTTTCAAAACATTGCGATTTTTTAACGGATAAAGGGATTAATCTTTATATTATTAAAGATTTAATCGGAGAAAAACCGATTGTGCCAATGTCCGATAAGGTAATTCCAATAACAGATTTAGATAAAGTTTTACATTTTTCAGATTATCAGATTATTCGTCATATTCGAAATAATTATTTGAATGAAACTTATTTTGGTAGAGATGAAACCGGAAAAATTGTTGAAAAAGATATGTTTGTTTGGGCAACAGTCAGAAATAAGGGGATAGGCTGTATCTGTATTTACAAAGAAGCATTGCCGTATTTCGCTGAACGCCATCAGAAAGAATTGAATATTCAACCGATTGTTGTTGATGAGTTGTTTGGTCGTGTTCAAGTTATTTCAAAAACAGCTGATTTGATAACGATTAAAGATTTATGTAAAATATTTGGAAAAACTTCCGAAGCTTCAAAGAAAAGATTTTCAGATTTTATTCAAAGCAAATGTATGCAAGATACATTTTTGAAATGCACAAAAAATCATTCATGTAAACAAGCATTGTTTAGGTACGTTCGTCAACCAAGCGGTCATGTTTGTATATGCATGGATAGTGAAGGATTGTTGACCTTTATAAAGCGATACGACCAGGAATTAAAGGATTTAGGTGTAAATTGTGCCGGTTTTCATAAGGCTTATCATTATGCGAAAAATATGCTTCAAAAAGTTAATTCCGATTATGTTTTGAATTGTTCCAAAACCATACAAAGAGCTTAATAATAACCCTCGTACAGAAAGATTTTTGATATAATATTTTACAAGATTACAGATTGTACTATAAAGTAAAAAAAACAGGATAAAGTGATTGTTTTTTTGATGGGAAAGTTTGTCAGTATATTCAGAAAATTATAAAAAAAAGATACCTTTCCGTTCCTGTTCGATGGTTTTCAGATTACAAAAAGCCCCGCATTGAATGTGTTTTTGAAATTGGATTCAAATGCGGGGAACATATTTTTAGCAAAAAATGAATTATCTGCTGTTGTCTGCTACTTTTGGAGCTTGTGGTCTTTCTGTACCATCATTAGTTTGATTGGCTTGATAAATTTCACGAGCTACTTGTTTTGCTAATTCCGGACGAAGACCAGCATCAATGTAATCTTGGATATCAACTTGTCCATCAGTTTTGGCTGCCAATTCTTGTGCTTTTTTAATTTGTGTTAAATTTTGACGTAGAACCGGAGAGCTGACGAGTTCATTTGTTGAAACGCCTTTAATATTAATGCTTTCTGCATTATCGTAAGCTTCGATTTCCTCTTGGGTGGCTCCACCGGCCTCTGTTGGCGCATAACGTTCATAACTTGAAATAACACCATCGCTTAAAGCTCCAGTGTTGTTGTTATTAGCATTATTGTTTGTTTGAGATTGTAATCCCTGTAAGTCATCTCGAACATCTTTCAAATCTTCTTCAAGATCTTCCCGATCATCATTACTTAATTTAGGATCTTTTAATTTTGTTTTAATTTCTGCTTCTTTCTTTTTCGCTTCTTGGATATTGGCTTCTCGTTCTTTTGCATCATAGGCTTTAATTTGTTCGTCAGATGCACGACCCATCCATTCAAATGGGGCATTGCGTTCCCACCATGTTAAGTTGCCAGCATCCATTCGGGCTTTTTCGGCGTTATCTTCTTTAGCATCTGCCGCCGCTTCTTTTGCATCATAGGCTTTAATTTGTTCGTCAGATGCACGACCCATCCATTCAAATGGGGCATTGCGTTCCCACCATGTTAAGTTGCCAGCATCCATTCGGGCTTTTTCAGCGGCATCTTCTTTGGCATCTTCATCTTGCGATTTTAAAATATCAGCTTTGTCTTTTTCAGCATCTTGTAAATCTTTTGTCGCATCTGCAACATCGTCACGCGCATCCTTTAAATCACTTTCAAGAGCTTCTCGTTCGGCATTGCTTAATCCTCTATTTCTTAATCGTGCCTGAATATCTCTGACTCTTTTTTCAGCTTCTTCTTTTTCCCGTCTTGCATTTTCAATTTCTTTATCTGCTGCAACACGATCAGCCGTATTTCGCTGTTCTTCGGTTGCTCCGCCGAAAATTTCCGGGCGTCTGTCTGTCCAATCTAAATCCCCTCTGGTTCGACGATCTTGTCTTTGTTGTTCTTCAATCCTTTCTTGTGCAGCCTCTTGTTGTTCCTCTAATATATCATTATAAGCTTGATTTGCACTATTATATGCTTCTTGTGCTTTTTCGTATTCATCTTTCAATGCATTGTCTGACGCATCATAATATCTGTTTCGGGTAGTTTCAAGTGTGCGTTCAGCATTGTCCCTTGCAGTTTTTGCCGCTTCTCTTGATTCTTGTTGGATTTCTGCTTCTTTGCGACTTAAATATGCATCATAATTAACGGGTTTGTTATCAGCCATGGGTAGTACTCCTTTGCAACGAGATTGTTTAAAACTGTTTTTATTGTATCATATTTTTGAAAATGTTTCCAGAAAAAAAATAAACAAAACTTCTTTTTTATATCAAAATATCAATACATTACCTTAAAATGTGTGTTTTGTTTGTTTTCTTTATATAATGTGTGAGATATATTGATATGGATAATTTATGTATGTATAAAATTAAAATAGATTTTTGTATTTTTACAGATTTTTTGGGGAAATATCCGTTAAAGAAAACGAATAAAAATTTTTGATTTGGTACAATTTTTTCTGTTTCTATGTTGGAATAGTCCTCCGGTTCTGAATTTATTATATCACACTTTTAAGTAACACTCCGAATTTAATCCGGAATCGAGGGAAGAACTAGTACAAATACTCTTATTTTCTTAAAAATCAGATTTTGCTGAGAGTTGGGGTGGGAATGATAAAAAAACTTTGATATCTTCGTTATGTTGAACTTGCTTCAAACATCTGATGGAGGATTCGCACTCAAATATCATAAAATTATAATAAATAAAAAAACATCTTGTTGCAAAAAAAGGGACGTATAAATGCAACATTTTTTTTCACTTTTTAGTGTTTTTTTTGATTTTAATTAACATATTCAATTAAAATAATAATCTTTCACTTTTTCAAAAATTCGATTTTGCCGAATCGTATAGGGAAAAAAAGGTCCCTTTTTTTATAATATAAAGGAGTAGTTTTTTTGTAGTGAGGGACAAATGTTTAAAATCAAACTGAATGAAACCGGACGAAGTATGGTGGAAATGCTAGGGGTATTGGCAATTATCGGGGTGTTATCCGTTGGGGGGGGGGCAACCTATCAATATGCGTTAACCGCTTATCAAGCAGGAAAAATACAGGATATTCTCGGAAAAGCCAAAACATTGGCACAAACGGATTCTCGGGCTTCGCATGCATTGGAAGTCAATCGATTTTTAAAATCTTCCTTGTCTGAATATACGCCGGATGATAAAAAATCTATGGTTAAACTGATTGATAGTAATTATCAGGTAACAGCGTTTAAAGTTGTTTATAACGTATGTGAAAAAGTCCTTCAAAAAGAAAGTATTTTAAATGATATGGGTATATCTATATTAACTCGAAGTTGTGGCAATAAAAACATGAAAACGAATATGGTATTTGTGTTTGATACAATACCCGTTGTCAATTTGGGCAGCCACTTTGATAACGGAAACGGGGCTGATGGAGCGGGGAGAGGATATGCTGAACCGGAAACCTGCCCCGATAAAATGGTATGGCGACAAAAAGAAGACGGTACATACGGATGTATTTGTCGGCATGAATATGAGTTCGGGGATAATTGTGAACGATGTTATCCTCCCAAAGAATGGTTTGAAGATGAAGTTATGTGTCGCTGTCCGGATTTCTCTCCGATTTGGAAAGATGAAAAATGTGTAGAATGTTTAACAAATGAAGATTGTACAAATCCGACACCGATTTGCGGAACAAACAATATGTGTGAATCTTGTCCGACAGATAAAATACATTGGGATGCGACAACAAAAATGTGTACGCCTTGTGCAACATCCTGTCCAACGGGACAGATTCAGGATGGGGAAACATGTGCGTGTTATTGTGATACGGCAAAATACGAATTAGAACCCAATCAAAATGGAGAATGTGTCTGTAAAACAGAAGATGTGGTTGAAATGGATATTGCTTCAACCGGAATTAATAGTTCTGTTTGGGAGTGTCGTATTACAACAAATAACTTAGGTAAACTAAAAGGAACATATTATTTTGAATGGGTTGATGGATACCATTATTATAATTGTTCAGAGGCAGATCCTTGGGTTGGATTTGGAACACATATTTTAGAGGGGGTAGCAGATTTAGGATATATTATTCATATGGATAAAACTTTTGGAACTGAATGGGAATACAAATCAACACAAGATATTAATGGATTAACAAATGCATTAAGAAATCAACCGATTAAATATTTTACATTTAATGGTGTTGAAGATGTGACTATTCAATTTTGGGATAATGAATGTGATAATAACTGCGGTAGTATGAATTTTAAACTCCATAAAGTCGTAGATTATTGCTTAACAAACTAGAATTTTGCGTTTTTGAATAGATAAGTATAAAAAAGGAACCCGCCGGCCTAGCCGGCGGTTCTTCATCAACGGCTATAAGCCTCATATTACCAGCAGACCCCTTAAGGGGGTCTCTGACGGTCTGCACAGGCGATTGTTACTTACTTCCCGTAAAC
>SUUT01000043.1 GCA_015062385.1 Alphaproteobacteria bacterium | reverse complement strand
ACCTTGATTCCAACTGCGAGGCGGTTCACATCGGGTACAATCTTCTCCATATTCATAGGCGTGTCGACAAACACAACCATATGTCCCGTCTTCCTTTTGTCGCCAGACTTGTTTATCCGAACATCGTCCTATATCCGGATTGTTCGGGTCATCATATCCGCTTTCCGCTCCCCCAGAACCGCTTCCCCCGATGACAATACTGTCAAACGTAAATTGCATATTCATTTCAGCTGTTGTACACGCTTCCGGTGTCATACCAATTCGCATAGAATTGAATATGTCACGTCTGTTTTGGAGTTTTTCACAAACCGAATCAGAGATGTTAAACAAATCGACAATATATTTCCCGTCACGGTGTGTAACCATTGGTGTCGTATCAGCCGGCTTATATCTTGATAACATATTTTCCACAAAACGCCGAACTTCTTTTACATGCGAAGAACGGTTATTTTGCGTTGCCAATAATTTAGCCTTACTGACAACATCCTGAATCTGTCCCGCTTGATATAATGAATACGCATATTGATAACCTGCCATTCCGCCGATTGATAAAATCCCGATAACTGCCAAAACTCCTAGGATTTCCACCATACTCCGTCCGTGTTCATTCAGTTTGATTCGCATAATCTTCTCCTCACAATTATAAAGTTGCATTTATAAAGTGAGTGTAATAAAAGGGACCTTTTTTTCCCGCTTCGAATCAGCAAAATCAGTTTCTAAAAAAAATGAAAGATTATTGTTTGTGTTGAATATGTTATCTAAAATCAAAAAAAATGCCAAAATGTGTAAAAAAGTGTTGCATTTATACGTCCCTTTTTTTACAACTATTAGATTTCTTGACATTAACGGCATAAAGATAATTGACTTTTGCCATTGTTTTGATTAAAATAATCTCAATTTAATATTAACAAAGGAGTATATTATGGCAGCGACAACAATGGAACAATTGGTTTCCTTATGTAAAAGACGTGGTTTTATTTTTCAAAGCGCCGATATTTACGGCGGATTACAAGGCGTTTATGATTTTGGACCATTAGGTGTAGAATTAAAGAACAATTTAAAAGCAGCCTGGTGGCGTTCAATGGTTTATGAACGGGATGATATTGAAGGATTGGATGCCTCTATTTTAACGCATCGCAAAGTTTTACAGTACAGTGGTCATGAGGCAACCTTTACAGATCCATTGACCGATTGTAAAAAATGTAAAAACCGCTTTCGGGCAGATCATATTAAAGATGGCAAATGCCCTAATTGTGGTAGTACGGAATTGACCGAACCCCGTATGTTTAATTTAATGTTTAAAACAACGGTTGGTCCGATTGAAGGGGGCGATAATTTTGCTTATTTACGTCCGGAAACGGCACAAGCCATATTCACGCAATTCAGAAATGTTGTTGATTCAACGGCACGCAAAGTCCCGTTTGGAATTGCACAAATCGGAAAAACATTCCGCAATGAAATTACACCTCGCAACTTTATTTTCCGTGTGCGAGAATTTGAACAAATGGAATTAGAATTTTTTGTTAAACCCGGAACAGATATGGAATGGTTGGAAACATGGAAAGATAACCGTGTTAATTGGTGGGTTGAACAAGGTTTGGATAAAAATAAAATCAATATTCATCGTATTGAAGATTCCGAGTTAGCTCACTATTCCAAAGCAACGTATGATTTAGAATATGAATTTCCTCACGGATTGGAAGAATTGGAAGGTATTGCCGACAGAACAGATTATGATTTAGGCAATCACTCTCGTTATCAAGAAGAATTAAACATTTCTGCTCATGTTCATGAAAATAAAGAAAGTTCTGCGAAATTGGCTTTATTTGATGATGAAACAAAAAAATGGTATGTGCCGTTTGTTGTTGAACCGTCTGCCGGTGTAGAACGAGGTGTGTTAGCTGTTATGACGGAAGCATACACCGAAGAAAAATTACCGAACGGAGAAACACGTACTGTTTTAAAATTAAAAAAACATTTAGCTCCGGTCAAAGTTGCCGTTATTCCGTTAAAACGCAATAACCCGCAAATCGTTAAAATGGCACATGATATCAAAAATATGTTATTAAAAACAGGTATCGGTCGTGTTATGATTGAAGATTCCGGCAATATCGGAAAGGCATATCGCAGACATGATGAAATCGGCACACCACTTTGTGTGACGGTTGATTTTGAAAGTATTGAAAAAGAACCGGCGACAGTCACTATTCGTAATCGGGATACGATGGAACAACAGCGAATTGCCGTTTCGGATTTATCAGCATATTTAAAAGATTTTTTCTTATAAATTAAAATTGTGTTATTTCATATATAACTGCCCTTTGATACTGTATCAGAGGGCAGTTTTTAACTTAAAACTGTTTATTTGCATCAAGTAAAATCAGGAAGAAACAAAAAAGTCTTGCTTTTTATATTTTTTTTATGTATAATGCTTGCATTCTAAGAATGAAAGTGAGGTGAGTCCCATAGTTACAATCGTTGTCCACGACAATAACGTAGAACAAGCATTGCGTGTTTTAAAGAAAAAAATGCAACGTGAAGGTAGTTTCCGTGAAATGAAATTACGCCGTTATTACGAAAAGCCATCTGAAAAGAAAGCTCGTAAAGCAACAGAATGCATTCGTCGTTCTCGTAAAATGCGTCGTAAACGTTTTAGCATTGAAGGATTCTAATTCTTTTATCAGCTTAATGTTCAAATTCCTTTTGGGTTATCTGCTCAAAAGGAATTTTTTTTACTGATTGAATTGCATTTGACTTCTTAATTGAAACAACATATAATTGTGTGAAAGAACAAAGGAGATTGTTATGAAAACAAAAATTGCTTTATTATTAACAACTGTGCTTTTAACGATACCGGCTTATGCTCGTCATGGATATTTTGGAATTCGGGGCGGTTTTACCGAAACACGGGAAACGGAAATTATTGATAAGTATGAAGCAACCGGCTTTGGTTCCGGATATATCGGTGCTTACAACGGACCTTTTCGGGTAGAGGCCGAATATACATTAACCGGAAAAACCGAATATGATAATACTCATACAACAGCACAATTTCAGCGTATTATGGCAAACAGTTATATTGATTTGCCTGTCAGCCGATATGTTCGCCCTTATATTGGTGCCGGTTTCGGAACGGCGTATTATGCCATTAAAGACACGCAAATGAAAACAAAGGAAACAGGCAATAATTTTGCATGGAATGCAACTGCCGGCATCGGAATCAAATTAACACGCAATGTGACATTTGATTCCGGCTATCGATATGTAGATATGGGCGATATAACTGTTCAAAAACAAGATATGCATTTTGATGCACAAGAAGTTTACGCCGGCTTACGATTTCTATTTTAAGAAGAACCATTCAAAATACAATAACGTCCTTCTAATGTACGATTAAGGCAAGCCCCACATTTTGTTTCATCTCCATTCACATCAATGGGTAACGGTTCGTTACATGGATGACAATTCGCATCTTTGTCTTCTAGCGGAGCCTTTTCTGAACAGTAATCTCGCTCACACATGACACCACTTAATGTTCGATTTGGGCATTTAGCCAAACAATAACTTGTAAAACCACTTAAATTGATACTTTTAGGTTTATCACAAATATTGCACTCTCCAAATACGCCTTGCAAAGGTTTGTTTTCTGCCGAATAACCTTTAACACCACAAATGGAGCAGTAATCTCCATAATATGTGCCTTTAATAATATATCTATCAGGGCACTTACTACAATTATTGTTAATACCTGTCACGTTTATGGCATTTTCCTCATCACACGCATGACATTTACCGTCTTTATCCATTAATGGTTTTGTTGATGGGCATTCTACCAAAGAACAATATTCGTCATTCTTTCCGCTTTTTCCTCTTTTAGGGCATACTGTTAAACAATTCGGTGTTTCAGAAAACTTTACAATGCCATCCCAATCACAATCATGACATTCACCATCAGTACCTCTTAATGGTTTACCTGTTGGGCAAGCAGGATAGCACATGACATCACTTAATGTTCGATTTGGACATTTAGATAAACAATAACTTGTAAAACCATTTAAATTGATACTTTTAGGTTCATCACAAATATTGCACTCTCCAAATACGCCTTGCAAAGGTTTGTTTTCTGCCGAATAACCTTCAACACCACAAATGGAGCAGTAATCTCCATAATATGTGCCTTTAATAATATATCTATCAGGGCACTTACTACAATTATTGTTAATACCTGTCACGTTTATGGCATTTTCCTCATCACACGCATGACATTTACCGTCTTTATCCATTAATGGTTTATTTTCATTACTCGTTCCTTTTAATCCGCACTTTAAAACACAGTATTTTTTAGAACCGGATACTAACCGATTGGAACAAACCGCACAATTTTCTACCATTCCCTCCACATTCACTTGTGTTT
>SUUT01000016.1 GCA_015062385.1 Alphaproteobacteria bacterium | reverse complement strand
CAAAAGTGACTGCAACGGAAAGTATTTTAGGTGTTGCTGGAGACAATAGGGATGGAGGGGTTTCTTGTTCTGAAGGTACAACAATTACTTCTCCGATGATTTATTATTATCCGAAAAAAAATATTTCTTGTACGGTTAACGGAACTGTCAAATGTAGAAGCGGTTCTACTTGTACCAATTAGAATTTTCATTCTAGCCGTTGAATTAAATTTCAACGGCTAGAATGAGGATTAAATCTTCTATTTGTCTCTCTGTTCAAATAGCATAATAATCTCTTCTAATTCTTCCTCAGAATAGGTTGTTAATTGCAGTAAATATTTTTGTTTTTCCGAATCAGATGTTAAGAATAGCGAGAGTGATTCTAACTGATTTTCCAATTCAAATATTTTTATTAATTTATTTAAATTTTTAGCCGAGGGAAAATGTTTGCCTCGTTCCATATTGCTAATTGAAAGTGTTGAAACATCCATCAATTCAGCTAGTTCTTCTTGTGTTAACTCTTTTTTTTCCGTAAATTACGGATAAGTGATGAAATTATTTTCATTTTTTTTCCTTTCATTCAATAAAAAACGTCAAATGCATCATACATTTGACTATCAAAATTATTGTATCATCTTTTTATAAAATGTAAAGTGTTCTTATGCTATCTGCAAAAAAACGGACCTTTTTTTCCCTATTCAAAATAGGAAAATCGGATTTTTAAGAAAATGAAAGATTATTGTTTTAATTGAATTATTTAGTTAAAATCAAAAAAAATGCTAAAAAGTGTAAAAAAGTGTTGCAATTATACGTCCCTTTTATTACACTCATTTTATAAGAATAGTTTTATAAAAGGAGATGATTATGCAAATTAGAGTTAATGAAACCGGACGGAGTATGGTAGAAATACTGGGAGTATTGGCTGTTATCGGGGTGTTAAGTGTCGGTGGTATTATGGGATATCGGTTCGCTATGGATAAATATCGGGCAAATGATATTATCAATGAAGTCAATATGCGTAATCGGGATACATGGCATCAATACCAAAATAAAGATTTGCCTGATGTGGAAAAATTAGATGAATGGAGTTCTTTTACACAGACAGGTTTTCCGATAGGGGTTTATCCTCGTTCAAAGGTTTTATTTGATGTGCAGGTTGATGAGGTGCCTCCTCGTGTTTGCTTGCAGGTTCTTAATATGAATTTGGACGGACCAATGTTTATTTGGGTTCCAAACGGAGAAACAAGACAAATATATACCGGAACAAATCCGGAAATTTGTCGTAATGGCAGTGCAGATGCGGTTAGTATTGTCTATACAACATCACTTGAAACCTATGGTCAAGAAGAAGGAATACGGGGGGATTTAAAAGATGATAGAGATATGCCGATAAAATATTGTTTAAGTGATTCTGATTGTAGTGCTTGTGAAATTTGTGGAAGCGGTTATACCTGTGAATCATCTTGTCCGGATTCAAAACCGATATGCCATTCGGAGAAGGAAGTGTGTGTAGAATGCGAATTAAATATAGATTGTCCACAAAAAGGAAGCATTTGTTCCGAATTGGGAAATGAGTGTGTTGTTCCACCGGCATTATGTAAAGCAGGTGAAGAATATCGTTCTTTAAATGGAGCATGTATTCCATGTTCAGATATTAATGTTGTGAAAATTAGTGAAGATGCTTTTGAATTGTCTGATTTGCAGATTAAGGATGACACAACAGGTGTTGAACAATGTCAAGCCTGTACAACTAAACAACATATGGTTGCTCATGATCCTTTAACAAATACGTCTTATTGTTCTGTTTCTTGTGTGAAGGGTGTGAATTATGAGTCGGCAACGGAAGGTTGTATTCCGTGTAGAAATCCGGATGGTACACCTAATGCAACAGAACATGCTATTCCGAAAAATAGTAAAGCATTAGAGTTGTGTACGGCGTGTGGATTAGACTGGACAAAGTATTATTATGAGTGGACATGTGGTAAAACGATACAGTGTAAGGAAGGAGAATTTTTGTCTTCTGCTATGAATTTGGAACGATTTAAATGTAAAAGTTGTACTGTTAATTCCGATCAAATGCTTTGGGGTTGGAATAATCCGTTTTCCAGTAAATATACAGGTCAAGATTTGCAAAATATGTGTGAGAATTGTCCGGAATATACGGATGGCGTTTGGAGTAAACGAGAGAGTATTAATAATGGTGTTTTCGGAAATTGTAGACCGATATGTCAACAACCGGCAGATGAACAAGCTTCTATTGCAGCCTGTAAGGCAAATCCGAAAGATACGGAAAAGTGTAAACGACAATTTCAGTCAAGTAGTTGGCAATGTTATTCTTGTTCCACAACCAGTAGTGTTTCCGTTGGAACGGATGAGAATTTAAAAACAATGTGTGAAAATTGTGGAAGAAGTGTTTTAAACGGCTATTGTGTTATTGAGGAAAAGTGTACGTTGGGACAATTTAAAGGTCTAAATGGTAAATGTTATGATTGTACTTTTTCTAATTATAATAGTGCTGTTACGATTAAAGATGAAGCATCTTCCGGTTGTCAAGCAAATTGTAAAAAGAAAAACGGACAATACAGTACCGATTCGGATGCAGTAGCTACCCGTTGGGTTTATACCAATTCAAGCGGAACAACGTATTGTCATCAAATTTGTCCGGATGGAAAATGGCAGAATCAAAACGGAATATGCATGGAGTGTTCCCAAGATTTTGGATGGACTTCTTATTTATATAGTGGTTCTTTAGGGGCAAAATATTGTGACAATGTGTGTTCTTCCGGTACATATAAACGTGAAACGATTAATGGAAAATGTATGTTTAGTGTTTGCCCGCCGGCATCAGACGGAACAAAACGTTTTAGAAGTAAGAGTTACGGAGAATGTTTGTCTTGCAATACAACTGCTTATAAAGGGAGTGTAGATGGAGATATGGTTACAGCAGAACAATGTGCTGTTTGTAATAATCGGGTTCATGATGGAAGCGGAAATCGTTGTATTTTGATTGATCCAGGGGTTAGAGGGGTATGTAATAGTAAAAATTTGACATTGCCATCTGATATGCCAACTGATTTAGCAAATAAGGTGAAGCCGTATGTTGATGGTGATTATGATGGACAACTGTTTAGAGCCAATAACGGCGTTTGTCATGAATGTACAACATCAGAAGCAGCGTCTGCATCAGTAGAACAATGTAATATGTGTTTAGGATCACGGACATATAGTGGGGGTATATGTTCTTTGGGCGGATGCCAAACGGATGAATTTATGAACGCAGCGACAAACTGTATCAAGTGTTCGCCGACAACACCTCCGAGTAAATATATTTCAACTTCTTATTTATTAGATGACAAAAATACATCATCTTGTACGCAATGTGAGGATAAGCAAATTATGACCTTGGGTTCATCGGGCAAAAAATATTGTGTTCCGAATGATTGTATTCAAACGGCAGATTGGCAATCTGGAACAAATGGTTCTTGTCAGGCTTGTAATGCAGATAATAATGTACGAGAAATAGGCATAGAACCGATTTATCAAAATTTGTGTCGCTCATGTGGCAGAATTGCATTTAGTACAGTAACTACTGATGATAAAACAGTTTGGTATTGTTCTCAAATGCCAAAAGAAAATTACTTTGTAAATAGTACGGGAACATTAACATCTTGTACGGCAGATGATACAGAACTGCCGAATTCACAGGATGCAGAAAATTTATGTCGTTCTTGTGGTAATGTTAGCAGAGATGTTGTTGTTCACGAAGATGGCACGGTTTGGTGTGTGAAAAGTGAATAAAAGATTTGTGTGGCATTATATTTGGTATTATAATGCCACACTGATCTGTTTAAAATATTGGATTATCTATAAAAAGTAATAAAAAAACAAAAAAAGAACCAATATAAAAAAAGATATTGACTTTTTCAAAAAAAATAAGTAAAATACAAAAAGTTTCTGTCAAATGGAGAGTTGGCAGAGTGGTAATGCAGCGGATTGCTAATCCGTCATCGTGAAAGCGATGCATAGGTTCGATTCCTATACTCTCCGCCAAAGTTAAAATCGCCTAAACGGGCGATTTTTTTGTGTTTTAATACTATTTAAAAAGCCGCACTTAAACTTTTAGATGTTTTATTTTAAGATATTGTTGTAAATTTGGAACTTTTATTTTATAAAAATATTAGGTTTGAATTTTAAGGAGAGAGTGCATGAAAAAAATTTTACTGATTTTCTTTGTTGTGTTTTTTTCATTATCTGTGAGGGCTGATTTTATAACAGCCGAACAGGCATTTATTCATAAAAAGTATCAAGAAGCATTTAACGGATTTTTGTTGCCTGCCGAATCTGGTGATTTTAGAGCACAATACTATTTGGGATATATGTATTTAAATGGTTTGGGTACCACCAAGGATGAAAAAAAAGCAATTGAATTTTTTACGATGGCAGCTAATCAAGGTCATGGAGAGGCAATTTTAAATTTAGGTTTGGCTTACTATAATGGTGATGGTGTTGAAAAAGATAATGAAAAAGCAATAGATTTATTTAAGCAAGTTTTGAAGAAAGAATATCCATATGCTGGGCGTTATTTAGCGAATGCTTATATGAATAGCAATGACCCCGATAAAATACAGAAGGCTGAACAGGCTTATGAAATAAGTGCTCGGTATCATGATTATGAGTCGTTTTATCGGTTAGGCGAGCTTTATGAAAGTGAGGGTGATTTGGGAAAAGCGATGAGATATTACGAATATTCTGCGACCAAGGGAGATTGTTCATTAGGATATAAACTCGGAATGAAATATATTAATGGTAAAGGGGTTGAAAAAAATATAATTCGTGGATGTGCTTGGTTAGAGATTGCTAATTTAAATGGTAACTGTGAACAGGTAAAAGAGACAGTGTCAATGTTGAAAAAGTCAATGTCTAGGGAGCAATCCCAAAAAATAGATGAAGAATTTAATAGATTGAACACTCGTTTGCGTAAAATTAAATCTCCTTTTGAAGCTGAAGTAGTAAGAACTCGGACTCAACGTAAACCTATTATCTATCTTTATCCAGAGGAAAGGATAAATATTCAGGTTGGATTAGGATTTCCTGAAAATGTGATACACACCTATCCAAAATATAATGGGTTATGGCAGATACAAGCCGAACCCAATGGTAATTTAACGGATTTAAAAACAGGACGTCATTATTATGCCCTTTATTGGGAAGGCAAAAATACAGTTTCTACATCAATCCCGCAAGAAGGATTTATTGTGGCTGGAAAAGATACGATTGTCTTTTTAGAAGAAAAACTGTATCAATTAGGGCTTACCGAACTAGAAGCAGAAGAATTTATTATCTATTGGTTGCCCAAATTGGAAAGTGTCCCTTATAATCTGATTCGTTTTCAAACAGTAGCTGAACAAAACAAAAATATGCCGTTAAATGTTACACCAGTCCCACAAACGCTGATTCGTGTGATGATGGAATATAAAAATTTGGATAAACCAATTCAAATTAAAGAACAAATTTTACCGGAAAAACCAAAACGTAATGGTTTTACATTAGTGGAATGGGGCGGTATGGAAATATGATTCTTTTATAAAAAACTTAAATTAATTCCCCATTTTGCATGGAATTTTTTTCTTATCTTGCAAACGTTGTTTTGTATGATATTTTTTAAGTGTTTTACTGTTTGCTTTCGGAATTGATTGTTGTAAGTGAAAAACGGGCATGATTGTTAAAAGCATCTTTTTTACCGCTTTCAATCCATGTGGTTAAATTATCAATTAAATATTCTATATTTAGTGAAATAATTTTTTTATGTTTTATTTGTTTGTTGTTTGTTTTTAGAAAATTTAAGTTTTTGTTGAGAAAGGTTATTTCTTTAATAATGTTTAAGATAGCTGAAATTTGTTTTTCGGTTAATATTTCAAAAGATGTTTGTTTGTGAATAATGGTAATTAAATTTGTTTTGATTTCTGTTAATTGTTGTGTATTTATTTTATCAAATATTAAGTTATGATAAATTTCTTCATTATCCAATTCTAAAAAATCATCTAATTGGGTCGGTGTAGTCGGTGGAGCGGTGTTAATCAATGTACAAATAAAATTTATTAATTCGGTTAGTTGATGATTTATTTCAAATGTGACACTCTCAAAAAGAGAATTGTGTAGATTTCGGGATGTTAATTTGTTAATAATATCGTAAAATATAAAAACAGTCGGAATGCTGACTAATCCGGAGGCAATGTTAATCATTAAATTATTTAAACCGGAATCTGTAATAAGTTTTTCGGTTAAAATGTACATTAAAATGCCTGTAAAAAAGGCAACAACATAAGGCAGTATTTTAATAAATAATTTTTTCATAAAAATTAGATATAGGGATTTTTGATATTTTTCAATCAAGACAAAAGATATATATTGTGCTTTAATTGTTATCAAAATGATGTGTTTAACGTATCTGATTGTTTAGTAAAACTCTTTCTGCTTGATTTTTTAATGTTTTTCAGGTATAATCCGTCCTTATTTAGCAAAAGGATTTTAGATGACTGATTTATCGCATATTCGAAATTTTTCTATTGTTGCCCATATTGATCATGGGAAATCAACCTTGGCAGACCGTTTAATTCAAAAATGCGGTGCCGTTTCTGATAGAGAAATGAAAGAACAATTATTGGACAATATGGATATTGAACGGGAAAGAGGAATTACAATTAAAGCACAAACTGTTCGTTTGAATTATACAGCTCAAAACGGACAATCTTATATTTTAAATTTAATTGATACCCCAGGACATGTCGATTTCGGCTATGAGGTTAGTCGTTCATTGGCGGCTTGTGAAGGATCATTATTGGTTGTAGATGCTTCGCAAGGAGTTGAAGCTCAAACACTGGCAAATGTATATAAGGCATTAGATGCCAATCATGAAATTGTGCCTGTTATTAATAAAATAGATTTACCGGCAGCAGAGCCTGATAGAGTAAAGGCTCAAATTGAAGATGTTATCGGGATTGATGCCGCTGAATCTCCTTTGATTTCTGCTAAAACGGGGTTAGGAATAGATGATGTATTGGAAACCATTGTTCATAAACTACCTGCTCCGATAGGAGATGAAAATGCCCCCTTGAAAGCAATGCTTGTTGATTCATGGTATGATCCGTATTTAGGTATTATTGTTTTAGTTCGGATTGTTGATGGTGTGATGAAAAAGGGAATGACTATTCAAATGATGGCGACAAAGGCTTCTTATAAAATAGAGCGTTTGGGTTATTTTGCTCCTAAAATGACGGATACGGATTCTTTAAAAACAGGTGAGCTCGGTTTTATTATTTGTGGTATTAAATCTATTGGTGAAACTCGGGTAGGGGATACAATTACCGATGAAAAAAAACCGACACAAGAAGCCTTACCCGGATTTAAACCGAGTTTGTCTGTTGTTTTTTGCTCGTTGTTTCCTGTTGATATGAGTGATTATGAAAACTTAAAAGAATCTTTGGGTAAATTACAGTTAAATGATGCCGCTTTTCAATTTACACCGGATAAATCAATGGCTTTGGGTCAAGGATTTAGATGTGGTTTTTTGGGATTGTTACATATGGAAATTATCCAAGAAAGATTATCCCGTGAATTTAATTTAGAACTTATTACAACGGCTCCGTCAGTAGCATATCAGGTTCATTTAACAAACGGGGATATGATAACGATGCATAATCCGGCAGATATGCCTGATCCCAGTAGTATTCAATATATTGAAGAGCCATGGGTAAAGGCTACCATTATGACACCGGATGAATATTTAGGTGGTATTTTACAATTATGCTCGGAAAGACGAGGTGTTCAAAAAGATTTAACGTATGTCGGTAATCGGGCAATGGCTGTTTATCATTTGCCGTTGAATGAAATTATTTTTGATTTTTATGATCGGTTGAAATCTATTTCTCGTGGATATGCCAGTTTTGATTATGAAGTTTCTGATTATGAACGTAGCGATTTGGTTCGGGTTAATATTTTGGTAAACGGGGAACAGGTTGATGCATTGGCTTTTTTGGCTCATCGGTCGCAATCTGAACGTCGGGGCCGTCAAATTTGTGAACGGTTAAAAACATTGATTCCCAGACATCAGTTTAAAATTCCGATTCAAGCCAGTATTGGTGGTAAAATTATTGCTCGGGAAGATATTTCGGCTTTCCGAAAAGATGTGACGGCTAAATGTTACGGTGGAGATATTACCCGTAAACGTAAATTGTTGGAAAAGCAAAAAGAAGGTAAAAAGAAAATGCGTCAATTCGGAAATGTTGAAATTCCGCAAAGTGCATTTATCAATGCCTTAAAAATCGGAGATGAATAGTAATCCGGTAAAGTTTTGTGTTAAATACATTTTATAAAAAGAAAGTTAATCTCGGTTCTGATAAGGAGAACGGTGAAAGAAATACATTTGGGAATTAGAAACCAAGATATAGAGCCATATCATTGGCAAAAGGTTTCGTCTTCGTTTAGAATATATGATGTTCCGACAATTATATGGTTGCCGGGGGCGAATGTGTATCATCCTAGAAAAGTAAATGGGGCTTTAAAGGTTTTAGAAAAAAGTTTACAGTTGACATCTTCTTTTTTTTCGCATATTCCAATTCGTTTGACAGGTGCTTATTATGATGGTTTTGATATCAACGAGCACCGTCAGCATATGCAGGCAGAAACACAAAATTTATCAGATATCGATTCTATCACCTTTAAACCAATTCCTGTACCAGAATATAAAATATATTGTCGTGATTTTTTTAATCAGTATTTTAAAGATGTTTTTTGTGATGAATCTGGACAAAAAATGCCTATAAAGACGGTTATTCAACGTATGCGAAATTTAACGATTGTTTCTCACTGTTATGGCGGGTTAATTGCTTATGAAATTGAACAACAAATGCAGGCGGAAATGGAACGATTGGCTTTTACCAATGCGGAACGGCATAAAATACAAAAACAATTAACCATTATCAATTTAGCCTCACGGATTCCGATTGGTCGGATGAAATCAACGGTTATTCATACATTTTCATTGTTGGATAATGAATGGATGAACGGTTGGTCAGATGAAAATATATTTTCCTTTTTGCAAACGAATATATTGTCCCAAATAAAAGGGGCAATTTGCTCTGATTTGAGTAGATTGACACATAGCAATAGTGCATTAATTTCTTTTTCAAAAAATGAAATATTATTGTGTTGTCCTAAAATCTGTTATGAAAAAGGAATGGAACACCGAGCATTGTTAGGACAAAATGCAGATAATCCGTTTCAAGATATGACTCCAAATGCTCAAAATGTTTATTCATTTATCTTGCAGTTTTTGGAAGAAAAAAATCAAAAAATTAATTTGTCATTATCTCAGTTTATTCATAAGTGGCGAACAACGGAACTTGGAACTGTTTTTTGTCAAAACGGAATGCGTATTATGGATGAATATCGTTTTTATCTAAAAAAATGCCAAATTGGAAGAACGTTATTACATCAATGTATTAGGGAAAAGAAAAATGCTGAACTACAATCATTAATTAACGGATGGACTGTTCCGGTTAATTTGACGGATAAATATGGTAATTTTCCATTGTTTGAGGCAGTTCAAACCAAAAATGTTTTTGGTTTATTGCAAATTATGCAAAAAATGGATTACAATGAAATTCTTCAAATAAAAAATGTACACAATCAAAAAGATATTATTCAGGATGTTTTTGGTACACAAGATGCAGAAATGATTATTCCCTTTTGTCAGGTATTAATTCAGAAAAATGCCCATTTGGCAAGATACGTTCTTCAACCACAATTAAGAATGTATTGTCAAAATTGTGCTCATCAAAATAGACCAATGGGCGAGCTGTTATCTCTTTTATATGATTTTGAGCGTCAACAATTTCAATCTGTAGATATTTTTGAATTGAAATCTATGTATATGTTAACGGAAAAATACACCGATGAAATGGCAAAACAAAACAGAAATTGTATTTTAAATGCGGTAAAGAAAATGATGCAATCAGATATCGGTATTTATCAATCCGATATGTTAAGGTTATTTATCACTCATTTGAAAAAGGATAATACGCCTGATGAATTTATGGCTGTTGTTTTGAATGAACAGAAAGATAAAATAAATGTTTCACCGGAAAAACTACAACACATGTTATTACGTTATTTTTCTTGTTGGGATAGTCAGTCAGGACGATTATCTTCCTTTTTGAAATTAGTATTGCCGTATGCATATGAACGAGAAGAACGGTATTTAACAAAAGTTTATGATTATTTATTTTATGAAACCAATTCACAAACACATCAACGGGTTGTTGAACGTTTAACAAAAAGATATATGAATATCGTTCATCAACAGTTAATGTGGCTTAAAAAACAAGCCCGAACAAACGCTGATTAAAATCAGAGTGATTTATTTTTTAACTTTTTTCTTGTTTTTTAAATCTGTTTGTTGTGATTTCTGGAAAAATTCTTCTAATCTTTTTGCAATAATTCCATTAATACTGGTTGCCGGATATTGTCCGTTTTTGTTTAATTGTCCGGCAGATTTTCCCGTAAGAATTTCCATTCCTTCATCGATGGTATTAACGGCGTAAATATGGAATTTGCCATCTTCAACGGCTTCAACAACTTCCGGAGCCAACATTAAGTTGTGAACAGTACTTGCCGGAATAATAACACCTTGTTCGCCGGTTAAACCTTGTTTTTGGCAAACGGTAAAATAACCTTCTATCTTTTCATTGACAGCCCCGACAGCTTGTACTTGTCCTAATTGATTAACTGAACCAGTGACAGCAATGGATTGATTGAGTGGTAAATCCCCTACGGCAGATAATAAACAGTATAATTCGGTTGATGAAGCAGAGTCACCGTCTAATTCCGAATAAGATTGTTCAAAAACCAAAGATGCATCTAATGATAATGGTAAACCCTTGGAGAAACGAGCAGCTAAAAAGGATGATAAAATAAGAACACCTTTGGAGTGTAAAGCTCCTCCTAATTCTACTTCCCGTTCTACGTCAATTAAATCCCCATGTCCTAAATGAACTTGACATGTGACCCGATTAGGTCTGCCGAACGAAAATGAACCGTAATCATGTACTACCAAGGCATTTAGTTGTCCGACTTTGTGACCACGGGTGGTAATATCAATGGTTCCACGATGCATCATGTCCAAAATTTCTTTTTGCATGGCACCGGAACGTTTTCTTTTTGCATGTAATGCTTCTTCAATATGGATTGGTTCAACTTGTTTTGATCGTTTTTTTGTTGCAAAGAAACTAGCTTCTCTCATTAAATCATTAACGTGTGTCATAAATGTACTTAAATGATAACAATCACCGGAAAGGCGAGCGGCATATTCTAAAATACGCCGAATTGCATTGTGCGAAAAAGTTTTTAATTTTTCATTGCGTGCGAAATTGATTAAAATTTGTGCATATACTTTTTCGGTTTCTTTTGTTCTTTCCATTTTTTCAGCAAAACGGGACTGAATTTTAAATAATTCTCCAAATTCATCATCTCTATCCATTAAAGCATAATACAATCCCGTTTCGCCGATTAAGATGACTTTGATGGATAACGGAATAATAGCCGGCATTAATGATACAACACCCGAAATAGAGTTGTCATCCGTTCCGGATTCCATTTTTATTTCTTTTGAAAATAAAGAGCGTTTTAGAGCATTCCAAACATATTCATTTTCAATTAATTCACGGGCCTCAATAATTAAATACCCGCCGTTTGCCTGATGAAGTGCACCGGCACGAATAAGTGAAAAGTCCGTAATTAATGAACCTAAATGTTGTTGCCTTTCAATTTTGCCGACTAAATTAGATAATGTTGGATGGTTTAAGTGAACAACAGGGGCACCGGCACCGGCTTTGTGCGAAACAAACAGATTGACGGCATATCTGTTCCATAAAGCCGTTAATTGTTCGGTTATCATTTCTATGTTTGTTTCATTCGGTTGAACGACAAAAAAGGCAATGTTATCTAAAATATCTTGTTTAATTGCATCTAAATAAGATGTAATAACAGAGGATTTTGCATAAGATTTATAAATGGGAGTCATAACGGATTTTAATACTTTATTTGCCATATCCGTATGTAATTGTTCCAACATTTGTTGTTGTGTTGCTTCCCAGTTCGGAATTTCTTTAATGGTGTCTTCTAACCGTTGTTGAGCCTCTTTTAATTGTTCCAAAATATCTTTGCGTTCGGCTTTGGGTAATTTGTTAAATGTTTTGGGTGTTAAAACTTTTCCGTTTTTTACCGGAGCAACGGCCACACCGGCAGGTAAACGCATAATTGTGACGTTGTCTGTTTCAACAACGGTTTGCAATTTTTCAAAATAGCTTTCTTTTTCACGAGAACATTGTTGTTCAATATGGGCAACCTGAATTTTATAGGCTTCATCAGCGAATAGTGCCGGCAAATGCATTTTTAAAGCCGTGACCATTTTTTTGATATCTTTAACGAATGTTTTCCCGCTTCCGGCCGGAAAATTAATAGCAATCGGTTGATGCGGAATTTCAAAATTATGCACAAAACACCAATCGTCCGGTGTTTTTTGCTTTGCGGCAAACTCTTTAACAGATTGAATGGTTAATGTTGTTCGACCAACTCCTTTTGGTCCTGTGCAAAAAATATTGTAGCCGGAGGCTTTCATCTGAACGCCGAAATTAATGGCTTCTAATGCAGAATCCTGGCCTAGAATTGGACTGGTACGGGGTAAATTTTCAATATCTTTATCTGCTAAAACACTTTTTGTGTATATTTGTTCAGGTGTTAATTCATATTTTTGCATCGTTAAATCTCCGTAATTTTTATCCTTATAGCCTATTTTTTTTGAAAAAAAAAGGGGTTTATTAAAAAACATAAAAAAAAGTTGAGTAAACGCATTTTTTTGTGTCTTTTTTAAAAAAAATAATTTATAGTACATTTAATGATTATTTTTAACCGTAATGAAAGAAAAGGAAGATAAAAATGATGAAATTAACCATTGAAAGAGGTCTGTTGTTAAAGGCTTTATCGCATATGCAAAATGTTGTTGAACGGCGACAAACAATTCCGGTGTTGTCCAATGTTTTAATTGAAACAAATGGAGATGAGGTATCTTTGAGGGCAACAGACAATGAAATTGAAATTACGGAAAAACTACCTGCAAATGTTGAAATGCAAGGGGCGGTTACAATTCCGGCACATAAATTGTATGATATTGTCAAAAAGCTTTCAGACGGGTCACAAATTCAAATGGCTTCTGTTGATGAAACAGGACAGGTTTCCATTGTTTCCGGTCGGGCAAAATTTGCTTTATCCAGTTTGCCGGCAGATGGATTTCCGACAATTATGCAGGAAAATATGCCTTTTTCCTTTAAAGTTCCCGCCAAGGAAATGGTTAATTTAATTGCTAAAACGGGTTTTGCCGTTTCTATGGAGGAAACACGTTATAATTTAAATGGTATTTATGTTCATGAAAAGAAAGGTGAAGAATCTAAATTAACGGCTGTGGCAACCGATGGGCATAGATTGGCTTGTGCCGGTATTGCTTTGCCGGAAGGGGCAGAAGGAATGCCCGGTGTTATTATTCCGAGAAAAACAATTGGGGAGTTATCTAAATTGGCAGCTGAAACAGAAGATAATATTTTGGTTTCTTTGTCGGCAAATCAAATCCGTTTTGAATTGGGTGATATTGTTTTGTCTTCCCGTTTGATTGATGGAACATACCCCGAATACGAAAAAGTTATTCCGGTTAACAATGATAAAAAATTACAGGCAGATGCAAAAACATTATCGAGTGTTATTGAACGGGTTTCTGTTGTTTCCGAAAAATCAAGAGGGATTAAGTTGGCATTGCAACCGGGATTAATTCAGGTTTTTGCCGCTTCTGTGGATGAGGGTTCGGCAGAAGATGAAATGGATGCCGTTTATGACAATGAGGCTTTTGAAATCGGATTCAATTTTAGATATCTTTTGGATATTTTGGGACAAGTTAAAAGCGAAACCGTTCAGATGTATTTGCAAGACGGTACCTCTCCGGTTATCTTGCAAGATGAAGCTGATGATAATGCTTTATATGTTTTAATGCCGATGCGGGTATAAAAGAGTATAGTATGATTCGATTGAAAACAGGTATAACGGATTTGCGACTGACTAATTTCAGGTCTTATTCTTTTTTGGATTTGAAATTGGATGAGTCGCTGTTGCCTGTTATTTTGACGGGGTCTAACGGGGCGGGAAAAACAAACATTTTAGAAGCTGTTTCCTTTTTGACTGCTGGAAAGGGGTTGAGGGGGGCTCGGTTGAGTGATGTTGGTCGTCGTTCGAACTCGGCAGCTTTACTGAATGCCGATATTATACAGTTGCCGGAACGTTGGAGTGTTGTGGCACAAATACAAAATCAAGATGGAACTGTGCGTATTGGTACAGGAACGGTAGATGGTAGTGAACGGCGGCAAATCAGAATTGACGGAAAAAACATTACGAAACAAAGTGAATTGGGGCGAGTTTTGCGTTGTTTGTGGTTGACGCCGGCCCAAGATAGACTTTTTTGTGGGGACCCGCAAGCCCGTCGTCGGTTTTTAGACCGTTTAGTTCAGGCTTTTGATGCAACACATGCCAATCGATTATCCGATTATAATGCCGCCTTCAAACAATGGAGTTGTTTGTTGCGAGAGGGGCGATTTGACGATCGGTGGCTTTCGGCCTTGGAGGAGCAAATGGTGGCGTGTGGTGTTGCTATTGCCGCTTCCCGTATAGATGTTGTTAATCGAATCGGTCATTATTTGTCGCAACCTTTTTCAGAAGCTTTTCCGACTCCGGATGTTGTTTTAACGGGTGTTGTCGAGCAGAATTTAATTGCCAAGACAGCCTTGCAGGCAGAAGAAGAATTTGCCGTTTCATTGCGAAGAAGTCGCAAGATTTATGCAGATGGAGGCAGTGTTGCCGGACCACATATTGCTGATTTTAAAGTGATTCATGCTCAAAAAGGAATGGATGCGGCATTGTGCTCTACCGGAGAACAAAAAGCCTTGCTGTTATCTATTATTTTGGCAGAAATGAAAACACAAATGCAGGAACAAGGTTTATGTCCGTTATTGTTATTGGATGAAGTAACGGCACATTTGGATGTGAACAGACGAAATATTTTGTTTGATATATTATCAGCGTTGCCGGTACAAGTTTGGATGACCGGTACAGATGTTATGAATTTTGCATATTTGGCGAACAGAGCACAATTTTTTGATGTGCAAGATTCAAATTTAAGTTTACAAAATGTAGCATAAAGGAAGAAAAAATGACAGAAGATATTAAAATTGCCGAAGAATCGTATAATGCTGATTCGATTAAAGTTTTAAAAGGATTAGATGCTGTTCGTAAGCGTCCGGGAATGTATATCGGAGATACTGATGACGGAACGGGTTTGCATCATATGGTTTATGAGGTTTTAGATAACTCTATTGATGAAGCTTTGGCTGGTTATTGTACGCAAGTTGATGTTGTTTTAAATGCAGACGGTTCTGTCAGTATTACAGATAATGGACGGGGAATGCCGACAGATATTCATAAAACAGAAGGTATTTCTGCTGCCGAAGTTATTATGACACAACTTCATGCCGGTGGTAAATTTGATAATAATTCTTATAAAGTGTCCGGTGGATTACACGGTGTGGGAGTTTCTGTTGTTAATGCTTTGTCTGATTGGTTAGAAGTGCGTATTTGGCGTAATGATAAAGAACATTATGTTCGGTTTGAAGACGGAAATTCTGTTGCTCCGTTGAAAGTTGTTGGGGATGCTCCGGGTAAACACGGGACTATGGTGACATTTCATCCATCAGAAGAAACATTTAAAAATATTGTTTTTGATTTTGATACTTTGGAACACCGGATTCGTGAATTGGCCTTTTTGAATTCAGGTGTTTGTATTCATTTAACGGATAACCGTTCAAGTGAGCCGAAAACGGTTGTGTTGCATTACGAAGGTGGTATTTTGGAATTTGTAAAATATTTAAACAGATCTAAAAATTCATTACATGAAACACCGTTTGATTTGTCCGGAGAAAAAGATGGAATTACGGTTGAGGCTGCTTTTGAATGGACAGACGGATACCATGAAACTTGCTTGTGTTTTACAAATAATATTCCGCAACGAGATGGAGGTACACATTTGGCCGGATTGCGGGCAGCATTGACACGTACGATTAATAATTATGCTGTTAATTCTGGGTTAACAAAAAAAGAAAAAGTAGATTTATCTGGTGAAGATATGCGTGAAGGATTAACGGTGGTATTATCTGTTAAAGTTCCGGATCCAAAATTTTCATCTCAAACAAAAGATAAGTTGGTTTCTTCCGAAGTTCGTCCGGTGGTGGAAGGTATTGTCGGTGATAAATTAGAACAATGGTTTGAAGAACATCCGGCAGAAGCCCGTAAAATTATCGGTAAAGTCGTTGAAGCTGCCGCAGCTCGGGAGGCCGCTCGCAAAGCCCGTGAATTAACACGTCGAAAAGGGGCATTGGATATGGCTTCCTTGCCAGGGAAATTAGCTGATTGTCAGAGTAAAGATCCTGCTGATTCGGAAGTCTTTATCGTTGAAGGGGATTCTGCTGGTGGTTCCGCAAAACAAGGACGGGACAGAGCACATCAAGCAATTTTACCGTTAAGAGGTAAAATTTTAAATGTAGAACGAGCTCGATTTGATAAAATGTTGTCTTCTGCCGAGATTGGTACAATTGTGACGGCATTGGGGACTGGTATTGGTCGAGATGATTTTAATATTGATAAAATTCGATATCATAAAATTATTATTATGACCGATGCTGATGTTGACGGGGCTCACATTCGGACATTGTTGTTGACTTTCTTTTTCCGTCAGATGCCGGAAGTTATTGAAAAAGGATATGTTTATATTGCACAACCACCGCTTTATCGGGCTAAAAGAGGAAATTCCGAAATCTACTTAAAAGATGATAAATCTATGGAAGAATATCTTATTCAGGTTGGCACGGCAGATGCTGTTTTGGTTTCTCAAAGCGGAGAACAGGTGGCTGGGGCCGATTTAATTAATCGGGTAGAGCAAGCACGTGTTGCTCGTAATTTGATTTTAAGTATGTCTAACCGGTTGCCTGCACGTATTGTTGCACAAATGGCTGTGCAGGGTTTGTTTGAACAAGGGGCTGTTTGTGATGATCGTTTTGCCGATAGATTAAATGCAATTGAGCCGGAATATGAACGGGGTTGGCGGTGTTCTACAACTGCTAACGGAACGTTTGTTTTGGAACGTACGTTGAGAGGTGTAACCGAGCAACATATTATTGATTCAACTTTGTTGACTTGCGGGGAGGCTCGTAAATTAAATGAAATGTCAAAGGATTTGAAAGAATTTTATGCACAGCCGGCTACATTAAATACCAAAGATGGAACGCATGAAATTCATGATCCAGTTTCTTTGGCGGAGGCTATTTTTAAAACAGCGAAAAAAGGAATTGCCATTAATCGATATAAAGGATTGGGTGAAATGAATCCGGAACAGTTGTGGGAAACAACATTAGATCCGAATGCCCGTCGGTTGTTGCAGGTTAAAGTGACACATCAGGATGAAGCGGAACAGGTCTTCTCTTGTTTAATGGGGGATGTTGTTGAACCTCGACGAGAATTTATCCAGCAAAATGCATTAGATGTTGCAAATCTCGATATTTAATGGTATAATTAAGCCTGTCTAATCGTTAGGCAGGCTTTTTATATAAAAGAGGTGACAAAAAATGGGCTTGATTAAAGGTACATGGAATGTATTTTGTAAGGGTGTTGGTTGTATGGGTAAACTTCTCATTGGCGGTTTTGCTTTTCTAACGATAGGCGGTGTTGGAAAGTACATGTATGAACAGGCAGCAAAGCCCAAAGGAGATATTGTTAGAAATGTACCGGGGATGACAAATGATTTTGTTCGGACGCAGTTGGCAAAAAAGCGAAATAATGGAACATCAACAAATACAACAACACAGTTGCCCGTGATTTCTGCAGTTCACGAAGCTCATCCGGTTGGTCAATTTACAGTTGATTTAAAAACTCAAGATGGATCACCTCGCCGATTTGAAATAAATGTCCAAGGGCGGAATTCACGAGGTGAAATTAAAGTAAAAGTTCGTGAAATTGGTAAAAAAAATACACGTCTTGGTGGTATGGCTCGTTTAAATGCGGTTTTTTGGGATCCGGCTAATCCTGAACAAAAAGGGTTATGTTTCCAACTGTGTTTTAATGATGAACGGGGTTGTTTTATTCGTCCGTATGATTCAAGTGTTCAGGTTGTATATATTGGAAAAAATGAGCGGCTTTATGCACAAAGAGAAGCATCCGGAACGTTATTGTTTGGAAATCAAATGCCAAATATGCGGGGGACGGGTGTATTAAGTCGTTCGGATATGGTGTTGCCGGAATATAATGTTCCGATTGTACAGAAAGTGTTAAATGTGCATAATCGGGATGGGCGACCAATATATATGAGACGAGATAATTCTCGCTAATAGAAAAATAAGTCTGCCGGTTTGGGGCAGATTTATTTTTTAGTTTGATAGTTCAAAAATTAAATGAAAGGGGTATGTATGGGTCGGTTTAAAAATAAAATTCCAATGGCAATTTGTTATGATTTTGATGGAACGCTTGCCCCAGGTAATATGCAGGAGTATGGATTTATTGAGTTGTTGGGAATGACTCCTCGTGCTTTTTGGGAAGCAAGTAATCGGATGGGGCAGGAACAGAAAGCAGATGGTATATTAGCATATATGAAAAAAATGAAAGAAGAATCGGAAAAACACGGTTTGCCGTTTACAAAAGAAGAATTTAAAAAATATGCAGAACAGGTTGTGTTATTTTCAGGTGTGAGTGATTGGTTTTTGCGTATAAATGCTTATGCAGCAACGAAAGGGGTAGTGTTAGAGCATTATATTATTTCTTCCGGTTTAAAAGAAATGGTAGAAGGTACGAGCATTGCTCCGTATTTTAAAGAGATTTTTGCATCCTCGTTTATGTATGATGAAAATGGGGTAGCTTGTTGGCCCGGATTAGTTGTTAATTATACCAATAAAACACAATTTTTATATCGAATAAATAAAGGGTGTTTGGATGTGAGTGATAATGAAAGTGTCAATCGCCATATGAATGATGCTGATAAGCCGATGCCATTTGAACATATTATTTATATTGGTGATGGGGATACGGATATTCCATCTATGAAAACGGTTAAACGGGAAGGGGGACATACGATTGCTGTTTATCAGGAAGATATTCCGAATCGAAAAGAAAAGGTGAAAGGATTATTGGGTATTGATAGAGCGGATGTGATTGCTCCGGCGGATTATCGAGCAGGAAAACCAATTGATATTTTTGTTAAAGGCATTATTGATAAAATTGTTGCTGATGTCCATTTGAAAAAAATGCAAGAAACATTAAATCAATGATATAAAAAAAGGAGAGGAAGAATGAAAGTAAGCAGTATAGGAATTCGAAATGGTATTATTGATGATAAATACGGTCAATTCGGTACTCAATTTTTAGATGGAATGCCAACGTATTCTTTGCCGTTTGATATTCAGGATGTGCCGGAGGGAACAAAGGCGTTTGCTGTTGTTCTGGATGATAAGGATGCAATTCCTGTTGCCGGTTTTGATTGGATTCATTGGTTGATTGCTAATTTAAAACAAACAAGTTTGCCCGAAAATGTATCGATTCGGCAAGATAATGATTTTATTCAGGGGCTTTCCAGTTGGAATGTTCCTTTGTATGGTGGAATGATGCCTCCTGATAGAGCACATACGTATGATTTAACCGTGTATGCATTAGATACGGAATTACCTTTAAAGACAGGTTTTTCATATGATGAATTAATGGTTTCCATGCAAGGACATATTATTGCAGAGGCAGAAACGCATGGAATATATCCCAGTATTAAAGACGAGGTGATATAAAACAGTAAGATTTTTTATTGGTTTTTTAATATTTTACTGGACTTTTTGAAAAAAATTCTATATAATACGCCAATATTTAATTTAGAAAAGAAAAGGTAAAATAATGATACAAGAAATGAGAAATATTGCGATTATCGCACACGTTGACCATGGTAAAACAACTTTTGTAGACGCTTTTTTAAAGCAAAGTGGTGCTTATCGTGAAAATCAACAAGTTGTTACCTGTGCAATGGATTCTAATGATTTAGAGCGGGAACGGGGTATTACCATTTTTGCAAAATGTACATCTGTTGAATGGAATGGTATTCGGATTAATATTGTGGATACTCCGGGTCACGCTGATTTCGGCGGAGAAGTTGAACGTATTTTATCTATGGTGGATGGTGTTATTCTGTTAGTTGATTCGGCAGAAGGTCCGCTTCCACAAACAAAGTTTGTATTATCCAAAGCCTTAAAGTTAGGTTTGCGTCCAATTGTTGTTATTAATAAAATTGATCGTGCAGATGCCCGACCGGATGAAGTTCATAATGAAATTTTTGATTTGTTTGATAATTTAGGTGCAACAGATGAACAATTGGATTTTCCGACATTGTTTGCTTCCGGACGTGAAGGTTGGGCTGTTAATGACTTGGCAGATGAACGAAAAGACATTATGCCGTTGTTTAAGAAAATCGTAGAGCATGTACCGGCTCCGAAATGTGATGTCAACGGTCCATTTAGAATGCTTGTCACAACGTTGGAAGCTGATCCGTTTGTCGGGCGTATTTTAACAGGGCGTATTTTATCCGGAAAGGTTAAAACAAATCAGATGATAAAAGCCATTTCTCGTGATGGGAAAGCAGTAGAAACGGCAAGAGCTTCTAAAATTATTGCATTCCGTGGGTTAAAACGGCAACCGATTGATGAGGGCATTGCCGGTGATATTGTCAGCATTGCCGGTTTAACAGATGCAACGGTATCTGATACGTTATGTGATTCTACTGTAAGTGAGCCTATTCAGGCAGAACCGATTGATCCGCCGACATTGGCAATGACTTTTTCAATTAATACGTCTCCGCTTGCCGGTACGGAAGGGGATAAAGTGACGTCCCGTATGATTTGGGATCGACTCTGTAAAGAAGCGGAAGGAAATATTGCATTAAAAGTTTCCCGAACAGATACAACTGATGCATTTGAAGTTGCCGGACGGGGAGAATTGCAGTTAGGTGTTTTAATTGAAACAATGCGGCGTGAAGGATATGAATTATCTGTTTCACGCCCCCGTGTTGTATTTAAGGAAGACGGAAACGGCAATAAACTAGAACCAATGGAAGAAGTTGTTGTTGATGTGGATGATGAATACGCAGGTGTTGTCGTTGAAAAAATGAGTATGCGTAAAGCAGAATTGACGGAAATGACGCCTAGCGGTGGCGGAAAAACACGGTTGGTCTTTATTGCACCCTCTCGTGGTTTAATCGGTTATTACAGTGAATTTTTGACAGATACTTGCGGAACCGGTATTATGAACAGATTGTTCCACAGTTATGCTCCGTATAAAGGTGTTATCACAGGGCGGAGAAATGGGGTTTTAATTTCAACGGAACAAGGAAAAGCCGTTCCGTATGCATTGTGGAATATTCAGGAACGGGGTCCGCTCTTTATTCCGGCAGGTGTAACGGTTTATGCCGGTATGATTATCGGGGCAAATGCTAAACCGGGGGATATTGAAGTGAATCCGATTAAAGGTAAAAAATTAACAAATATGCGGGCAGCCGGTAAAGACGATAATGTGTTGTTATATCCGCCACGTATTTTGCCACTTGAAGTTGCGTTATCCTATATTGAAGATGATGAATTGGTGGAAGTGACACCTCAAAATATCCGTCTACGTAAAAAATATTTAGATAGCAATGAACGTCGTAAATTTGAAAGAAGAAAAGAAGATTAATGATTTAACGGGGAACGGGAAAACCTGTTTCCCGTTTCTAATTTAAGGAGAAACGGATGAACGGTTGGATAATGGCATTGAGGGGATATTTAAATCCGGCTGTTTTTATTTTTCTGTTTTTAGGATTTTCCTGTGGATTACCGTTTAGTTTAATTGGATATTCTTTATCCATGTGGATGAGCAATTTACACATTAGTTTACCGATTATTGGTTTTTTTGCACTTGTGTTATTGCCATACAATTTTAAATTTTTATGGGCCCCGTTTATTGATAGAATACAATTACCATTTTTAGCAAAAAAAATGGGACCTAAAAAAGCGTGGCTTCTTGTTTTTCAGATTGGTTTAATTTTTAGTGTTATCGGATTATCTTGTTTTTCTCCGGATAAAAACACTTGGGTATATCCGATCAACCATGCAAATGCAAATGGAGAAACGGTTCATTTGATGATGCCCCTACAAACGTATTTATTTGCGTTATTAACTGCTTTTTTTGCTGCCAGTCAGGATATTGTTGTAGATGCTTTGCGAATCAGTACACTTAAAAAAGAAGAATATGGTGAGGGAGCTGGGATGTATCAATTCGGATATAGACTTGGTATGTTGTTGTCCGGTGCCGGTGTTGTTGCTGCTTCAACCGTTATTTCTTGGCAGTTAGCATATTTTATTGTTGCTTGTATTTTAAGTGTAGGATTGGTTAGTACTTTTTTTATTCAAGAAGAAAAACACACACAAAAAGTGGTTGTTAAAAATTTTTGGAAAGAGATGGTATGTCTGCCATTTCGGGATTTTATGCAACATATAAATTGGTTTTGGTTACTCATTTTTATTGTGTTATATAAGGCATGTAATGCTGTACTGGGCAGAATGGCATTGCCGTTTTATCAGGATTTGGGTTTTTCCAATCAAACAATTGCATTGGTGTCTGGAACAATTGGCCCTTGGATAACCATATTGGGTATCACTTTGGGGGGCATATTGGTTATGCGTTATAATGTATTGAAGTTGTTATTTGTTTTGGGTGTTGTTGAAGTAATTACGTCCGTTGTTTTTGCTGTATTTTCATTTTTTCCTGAATCGGTTCCGTTTTTTATTCTTGTTATCTTGTTTGATAACATTATCGGGGGTATGGGTGGAGCAGTATTTGTTGCCTTTTTGTCCGGATTGTGTTCAAAACAATATGCGGCAACGCAATATGCGTTATTAAGCAGTTTGATGATGGTTGCTGTATCACTTGTTTCCGGATATAGTGGGATGTGGGTTGAACAAATGGGTTGGTTTTATTTCTTTCTTTTTACAGGGGCATTAATGATTCCGGCATTGATGCTTTTAAGTTGGCTTATCTATTACAAAGGACGGAAGGAAGAAAAAGAATGAGATTTGTTATTTTTTATAATCATCATCCAAAAATTCAAGATTATGTTGTACGGGCGTGGGACAATAGAACACTTTGTTATGATGAACAAGGTCGGACAAAAGAATTAACACATCCGGATTTTATTCGTCGTGCTAAAATTAATCCGGAGGATGTATCGATGGTTGGGGATGTTGTTTATAATCAAAAAACAAAGCATTGGGAATTTGATAGAACGCGACCTGTTATTTTTTTTAAATCGGATAACAATTTAAAAAAGGCACAAGAACAAAAAGTGTTGCAGGCTATACAAGAAAAATATGGAAATGATGCAGAGGCAATCAATCTATCGATTAATGAGCAACAAGTACATCAGTTATATCAAAAAAATCGTCAATTAAACATAGGCTGATTATCTAAAAATTATTTTAGAATTTTCATCACCCATATTGAGGATTCGCAAAGCAGATTCTTCTAACTGATCTAAATCTAATGATTTAGGAGATAAAGCATTTACTTTTGCTTGTAATCGTTCTTTTTCTGCAACGGTTTCTTGTTTGATTTTATCAGCTGTTGCAATTTCTTCCCGAACCTGAATCATTCGCCGAACGCCATGATTTCCCTGAACGGTATGAAACACAAAATAAGCCGTTATCAACAAACAGATTAAAGGTAAAAACCAGTTGTGAGATAAACGAAAAAACATTTTTTCCTCTATTAAAAATCCTTTTCAAAAATCTACCTTTTTTTGTCAAAAAAGTCAAGGGGGGGGGGGAAGCATTGAATTAGGGTCTATCTATAATGATGGCTTTTGTTTGTTCAAATTTAAGAATAGATTGACTTTTATGTTCAGGTACATTCCAAAACAGATGGCATATGTTTGGAAAAAAGTATTGTATATAACTTGCGTATTTAACATCAGCGGAAATATAATTTGTTGGATACTTTTGAAATTCTTTAATCATTGTTTGAATAGAATCATATTGACGAGATATATTATCAGAAAGAGGTAAAAAATATAAAGTTGTTTCAAACCCATCTTTTGAAAAAAGTGAAAGGGCTTCTGTATTCGGACTTTCAATGAGAATTTGATTTTTAGATATATTATATTTTTTAAGTAACAGGTTGAGATTTTTTATTAGTTTAGGAGCGTTTGCTACGGTTAAATTTTTTACATCCAACCAAAAATGATAGTGTGATATATTAGGAAATATTTTGAAGATATCTGATAATTCGCCTTCGGGCATTCCCTGTGGATTATGTCCGGTTAATATTTTATTGTTTTTATAAAAAATATCTATTTCAAAATTAGAAAATTCAAAAAGATGAGATTTTAATTTATGTGCCGAATTCATTGCATGAAGAAATGTTTTTTCTTTTTTCTTATCAAAAATACAGGTTGTTTTATTTAAAATTGGATTTATTTTTTTGATTGGAGACGGGATGTTTTGTATGATTAAATTGGAAAAAGAATTACACGTAGGACAATCATTTTTTTGAAAACGATTGCAGCCTTCAAAAAAATCGGGGATAAATTCTTTTTGGCAAAAACTGTATTTTTTATCAAAAAAGTCAGTTTTGATATTACTGCAATCCAAAAGGGACGGAACAATGTTCCGATGACTGACATTGCGTTGATTATGTTTTTCTTGATTAAATGCTGCTTGAATGTTGTTCCATTTTTGGGGATTTTTATTTATCCAACTATCTGAGGCCCAGATAATCAAAGGCACATGCCAAACCTCTTTTTCCGGAAAACAATGGAGACAGGTTTGTCCGTTTTCGCCAAATGATTCGCCATGATCAGAAGTATAGATGAATATAGCATTTTTGTCTTTTAATTTTTGAATTAAAGTATGCATTACATAATCCAAATAAATAAGTGTGTTGTCGTAATCATTAATTACTTTATCCAGATTAAAATTATGAAGACTCCACGCACAGTTACAAGAGTTAGATGAAATAAGAGTAGGGGAGTTGATTTTGTTAAAAATATGGTATTTTTTGTCTTTTGGTATTACATTTTGATATCGGTGATGACTTCCATATGTATGCAACATAATGAATTGTTTTTGATTTTGATTTTTCTGTATAAACTGTTCCATTAGTGCAAGTAATTTTTCATCATAATCGGCAATAATTTGCATATGCGTATTTTGTAAATCTGGTTTATACAAATTATACGTTTCAGTTATGTCATTTGTTGAAAAAAGAGCGGTTTTAAAATTAAGTTGATTGAATACTGAAAACATACTTTCCCGAATAGGGATATCATAAAAGGAAATGGTACTGTCATATGCAGACATAAGACATTTAAAATTAGAAACGGTATCTAATCTGGATGCATGTGCATTTTTAAAAGAAATAATATTTTTTTCTTTTGAAATTAAAGGCATGGTTTCTCGGGAATAACCGTTTAAATTTAAATGATCACCCCGAACGGATTCTCCTAACATAAAAACAACAATTAAATCTTTGTCTGCTTGTTCGGTTAAGAAAGTATAATTTGCTTTTTGATAAGGATTATTTTTTTTCGGAAAAAAAGATTCGCCATAGTAGGGTACAGGAAGCATATATAAAATAATGAGCATTTCTGATAAGAAAAAAGACCATAATATTTTTTGATTCTTACTAATCAATAAAGGATATTTTTTTTCAATATAAATAAGAAGTGTAATTAAAAGGAATGCAGGGGATACAAAATATAATAAGAATTTATAAAAAACAGATGAAGTTAAAAATGTTAAAAGAAAAGTTAATTGCTCATTGAAAGAGCTATTTTGAATAACTTCAATCAGATAAAAATTTGTATTCCAGCCATTATAAAAAATCCAACTAATTGTTGTGAAGTATAGTAAAGAAACAAATAAGGATATAATCCATAATAATTTTGAAGAAAAGACTAAAAACAAACAAGAAACAGTACTTAATGTTAAAAAATCTTTTAAGAATGAAAACAAAAATTCATTTTCAGCAAAAAAATAGCATAGTCCGATAGAATAAATAAGACTCGTACAAATTAATACAATTTTTGTTAAAGTAGAATTTTTGTTTAATTGTAATAACATGGGATATAATAATCAAAAAGCATATAAGTGTATTTTTATAGAAAAAAAAACAATTCGTCAAGAGTGTTTTTATACTTATATTCCCTTAAATTACTTATTTTGTTTAATTAGTTTACAAAGCATTATTATTTATTGACATCCGCTTTTGTATTGCTTATACATAAAGGGTAATGTCATGAAAGGGCATAAAAATGAACTCAAAAAAAGCAATTATTGCCGAATTTTGTTCGGTAAGTTTAAATATTTCTTGTTGTCAATTAGATATCAGGAAATGCCAATTTTTACAAAATCAAAAAACATCACGAATATTTAGGAGCAAGTTTTTTTTATAAAAATAGCTTGTAGCATATAGATACTCTAATTTAAGAGATTTAAACTTAATTAATGTATTCAAGAGGATATTTGGTTTTGATGAAAATTGCTTGTCATTTTATAGAGCAAAAAATAATTCAATTGTTTAATACGAATTGGATAATGTTTTTGATTCTTCTGCTTTTAGGTAGTAGTATTTGTGTATTTACAAAAAATGAAAATTCGTGGGATTTTTCAAATTACCATTATTACAATGCATTTGCTTTTTTAAATAATCGTTTAAATTATGATATTGTACCAGCCTCTATTAATACTTTTTTAAATCCACTTATAGATTTACCATTTTATTTTATTATAGAAGCTTTTAATGATAATGTTCCTATTGCTTATGCATTGCAAGGCATTTGGTTTGGATTGCTGATTTTTGCTTTTTTTAAAATTGTGAGTTTGTTTTTTGATGTGAAAACAATAACCGGAATTGGATGCCTTGTTTTAACGGTTGCATTGGGGATAACCGGACAATGTATATGGTTTCAAGCCGGTTCTTCATCTAATGAAATTCCCATAGTATTTTTGTCTTGTTGGGCATTATATAATTTGTTTAAAATGATAAAATATCCGGAAATGCAAGGCATATGGAAATTTTTAATCAGTGGTTTAATTTTGGGTAGTGCATTGGGTTTAAAATCAACAAATATATATGTGTGTGTTGCTTCCGGATTAAGTTTGATTTTGTGTTTTCAATATTTAAAACACCCGATTAAATTTGTTTTTTATTTTGCATTGGGCGGATTAATCGGATTTTTACTTACAAACGGATGGTGGATGCTCAAATTATGGGATTTATATCAAAATCCGGTATTCCCCTTTTTAAATGAGATATTTAAATCTCCCTATTTTGACAATTTTAATTATACGGATACTCGTTTTATTCCTCCGGATTGTTTGAAATTTATTTTTCCGTATATTTGGTTAAAAGGAGAATATAAATCGGCTGAGATGGCTTTTTATGATATACGAGGCATAGTATATTATTCTGTTGCACTTGTTTTTGGCGGGTATTTATTTTTAAAACCAAAGAGGGTTAAAGTTTTTTATCAAACATCCCCCTTATGGTGTTTTTTAAGTGTATTTTTGGTTCTTTCGTATATTTTGTGGTTAAATGTTTTTTCGATTTATCGGTATATCGGAATAATAGAACTTTTTTCTGCCATATTCTTTGTAAAATTAATGATAATGTGTATACCCAAGGGCTTTTTACAAAAGTCAGTTTATGTAACGATTTGTATTATTATTGTTGGTATTTTATTGCTTGTACCCATGAATAGTACATCTTGGGGGCATCGACTTAATGATGAAAAAATGGTGTATATGGAGCCGATTAATTTACCAAAAAATACATTATTAAAACTATATAGTTTCCCAACAGCAGGGGTTATTCCGATATTGGCAAAACAGTTTGATTTTAGAGCGTTAGGGTATATTCATATCAATGCAGTTTTAATGAAAGGGTCTGAATTTGTAGAACGGAATGAGTTCAGAAAAATCAGAGATAAGATTGAGCAGGAACATAACGGTCCGGAAATTTTAATCGGTCGGATAATGTATAATCTTGATAACAGACCATTGATTTTTAATGTTATGAAAAAAGATTTAAAAGGAAAATACTGTCGGGATTTAAAAAACAATTTGGATTCAGGATTGTTTATTTGTGTTCCGGAAGAATTAAAAGATGTTGTTTTACAGCCGGTATCGCCGGAAGATGATAAATGCGATAACTGTGGTTTTAAATTGCCGATTATAAATCAAAGGAGGATATAATGGAAAAATTTATTCCGGAAATTGCTGTGTTAATTCCCTGTTATAATGAAGAATTAACGATAGGAACCGTTATTCAGGATTTTCAAAAATATGTGCCGAATGGTAAAATTTATGTATATGATAATAATTCTACTGATGAAACAAAAAGAATTGCGGCAGAGCATGGAGCGATTGTTCGTTCGGAATGTTTACAAGGGAAGGGAAATGTTGTTCGGCGGATGTTTTCAGATGTGGATGCTGATGTATATGTTATGATTGATGGGGATGCAACGTATGATGTTAAAAGTGTTCCGGAATTGATTCGGATTCTGTTGTCGGAAAATTTAGATATGGTGGTTGGGGCTCGTAAAGAAACAGAACAGAGTTGTTATCGTTCAGGACATCGATCAGGAAATAAATTTTTAACAAAAACCGTAGAACTTTTTTTAGGACAAAAATTAACGGATATGTTATCCGGATTGCGTGTTTTTTCAAAACGATATGTTAAATCTTTTCCGGCAAACAGTGCAGGATTTGAGATTGAAACGGAACTGACTGTTTATGCATTATCTAGAAGGTTGCCGATAAAAGAAATAGATACGTGTTATTATGCCCGACCGGAGGGGTCTTTTTCTAAGTTATCAACGTATAAAGATGGTGTTAGAATTTTAAAAACGATTATTATGTTAATTAAAGAAGAAAAACCATTTTTATTTTTTAACTTAATTGCTTTGTTTTTTATGCTTATTGGTATTGTTCTCATTATTCCTGTTATGATTGAATTTATTAATACAGGGATGGTTCCTCGGTTTCCGACCGCTATTCTGTCCGGTATTTTAATGGTGTGTTCGCTTGTTAGTTTTTTAATCGGTTTAGTATTAGATAGTATAACGATAACCAGAAAAGAATTGAGTCGTCAAAATTATTTAAAAATCAGATAAACATTTTTCTGCTGTTTGATTAAAATTATCAAACAGCAGAAAGTTATTTATAAAATGTTTTGCCGTTAATAATATAAAATCTTGCTTCATCAATTGTCAGTTTTTTTAAGCATAGAGTTTCATAAAAACCGTACATGCTTTTTTGCGGTTGAAATAATGAATCATTAATTGTATTGCAAAAAGATGAAAGCAGGTAAATATTATTATAATTCTCTAATTTTTTAAAATTTTTTTGTTCTTCTTTAATTTCTTCATTCAACAAAACTAATTGATGAACAATAGGGGTATATAATGTTGAATATTCAGGCAAATAAAATCGGAGAAATAAATGACTAAAAGTAAAATCATAAAGGATAAGTGAATCTGTGGGAATGTTTTCATGAAAATAGGTTTGAATTTTTTTATTAATTTGTTCGTGTGATATTGAATTGTATTGATACCAATTAGTGATAAGGGCGGGAATAAATACGATTAAAAATAATTTTCTAAATTGGGTATAATGAATAAATGCCATTGAAACAGCAATATAAACTAATCCCACAAAAATAACCAAATAAACATCTGCTAACATGGGACGGGCAATTAAAGATATAAGCCACGCCATGATGTACACGGTAATACAAATTGTAGCTGCTCGTTTTACAATAATGTTTTTTAAATCTGTTTTTTTTGTTTCCGATAAAAATTGGAATATCAGAATCCATGAAAGAATACCAAGAAATATCGTAAAGAATGTTGTAATTGTGTAAGCGTTATATGTTCCTCTGTAATAAAATACGGTACCGACAATTGCTTTAACGGCTGTTTGCAGTGATGGATACCAATCGGTTTTCATATTGTTGTATTGATTGATGAAAACTAAAATCCAAGGTAAAAAGCAAAAAGCCACAATTGTGCCATTTAAAAATAACCATTTTATTTTAGAAAATTGTTTTGTTTTGATTAAATCAAGTAACAAGGCAATCCAAATGACGGCTAAAATCATTCCGCAATAATAATGTGTATATAGTCCTGCAATAGAAAAGAATGATAGCCAAAACCAATCAGAACGCCGATATTTATGAACAATTGTTAAGGCGTATAAGAATGCACCGGTTGTGCATAAAACGGCTAACGGATACATTCGAATATTGATTCCTAAGTGAAAAGAAGCGGGGAAAGTAAAAACGAATAACATGTATAGTAATGCAACTTTATCCCCTAACAATCTACGAAGCGGAAAGACACCTAAAAGAGCTGTACACATAAGTACTAATACACTTGAAAATCGAGCAAGGGCAATTTGATATTCATTATTTATTGAGGCAAATAACCGGATGAATATATAGGATAATGGTGGATGTCCATCTTCTGCCATTAACGTTTTAATCATATCTATCCAAGAATACTGAAAAACCAATAAAGTATATTTTTCATCATGGGTCGCATTAAAATTATCCATTAATGGAAGATATAAAATTAACCCTAAGCAAAAAATTAAAAATGCTTTTTGTTTAAAGGATAATGACAATAATTGTTGCATGCCATCATTCCAAAATTGTTTGAAGTATTGAATCATGTTAATTTGCCATTTGTTTTTTTATTTTATTTCTGAGTAAAGATAATTTTAGTACATTAATAACAGCTTCTTGAATAATATTGCCACTCATTTTAGATGCCCCCAGTTTTCTGTCGGGGAAAATAATGGGAATTTCTTTAATTTTGGCATTTAGCAACACATGTCGAAATTTCATTTCAATTTGAAAGCAATATCCCTTTGATTGGACTTGTGATAGTTTTATTTTTTTCAAAAATTGGGCGTGATAACAATTAAATCCGCCGGTAAAATCATGAATATTTGATAAAAGTGCGATACGGGCATATAAACTGCCGCCAAAAGATAATATTCTACGGAAAAGCCCCCAATCTTCTACGCCACCACCTTTTACATATCTGGAAGCAATAACTAAATCATGTGTTTTCATTGTTTCAAAAATTTGAGGTAAATATTCCGGCTTATGAGAAAAATCAGCATCCATACTGGTTAAAATTTCAAATCCTTGTTCCATACCCCAAGTAAATCCTTGAATATAGGCACTTCCCAGTCCTAATTTTCCAGAGCGATGCATAATATGCAAACGATTACTAAAAGTATTTTTTTCAATAATGTTATCAATAAATTGTCCTGTGCCATCAGGGGAGGCATCATCCACAATTAAAATATGAATATCGGGGACAATTTTAAAAATCTGTTCTAATAAATTTAAAATATTATCTTTTTCATTGTATGTCGGTATAACGATTAATTTTTGCATATGAACCTCTCCTCTGAATAATCTTTTATGAATAATAAAAAAAGATACATTGAAAAGCAATAATTTTTTTTATTCTATATCTTTTTTTAGGAGCTTTGTATTAAAAAGCATACTTTATTGCTGATTGATAAGGATATAGCGGTTTAATTTCTATGCTTTTTGTAAAAAAAATATAAAAAATTAAAAAAAATGCAAAAATAGTGTTGCGAAATACAATGTTATGACCTATATACAATTCACCAGTTAAATTTTAATCAAAAATTAAGGAGAAAAACATGGCTAAAATTTTAGGAATTGACTTGGGTACAACAAATTCTTGTATGGCAATTATGGATGGTAAAGATGCCAAAGTGTTGGAAAACCGTGAAGGAGCTCGTACAACACCGTCAATGGTGGCTTTTACTTCAAAAGGAGAACGTTTGGTCGGTCAGCCGGCAAAAAGACAAGCTGTTACAAATCCGGCAGGTACGTTGTTTTCTATTAAACGGTTAATCGGTCGTCGGTTTGATGATAAAATGGTTCAACGGGACAAAGGCTTAATGCCGTATAAAATTGTTGCCGGTGATAATGGAGATGCATGGGTTGATGTTTCAGATAAAAAATATGCACCAAGCCAAATTTCTGCATACGTTTTGCAAAAATTAAAAGAAGATGCCGAAAGTTATTTGGGTGAAAAAATTACACAGGCTATTATTACTGTGCCAGCTTATTTTGATGATTCTCAACGTCAGGCTACAAAAGATGCCGGTAAAATTGCCGGTTTGGAAGTTTTGCGTATCATTAATGAACCGACAGCTGCTGCATTAGCTTATGGTATGGATCAAAAGAAATCGGGTACAATCGCTGTTTATGACTTAGGTGGTGGTACGTTTGACGTTTCTATTTTGGAAATTGGTGACGGTGTGTTTGAAGTAAAATCCACAAACGGGGATACATTCCTTGGAGGGGAAGATTTTGATGCCCGTATTATGGATTATTTGGCAGATGAATTCAAAAAAGAAAACGGCATTGATTTACGTCAAGACAGAATGGCTTTACAACGTTTAAAAGAAGCTGCTGAAAAAGCGAAAATTGAATTGTCTTCTGCAACTCAGACAGATATTAATTTGCCGTTTATTACAGCTGATGCAACCGGTCCGAAACACTTAAATGTTTCCTTAACTCGGGCAAAATTGGAAAGTTTGGTTGAAGATTTATTAGACCGGACAAAAGGACCGATGGAAAAAGCATTGAAAGATGCCGGATTAAGTAAAGGCGAAATTGACGAAGTTATTTTGGTTGGTGGTATGACACGTATGCCGAAAGTTCAGGAAATTGTGAAAGACTTCTTTGGTAAAGAACCGCATAAAGGGGTGAATCCGGATGAAGTTGTTGCCATGGGGGCTGCTATTCAAGGTGGTGTGTTAAAAGGGGATGTGAAAGACGTTTTATTGTTAGACGTAACGCCATTATCTTTGGGTATTGAAACATTAGGTGGTGTTTTCACCCGTTTAATTGAACGCAATACAACAATCCCGACAAAGAAAAGTCAAGTATTCTCTACGGCAGAAGACGGGCAAACCGCAGTGACAATTCGTGTTTTCCAAGGGGAACGTGAAATGGCTCGGGATAATAAGTTGCTCGGACAATTTGATTTAATCGGAATTCCTCCGGCACCACGTGGTATGCCACAAATTGAAGTGACATTTGATATTGATGCAAACGGTATTGTGAATGTTTCTGCAAAAGATAAAGCAACCGGTAAAGAACAAAATATCCGTATTCAGGCTTCTGGGGGTTTAAAAGATGAAGATATTGAAAAAATGGTTAAAGAAGCAGAACAACATGCCGAAGAAGATAAAAAATTGAAAGAAGTGATTGAAGCCCGTAATAAAGCAGATGCTTTGATTCATGAAACAGAAAAAGTTTTGAAAGAAAACGGGGATAAAATTGCTGCTTCTGCAAAAGAAAGCATTGAAAAAGCCGTTCAAGAGTTAAAAGATGTTTTGGATAGCAATGATGCTGAAAAATTAAAAGAAAAAACAGATGCATTAACTCAAACAACATTAAAAATCGGGGAAGAAATGTATAAACAAAATCCGACAGGAGCTTCGGATAGTGCTACTTCTGCCGAATCTGATACATCTTCAAAAGCGGATGATACGGTTGTAGATGCTGATTTTGAAGAAGTTAAAAAATAAGTCTAAAAGCGTATAGACAATAAAGGTCTTTTCTGATAGCATATATTTGTATGCAAGAAAAGACCTTTCAGCATAAAAGAAAACGTTAATTGTTAGCATAAAGGGTAGAACGTGGCTAAAAAAGATTACTATGATATGTTGGGTGTTTCAAAAGATGCAACCGCAAGTGAAATTAAACGGGCTTTTCGGCAAAAGGCGAAAGAATGTCATCCGGATGTTCATCCGGGAGATGCAGCGGCAGAAGTTCAGTTTAAAGAAATTAATGAAGCCTATGAAATTTTAAAAGATGAACAAAAACGAGCCGCTTATGACCGTTACGGACATGCTGCTTTTGCTAATGGAAATAACGGATTTGGTGGCGGTGGAGCCGGATTTAGCGGGTTTGATTTTGCGGGTTCCGGTTTCGAAAATATTTTTGAAGAAATGTTCCGTGGTTTTGGTGGGGCTTCACGCAGTCACACGACGGATGCAAATACACGAGGTGCCGATGTTCGGTATGATGTATCAATTACATTACAGGAAGCTTTTGAAGGTGTTAAAAAATCCATTGTTGTTAATACAACCGTTCCTTGTGAAGATTGTGGGGGAAAAGGTGGTAAATCGGTTGAAGCATGTCCGACTTGTGGAGGCATGGGGCGTGTTCGTCAACGGCAGGGCTTTTTCATTATGGATACCGATTGTCCGGATTGTCACGGAACGGGCAAAACAGTTAAAGACCCTTGTTCGGCATGCAAAGGACAAGGATGTATTCGGAAAAAACGCACTTTGGAGATTTCTATTCCGAAAGGAGTTGAAACCGGTGTTCGGATGCGTTTAAGTGGGGAAGGTGATGCCGGAATACATGGAGGTCCCGCAGGAGATTTATATGTTTTTGTGACAGTCAAGAAACATAGTATTTTTGATCGAGAAGGAATAGACTTGTATTGTGAAATGCCGGTTCCGATGACAACTGCGGCATTAGGAGGAAAGGTTGCTGTTCCGACAATGACGGGAAAAGCAGAGGAAGTGGAAATTAAAGCCGGTATGCAAAGCGGTACACAAATTAAAATCAAAGGAAAGGGAATGCCCCGTTTAAAAAGCGATTCTTATGGGGATATGTATGTAACATTCCGTGTAGAAACACCAACACATTTAAGTGCTAAACAAAAAGAATTGCTTCAACAGTTTGCCGCAGAAAGTAAAGATACGAATCAAGAGGCGTGTAGCGATTTCTTGTGTCAAATAAAAAAAATATGGAATGATTTTACGTCCTAACGATATATTGTAAATTTGTTTTAAAGGTTTCGGATTTTGTTCTGAAACCTTTTTTTATAGTTGATAGCTGAGACTATTTCTTAACAAAAAAATAATTAACAGCAAAAAAAGGTACGTATAAATGCAACAATTTTTTACACATTTTGGTAAATTTTTTAATTTTGTATAAGGCATTCAATTAAAAGAAGAAACTTCCATTTTATCAAAAATCTGATTCTGCCAATTCGAAT